>JBFXBD010000081.1:0-25225 GCA_050183625.1 Gammaproteobacteria bacterium
AACTCCACCGCCATCTCGCAGGCTGACTACGCCACCGAGGCATTGGTCTACGAGTTGAACCGCACCGGTGCCGAACTCGCCCGCCGCGCGGCGGACGAAATCGAGGCCGCCGACCCCGCCCGGCCGCGCTACGTCGCCGGCGCCATCGGCCCGACCACCAAGACCTGCTCCTCCTCCGGCGACGTCAACCGCCCCGGCTTCCGCGCCTTCGATTTCGACCGGTTCGTGGCCGATTACCGCGAGGCGGTCCGCGGCCTCATCGACGGCGGCGCGGACATCCTGCTGGTGGAAACCATCATCGACCCGCTGAACGCCAAGGCCGCGATTTTCGCCGCGTTCGAGGAGTTCGACGCCGCCGGCATCGAACTGCCCCTGGTCATCTCCGGGACGGTGATCGACCAGGGCGGCGGCAACGTCATCGGCCAGAACGTCGAGGCGTTCTGGAACTCGGTGCGTCACGCACGGCCGCTGGCCGTGGGCCTGAACTGCGCCTTGGGCGGCAGGCAGATCCGTCCGTTCATCGAGGATCTCGCGCGGGTCGCCGACACCTGGACCATCGTCTACCCGAACGCGGGGCTGCCGAACGCGTTCGGCGAGTACGACGAGACCGCGGACGAGACCGCGGGTTTCATCGCCGACTTCGCCCGCAGCGGCTTCGTCAACATCGTCGGCGGCTGCTGCGGCACGACACCCGATCACATCGGCGCGATCGCCCGCGCGGTGGCCGGGCTGGCGCCGCGCCGGCCGCCGGAACTGCCGCGCGTGTGCCGCCTGTCGGGCCTGGTGCCGCTGAACATCACCCCGGAGACGGGGTTCGTGAACGTCGGCGAACGCACCAACGTCACCGGTTCGCCTCGGTTCGAACGCCTGATCAAGGACGGCGACCTGGAGGCCGCCGTCGAGGTCGCGCGCCAGCAGGTCGCCAACGGCGCGCAGATCATCGACGTGAACATGGACGAGGCGCTGCTGGACTCCGAAGCGCTGATGCGCGACTACCTCAACCTGCTGGTCGCCGAGCCGGACATCGCCCGGGTGCCGGTGATGATCGACTCGTCCAAGTGGTCGGTGATCGAGGCCGGCCTGAAGTGCCTGCCCGGCAAGGGCGTGGTGAACTCGATCAGCCTGAAGGAAGGCGAGGCACGCTTCCTGGAGCAGGCGCGCCGCCTGCGGCGCTTCGGCGCCGCGGTGGTCGTGATGGCTTTCGACGAGCGGGGCCAGGCCGACAGCGTTCAGCGCAAGTTCGACATCTGTCGCCGTTCATACGAACTGCTCACGCGCGAAATCGGCTTTCCGGCCGAAGACATCATCTTCGACCCGAACATCCTCACCGTCGCCACGGGCATCGAGGCGCACGACGAGTACGCACTGGCATTCTTCGAGGCGACGCGGCTCATCAAGCACCATCTTCCGCATGCGCTGGTCTCCGGCGGGCTGTCGAACGTGTCGTTCTCGTTCCGCGGCAACAATCCGGTGCGCGAGGCGATGCACGCCGCCTTCCTGTACCACGCCATCCAGGCCGGCCTGGACATGGCAATCGTCAATGCCGGCCAGCTCGGCATCTACGACGAGATCCCGCGCGAACTGCGCGATCGCATCGAGGACGTGCTGCTCAACCGGCGCCCGGACGCGACCGAGCGGCTGGTGAGCTTCGCCGAGACCTTCCAGGCAGATGCGCGCGAAAAAGCCGACGAGATCGAGTGGCGCCGCGCGCCGGTCGCCGAACGGCTCACGCACGCGCTCGTCAAGGGCATCGCCGACTTCATCGTCGAGGACGTCGAGCAGGCACGCCAGCAGTTCGAGCGCCCGCTGCAGGTGATCGAGGGCCCGTTGATGGACGGCATGAACGTGGTCGGCGATCTGTTCGGTGCCGGCAAGATGTTCCTGCCGCAGGTGGTCAAGAGCGCGCGGGTGATGAAGAAGGCGGTCGCGCACCTGATTCCGTACATCGAGGCCGAAAAGGCACGCTCCGGAGACCAGCGCCGGTCCAACGGCCGCATCGTCATGGCCACGGTGCGCGGGGACGTGCACGACATCGGCAAGAACATCGTCGGCGTGGTCCTGCAATGCAACAACTTCGAGGTCGTGGACCTCGGGGTCATGGTCCCGGCCGAGAAGATCCTGGATACGGCGCAGGAAATCGGCGCGGATCTCGTCGGCCTGTCCGGGCTCATCACCCCGTCGCTGGAGGAGATGGTGCACGTCGCCCGCGAGATGACCCGCCGGCAGTTCCAGGTGCCGCTGCTCATCGGCGGGGCGACCACCTCGCGCGCGCACACGGCGGTGAAGATCGAGCCCTCCTACGCGCACCCCGTAGTGCACGTGAAGGACGCCTCGCGCGCGGTCACCGTGGCCACCAGCCTGCTGAGCCAGACCCTGCGCGCGGAGTTCGTGGACGCGGTGCGCGCCGAATACGCCGTGCTGCGCGAACGTCATGCGGGCAAGCAGTCGCGCACCGCGTGGCTGACGCTCGCCGAGGCGCGCGCGAACCGCTTCGCCACCGACTGGTCCCGGGTCGAACCGGTCGCGCCGGCACGGCTCGGGGTGCAGGTCCTGGACGACTACCCCCTGGAGGAACTGGCGCGCTACATCGACTGGACGCCGTTCTTCGTCGCCTGGGAACTGGCGGGCCGGTTCCCGCGCATTCTCGACGACGAGGTCGTCGGCGCCGAGGCGCGGCGGCTGTACGAGGATGGGCGCCGGCTCCTGGACGAAATCGTCGCCCGGCGCCTGCTGCGTGCGCGCGCCGTGTTCGGCCTGTTCCCGGCCAACACCGTCGGCGACGACGACATCGCCATCTTCGCCGATGAGCACCGGCGCGGCGAGCTGGCCGTGGCGCACTGCCTGCGCCAGCAGCAGAAAAGGCCCGATGGCCAGCCCAATTTCGCGCTGGCGGACTTCGTGGCCCCGGAGGAATCGGGGGTGCAGGACTACATCGGCGCCTTCGCCGTCACGGCCGGCCACGGCCTGGAGGATCTCGTGGCGCGGTTCGAGGCCGACCACGACGATTACAACGCCATCCTCGCCAAGGCGCTGGCCGACCGCCTGGCCGAGGCCTTCGCCGAGCGCCTGCACGAGCGCGTGCGCACGCAGTTCTGGGGCTATGCCGGCAGCGAGCGCCTGGACAACGAAGCGCTGATCGACGAGCGGTACCGCGGCATCCGCCCGGCGCCGGGCTACCCGGCCTGCCCCGATCACACCGAGAAACGGATCATCTGGGATCTGCTCGATGTCGAGCGCAATGCGGGCATGCGCATCACCGAGAGCTATGCCATGTGGCCGGCCGCTTCGGTCTCGGGCTGGTACTTCGCGCACCCACAGGCGCGCTACTTCGCCGTCGGCAAGATCGACGCCGATCAGGCGCGCGACTACGCCCGGCGCAAGGGCATGGACCTGCGGCAGGCCGAGCGCTGGCTGGCGCCGAATCTCGGCTACGACGTCGACTGACGCGGGCACCCCGCTCAGCAACCCAGTTCGGCGCAAAGGTCCGTAAGAGAGGCCACGCAGCGGATGCCTGCCGGGCGCGCGCTCGCCGGATCGCGCACCACCAGCCGGGCCTGAAGGCCCGCAGCGCGCGCTCCGGCATAGTCCGCCGAAGGGTCGTCCCCGGCGTGAAGCACGCACCGTGCCGGCAGGCCGAGGGCGGCGAGCGCAGCGTGGAAGATTTCCGGGTCCGGCTTCGCCGCCCCGGTCGCGGTCGAGAACACCAGGCAGCGCAGCAGGCCGGCAACGCCGAGCCCATCCAGGATGTCGCGCAGGCGCGAGTCGAAGTTCGATACCACGGCCACCGGCACCGAGGCCGCCGCCAGGCGCCGCAGCGCGGGTAACGCATCCGGATACAGCCGCCATTGGCCGGGGTCGCCGAGGTCGTCGTACAGGCGTGCGAAGAACGGCTCGAACGGGTCGATGACCCGGGCGCCGCCCACCACGCGCAGGACCAGGGTGCGCCACCAGTCGCGCTCGGCGTCGCCGAGCGCGCTCGCCGCCAGCCCGGGAAACGCCATGGGCGGCATGGCCCGGAACTCGCGCCGGAACGCCGCTGCGAGCGCGGCCGGTGCCAAGTCCACGCCGGACCGGCGCGCGTGCTCCGCATAGACCTCGCCGACCGGGCTCGCCAGCGTCATCAAGGTGCCGGTGGCATCCAGACTGAGCGTCCGTACGTCGGTCATGAAGCCGGTCCTGCTCCTGGCATTTCGCGGCCAATCATCATGCACCGCGCAGCCCACGGCGGAAACATCCGCCGTGGGCTGCGCCGCGGTTCGCATATACTTTGGCTGCCCCGCCGCCGAGGCCGCACTTGAGCCCATCGATTGATCCGTCGCCCCCGCCGAGCACGGCCGAACGCCGCCGGATCCTGGCCTGGGCGCTGTACGACTGGGGCAACTCCGCCTTCGCGACCGCGGTACTGGCCGGCTTCTTCCCCGTGTACTTCAAGGAGTGGTGGAGTGCCGGCACCGACCCCACCGAAAGCTCCTACCTGCTGGGGCTGACCACTTCGGCCGCAAGCCTGGTCGTGCTGCTGCTGGCACCCATGCTGGGAGCTTTGGCGGATCAGGGCGGATACAAGAAGCGCTTCGTCGCCGCGTTCACCCTGCTCGGCGCCGGTGCCTGCGCCGCGCTGCCGCTGGTCGGCCAGGGGCAATGGCAGTACGCGGCACTGCTGTACGTCGCCGGCGGCGTTGGTTTCGGCGGCGCAATCGTGTTCTACGATGCCCTGCTGATCTCGGTGACCACCCCGGATCGCTACGATCGCGTCTCGGCCTGGGGCTACGCGCTGGGTTACCTCGGCGGCGGCGTGATCTTCGCCGCGTGCGTCGCCGCGACCCGCTACCCGCAGGCGTTCGGCCTGGACAGTGCGCAGCAGGCGGTCGAGATGAGCTTCGTGGCGGTGGCGACGTGGTGGCTGGTGTTCACCGTGCCGCTGCTGCGCGCCGTTCCCGAGCCCCGCGCCGCGCACGCACCGGGGTGGATGCAGGCGGCGCGCGCTGCAATCCGCCAGCTCGCGGCCACGGCGCGCGCGGCGCGCGGATATCGGCAGTTGATGCTGTTTCTGGCTGCGTACTGGCTCTACATCGACGGCGTCGACACCGTCGTGCGCATGGCGGTGGACTACGGGCTGGCGCTGGGCTTCCAGGCCGGCGATCTGATCGCCGCGCTGCTGCTGACGCAGTTCGTCGGCTTTCCCGCCGCGGTCGCCTTCGGACGGCTCGCGGACCGGTTCGGCGCCCGGCGCATGATCCAGTGCGGCCTGTGCGTCTACGCAGGCATCACCCTCTGGGCCTATACCCTGCGGGAACGCTGGGAGTTCTACGCCCTGGCGGCCGTCATCGGCCTGGTGCAGGGCGGCGTGCAATCGTTGTCGCGGTCGCTGTACGCGCGCCTGATCCCCGCCGACGCAGCCGCCGAGTTCTTCGCCTTCTACAATTTCTTCGGCAAGTTCGCCGCGATCATCGGCCCGACGTTGATGGGCTGGGTCGCGCTCGCCAGCGGCAGTTCGCGCCTGTCCGTGCTGTCCCTGCTGGTGCTGTTCATCGCCGGCGGCCTGTTGCTCTCGCGCGTGAACGCGCGCTGATGCGCGGGGCGGCTCGACACACTCCGGGCGGGTCCAAAAAAGGAAGCGGCGGGCCCGATACCGCGGCCCGCCGCCGACCTCGCCCTGCCTCGCCGCGCCCGCCTTGCGCGGAGCGAGGCGAGGCAGGCACTCAGAAGCCGATGCCGAGGTAAGCGCCGACCGTCCAGTAGTCGTTGTCGGGCTCGTTGACCTGCAGGCCCAGGCCGCGGATCGCCGCCATCGTCGCCGCACTGTAGTCCGGGTTGGTCAGGCCGGCGCCGATGTGGTAACGGAAGTCCGCGCCGAGCTTGATGCCCGGGATGAGTTCGTAGTCCGCGCCCACCGCGAACTGCGCCCCGACATCCAGGTACGCCGAGGAATCCGATGGCGGGCTGATGACGCGGAAGTCCAAGCCGACCGGGATGATCCAGGGTCGCAGTGCACTGCCTTCCATGAACTTGATCTTCGGGCTCGCGCTGACCGTCAGCTGGGTGACGTTGTTGGTGCCGGTGATGAGGCAGTTCGGCAGCGCCGCGCCGACATTGCCGGTGGCCAGCGCGCACTCGGCGGTGGGTACCACCAGCGGCGTTTCCTCTGAATCCACGCTGCTGAATTCGACCGCGAGCTCGGCCAGCGCCCAAGTGCCGGGGAGCATGCCCCAGACGTCGCGGGTGAGCAGGAAGTCGAACCCGGCGCCGACGTACCAGCCGCTGTCGTTGTCGTTGTCGGTGCCCAGGCCGTAGATGTCCGTGAAGGCCCCGAACTCGCGCCCCTCGGACAGCCCGGTATGGCCGCCGCGGAAGAAAATCATATTGCCCGGCACGGCCGGAGGACGGGCGGCCTCGACTTTCGCCAGGCGTTCGTCGACCTGCTTCATGGCCGAGGCCTCGACGCTGGCCACGCGCTGCTCCAGGCGCTGCTGGGACTGCACCTGCGCCGGCTCGCCCGCCTTCAGCGTGGCAATCTCGGCGCGCAGCGCCGCCATATCCTGCTCCATCTGCTGCAGGCGCTTCTCCAGTGCAGCGGCTGTGGAATCGGCCGCGGCAGCGCCGGCGGCGACCGTGAGCGCAGTGGCGGCGCAGGCGACTTTGAAGATGGATCTGGATGCTTTCATGATTCCTCCATGCGATTGATGTTGCCGAAATATCGAAATCTCATCCTTGGACGACATGCTGCCTTCGACGCAGGCCCGCGGCTTGATCCAGATCACGGGCTGGCTGCGGCCATCCCGCGCGCTGCGACCCGCGCGCCCGGTCGTCGATCCGAGCCACCGATCGATCCGTGCGCGTGACATTGCGGAACGCTTCACGGATCGGCACTGGAAAGGGCGCATGACGGCGGGTTAGCTTTCGATTGCCAACCACTTCCGGAGGGAACCGCCATGGGGGAGAAGATGAAGTCGCGCAGCCTGCCGTTGCTGGCCGCAACACTCGTGCTCGGGACACCTGCCGCCCTGGCCGCCGTGCCGGCGGCGACGCTGATCGGCCCGACACCCTACCTGCAGGCCGCGGACAGTCCATTTGCGACGCTCGGCAGTGCGCTGGCGATCGAGGATTTCGAGGACGGCCTGCTCAACCTGTCCGGTGTCGCCACCACCTCGCCCGGCCTGGTGGTCGGCGCCGGCGGATTCACCGATTCGGTCGACGGCGACGACGGCAACGTCGACGGCAATGGCACGGCGGGGCATTCGCTGCTCGCCGGCTCGAACGTGCTCGCATTCAGCTTCGATCCGATCGTCATCGGCCGCCTGCCCACCCATGTGGGCATCGTCTGGACCGATGTCGGCACCGCGTCCGGCTCATCGGGCAACGGACTCGGCGACGTGCTGTTCGAGGCCTTCGACGCCGGCGGCGGATCGCTCGGCATCGTCGGCCCGGCACTGCTCGGCAACGGCAGCGCCAATGGTGACTCCGCGAATGCGACCGCGGAGGACCGCTTCTTCGGCGTCATCTACGCCGGCGGCATCGCCCGCGTCGAAATCCGCATGCCCGACAGCGCGGATTGGGAAGTGGACCACCTGCAATATGCCGCCGTTCCGGTACCGGGCGCGCTTGCGCTGCTCGGGGCGCCACTGGCCTGGCTGGCGCGCCGGCGGCGCCGCTGAGGCTGCAGCCGCGGCCCGTGCGATGCAGGCAATTCCAGCCTGCATCGTGCGTATGCGCCCGACATCGTGCCGCGCCGCCCGGCGGCGCTGCGTCGCGGGCGGATTGATTTAGAATCGCCCGGTCGCCGCCCGATGCGCGGCACCGTCCGCCTTCTGCCATGCGCACACGAATCGCCGCCCTGCTCGCCTCCGATCAGCCGCGCACCGACATCCTCGCCAAGGGCTGGGTCCGCACCCGGCGCGACTCCCGGGAATTCTCGTTCATCGAACTGAACGACGG
Organism: Gammaproteobacteria bacterium; assembly: GCA_050183625.1. Classification (GTDB taxonomy): domain Bacteria; phylum Pseudomonadota; class Gammaproteobacteria; order JADZEE01; family JADZEE01; genus JBFXBD01. The sequence continues at coordinate 7,933 of JBFXBD010000081.1, forward strand.
CTCCTGCCGCGCCAACCTGCAGGTCATCGCCGATGCGTCTCTGCCGGACTACGCCGCCGTGGTCCCCCAGGCCGGCACGGGTGCCGCGATCGCGGTGCGGGGCGATCTGGTCGCCTCCCCCGCGGCCGGCCAGCGCTGGGAACTGCGCGCCGCGCATATTGAACTGCTGGGCACGGCGGCGGCCGACTATCCGCTGCAGAAGAAGCGCCATGGCGACGAATTCCTGCGCGGGATTGCCCACCTGCGCCCGCGCACGAACAAGTACGGCGCCATGTTCCGGCTGCGATCCCGGCTGGCCTATGCGATTCACCGCTTCTTCCAGGATCGCGGCTTCTTCTACGTCCACACCCCGATCCTGACCGGTTCGGATTGCGAAGGCGCCGGAGAGATGTTCCAGGTGACCACGCTGGACCTGGCGAACCCGCCCCGCACGGCCGCAGGCGCCGTGGACTTCGACCATGACTTCTTCGGCCGCCAGGCAAAGCTCACCGTATCCGGCCAGCTCGAGGGCGAGACCTTCTGCACCGCACTGGGCGACATCTACACCTTCGGCCCCACCTTCCGTTCCGAAAACTCCAACACCAGCCGTCACGCGGCGGAATTCTGGATGGTCGAACCGGAGATGGCGTTCGCCAATCTCGACGACGACATGGACGTGGCCGAGGCGCTGATCAAGCACCTGGTCGTCACCGCGATGGACGAATGCAGCGACGATCTGGCCTTGTTCGCGCAATTCGTCGACAAGGATCTTCCCGCGCGCCTGGACAACGTGCGCGGGCAGCGTTTCGAGCGCGTCTCCTACACGGAAGCGGTCGACATCCTGCTGCGCAGCGGCCGGCGCTTCGAGTACGAGGTTGCCTGGGGCCGGGACCTGCAGTCCGAACACGAGCGGTTCCTGACGGAGCAGCACTTCGGCCGCCCGGTCATCCTGTACGACTACCCCAAGGCCATCAAGGCGTTCTACATGCGCGAGAACGACGACGGGCGAACCGTGGCGGCGATGGACGTGCTCGTGCCCGGGGTCGGCGAGCTGATCGGCGGCAGTCAGCGCGAGGAGCGCCTGGATCGGCTCGAACGCCGAATCACGGACCTGGGGTTCGCCCCGCAGGACTACTGGTGGTACCTGGACACCCGTCGGTACGGGAGCTGCCCGCACGCGGGATTCGGGCTGGGTTTCGAGCGCTTCCTGATGTTCGTCACCGGCGTCGGCAACATTCGAGACGTCATCCCCTTCCCGCGCACGCCGCGGCACCTGGAATTCTGAACGGCACCCGCACCGCCGGCACGGCGGTGTTTCAGAGTTCGTCGCTTTCCTTGTTGTGCATGCGGACGTGCTCCTTGAACGCGGCGCCGACGCCGTAGCGCTTGAGCGCGGCATTCAGGTCCTCGTACAGGGAACGCAGCGCGGCGATGAAGGTGCGGGTCAGCGCGGCGGCCATGGCGGCACGCACCGGCGGGCCGCTGCCGTACTCGAATACCGTGTCGCAGAACGTTCTGCAGATCCGGTAGGAAGCCAGCGGATTGTTTTCCCGATCGATTGGCCGGGCGAGCAGTTGCGACAGGCGTTGCTCGATCTCGAAACAGGGCGCCCTCAATTCGGCTTCGACGCGTTCGGTGATGAGTTCGATGGCAAGCATCTCACCCAGGTCGCCCGATTCGGCCAGCGTCGGCGCACCGCCGACCTGCGCTGGCGCCGCCAGGGGCGAGAGTTCCAGCGTGCTGTCCAGCCCGCCCAGGGTGGCATAGCCATGAACCACGCGACGTTCAATCAGCAGGGCGATTTTCTCTGCATTGGCTTCGATGTCGCGCAATGCCATGTCGGCACGCCGTTGCTCGGCCGGGTGCGAGGCCGCCGCGGCGGTCTTGAACAGGTGCGCAATCGTGTCGCGGACGAACACCGGGGCGAGCGCGCGCATGTGCCGGGCGACGATGGCCCGCCCCTCGCGCAGAATGGTCTCGCTGCCAATCTGTTCGGGCGCGCGCACCGTGGCCGCGGGAACGCGCTGCTGGCGATCGCTGATGGCATTCGCCGCCAGGGCGCGCATCAGTTCGAATACGTCGTCATCCACACCGACCAGTTGCGCGCCGAATCCGTTGCCCTGCTTGCGAACCACGCGGCCGGTCACCTCGGCACGGCGCGTGAGGCCACCGATCCTGGGCGAGAACACGATTTCCACGTCGCTGCCGATCTCGAGTTCCTCGAGGATGACCTCGGCGCCGAGTTCTTCGATCGTCAGGAACATGCCCGCCCGGGAAAAATCGCGGATCAGGCATCGGGTGGGCGGCATGGAAGGCCCGGAGACGCGCGCGTCGATGCTCACCGTGTGGCGGATCCGCCGACGGTTGCTCGCGTTTGCGCTTTCCTGCATGGCCCTGGACCTCATAATCTTCTCGAATAGTAAATCATTATTTTTTATTAATCAAAAAGATCTGTCGAACACTTAATGCGTGACGTTCACATCGTGAGCCGGTCAACCCGCGCCGGGGTTCTCGTCCAGCCGATAGCGCCGTTCGAGTTCACCGTAGAGGCGACCCCGGTAGTCGGGATCGTCCGCATCGAGCACATCGACGATTTCGGCCAGATGGACGTTGTCTTCACGTCCGGACCACTGCTTGCGGTATTCGCCGCTGCGGTAACCGCGGTCCTGGCGGAACACGTTGAGCACGTTCTTGCCGACGTAGGAACGATACAGGTCGTCGAAATCAAGCCCAATCTGCTCAAGCAAGATTGGGACCACCGGTACGGCAAACCGGCGTTCCGCCACCGCGGCCGCCGCCATGGCCTCGACGTCGATCAGGAATCCCCTGCTCGGCACCGGTGCCAGCCACTCCGCGGCGATTTGCCGGCCGGTCTCGGCGAAGGACTGGTCGGGACGGATGCGGGCACTCAGGCCGAAGTGCCAGATATCGACAATCTCCAGCAACACCTGCCCGACGTCCGTGGGCCCGGAGTGCTTCCACCACTTCCAGCCGCCGTAGTGATCCATCAGTTCGGCGCACTCGATCCAGATCGCCCGGTACCAGGCGCGGTCGCGCCGTATCCAGTCCTCGTCGACCCGACGGTTCATCTCATCCTGCAGTTCCAGCATCGCGGCGCTCTTGCGCGCCAGACGGTCGAACTCGGTTCCGGGCATGGGCTGCGTCTCTCCTGGATTGTGTTTCAGGGAAGGTGTGCCGACACCCGCACGGTGCCGGGAACCGGTTATTCTAAGCGCACGCCCGCCGCGCGGGCGTGCACGCGCCCAGGCCCCCCACGATGACACCGACACTGGCGACCATTGCAGGCACGCGCCGCCGCAGGCGCGGCGCATGAACCTCTTTCTGGGACTGGCGGGTGCGATCCTGGGAGGGCTGTTCCTGGAATGGGGCGGCGCCGTCCTCGGCCTGGCCATCGGCCTGCTGCACGCACAGGTCCTGCGGATGGGTACGCGGATCGCGGACCTGGAATCGATCCTGAACGGGCTGCCGCGCCATGCGCCCGAAGCTGCCCCGGTACCCACGCCTGCCGGGCAAGTGTCGGTCCCGACCGCCTCCGCGGATGACCGCGCGCAGGACGTCACCGCCGCCGAGCCCCTGCCCGCCGGCAAGACCGGCGAGCCCGGTTTCGCCATTGCGGAGGCGACCACGCCCGATCCCTGGCTCGAGCCGCCGGCCGGCCGGACCATCGAGCCGGCGCCGGCCGCCCCCCCCGGTATGCTCGACGGCGCAGCGCGGCGGTTGATCGCGTTCTTCACCACCGGCAACGTGGTGGCGAAGGTCGGCATCGTCATCGTCTTCTTCGGCGTCTCCTTCCTGCTGAGATATGCCGCCGAGCACGTTCGCTTCCCGATCGAACTGCGTCTGGCCGCCGTCGCCGCCGGCGCCCTCGCGCTGCTCGGGGTCGGCTGGCGGTTGCGCCGGGCGCGGCCCGGCTACGCCCAGGCGCTGCAGGGAGGTGCAGTCGGCGTCCTGTACCTGACGGTATTCGCAGCCCTTCGGCTGTACCACCTGGTCCCCGCTGCGCTGGCGTTCGCACTCCTGGCGATGCTGGTGGCGTTGTCCGGCTGCCTGGCCGTGATGCAGAACGCGCGTGCGCTCGCCGTGCTCGGGACCTCCGGCGGTTTCCTGGCGCCGATCCTGGCTTCGACCGGACAGGGCAGCCACGTGGCCCTGTTCAGCTACTACCTGGCGCTGAACGCCGGCGTGCTGGGCATCGCCTGGTATCGATCCTGGCGCATCCTGAACTGGCTCGGATTCGTCTTCACCTTCGTCATCGGTACAACCTGGGGACTGCGCTACTACCAGCCGGCGCACTTCGGTACCACGGAGCCGTTCCTGGCGGCGTTCTTCCTCATCTACCTCGCCGTGCCGGTGCTGTACGCGCATCGACAGGTACCGGCGCTACGCGGCTTCGTCGACGCCTCGCTGGTGTTCGGTTTGCCGGCGATTTCATTCATGCTGCAATCGGCCCTGGTGCGCGATTTCGAATTCGGCCGAGCCTGGTCCGCGGTGGTGCTCAGCGGCCTGTACCTCGCGCTGGCGCGTTCGCTATGGCCGCGCGATCCGGCCATGAAGATGCTTGCCGAGGCGTTTCTCGCCCTGGGCGTCGTGTTCGCCACGATTGCCGTGCCCCTCACCCTCGACGGCCACTGGACCGCCGCGACCTGGGCCCTGGAAGGCGCGGGCCTGGTCTGGGTGGGCGTCCGCCAGCGGCGGCTGTCGGCGCGCTGCTTCGGCGCCGCGCTGCAGCTCGCCTCGGGCATGGCATTCGCCCTCATGGCCGCGCCGGCAGCCGGCGCGCCGATTGCGAACGCCACCTTCGCCGGCGCGGCGGTCGTTGCCCTGGCCGGCATCGTTTCCGCCTGGCAATTCGACCGCGCCGCATCCGTTCGCCGCGACTGGGAAGCAGCCATCGAATGGCTGCTGCTGATCTGGGGGCTGGCGTGGTGGTGCGGCGCCCTGTTGCATGAGATCGATCGTTGCGCGAATCCGCTCGCCAGGTACCCGCTGGCCTGCGTGGCGCTCGCCGTAAGCGCCCTGGCGATGGCGCAGGTTGCGCAGCGCCGGCACTGGCGGGCGCTCATGCACGCGACCGCGGCGTGGCTGCCCGCCCTGGCACTGCTCGCGCTGGCAGCCTTCGCGGACCGCGGGCCGACCGCTCCATTTGCCGCCGGCGGCTGGCTGGCCTGGCCGGCGGCAGTGCTGGTGCAGTACGTGCTGCTCTGGCGCTTCGAGCACGTCTGGCCGCTCGCGCTGGTGCGTGCCTGGCACGCCGGCACCGCGTGGCTCGCCCTGTTCCTGGCAAGCTGGGCCGCAAGCGCGGCTGCGGCGCTCGCCGTGCCCGAGTCGGCGGCCTGGAGCGCGATCATGTGGGCCATGGTCCCGTCGCTCGGGTTGCTCGCACTACGCCGCCTCGGCGGGCGGTTGCCGTGGCCGGTGCGCCGGTTCGACGAGCTCTACACGGCGCAGGTACCCGCGCTGCCGATCGCCTGCATATTGGTCTGGTCGCTCTGGGCGTGCGCACAGGACGGTCACGCGGCGCCGCTGGCCTACGTTCCAATCGCCAACCCGGTGGAGATTGCCCAATTGCTGGCGCTGCTGGCCTGCGCGCGGTGGTGGCCGCGGGCGCGTGGACCGGCGATGTTCGCCCATCTGCCGGCGGCCGTGGCGCTGGTTGCATTCGCCGCCGCCAACGCGATGGTTGGCCGTATCGTGCATTTCCATCTCGGCGTCGCGTGGTCCGGTACGGCGCTGTGGCACTCGGCGGCATTCCACGCCGGCGTATCGATCCTCTGGGCAGTGCTGGCACTGACCGTGATGACGGCAGGCAGCCGGCTCGGCGCACGACGCCCCTGGATCTGGGGCGCCGCGCTGCTCGGGCTGCTGGTGGCGAAACTGTTCGCTGTCGACCTGGGCAGCATCGGCACGGTGGCCCGCATCGTTTCCTTCCTCGCCACCGGCGTGCTGATCCTCGTCATCGGCTACTTCGCGCCGGCGCCGCCCCGCATCCGGACGGACGCAGCATGAAGCTGGCCGCCCTGCCCGTACTGCTCGCCGCATCGGTCACCTGCGCCGCGGCCCCTGCGCCGGAGGACTTCGCCTTCGGTATCGAACTGGGCACGCCTGGCGGCGCCGGCATCTATCGCCTGGCCCTGCCCGAGCCGGTGTACCGGGCCACGCGCCAGCCGCAGCTGGGCGATCTGCGTGTGTTCGACGCGCACGGGACGCCGGTACCGTATTCGATCGCGGCCCCGACCCCGGGTGACGCCGGGGTGGCGGCCGCTTCCCTGCCGTTCTTTCCGATCGCATCACCTGCCGGCGGCGAGTCCGCGCCCACCGGCCTGCGCATCGAAGTCGACGCCGCCGGCGCGGTCGTCCAGGTGCACCGCGACCGAGTCGTGAACGATGCGGTCGATGCCTACCTCGTCGATGCCTCGGCGATCCATGCGCCGATATCCGCTCTCACCCTGGGGTGGAGCGCGGACGGCAGCCATTTCATCGCCCGCCTGCGCGTGGAGGCATCCGAGGATCTGTCGAACTGGAGCGAGATCGTACCGGCGGCGACGATCGCCCGGCTCCAGCACGGTGCGCACACGCTGATCCAGAACGTCATCGTCCTGCCGGGCGGGCGTCATCGCTACCTGCGGATCGGCTGGACCGAGGGCCCGGCGCCGGTCACCCTGTCCTCGGTGCTGGCCGATATCCGGGCCGGTGCGGCGCCGGCACCTTTGACGTGGATGACACTGCGCGGCAGGCCCGCGGCCGCGGCCGAGGACCTGATCGAGTACGACGCCGGCGGCCGCTTTCCGGTAACAGGAATCGATCTGGAATTCGCGGATCCCAACGATGCCGCACGGGTCGAGGTCGCTTCGCGGCCGACACCCGGGCAACCCTGGCGCACGGCGGCCACCGCGCTGTTCTACAACCTGCGCGCCGGCGGCACGGCGCTGCAGGGCGCGCCGGTGCCGATCGCGGCCGTCGACGACCGCTGGTGGTCGGCACGCGTCCGCCGCGAAGGCAGGTGGCGCCCGGATCGGCTGCCGCGTTTGAAACTGGGCTGGCAGGCGCACGAACTCACCTTCCTCGCGCACGGCAGCGGCCCCTACCTGCTGGCCTTCGGCAACCCGCGCATCGGCCCCGCCGCCGAGTCCCTCGACGCCCTGATCCGGGCGCTCGATCCGCAGCAACGCGGCGCGGCGATCGCCACCGCGCGCGTGGGACTGCTGCGCGACCTGGGAGGCGCGACTCGCCTGGAACCGGTGCGCGAAGTCCCCTGGCGCAGCTACCTGCTCTGGGCGGTGCTGATCGGGGCCGTGATTGCGCTCGCGGCGTTCGCGCTGCGCGTGGCGGGCGATCTTCGGCGCGGAACGTGAACCGATGCCGGATTCGATGCCTGCGCGCCGGTGCCGGATCGGACCGATGACGCCGGTATAATCCGCGATCATGACCCTGCCCCTTTCGGACGAGCCGGCGCGGGCCGGCTATCGCATGCCGGCGGAATGGGAACCGCACGCCGGCACCTGGATCTCCTGGCCTCACAACCGCGACACCTGGCCCGGGAAGTTCGAGCCCGTCGAGCCGGCCATGGCCGCGCTTGCCGCCGCGCTCGCCGCCTGCGAGACCCTGCACGTCAACGTGCTGGACGAGGGCCACGAGCGCCACGTCGCCGCGTTGCTGCGGGCACGCGGTGTCGACACCGGCGTAATCTTCCATCGCTTCCCCACCAACGACGCATGGTGCCGGGATCACGGCGCCATCTTCGTGGTGCGCCCCGGTGCCGAGCCGCTGGCTGCGGTGGACTGCGACTACAACGCCTGGGGTGGCAAGTATCCGCCGTTCGATCTGGACAACCTCATCCCCGCGCGCATGGCCCAATGGCTGGGGGTGCCACGCTACCGCGGCGCAATGGTGCTGGAGGGCGGTTCGATCGACGTCAACGGCGCCGGCACCCTGCTCACCACCGAGCAGTGCCTGCTGAATCCGAACCGCAACCCGCTATTGTCGCGCGCCGACATCGAGGCGCGACTGGCGGCGCTGTTCGCCGTGCGCCGCGTGCTGTGGCTGGGTGATGGAATCGAGGGCGACGACACCGACGGCCACGTCGACGATCTCACCCGTTTCGTCGGCCGGCGCACGGTGGTCACCGCAGTGGAATCCGCACCGGACGACGTCAACTTCGCGCCGCTGCGCGCCAACCGCGAGCGGCTCGCGGCGATGACCACCGCCGACGGCGAATCGCTGGAAGTCGTCGAACTGCCGATGCCGTCGGCCCACTACCAGGACGGCCGGCGCCTGCCGGCCAGCTACGCGAACTTCTACATCGCCAACGGCGCGGTGCTGCTGCCGGTGTTCGGCGATCCGCAGGACCGCGATGCCGCCGCGGTGCTGCAGCACTGCTTCCCGGACCGGCGCGTGATCCCGGTGGATTGCCTCGACCTGGTCTGGGGACTGGGCACGGTCCACTGCCTCACGCAGCAGATCCCGCGTACCTGATCCTCAGCCATCGGCCTGGCCGACGACCTGGAACTGGGCCGTGGCCTGCGCGATGCGCTCGCCGCGGCACCAGATCATGAGATTCATGAAGACCGCCGTACGCCCGGACCGGACCACGTCCACATGGGCCTCCACCCAGTCCCCGGGCGCGGCACGGCCGACGAAGTTCACCGCCAGGCTGGTGGTGACGCAGCGGATCGGCGGCTCGCGCGAATAGTGCGAGGCCCAGGTGAAGGCGGTGTCGGCCAGCATGCAGAGCATGCCGCCGTGCAGCGCGGTGCCGCGGTTGCGATGCTTTTCCTGAACGGGAAAACCGACGATCCAGCCGGCCTGGGTGCGCCGGGCGTAGATCGGCCCGACCAGTTCGTGGAACGGGCCGAACGGAGGCATGGCTTCGAAGCCTTCCGGGATCGCGCTCATGCCACAGGCCCTGGCGCGGATTGGGCGCGTTCCCGGCCGGTTGCAGGCTGCACAGCGTACGCGTTCATCGACGGCTCCCTGAATTGGCTGGCGCGCATGGTGCCTGTTCGCCGGCGCGACGAAAAGCGTCCGGAATGCGGCCATGCGTACGGATCGCGATCGTGGCCTGGATGCCCGGAGCACGGTACGGTAGCCGCAGCGCGGCATCCGCCGCGCGCGTATTGCGCCCGGTGCGCACGTGTGAGTAGCATTCGCGCGTCACGAAAAATGGAGCGGACCGGCCATGCGCAAGTACGAGATCGTCTCGACGGATTCACATCTGGAAGTGTCGCCCGACATGTGGCGGCCCTATGTCGCCAAGGAGTACCACCAGTTCACCCCGCAGGTGGTCAAGCTCGACAATGGCGGCGACGCATGGCTGATGCCCGGCAAGAACGTCCCGGTGCCGCTCGGCCTGAATTTCTCCGCCGGGCGCGGCTGGAAGAACCTGAAGTACACCGGCATCTCCTACAGCGAGGGGCTGGTCGGCGCCGGCGATTCCGCGCAGCGCCTGAAGGAGATGGACCAGGACGGGATGGACGCCGAGTTCCTGTTCCCGGCGGTGTCCGGCCAGCGCACGCTCGACTCCGCGGCCATCCCGCGCGAGGCCTACTGCGCGCTGGCACACGGCTACAACGAATGGTTGTCGGACTTCTGCAAGGCCGATCCGGATCGCCTGCTGGGTGGCGCGATCCTGCCGACCACCACCATCGACGACGCGATCGCCGAACTGCGCCACGCCGCCTCGCTGCCGGGCATTCGCGGCGTGGTGCTGCACCAGTGGCCCAACGGTTCCGGCGCACCGGACCCCTCGGACGACAAGTTCTGGGCGCTGGCGCTGGAACTGAAGATGCCGCTCACCTCGCACATCTCGTTCGGCCAGCAGCAGGCGGCCGACAAGATGGTGCCTGACGTACCCGGCCTCACCAACTTCGCGCCCATCAACGCGATGCTGACCAAGGGCCTGCCGCTGGCCTACACGCCGATGCAGATGATTACCGCCGGCGTGTTCGATCGGTTCCCGGATCTGCGCATGTTCTTCGCCGAAATCGCCATCGGCTGGGTGCCGCACTTCATCGAACGCTCGGACGACGAATACCAGCGCCACCGCTACTGGGCGAACATCGACCTCAAGCACGAACCCAGCTACTACATCCGCAAGCATTTCTCCTGGGGCATGTGGATCGACAAGGTCGGCCTGGCCCTGCGCGACATGATCGGCGTGGACAACATCCAGTGGTCCACGGACTTCCCGCACGTGGTCACCGACTGGCCCAATTCGCGGGCGCTGATCGAGCGCGAGTTCAAGGACATTCCCGCCGACGAAAAGCGCAGGATCATCTGCGACAACGCCGTGCGCTATTTCCGCCTGAACGAGCCGCGCTGAAAAGGCACGGGCCGTTCGCCGGGTCCTGCGGCGGGGTGCAACGCTCCGCCGCAGGACCCCGGTTGGACCCATCGGAATACCCACTTCGCCCGGCCGTGGCGGGGCGGGGCCCACGTTGCGCTATCATGCGCCGATGGCGACGCGCGATGCGGGCGGGCGGGTCCATGGTGCCGGCAGGCCGGTCGGCCCGGCGCCGGCAGCCATGGTTTCCATCGCCGCACGGATCCCCGAACAGGCGCTGACCGCCCAGGTGCTCGGCACCGAGCGCCGCGGCAGCGGCGTCGCCATCGACGGCGGTCTCATCGCCACCGTGGGCTACCTCGTCGCCGATGCCAATGACGTCTGGCTCGGTGCGCACGGCCGCACGGTTCCGGCCTGGGTACTCGCGAACGACTACGACACCGGCCTCGCGCTGCTCCGTCCGCTGGCACCGCTGAACGTCGAATCCGTGCAGCTCGGAGCGAGCACCGAGCTGGCCGTCGGCGAGCCGGTCGTGGTGAGCGCCGGGAGCGGCCGCAATGCCAGCATGAATGCCGCCGTGATTGCCAAGAAGGAGTTCGCCGGCTACTGGGAGTACGTGCTCGACGAGGCGATTTTCACCGCGCCGGCACACCCGAACTGGGGCGGTGCCGGCCTGTTCGGCAGCGACGGCCGGCTTTACGGGATCGGCTCGCTGCTGGTGCAGCAACGCGAAACGCGCGCCGCCGGCAGCAACATGTTCGTACCGATCGATCTGCTCGGCCTCGTGCTGGCCGAATGCACCGGGGACGGGATACGCAGGCGCCGTACGCGCCCCTGGCTGGGATTCTTCGTCCAGGAGGTCAACGGCTGCCTGGCGGTGTCCGGCCTGTACGTCGACGGTCCGGCGGCCCAGGCCGGGGTGGAGCCCGGGGACATCGTCACCGCCGTCGGCGACGCCCCGGTGCGCACGCTGGCGCAGTTGTTCCGTCAGATCTGGGATTCGGGCGAGGCCGGAACGGAAGTCCCGTTGACGGTGGTGCGATCGAACACCACCCGCACGCTACGGGTGCAGTCCGTCGATCGCGGCGCACTTGCCCGGCCGCGCGCCGTGCACTGAGCCGGCGCCGGCCGTTCTACAGGGCGGCAGCCCCGGCGGCGGCGATCTGGCCGTCCTCGTGCGACTTCACCCCGCTCACGCCGATGGCGCCGACGATGTCGCCCTCGTACACCAGCGGTACGCCGCCCTCCACCGGCAGCATTCCGGGCATCGCCAGGTAGCCGTAGCGACCGCTGGCGACGGTATCCTCCCAGATCTTGGTCGGGCGGCGGAACATCACCGCCGCGCGCGCCTTGGTGATGGCGACCTCGATGCTGCCGAGCTGAACCTTCTCCCGCTGCAGGAACATCAGGTGCCCGGCGTCATCGACGATGGCGATGACGACGTTCCAGCCGTTGCGGCGTGCCTCGGCTTCCGCGCCCGCGGCGATACGCTTGGCATCGTCGAGACTGAGGATTTTCTTGTCGTACATGCGTGCGCGGCTCCGGATTGGGGCTCTGGGGCGCCGCAGTATGCCTGCATCGCCGGCGCGGTGTCATGGCGGACCGCGGGCGGCACATCAGCCGCAGGCGCCGAGTTCCCCGCAGGCGGTACAGAAATCGCAGCCGTCCTTGCGTATGAGGGCGGATGCGCCGCAGGAGCGGCACGGCCGGCCCGGCATCAGCCCCGGGGTATCGGCCTGGCGCGGCAAATCCAGCACCCCCATCGGCGCGCAAGGCAGGCCGCCTTCATCCAGGATGCCGAGCATCGCGTAGCGGTGGATCACCAGGCGTGCGAGGTAGGCGACCGTGGACGGCCACAGTCGCTGGCGCCGGGCGCCCGGGATCCAGGCGATGAAGTCGCCCATCGGCTCGGGGTAGTTCAGCAGCTTGCGCAGCTTGGTCCCGATCCAGGCAGGGTCGATCACGCGCATGTCCATCGACAGGATGGCGCACAGGCCATCGAGCGCGCGCGGATAGGTGCCTGACACCCAGAGGGCGTACGGCCGGCGTTCGCCCGAAGGCATGACCAGCTCCTTGAGCCCGAGCGAGAACTCGTCGCCGGTCGCCGGGTTGGCGACGTCCACCGTCCAGGACATCGTCCCGTCCGTGCCGGTCTTGGGTTCCTTCACCGTCAACAACGCATCCAGCATCGGCGAGGGGCCGGCATGCGCGAAGGCGCCGAGTTCGGTCAGGCGATGCCGTACCAGCAGCGCGAGGGCCGCGACCGCGCCCGGGACCGGTACCGGATCGCCGCGCGGGGGCATCGGCAGTTCGAATGGATCGCCGCCGATGGATGTCATCACCTCAAGCTTGGCGCGCAGCCAGCCGCGATCGTCCGCGCGCATGTCCATCGACAGCGTCTTGGCGATCGCCCCCAGGCCGCGCGGCTGCTCGGCACCGTTGACCCAGATCTCGAAGGGGTACGGTTCGGACTCGCCGACGTGGCCGACGAAGAGCGCGAACTGCCCGCCGCCGGGGGGCTCGACCATGTAGGTCCAGCCCGGGTTGCCGTTCGGCAGCAACGGGCGCCCTGGCCAGCGCAGCGAGGCCAGCGCGGGGCGCGGAACGCGCTCCAGGCGCAGGCGTCGATCCGGGTCGGTTTCGTCGAAGTCGCGCGGCTGCACCTGCGCCTGCGGCGCCTGCGTGGACAGCACCGCGCCGGTGATTGCATTGGGACGGAACGTCGACAGGCCCTTGAGGCCGGCGCGCCAGGCCTGCAGGTACAGGCCGGCGAAGTCCTCGAACGGGTAGTCCGCCGGTATGTTGACGGTCTTGGAAATCGCGCTGTCGACATACGGTTGCACCGCCTCCAGCATCGCCACGTGGGCGGCGGCCGGCAGTTCCAGGGCGGTGACGAACGCCGCGGGAAGGTGCTGCGGATCGCCGCCTTGCGCCTTCCAGCGCCGGAACGCGTGATCCTCGACCTGATAGCGCACCTGGCCCTGCTCGCCGCGCTTGACGCGCCAATAGCTCCACGCATACGGCGGCTCGATGCCGTTGGAGGCATTGTCGGCGAAGGCCAGGGAGATGGTCCCGGTCGGCGCAATCGACAGCAGGTGGCTGTTGCGGATGCCGTGGGCGCGGATCCCGGCGCGGATATCGTCGGGCAGGCGGCGCACGAATGCGCCATCCAGGTATTCGGGCGCGAAGCGCGCGAATGCGCCGCGTTCGCGGGCGAGTTCGATCGACGCCCGGTACGCGCAGTCGCGCAGCAGGCGCGCGATGCCCGCCGCGGCCGCGCACGCGGCCGGCGCGTCGTAGCGCAGCCCCAGCATCACCAGCGTGTCGCCCAGGCCGGTGAAACCCAGCCCGATCCTGCGCTTGGCCCGCGCCTCGGCCCGCTGCTCGGGCAGCGGCCAGACGCTGAGATCCAGGACGTCGTCGAGCATGCGCACCGCGACCGGCACCAGGCGTGCGAACGCCTGCTCGTCGAAGCGCGCACCGGCCGCGAACGGGTCGAGGACGAAACGGGTCAGATCGATCGAGCCCAGGCAGCAGCAGCCCCACGCCGGCAGAGGCTGCTCGCCGCAGGGATTGCAGGCCTCGATGCGCTCGGCGTACCAGAGATTGTTCTGCGCATTGACCCGATCGATGAAGATCACACCCGGCTCGGCGTGATCGTAGGTGCTGCGCATGATCTCGTCCCACAACGCGCGCGCGCGCACCGTGCGGTAGACGAAGGCGCCGTCGGCGCGCCGGCGCGCATCCCCGGGCCGGGCGGGCTCGGCGCGATGCACCAGGTCGAAATCGGCGTCGTCCCCGACCGCGCGCATGAACTCCTCGGTGATGGCCACGCTGATGTTGAAGTTGGTCAGTTCGCCGGGGTGGTCCTTGGCATGGACGAACGCGAGGATGTCCGGATGATCGCAGCGCAGCACGCCCATCTGCGCGCCGCGCCGTGCGCCGGCCGACTCCACCGTCTCGCACGAGCGGTCGAACACGCGCATGTAGGACACCGGGCCGCTGGCGCGCGATCCGGTGCCGTGCACCAGCGCACCCGCCGGGCGGATCGCCGAGAAGTCGTATCCGACCCCGCCGCCGCGGCGCATGGTCTCGGCAGCCTGCGCGAGCGCGGTGTAGATGCCCGGCCGGCCCTCGGCCGGCTCGGCGATCGAGTCGCCGATGGGCTGCACGAAGCAGTTGATCAGCGTCGCCGCCAGATCCGTGCCGGCGGCCGAGGCGATCCGTCCCGCGGGGATGAAGCCCGCGCGCTGCGCCTCCAGGAACACGCTCTCCCAGCGACCGGGATCGGTTTCCACCGAGGCCGCCGCCCGCGCCACGCGCGCCCGCACCTCGTCGACGCTGCGCTCCGCGCCGCGAGTGTATTTCTCGCGCAGCACGTCCACCGACACGGCCTGCGGCGGCAGCGCCTGCGCGCCGGGCATCGCGCTCACGCGCGCGCGCCGCCGGCCGGTGCCCCGGGCGCGCCGCCGAGCGCATGCACCAGCCACAGCGCCACGCTGAACAGCACCAGTCCCCCGGCCTGGTGCGCCGCCGCGAGTGGCACCGGTACCGCCAGGAGCAGGGTCGCGATGCCCAGGGCGGGCTGCAGCAGCGCCGCCGCGCCCAGGGCATGCAGGGCCAGCCGCGCGCGCCCCGCCAGCGTGCGCCTTGCGTGCCACCACAACGCGATGGCGCACAGCGATGCGGACAGCGTCAGCACGCGGTGGTTGAACTGCACCGCGGCGATGTTCTCGAACAGGTTGCGCCAGAAGGGTTCCATGCGTGCATACTCCTCCGGTATCCACCGGCCGGCCATGAGCGGGAAGGTGTTGTAGGCGAAGCCGGCGTCGGTGCCGGCGACGAAACCGCCCGAAACCACGGCGGCGCAGACCAGCGCCAGGCACAGCACCGCCGCCCGCCGCAGCGCCCGCGGTGCCGGCGTGCCGCCGCCACGCCACAGATCCAGGGCCACCCACAGCATGTAGCCGTACAGGAAGAATGCCAGCGACAGATGCGCGACCAGCCGGTACTGGCTGACATCCGGCCGCTGTACCAGGCCGCTCATGACCATGTACCAGCCGAGCACGCCCTGCATCGCGCCGAGCGCGAAGATCGCCGCCAGTCGCCGGCGGATAGCCGGCTGCAGTCGGCCCGTGGCCAGGAAGTACACGAACGGCACCAGGAACACGATGCCGATCAGGCGCCCCCACAAACGGTGCAGGTATTCGAGCCAGAAGATCGACTTGAACCCGTCCAGGGTCATGTCGCGATTCAACTGCTGGAATTCCGGGTAGTGCTTGTAGTTTTCGAACTCGCGCTCCCAGGCGGCCGCATCCAGCGGCGGCAATACACCCGAGATCGGACGCCACTGCACGATCGACAGCCCGGAATCGGTCAGGCGGGTGACGCCGCCGAGCACCACCATCACGAACACCATCGCGCAGCACGCGAACAGCCACCATGCGATCCGCCGGTCGGCGGTGTGTCGCGCGCAAACCATGGAAGGGACCTCTCGCGGGTGTGGGCGGCGGCGCGGCGCGAGCGCCGCGGCCGCATTATTCCGCAATCGCCGCGGCGGCGTCACGGCTGGCCCGGTTGCGGCGCCGGACCACTGCGGGTAATTTGTGACGATCAAGCGCCAGCGCCGCTGGCCCTGCTGCACATGGTCGCGACCATGCTCGCCGCGCGGCCGCCGATGCCGCCGGCGCCCAGAGCGGAAACCGCCATGAAAGTACCACCCGTCGTCGTCGAAGTGAGTGCCGCGCAGGCCGCCGCAGCCGGCCTGCCCGCCGTCGACGTCAAGCTTCTGCGCTGCAGCCTGCCGCTCGCGCCCAGGCGCATGACGGCACCCGGCACCTACCTGACCGCCTCGGGCCCACCCGGCGGCCCGCTCGGACTGACCCTCACGGCAGGCGAACCAAGCGCCGAAGCGGTCGCCGCGGCGTTGCGCGCGGCCGGCCATGAGGACGTCCGCACCGGCAAAGTCCCGTGGGCAGGCGCCGGCACCTCGGCCATCGCCTCCCGGCGCGGGCAGGCCGGTGCCCGCACCGACGAACTGCGCGTGCTGGCCGCGAGCGTCGGTGGGCAGGGGATCTGGATCACGATTTCCGCGCTCGGCGGCGGGGACGGGCTGGAACCCGCGGCGCTGGCGGCACGTGGCCCATACGCGGACCTGCTCGCCGCGGTTCGGATCGAAGCGCGCTGACCGGCGCGTCGCTGACGATCCCGGGGAGTGCCGATGACCGGCCAAGCGTCGAGGAATCCGGCTTCGCAACCCGCGGCCGGAGCCTGGGGACCACGTCGTACGCGGGTCGCGGTCCGCCGCGGAGGACGGAACCGGCGCACCGGCGCCGGGTGCCGGTGCCGAGTGCGGTCGTCAGCGCGACGCCGGGGCCCCGTTGATCCGGACACCGGCCGGCGCTGCACCGGCGGGAGTGGGAACGGCACGCAACTCGGTCCGCTTGACCGCCAGCGCCCGCGTCAACCGCTGGCGATTGAGGATCGACAGGCTGTCGGTCTCGCTGGCGAGCTCGGCGATGAGGCTTTCGATGTCTTCGATTTCCGCCACCAGCGCCAGCCATTGCCTGGTTTGCGCACTAAGCGGCCCGCGCGCCGCCCTTGCCGTTGCGATGCCCATGCACTCTCCTTTCACCGTCCAATGCATGTTCGCCTGTACGCGTGACGCGCGCGTGACGGCCGCATGACGAATCGATGACGCCGCAGGCCAATCTGCACGCGCTGCCCGTCGCCGTGTACGTGGAAACGCTCGGCTGCCGCTTGAACGAGGCCGAGGCGGCGCGCTGGGCACGCGAGTTCGCGGCGCGCGGGCACCCGATTGCCGCCAACCCCGATGCGGCCGGGCTGATCGTCATCAACACCTGCGCCGTCACCACCGAGGCCGCGCGCAAGTCGCGCAAGCTGCTGCGCCGCGCGCAGCGCGCGAACCCGCACGCCCGATTGGTGATCAGCGGTTGCGCGGCGTCGCTGGAACCACAGGCGCTGGCCGCGCTGCCGGGCGTGGATCAGTTGGTT
>JBFXBD010000082.1:0-24111 GCA_050183625.1 Gammaproteobacteria bacterium
CGCCGATTCCTACCACCAGACGCAGCAGCTCCGCCTGCACGTGCTCTACGCGGCGTGGCTGATCGACCAGCACCGGTCCTACCCCCGGATCGTGCGCACGGCGATCGCCGCCACCAAGGTCGCCACCGCCAAGGTGATCCACGACATCGTCTACCGCGCAATCCACCTGCACGGGTCGCTCGGGGCCACCAACGAGATGCCGCTGATGCAGATGTGGCAGGACGTGATCAACATGGCCGCGGTCGACGGACCCACGGAAGTGCACCAGGTGGCGGTGGCCAAGGGCGTGCTGCGCGACGTCAAGCCGGCCCAGGGGCTGTTCCCGACCGCGCACCTGCCGCCCCGCATCGAGGCCGCGAAGCAGAAATACGCGCAGTACGTGGCCGAGGCGCTCGAACACGAAATCGCCAACAGTTGAGACGCCCATGAACGACTACCTTTCCAAGATGTTCGACCTCACCGGCAAGGTCGCCGTCGTCACCGGCGGCAGCCGCGGCCTGGGCTACGAGATGGTCAAGGGCTTCGCCGCCGCGGGCGCGGACGTGGTGATCGCCAGCCGCAAGCTCGAGGCCTGCGAGAACGTCGCGCGCGAGATCGAGGCGATGGGGCGGCGCGCCCTGCCGCTGGCACTGCACGTGGCGCGCTGGAACGAGCTCGACGGCTTCGTCGAGGCGGTCTACGCCCACTTTGGCAAGATCGACGTGCTGGTCAACAACGCCGGCCTGTCGCCGCTCGCGCCATCGTCCGTGGAAGTGACCGAAAAGCTGTTCGACACCATCGTCGGGGTGAACTTCAAGGGCCCGTTCCGGTTGGCCACGCACATCGGCAGCCGCATGGCTGCCGGGGCCGGCGGCTGCATCATCAACATCAGCTCCGGCGGCGCGCTGCGGCCCAAGCCGCGCTTCGCGGTGTACTCCGGCGCCAAGGCGGCGCTGAACACCATCACCGAGGCACTGGCATTCGAGTACGGCCCGAAGGTGCGCGTGAACTGCATCAGCGCCGGCCCGTTCACGACCGACATCGCCCGCGACTGGACGCCCGAGCAGAAGGACCGCAGCCACCATGCGTTGAAGCGCATGGGCAACCCGCACGAAATCGTCTCCACCGCGATCTACCTCGCCAGCGACTCCGCAAGCTACACCACCGGCACGCTGGTGCGGGTGGACGGCGGGCAGCCCTGAGCCGAGCTATCGACCGGCGTACGCGCGCGAGGCCAGTTCAGGACCCGCGCCTGCCCGCGGCGACGTACGCCCGTAGCGGGTCCGGCTTCTTCGTCAGGCCGCCGCGGAAGCGTCGGCGTCCGCGCCGGGCGTATCGTCCACCGGCGCGGAAGCACGATCCGGCGCCGGCACGCGGTAGGCGACCGCGTACGACGCGGGCAGCACGATCAGCGTCAATAGCGTGGCCGCGGTCAGGCCGCCCATGATGGCCCAGGCCATCGGGCCCCAGAACGTGGAGCGCGTGAGCGGAATCATCGCCAGGATCGCTGCCAGCGCGGTGAGCACGATCGGGCGGAAGCGCCGCAGCGTGGAGCCGACGACCGCTTCCCACGGGTCGACGCCCGCGCCCAGGTCCTGATCGATCTGATCGATGAGGATCACGGAATTGCGCATGATCATGCCGGCGAGCGCGATCGTGCCCAGCATCGCCACGAAGCCGAACGGCACCTGGAACGTGGCCAGCACGGCGGTGACGCCGATCATGCCCAGCGGCGCGGTCAGCAGGACCAGCGCCATCTTCTTCATGCTCTGCAACTGCACCATGAGCAGCACGAGAACCACGGCGACCGTCAGCGGCACCACCGCGGCGATGGACGCCTGGCTCTTGCGCGCCTGCTCCGTCGCCCCGCCGGCTTCGATGCGATAGCCCAGCGGCAGGCGCCCGGTGATGTTCTCGATGGCCGGCCAAATCCGCGCCGTGACGTCCGGGCCCTGCGCGCCGGCGACGTCGGCCCGCACGGTCACGCTGGCCATCCGATCGCGCCGGCGTACGATGCTGGGCTCGCTGCCGAGTTCGATGTTCGCCAACTGGGACAGCGGCACGAAGCGGCCGTCGCGCAGGTAGACCTTGGCGTCCTTGAGGTTGTCCAGGTCGGTGCGCTCGATCTCCACCAGCCGCGCGACGACGTCGATCGACTGGTCGCCCTCCCGGTACTGGGTGACGCTGTGGCCTGAAAGCGAGTTCTGGGTGGCGACGGCAATCTGCCTGGAGGTGATGCCCAGCGCGCGTGCCTTGTCCTGGTCGACGACCAGCCGCACGGTCTGCAGGCGCTCGCCGGCGTCGGTGTTGATGTTGTAGACGGCGGGGTCGCCGCGCAGCACGTCCTCGACCTGCGCGACGATGGGGGCGAGGCGGCTGCCGTCCGGCCCGCTGACGCGCAACTGCACCGGGTAGCCCACCGGAGGGCCGTTTTCGAGCCGCGACACGCGCCCGCGCACGTTCGGGAAGTCGCGCTCGAACATCTCCTCGATGCGTGCGAGGACCCGGTCGCGGACCTGCTCGCCGCGCGTCATGACCACGATCTGGCCGAAATTGACGTTCGGCAGCTGCACGTCGAGAGGCAGGTAGAACCGCGGGCTGCCGCCTCCGGCGTAGCCGGTGACCGCGGCCACGTCCGGATCGGCGCGCAGCCGCTTCTCCAGGTCGAGCACCGTGCGCTCGGTCGCCGCGAAGCTCGCGGCTTGCGGGAGCCACAGGTCGACGATCAGCTCGGGCCGGCTCGACGCCGGGAAGAACTGCTGCGGGACGGTGCGGAAGGCGGCCATGGAGGCGATGAAGACCGCGATCGTCACGCCGATGACCCACCAGCGGTTCCGGAGGCTCCACTCCAGCAGGCGGCGGAAGCGTGCGTAGAAGCCGCGATCGAACTGGCCGTCGTGATGCGCGGCGACGCCGGAGTGCGCGAGATCCGGAAGCAGCCTGTATCCCAGGTAGGGCGTGAACAGCACCGCCGCCACCCAGGACAGCAGCAGGGCGATGCCCACGACCTGGAAAATCGACACCGTGTACTCGCCGGCCCCGGAGCGGGCGAGGCCGACCGGCAGGAAGCCGGCGGCCGTGATCAGAGTCCCGGTGAGCATCGGAAAGGCCGTGGTCGCGTAGGCATGGGTGGCGGCGCGCACGCGGTCCATGCCCTCTTCCATCTTTCGCGCCATCATCTCCACGGCGATGATTGCGTCGTCGACCAGCAACCCGAGCGCGATGATGAGCGCGCCGAGCGAGATCCTGTGCAGGTCGATGTTCAGGGCGAACATCGCCAGGAAGGTCATCGCCAGCACCAGCGGGATCGACAGCGCGACCACGACGCCGGAACGCACGCCGAGGGAGAGGAAGCTCACGCCGAGCACGATGACGACCGCCTCGGCCAGGCTCGTCGTGAACTCCCGCACCGATTCGGCCACCACCGCGGGCTGGTTCGAGACCGGGTGTATCTCCACGCCGACCGGCACGGCCGCGCGGATCCGCTCGACGGCGGCCTGGAGGTTGTGGCCGAGCGCGATCACGTCCCCGCCCTCGCGCATCGCGATCGCCAGGCCGATGGCCTCGCGGCCGTCGTAGTGCATCTTGCTGCTGGGCGGATCGACGAATCCGCGGTAGACCCGCGCGATGTCGCCGAGCCTGAAGCTGCGGCCGTTGGCCTGGATGCCGATATTGGCGATGGACTCGACCGAGTCGAACTCGCCCGTGACGCGCAGCGCGACGCGCTGCGCACCGGACTCGACGACCCCCGCGGGCTCGACCCGGTTGGTGTTGCTCAGCGTGTCGGCGATGAGCTGCGGGTCGATGCCCAGGGAGCTGAGCTTCGCGGTCGAGGATTCGACGAAGATCTTCTCGTCCTGCACCCCGAGGTACTGGATCTTGGCGACGTCGGGGACGCGCAGGAACTCGTCCCGCGCGCGGTCGACGAACCGGCGCAGGTCCGCGTAGTCGAAGCCGTCGCTGGTGAACGCGTAGAGGTTTCCGAACGTATCGCCAAATTCATCGTTGAAGAAGGGGCCCTGCACGCCCTGCGGCAGCGTGCCCTGCATGTCGCCGATCTTCTTGCGGACCTGGTACCAGGCATCCGCCACCTGCCTGCCGCGCACGGCATCGCGCAGCGTGATGGTGATCTGGGCGGTGCCGGGCTTGGAGATGCTCGTCACGTAGTCGAGCTCGGCGAGCTCCTGCAGCTTCTTTTCGATCCGGTCGGTGACCTGCTCGGTCATCTCGTCGGTGCGCGCACCGGGCCAGTTCACCTGGATCACCATCGACTTGACGGTGAACTCGGGATCCTCCATCTGCCCCAGGTGCAGGTAGGCGTAGGTGCCGCCGGCACCGAGCAGCAGGATGAGGAACAGGACGAAGGACTGGTGCCTGAGCGCCCAGCCGGAGAGATTCATGCTTTCCACGGTTCAGCCCTCCGCGCCCGTTTGCGACTCGGCGATGCGGACCCGCTGGTCCGGATGCAGCAGGTGCACGCCTGCCGTCACCACGACGTCGCCGTCGACGATGCCCGCGCGCACCAGCACTGCGTCCTTGCGCACCTGCGCGAGGACGATCTCGCGCATCCGCACCCGCGAAGTCTTCGGATCGACCACCCACACCCTGGGCTTGCCGTCGGGGTCGTAGATGGCGGTGATCGGCAATTCGTGCGCCCCGCCGCGCGTGCCGTACTGGACCAGCAGGCGGGCCGTCATCCCCAGGCGCAGCGCCGCGTCCGGCTCCAGGATGCTCACGCGCGCGGCGTAGGTACGGGTGACGGCGTCGGTGTCCGGTGCCAGCTCGCGCAGCCTGCCGGCGTACCGGTGCTGCGGGTCGGCCCACAGCTCGATCGTCATGTCCCGGGCATGGCGCAGTTCATCCACGCGCGATTCGGCCACGCTCACGGACAGTTCGCGCTCGCCGTTCTCGGCCACGTGGATCACGGTCTGCCCGGCCTGGACCACGGTGCCGACCTCCGCGTCGATGGCGGTGACCACGCCGTTCGCGCCGGCGCGAAGCGTCGCGTAGCCGGCCCGATTCGCGGCGACGCGATAGTTCGCCTCCGCAGCCTTCAGCGCCTGGACGGCCGTTGCCAGGGCGAGCCGGCCCTTCTCCAGCTCCGAACGGCCCATGAACCCCTTGGTCGCCAGCGTCTCGAAACGATCGAGATCGCTCCGCGCTTGCGCAAGCTGGCTGCGCGCGGAGTCCACCTGGGCGCGGGACGCCGCCGCGCTCAGGTCGCTGTCGGTGGAGTCGAGTGCCATGAGCGGCGTGCCGGCCGAGACCACGTCGCCGACCTCGACCAGCCGGCGGTCGATCCTGCCGGCGACCTGGAACCCGAGCGCGTGCTGGTAGCGGGCGTTCACCTCGCCGGAATAGATCGCCACGCCCGCGTCGGCCGAGGCGCCGACGGTCAGCGTGCGAACCGGCCGTACGTCCTCCCTGCGGGGTTGCTGCTCGGTGCAGGCACCGAGGAACGACGCGGCGACCAGGATCGTGGCAAGGGCGGTTTTCGCATGTGTCATGGCTGATTGCTCCGGATGAGTCTCGGGTTCAGGCGCCCGGGCGGTGCCCCGGGCGCGTGCGGCCCGGCCTGGCGGGGCGGCCGGGGCGCAGGGTCAGCGCGGTGCGCAGATCGCTGAAGGAGCAGAAGAACTTTGAACTTCCGGTGCGCACGTCCACGACCTCGCCGGCGATGTCATGGCCTTGCTGGCGGTACACCCGGACGACGAAGCTGCGGAACGAGGGCATCGGCTATCTCCTTCTGGTGGAGACAGCCTGGGCGCGGGGCCCCCACTTATTGGCTATTTATTCGCGAACCCGCCCCGGGGCCCGTCATTGCCGCAGCGAGCGGTAGAGCCGTTCGGTTTCGGCGCCCGGGGCCATGCCCAGCGTCACCGACAGGATCTGCTTCAGGCGCCGGTAGGCGCCGATCGCCTCCGCATGCCGATCGAGCCGTGCGTAGCAGCGCATGAGGCCCTGGTAGAACGACTCGATCACCGGATCGGCCGCCAGCCCGCGCTGGTTCGCGGCGATGGCCGCTTCGAAGTCGCCGGACTGTTCGAGCGCCTGGCCGAACGCGACCAGCGCATGGATGTAGCGCCCGCGCAGGCGTTCGCGCACGGCCACGGTCCAGGGTTCGGTTTCGTCGTCCGCCAGGAACGCGCCCCGGTAGAGATCCAGTGCGCGCTGCCAATGCGGGATTGCGCTCGCGTCGCGAGCGCGGATCGCGCGATCGGCCGCGGTGAGCGCCGCCTCGAAGGCGAATACGTCGACCCAGACCCGATCGGGATCCAGGCTGATTCGGCCGCCCTGGGCGATGATGGCCTCCGTGTCCCCCAGGATTGCGCGCAGCCGGTGCACGGTGGCCTCGAGTGATTTCACGGCGGCGTCGCCGTCCTCGTCCGGCCACAGGACGTCGGTCAAACGCTGCGTCGAAAGCGCGCCGCCGCCCAGCGCCACGAGCGCCTTGAGCACCGCCAGCGCCTTGCGCGGAACCTTGCGCGAGAATTCCAGCGGCCGGCCGTCGCGCAGCACGTCGAAGGCACCGAGCGTGCGGATTTCCAGCGGCCAGGGCCAATCCGGCACGTCGGGCTGCGGCGCGCGCAGGCGGAAGCGGCGGATGATCAGCCGCACGTAACCGGCGTCGATGCCGGTCGCGAGGGCGTGCGCCAGCAGTCGCGGCAGTGCGCGCGGTTCCAGGCGGAGCATGAACAGGCCGGCGTCGCTGCGGCTGCCGGCGAGCCCGCGCGCGAGGGCGTCACTCGCGGCCTCCGGCCGCCCGTGCACGATGGCCGCATAGGCCTCGGCGAGATCCGCCTGGTATGCCGCCGCCTCGTACGCGGTACCGGTGACGATTGCGCGTGCCTCGCGCAGGCAGGCGCCGTACTGCGTGTCGTCGCCGAGTTCGATGAGCGCGTACGCGAGCTGGATCCGGCTGCGGAACGCATGCCACTGAACCCCCGCCCGGTCGGCGAGGTCGACATGCTGGCGGGCGAGCGCGGCGGCCTCGCGCCGGTCGCCGCGGTGCGCGGCGATGAACGCCCGCGTACCTCCATCCATGGTGGCGTCGGCGACCATGCGCGATCGCACCGCGTCGGCCTCGTCCGGGTTTCCCGCCAGCAGGGCCAGGTTCGCCAGTCCGATCTCGCAGTAGACGTCGAGCACCGGTACCGTCAGCGCGTTGTCGTCGATCAACTTCAGGACTTCGCGGAAAACCTCCCTGCCGCGATCGGACTCGCCGCGGTTGGTCTCGAATCGGGCGAGCTGGATGGACCAGAGCGCGCGATAGAAGGCGCTCAGGGACGGGTCGTCGAGCCAGCGCGAGACCGTCGCCACCAGATCCGCGGCGTCCTGGCAGGCGGCGCAGTTGACGAAGTACGAGAGCAGGTGCGCGGCGGCATCCACGCGGGCGTTCAGTGGGCAGTCGGTGCGCAGCAGCGCCTGGATATGCGCGATGCAGCGCCGCAGCAGGCCGGGATCCGGCCGGCGATAGCTGAGGGCGAACAGCAATGCGGTGTAGACGCGCAGTTCCGCCGCCGGCGCCGGCAGCACCGGCGGTTGCTCGAGCAGCGCGAGCAGCTCGTCGATCCACGGATCGAGCCGGGTGAAGTCGGCGAATTCCAGGTAGTGCGTCATCAGCAGGCCGGCGCAGCACAGCACGCGCGCCTGGGCATCCTGCCCGGGACGCAACCGGGCATGCACGCCGGCGAACTCGCTGCGCGCGCGCGCCGGCGACGTGCCGGAGTAAGCCACTGCGCGCCAGAATCCGAGCCACGGGATCGCATCGAAGCGATCCTCGGGTACCGCGTCGAGCCAGTCCCGCAGCAGGGCCGTGCGCCCCTGCTCGAACAGGTGCGGCGCGAAATCCAGCGCCAGCGCGCAGGCCGCATCCCAATCCCGGCTGTGCCGCGCGAGCGCGAACGCCTCCTCGTTCTGGCCGCCCGACTGCAGGAGACGCACCGCCTTCGCGCGCAGCGCCTGGCCATCGGCGCCGGGGCAGGCGCGTTCGAACTGGCGCAGCAGGAACGCGCGAAACAGGTCGTGGAACTGGTAGTACTCGCCGCGCCGGTCGACGAACAGGCGCCGCCGGTAGAAGTCGTCGAGCAGCGTGCCGGCCCGCGGATTGCCGGTCAACGCCTCGGCCTGCGCCGGGCTGGCGCGCGCCAGCAGCGCCGTGGTGGCCAGGATCGTGCGCTCGTCCTGCGGCAGCGTGTCGAAGATCTGGCCGGCGAAATAGTCGAACAGGACCTCGCGGCCCTCGCCGTGCGCGGTCGCCGCGACCGGGCCGGAGCGGGCGATCTGTTCCAGCGTCAGCGTCAGTCCCACGGGCCAGCCGTCGGCCTGCGCGTGTACGTCCCGCAGCGTGTCCTCGTCCAGCGCGTGGCGAAGCGCGGCGATGCGGCGGGTCTCATCCAGTGTCAGGCGCAGCGCGTCCCATTCCAGCAAGCCCAGCCGATCGGTGGCCCGCATCGCCGCGCACGCCGGCGGCGGATCGGTCCGGCTCGTCACCAGCACGCAGGCGCCGGGCGGAACCTCCCTGGCGATGGTTTCGAGCAGGCCGTGCAGCGCGGCCTCGCGCGGCAGTTCGTGGTAATTGTCCAGGACGATCACCGCGGGCCGCTTCAAGCGCGCGAACAACGCCCTGAAATACAGGCGCGAGAACCCGGGCAGGTCGCCCTGGTGCTCGGGGCCGAACCTGGGCAGGGCAGCGACGCGCCGGCCCTTGTCCGCGACCGACACGCCGAGGTAGTGGAAGAACGTCGCCAGATCGCTATCACCGGCATCGATCTGGTACCACACGCCGCCGATGCGGCGCGCGGCGAGGAAGCTTGCGGCGAGTGCGGTCTTGCCGGCGCCGGGCGGCCCGGACACCCACACCAGCGGCCGCGAGCGAAGCTCGTCCAGGTACTCGAACAGCCGTTCCCGCGGCACGACCCGGTGCAGGTTGGGGCGCGTCAGCTTGGCTAGCTCGGCCACGTCACACGTGCTCCTTGGATCCGCGTGCAGACGCCGGGACGGGCGGGAACGAGACCGTGTCCCCATCCAATCGCTGCGCACCTTGCGGCACGACATCGATGGCGCGATTGTCGCACGCCGGCAGCAGATTCCGTTTCTCGCCGCGGCAGGCCGGCGCGATACGCCCGGACGCCGGCGGGACCGGTCCCGGCCGGTCTGGATCGCGAATTCGTAGGCAATAAATGGGAGCTCCTGGCGCAGGCTGTGCGTATCGCGTCCTGGAGCACACCGCCCCATGCAATCGACCACCATCCGACCCGCCGCGCTTCACGAGACCCCCGCGGCGGCGCCCGGCCCGCGCCACGGCGTGGAGGCCGTGCGACACGCCAGTACCTGCGAGAACTGCGATACCGGCTTCGACAGCCCGTTCTGCCCCCAGTGCGGGCAGGAGCGGCCGGAGAGGTCCGGCACTCGGGGAATGGCCAGGGATCTGCTTTTTCACCTGCTCATGGTCGAGCGCAAGGGCTTGCGAACCCTGTCCCGGCTGCTGCTCGATCCGGGCCGGCTCACGGTCGAGTTCCATTCGGGGCGTCGCGCGCGCTATGTCCAGCCGCTGCGGCTCTACGTGTGGATCAGCGTCCTGGCCGTCGTGCTCGTGCAGGCCTTCGGCTGGAACCTCGGCCTGCATCTGGCCGGCGGCGGGGGCATCTATCTGTTCGAATCCGGCCGCGAGAGCACTGGCCATGTGAGCCCGATGGGCTTCGTCATCGAACGTTTCGATTCCCCCGGCGTACGGCGCTTCACGGCCATGACGGCCGCGCAGCAGCGCGACGCCGTGCAATCGCGGCGCTACCGCAGCGCCCGGTACTTCATGCTCCTGCTCGTGCCCGCATTCGCGCTGATCCTGAGCCTAGTCTACTGGGACCGGCGCCGGACCTATTTCGATCACCTGGTGTTCTGCCTGCACGCGCAGGCATTCCTCATGGTCGTGCTGCTGTTCGAGGCCGCCGCGCCTGCGGCGCTCCAGGGTGCGGCGAGCGCGGGACTCGCCGCGCACTACGTGGCGGCGCTGAAACGCGTCTATGGCGGATCCTGGTGCGGCAATGTCCTGCGCGGCGCGGCGTCCTCCGCCTTGTACATCGCCACCTTCTTCGTCGCGGGAACGATGGTCGTGTATGCGGCGCTCGAACTATGACCCTGGACGAGCGGCTCAGTGCCGCACGGGCCACACCAGCGGCAGGCTGCTCAACTGGAACATGTGCGTGGGCACGTAGTCCAGCACGTGGCCGGGTGCGATCGCGAATTCACCGATCTCGCGCAGCCACAGTTCCACGGCCACGCGCAGTTCGCGCCGCGCGAGGTGCGAGCCGGCGCAGCGGTGCACGCCGCCGCCGAAGGCGAAGTGGGGGATCGCCTCGCGGCGGAAATCGACTTCGTCGGGGCGTTCGTACGCGGCCGGGTCGCGATTGGCCGCGTAGGGCACGGTCATGACCACGTCGCCATGGCGCATCGGCGCGCCGTGGAAATCCAGCGCCGGCACGTTCACGCGCCGGATGATGCCGATCCACGAATAGGCGCGCAGGATTTCCTCGATCGCGTTGGGAATGAGCGTGGGCTCGGCGATGAGTTCGTGCTGCTTCTCCGGATGCCCGGCGAGGTAGGCGAACACATGGCACAGGCCGGCAGTGACGGTGTCCAGCCCGGCCTGGAACACGAACATCACCATGTCCTCGACCATCTCGCGCGCCATCGGCGCGCCGTCCACGCGCGCCTGGCAGATGGCGGTGATCAAGTCATCACGCGGATCGCGATAGCGCGCCTGGATCTGTTCCTGCAGGTAGGCGAAGGCCTTGCGGCCGCCTTCCTGCGCCTCGGCCATGTCGACGGAATGGAACATCTGCGACACCCAGCCGACGAACTCCACGCGCCGATCCTGCGGCAGGCCCATGACGTCGAGCAGTATCGTCGACGGCAGCGGCCGGGCGAACTCGTCCAGGAACTCGCAGCGCCCGCGCGCCTTCAACCTGTCGACGAGCCCCGCCGCGACCGAACGGACCGAGTGCTCCATGGCGTCGATCGAGCGCGGGGAGAACACCGGCGCGATGAGCGCGCGGTACTTGCCGTGGGTGGGCGGGTCGACCTCCAGCGGAATGATCTTGCGCGGCCAGGGCGCGCCGCCCACGCCGACGCCCATCGAGGTGGTGAACCACTGCGGATTCTGGTGCACCTCGCGCACGAACTCATCGCGCGCGACGTACCAGACTCCGGCGTCGATTGGAGTGTCGGTGGAGTAGAACACCGGTGGCGCCTCGCGCCGGATGCGTTCGAGCACCTGCCACGGATCGCGCCGGAAGCCGGGGTCGGTGGCCTGGTTGAAATCGTAGACGAGACTGCGGGGCAGGTAGCCCGGGATCTTCTCGGGTGCGCGCAGGGTCATGGGCAGTTCCCTCGGTGCGGGGCGGGCAGTCACCGTCGTTCGGATGATTATGCCACGGCAGCGTTTTCGCGGCCGTGTCGTTCAATGTCGGAACCAGAGCGTTCGCGGCAGGCGTACGAGGTCACGCGAAGAACGAAGGTATCGACCCTGATCCCCGCGGACGGCGCCCCGTGCCGGCGGCACGGGAGACGGACATCACTCGGGTCGGCGGTCAGGGCTCTCGGTCCATGTAGATGGAAGGGATTTCCACGCTGAAGCCGACCTTTATCAGTGCAGCCCGTAGTGTGATTCGACGTGCTCGAGCGGCCGGTCCCGTCCTGCGCTGAGGCGCGCTATTTTGCGATCGACGCTACGGCGAGGTCTCTACGTATCACAACGGCACGCAGTAGTACTACGACGATCGAGGATTCCGGGCCGCACTACGCGCATGGTTTCCTGGATGCGTAGTGACGGCTCATGCCAGCAACCGCCGCGCTACCGTCCGAATTGCCTGCCAGAGCTGTGCCTTCGTGACGCCATCGATGCTCAATGCGGTCATGCATTCCTCCAGCCGACCGAGTCGGCCTTCCAACGCATCGACCGCCTTTGACAGGGAACTGCGTACCGAGTCCCCGTAGGTTCCTTCCGCCTTTACGCGGGCTCTCTCCAGGAGCTTCCGGTCCGCATGCATCATCGCCAGGTCGATCAGGTTACGGCTGTACACTGAGTCGTCAGCCCATCGGTCCGCATTGGCAAGAAGCTTCTCCGCCGCGAGGTCGATGGGGGCAAGGGTCTGGATTCCACAGACTTGGTCGTTCTCTGCCGGCGCCGCCAGCTCGATGCGCGCCTCGAGCACGATTTCGAACTTGATTGTTGATTCGCCTGTGCGGACCTGTGTGCGAATGCCGTACTGGTCCGCGCGAACTCCCCGCGCAAGCTCGACCTTGAATCCCTTGCGGGTGATTGGCAGGAAGTCACGCACGTCGCCGAGCCTGTCGCGCAACTCGCGATAGCCCACCTTGTCCGACACCACGAAATCGATGTCCATGGACTCGCGATATTCGCCATATCGCAGGGCCATGGCGGTTCCGCCCCCGAAATAGCAGTGACATTGCGACAAGGCTGCTGCGTCGAGCGACTGTAGCACGAGCGCGATATCGCGGTGGTGAGGGCGCTTAAACAAGCAGGCGCCCTGCGCCGATTTCGCGTGAAAGCGCGTCGATCAACGCCGCTTCGTCCTCGGAAAGGGCCGCGCGATCCACGTGGCGCCAGTTGCGTTCGTAGAGGTCCAGCGCATCCTGCGGCGTGAGTTCGTCCACGCCCTGCAACTGCCAGGCGAGCTTCTTCAACTGCGGAAAGTCGCGAAGCCGGATTTTCTTTGGCAGTTTTGTCGTGCCGGACGTGGCCTTTGCGTCGAGCAGATCAAAGCTCAAGCCCAATGCCGTCGCCACGGCGACCCAGGCGCCAATGGCGACGGTCGGCTCGCCTCGCTCGATACGATGCAGGGTGACACGTGAGATGCCTGCGGCCTGTGCGGCCGCAACAGCGGTCACCCGCTGCCGCTTGCGGGCGGTGCGAATGCGTTCCCCCAGAAGCGCAAGGCGCTTCTGGTCTGCAGGTGCAACAGGCGGCGCGGCGGCAGGCATATGTATCTCATAGTAGACAAAAAATCACGAATGTAAACTATAAGAAACGAAAAAGACTGGCACTACGGAGCCGTGGACGCAGCCGTGAGCTTCGCAATGACCCGCCCGCTTTTTTTCGCACTTCCTCCGCGTCCTCCGTGGTGCGCGCTGGTCCTATCAGTGAATCTTCGGCTCCGGAATCGGCGCCGTCCCTAGAGGTGGTCCCAGGATCTCAGACAGGATCCGCGGCTCGGCCAAGTCGATCTCCGGCGAGGGTTACGCCGCTGCCGCGAGCGCCTGGGATTGGAAGTACACGTCATCGGGCGTGCGACGGTCAAGGCTGGAGTGCGGGCGGCGGGCATTGTAGAAACCGATATAGCGCCCGACACCGACCTTGGCCTCGCTGCGCGCAGGGTCATGGGCAGCTCCCTCGGTGCGGGGCGGATGGTCGCCCCGGTCCGGCCGATGCTGCCACGGACGCGCACGGCAATCGCCGCCGCCTGATATCGTGGAACCTCCGCGAAATTTCAGGATACGGGTGCTTGCCATGCCGCCGCCCACGAACGAAGCGCACGCGCCGGCCCGGGCCGAACTGCTGGCCCTGGGGAACGCGCACTGTCGCGGACTCATCCCGGCGACGCGGCACTTCGGGTCGCCGCTGTTCGCGAAGCTGCTGGAGGGGCTGGCGACCGATCTCGACCTGCTGGCCATCATGCACCGCGGGCGCGCCGGACAGCCGCTCGGCAACCTGTTCCTGAGTTGTGCGTACTACCTCGTGCTGCAACACCCCCAGGAAGCGCTGGCGCGCTATTTCCCGGGCCTGAGCGAAAGCCCGCTCCCGTTCGACGACATCCAGCCGGTATTCCACGAGTTCTGCCTGCGTCATGCCGACACGCTCGGCGCGATGATGGCGCGGCTGACCTGGCAGAGCACCAGTGCAGAGCGGGCATACGCCGTCCTGCTGCCGCTGGCCGAACTGCATGCGCGCCTGCGCGAACCCGTGGCGCTGCTCGAAATCGGCCCCAGCGCCGGCCTGTGCATGCTGTTCGAACACTACGCCTACGACTTCGGCCCGCAGGGCTGGTTCGGCCCGGCGCATTCCCCGGTGCGGCTGCGCACCGGCTTCCGCGGCGCCGCGCCACGCATGCCCACGTCCATGCCGGCGATCTCGAAGCGGGCCGGCATCGATCTGCATCCGGTGAACGTCGAGGACGCGAGCGCGCTGAACTGGATCCAGGCGTGCCTGTATCCGGAGTGGATTGAGGCGACCGCCAATCTGCGTGCTGCCCTGACGATGCGCGCGCAATCCCCGCTCGACATCGTCGCCGGCGACGCGACCGTGGTGCTCGCCGAGGTCTTGCGCACGATGCCCGATCCGATCTGCCTGCTGAACGCGAACTGCCTGTACCAGTGGCCGATCGCACTGCGCGAGCAGTTCGATCGGCAGATTGTAGAACTCGGTCGCAGCCGGCCGATTTGGCGCATCAGCATCGAACCCGACGCGATGACGGTCGAAGCCATCTACGCGGCGTTCAGCGGCGGGGAAGGGATACCGATCTACATCGATCTCATGCGCTACGAGGGCGGGCAGCGCCACGTCGAACGCCTGGGGATCTGCGACGGATACGCTCGCTGGATCGATTGGCGCGCGACGCACTGACGCCTATCCCGGACACCGCCCCGTCATTGCGAGGCCGCGCAGCGGCCGTGGCGATGACGAAGTGGCGGTTCATGGCGTCAGTCGGCCGGGCTGCGGCAACGCAGGTGCGATTCGAGACGCCTGGGTCGGCGCCCATGCGCATCCCCCGATGCAGCGCGTACAATCCCCGCTCCTTCACCGCAACGCCAGGAGCAGGCTGGATGGACATCAAGGGCAAGGTCGTCATCGTCACCGGTTCGAGCCGCAGCATCGGCGCCGCGCTGGCCGTGGAACTGGGCAGGCTGGGCGCCAGGGTCGTGTGTTCTGCGCGCAGCAGCAGCGCCAGGCCCGGCAAGGCCAAGGGCACGGTGGACGAGACCGTGGCCCAGATCCGCGCCGCCGGCGGCGACGCGCTCGCGGTGGCCGCGGACATGGGCGTGGAGGCCGACGTGCTGCGCATGGTCGAGGCCACGGTGGCGCACTACGGCCGCGTCGACGCGCTGGTGAACAACGCCGCGCTCACCGGCAACAAAACCAGCCTGTTCGGCGACATGGCGGCCTTCGACCAGGAGATGGCGGTGAACCTGCGCGGCCCGCTGGTGGCGATGCGCGAGGTGGCCCGGCAGGTGAAGAAGCAGGGCAGCGAGGGCCGGATCCTGAACGTCACCTCGTCGGTAGGCCTGAACTACCTGGAGACGCTGATGGCCTACGGCGTCTCCAAGCTGGCGCTGGAGCGGCTGACGATCGACGTCGCCGAGCAGTTGAAGGCGGACCGCATCGCCTGCAACGCCTTCCGCATCGACATGCCGGTGTGGAACGTGGGCTACGAGGATCCGGACTCGTTCGGGGGCGTGGTCGCCGACTACGCCGAGCCTTCCGTGGTCGCGGCCGAGGGCATGATCTGGCAGCTTACCCGGCCGGTGGAGTACACGGGCCAGCTCGAAAGCATGCAGCTATTGCGCAAGCGCGAAGGCATCATGCCCTCGCGCAGCAGGAAGCCGTTCTCGGTCGACGTGCTGCCCCACCGCGGCCGCCTGCGCCTGGAGTGGTAGTCGGCAAAGGCGCGAACCCCACCGTCGTCGCGAGCGCAGCGAACCGACCCAATCGGCCTGGATGCCGGCGGCAGCGCGTGGATTGCTTCGTCGCTTCGCTCCTCGCAATGACGGGGAGCGCCGTCATTGCGAGCACGGCGAAGCAATCCATACGGCGCCGAATCCGTCCAGACTGCCTGGATTGCCGCGGCCGCTGCGCGGCCTCGCAATGACGGGAGTTCCGCGTGACCCGCGAGCTAGCGCGGAGCGTGCCAGCGGCCGACCCAGGCCATGCCGCGCGGGCCTTCGCCGGTGGCGATGCGCGAAGCCTGGAAATCCCCGTGCAGCCAGCGCAGGGTGCGGGCGTCGACGAGCGCGACGCTGCCGTCGTCGAAGCTGGTCGCGGCGAGCACATCGTCCTGCAGCAGCGCCAGGGTGCGGGTCGCGCCACTGACCTCCAGCGGCGCGAACGACGACGCGCGTGGCGCGGCGGCGTCGAAGGCGTGCAGGCGGTTGGTACCGACGCAGGTGACGAACGCGAGCCCCGCGCCCGGCGCGACGGCGACGCCGAACGGCGCGCGCTCGGTGGCGATGCTGGAAGCCAGCCGATCCCCGAAGGCATAGTCGAAGCGCGCGGCGTCCACGTACACGAGCCGATCGTCGAACGCCGGCAGGTACAGCAGGCCGCGCGTGGCATCGAACGCAAGGTTCCGGCCCGCGCCTACGCGCAGCGTGGAGGCTTCCAGGCTGCCGCGCAGCGGCGCGAAGGTCTGCAGGTCGATGGCCAGCACGCCGTCGTTGGTGCGCACGTAGATCCGGTCGTTCACCGGATCGAGCAGCGTGCCGCCGGCGAAGGTGCCGATCGCGACGGACGAGCGCTCCGCGGTGCCATTCGCGAACCGGCCGGTCGTGCTGTCGATCGCGAGCATCAGGCCCTCGACCACTGAGCCGACGTAGAACCGCCGGCGCCGGGCGTCGAACACGAGATCGCCGAGCTGGCGCGGCGTCGCAAGCGTCGAGGCTTCCAGCGTGCCGTGCAGGAAGCCGCGCGCGTTGCGGTCGAAGAACACCACGCAGTGCCGGCCCATGTCCGACACCGCGACCACGCCGCTTTCGGGATCGAACGCGACCGAGACCGGGTTGCTCTCGGCGCCGAAGGCCACCGGCTCGCCGAGCGCGCTCCGCGTGGCCGGATCGACGAACGACACCGAGCCACCGAGAAAATTGCTCACCCAGAGTGCGTCCGCCGGGATCGCGACCCGCGACTTCACCGGCGCCGCGGCCGGCACGGCTGCCGGCTGCGCGAGAACGTGGCCGGCGCGCGCCAGCAGCGCACGCATCGCATCGGGCTGGTAGCCCTGCAGCACGTCCTCCCCGACGACCAGGAAGGGTGCCTGCGCGCGGCCGTGGCTGGCGACGAAGTCGTCGACCCAGGCCTGGTTTGCCGGCTCGGTGATCCAGCGCAGTTCCACCGGCACGCCGTGGCGCGCCAGGAAGCCCTTGACCTGGTAGCAGGTGCCGCAGCCGGGCATGAGGTACAGCGCCACCGGCAGGGGACTGGCAGGAATCGTCGCAGGATCCGCGCTCATCTTCAGGGCTCCCGTCGTCTCCCGGCCCGGAACCGGGGCCGCCATCATGCGCCGCGCCGGCGGCGCGCGGCAACCGGGCGATCCGGCGCGGCTATACTCTGGTGAATTCCCGGTGCCGGTGCGCGGGCCGGGTCCAGGCAGGAGGAACCGCATGGTCGACCAGGCAATCAACGATGCAGGGCAGCAGGGTGTCGCCGCATGCCCGGCGCGATTGCACGCCACCGGGGCCGCCGGGCCGCGAAGCGGCGCGCCGGCCGCAAGTGCCGCTGCCGTGCTGGCGTTGCTGTGCCTGGCCGGCGCAGTTCCCGCCGAGGAAGAAGCACCTCCCGATCCGCGCATGGCACAGGGGCGCGAACTGAGCACCCGGTTGCAGCAGCAGCTTTCCGGGCGCCTGATGGCCGCGATGCTGGAGAGCGGGGCCGTGAATGCGATCGACGTCTGCCGCACCGAGGCACCGGGGATCGCCGCCGGGCTGTCTTCCGGGGCCGGCGCGCGCGTCTGGCGAACGGCATTGAAGGTCCGCAATCCCGTAAACGCGCCGGATCTGAACGCCCGCGCCGTGCTGGAAGAGTTCGCCGACGAACTCGGCACGGGAACGGGCGCGGTGCCGGAGCACTTCGCCGTCGCCGCCGACGGCAGCGCGCGCTACATGCGGGCCATCGTCACCCAGCCGCCGTGCCTGGCCTGCCACGGCGCCGAGATTGCAGCGCCGGTGCGCGAGGCGATCCAGGCGCACTATCCGCAGGACGCCGCCACCGGATTCGCGGCCGGCGATCTGCGCGGCGCGTTCGTCGTCGACTGGCCGGCACGGTCGCCGGCCGAAACGCCCTGAACCCACGCCCAACGCCGCGCGCGAGGCCGAACCGGCCCTTCGTCGTCGCGAGCGCAGCGAAGCGACCCAATCGGCCTGGATGCCAGCGGCAGCGCGTGGATTGCTTCGTCGCTTCGCTCCTCGCAATGACGAAGGCCATGTCATTGCGAGCGCAGCGAAGCAATCCATGCCGCCTCGGCATCGTTGGCGACACCTGGATTGCCGCGGCCGCTGCGCGGCCTTGCAATGACGGGTTTCGATTCATGGACAGGCACGCGGAAATCCGGAACGCGCCGTGAACCGCGCTTGGCGTACGGCTTGCGACGACGTAGATTGACCCACCCGCACTCGAGGAGATCACGATGGCACGCGACGGCAACTGGGAACCGAAAACCGCCGAGGAAAAGCTCGACTACCTGATGTCGGTGGACCAGATCAAGCAGCTTCCGCACCGCTACGGGCTGGCGGTGGACTCGCGCAACATGGACGACCTGGTCGAACTGTTCGTCGACGACGTGCGCGTGGGCAACGGCCAGGGCGGCCGCGCGGCGCTGAAGGAGTGGTACACCACGATCCTCAGCACCAACATCCGGACGTCGATTCACTTCATCGGCAATCACGTCATCGATTTCCAGGACGCGGATCACGCCAGCGGCGTCACCTACTGCCGCGACGAACTCGAACGCGACGCCGACTGGGGCGTGGGCTACATCCAGTACTGGGACAAGTACGTGCGCCGCAACGGCCGCTGGTACTTCCGCAAGCGCAATTTCTACCGCTGGTTCATGGTCGACGCGCTCCAACGCCCCGCGCACGGCGCAGGCTGCGAGCGCACCGACGACGCCCTGCCCGTCAACCAGCTTCCCGAAGCCTGGCCGAGCTGGGGCCGCTACTGGCAGGAAATCGAGGCCCGCAAGGCGCGCGGGTAGGCTTCCCGGCCCGGCGCTGCGCGCTTGGATGCCGGCGCCGGGCCCCTACCAGATTCCGCCCCAGGGCACCGGGCGCTGTTCGTAGGGCAGCTCGGTGAACACCGGTTCCGCGCGCGCGATGGCCGGCGGCCACACCGGCACCGAGGCAAGCTCGCCGCTCCACGCATCGCGCTGGATCTGGCACACGCCCGCGACCCCGGTGCCGGGCACCGGCTCCGTGTCCCAGGTCGGCGTCCAGCGCAGCGGACCATCCATGGTGTGGATGCGGCCGGACTCCTTCTGCGCCTGCGCCATGACCGCATCCGCGTCCATCGAGCCCGCCTGCGCGACCAGATGCTCCCAGATCGCCAGGGCGACGTAGGAGCGGCTGTAGAGCGGATTCACGCCCGGCATGTAGCGCCGCGCGGCCTGGACCAGTTCCTCGAACGACCCGCCGACGTTGATGCGCGGGTCGTCGGCGTGCCGGACGAGGCCGAGCTTGAGGCTGTCGAACTGGTAGAGGAGATCCTCGGCGCCCAGGCCGATCTTCGTCAGCTCGGGTCCGTAGAGCAGCTCCAGGTGCTTGAACCAAACGCCCTGGCGCCGCATCTCCTTCATCAAACGGTACTCGGCCGGCGCCGGCAGGCCGATCTTCACCACGTCCGGGCGTGCGGCCTTCAGGCGCCGGACGATATCCGCCCAGCCGTCGAAATCGGCGCGGTAAGGCCCGTACTGCGTGCTCCAGCGCTCCTGGCGCGGCACCGGCTCGTGGAACACCATCTCCAGCCCGCCCTCGGCCTCCACCGCCGGCTTGACGCCGGCGTGAAAGGCGTCGAAGCCGATGAAATCAGCGTACAGATCCGCGATGCGGGTGAGGCCGTGCTGCTTCCAGAACTTCGGCTCCGGGCGTTCCTCCGCGCCGAGCGCCGGGCCGCATTGCAGGTGGTAGCGATAGCCCATCTGAAAGAACTTCGGATCCGGCGCGCCGACGTTCAGGTTGACGATGCGGTGCCGCTCGGTGACCGGCAGCACCTCGGCCTGGCACTCGGACGAGCCGCTGGAGCAGAACACGTCGATCCGATCCTTCTCGCACAGTTCGCGCACGGCGGCCACCGAGACCTCCGGGTGGCTGCGATCGTCGTATGCGATGAGCCGCACCGGCAGCTTGCGGCCGGCCTCGGGGACGTACATGCCGCCGCGGTCGTTGACCTGGCTGACCCAGATCCGGGTGCCCGGATACAGGAACCGGCTGTCGAGCCAGCACCATCCGGAGTTCGCCCACGTCACGCCGATCCGGACTTCGGAACGCTCTCGCATCGCGTCCTTCTCCCAATGCCCTGGCCGTCGCGGCTGGCCCAACTATAGCAGCGCGTTCGGGACTACGGCGTCGTCGCGAGCGCAGCGAAGCGACCCAAGCGGCGCCGAATTGGTCGAGGCCGCATGGATCGCCGCGGCCGCTACGCGGCCTCGCAATGACCGTGTATTGAGGACACAATGCCGGCCTGCACCAAAGTGTCATCGTGGAACGCCCGCTCGTTCGGCAGGAGCAACGTCATGATAGATGTCGGCGCGGTGAACGCCGCAGTGGAGGAAATCCGGCCGATGCTGACCGGCGACGGCGCCGATCTGCTGATCGACGCGATCGACGCCGCGTCCGGCTCGGTCGACCTGCGCCTGGTGATCGGAGAATCAGCGTGCGTGACCTGCGTGGTCGAGCCGCAGATGCTGCACGAGATCATCCGCGAACACCTGCAGCGCAGCGTGCCCGGCTTCACCTGGGCGAACATCGCCGACCCGCGCGTGCAACAGCCACTGTGAGGAACCCTGCATGAGCGATGCCGCACCGCGCGCCGCGCGCCACGAGTACGACGGCTACGACGCCCTGCTCGAAGACTACTACGCCCGCGGCTGGACCGACGGCCTGCCGGTGGTGCCGCCGACGCCCGAGAAGGTCGCGGCGTTCCTGGACTTCGCGCAGGCCAGGCCCGAGGAGGTGCTGGGCACGATCAACACCCGCGACGTAACGGTGTATGCCGAGCAGGCTGCGATCAACGCCGTCATGGCCGGCTGCAGGCGCGAGTACATGCCGGTGGTGCTGGCGGCGGTGCGCACGATGCTGGAGGTGGATTCGAACCCGCACACCGTCACCGCGACGCTGGCCGGCGCGATCCAGACCATCGTCATCAACGGCCCGCTGCGCAAGGCGCTGGACATCAACTGCGGCCTGGGCTGCATGGGCCCGGGATACCGCGCGAACTCCACCATCGGCCGCGCACTGCGGCTGACGATCCGCAACGTCTTCAAGGCCGTCCCGGGCCAACTGGACCGCGCGGCATTGTCCTCGCCGCTGCGCTACTCGTTCTGCTTCGGCGAGAA
The DNA here is from genome assembly GCA_050183625.1 of Gammaproteobacteria bacterium. GTDB lineage: Bacteria > Pseudomonadota > Gammaproteobacteria > JADZEE01 > JADZEE01 > JBFXBD01. Next base: position 21,315 of record JBFXBD010000082.1, read on the forward strand.
CGAGGAGGAATCGCCCTGGATCCCGCTGCACGTGGAGCGCGGCTTCAAGCCCGAGGACAGCACGGTGACGATCTACTCGTGCCAATTTCCGATGGAGATCTTCCAGTCCGCGACCTCGCCCGAGGCGGTGCTCGCGCCGATCGCCGCCGGCATCATCCGCGAGGGCCTGCCGTGGAACCCGCTGCTGGGCGTCGGAGGGCGCGGCGAGTTCATGATCGTGATCGCCAAGGAGCACATGAACTGCCTGGCCAAGGCCGGGATGGCCAAGGCCGACGTGAAGGCCTGGCTCTGGGACAAGCTGGTCACGACGCCCGAGCAGGACCGCAAGGCGCTGCGCGTGCGCGACCCGGAGGGCATCGTGCTGGTGGCGGCCGGCGGGGCGGCGCATACCGTGTCCATGTACCTGCGGCCGCACTGCAGCGTGGTCGTGACCCGGAAGATCGACTATCCTCGATGAACCTGAGGCCTTGGACGGGAGAGAAATGATGACCAACGGCGTCTCCAGATTGATCGGCCTGGACCCCACCAGCCCCGCCACCTCCTCCAAGTCCCTCGCCGGCCGCGCGGTCGCCACGCGGCCGCTGAGCCTGGAAGGCGCGCGCGTGGGCCTGGTCGCCAACGGCCTGGGCCGCACCGAGGCGCTGTTCCAGGCGGTCTACGCCGAGATGGCCAAGCTGGTGAAGCTCGACGGCCAGGTCGCGGTGCTCAAGCCGGACATTTCCATGGCCCCGCCGCCCGCGGACTGGCAGCGCCTGACCACGCAGGCCACGGTCGCCATCACCGGCTTCGGCGGCTGCGGCTCGTGCAGTTCGCGCGCCATGCGCGACGCCATGGAGCTGGAATGGGCCGGCGTTCCCGCCGTCGCCCTCATCCACGAGGCGCTGGAAGTCGGCGTGTGCACGCTGATGAAGCTCTCCGGCATGCCGGACTACGAGTTCGTGCTGGTGCGCTACCCCTACGCCCCGCTGTGCGACTGGACTGATGAGCAGATCGCCGAAGTCGCCCGCGATGTCGCGCCGAAGATTATCGACCTGCTGACCCGCCAGGCCGCCGCCACGCGCGCAGCGTGAGATCCTGTTCCCACCGCCGGGCGAGCTTGCCCGGTGGTGGGATCCCGGTTTCGTGCGCGCTCGGGCGCGCCCCCTCCGCTCACAGCCAACCGCGGCCGCTCATCGGGGATCCCCTGATAGGCGCGTCGGGGAATTCCTTATCCTGCGTTCCAGCGCCTCCCCGCGGGGCCGGCGACCTTACCCCGCTTTGCGGGCCGGGCGTACACTGGTTCGCCGATGGCGGCCTCGACTTTCGCACAGGCATGGCATCGGCGGCCGGGAACGTGCCGCGTGTGCCTACGGCCCCGAAGATGTCGGCCAGTGGCAACGCACTCCGCGGAGTGCCGGCTCCGACCGCGAGCGCCGGCCCGGCCGCTTCGGCGGCGCGGGCACGGATTCGCCGTGGGCACAACGGGAGCGGCTGTCGCAGCGGGCTAATGGCATCTACGAATGGCAACCAGACACCCATATGCAGAAACCAGAAACCCGCCAATGGAAACCGCTTCTATTAGTGCGGGCTCCGTCTACTCATCGTTCGCCGTCAAACCCAATGCTCCGACTACCGTATCGACAACTTGAGATCCGCATCGACAATGATCCGTCGTTTTCGTTCGGCTCAGTCGACAATCCTCATGTCTACGATCATGCATACCGACTCGACGATGAACCATATACTCCGACATCACTTCATACGGTCAGGGTTGTCCAAGACGATGAAACCGTGATTGCTTCCAGCATCCTCGGCGCAACTGGCGGTGCTTCTGGCGTTCACGAACACTCCGCAATAATACATGCCGATTCTTTGCTCATCGCTGTTGGTCCTTTTCTCGTCTCACTGCAACTGCCGACCCTTACGCTCAACTGGAAAGTAAAGACGGACTGGGCAACATGTTTTGGGGTGTATCACTCGGCAGAGAATCGGTGTTACATTTCGCACGGCGAACTCGATGTTTCTGGTGTCTCGTATGACGGTTCGATCATGTGGTCCAACAGCGGTGCCGACATTTTCACAAACGGATTTTCCGTTTCGCAAAATCAGGTCACTGCGATTGACTGGAATGAAGACAAATACGTCTGGGACATCGCGACCGGACAACTGATCGAGACGACGGCGAACAAGGCGGTCAACCCGAGCGGCGGATCGGGCGTTTTCTGAAATCAAAGGTTCTTGGCCGCCGCCGGGTTACCTTGGTCGTTGGAATGTAAAAGGCCAAGGGCCCAAAGACCGTGGCTGAAGGATATTCAGCGGTAACGGCAGTCAGCGCCTCGCTGCACGGTAGGTCCGTTCGAGGTTCGCTTACGCCACCAGCTCCGTCCAGCCTGCTCCGCGGCGCCGCCATCGGCTTCGGGCTTCGGTCGGGCCTCGCTTCGCTCACCGCAGCGCCTCCTGGCACTCGGACGGGTCAGCGTTCAACGGCGTCTTCGGCCAAGGCAGCCAGGTTCAGTCCATTGCCTTCGTCCCGCGCGACATCCACTTCGTTCGTGGGAGCCGCCGGGTTTCGCTCCGAGTCCGGTGCCGCCGTTCAAAGCGCTCATTCCAACCAGCCAATCGAGCCGACGCCGGCCCTAACGACCCGGCGCTACGCGGTCGCCTCAGTGGCCGGCGCGGCTCATTGGCGGCGTTATGTCGCATAGGGAAGACCGTTGGCAATCTGGCAATTGAAGTTGGCGCTCGTTTCAAATGGTTGGCGCACTTCGGGTGGATCAATCGAACAGTTGTATTCTGCCGATGGCTATGACACGAAGTG
>JBFXBD010000083.1:0-23597 GCA_050183625.1 Gammaproteobacteria bacterium
CGTCGATGCATCGATCCTCGCCACCGCAGATCTCCCGCACTACGCCGCCGAACGCGGCACTGCGGGATCTGATCGATGGCGAACGAAAAGGTTCACGGATCAGAGCGTTATAAGATCCTACCTATGTTGCCGACCTCGTCGCTGAAGGGCAGGCGGTAGCGCGCGGTGACGCTGGCCGAGTGCTCGGGGACGTTGGCGAAGTCGTTCTCCGCGCGGCTGAAGGTCACCCGCGTGGCGCCGACGTTGCGGCTGTCCTGCCACTCGTCGTAGCCGGCGTTGGTGTACGCGTAGTAGGCCTTCAACTCGAGATCGTCGGTGGGCAACCAGGTGATTTCCAGTTCGCCGCCGTAGATCGTCGCCGACGCCGCGTTACGCACCGTGTTCAACAGGGTGGTTCCGACCACGAAGGCGACATTGCGCTGCACGTCCTGGTAGTCCTGGTAGTACAACGCGGCGTTCAGGACGAAAGGACGCCCGGCCGGCAGAAGTTCGCCCTTGTAGCCGATTTCGTAGTCGTTGACGATTTCCGGCCCGAACGGCGCACCGGTGTCGCGATCCTGGCCGCGGCCCGGCAGGCCGCCGCTGCGGTAGCCGCGGCTCTGCTTGAAATAGACCATCTGGCCGTCGGCGATCTTGTGGTCGATCGACGCCAGCCAGGTCGGCTCGTCGAACGAGGTGCTCACCGGCAGCGCGCAGGCATTCGACGGCAGCAGGCCGGTCGGGTTCGGCAGGCCGTTCAGCGTCGAGCCGCGCAGGTTCGGATCGGTGATGAGGCAGGAGGAGATCGCCGGCGCATTGGTGACGAAGTGCGAATTGTAGGTCACCGATCGATCGTCCTTCGTATAGCGGAAGCCGAGAGTGACATTGGTCTGGTCGGTCCAGTGGTAGGTGCCCTGGGCGAACACCGCGACGCTGGTGTTCTCCAGGCCGCCCGCTGGGCCGGTCTCGCGCACCGTCTGGTTGTTGCTGAACTGGTCGGACCAGCTGCCGTCGCGGCCGTCCAGGTTGGTGTAGAACACGCCGGCGATCCAGTCCACCTTGTCGGTCTTGCCGATGAGCTGGGCTTCCTCGGTGTACGCCTGCGCGGTGGTGAACTGGCGCGAGGAGAAGCGGATGTTCGACAGCGCCGGGCCGAACGGCGCCGGCAGCGGGCTGCGGACGTCGAAGCGGTTCACGCCGTCCAGGTCGATCAGGCCGTCCAGATCCAGTTCCTGGTAGGAGAAGATGTTCTTGAACGTGACGTTGGGGGTGATTTCCCAGGTGACGCGGTCGGAGATGCTCCAGGTCTTTGTGTACTGGAAGCCGTTGTCGCAGCGGTTGGTGAGCGTGCGCGAGACGCAGTCGCTGTCGCCGTGGATGGTCCAGAAATCGTCGTTCTTGTACTTGTTCAGCGCGTTCACGTAGCCGGCGCCCAGCGTCGCCGTACCCTTGGCGCGCAGGAACTTGGTCGGGACGAGGCCGGTGGTGTAGGTGTGGAAGTACGTGAAGGTGGTCAGGTTGGTGACCGTGTCCGTCGGGCTCCACTTCAGCGAGGCGCGCAGGGACTGGTCGCTGATGTCGTTGCCGTCCGGGCCGCCCTCGGCCACGGTGAAGGTGCCGTCGCGCTGGCGGATCGAAATCGCGGCGCGGCCCGCGAGCACGTCGTTGATCGGGACGTTGATCACGCCCTGCATCTCGCCGAGATTGTCGCTGCCGCCGCCGAGCATGATGCGGCCGCCGAACTCATCGCCCGGCTCGTTCGGGGTAATGATGATCGCGCCGCCGGTGGTGTTCTTGCCGAACAGGGTGCCCTGCGGGCCCTTGGCGACTTCCAGCGAGGCCGCATCCAGCGGGCCGAACTGGCCGATGCCGTAGGGGTACATCATCGGCACGTCGCCGATGTTGACCACGACGGCCTGGTCGGAGGTGAGCAGCACGTCGTCGCCCTTCTGGCCGCGGATGCCGAACACCGAGGCCTGCGCACGGCCGGTGGCCTGCTGCAGGCGCACGGCGGGAATGGACTTCTGCAGATCGCCGAGGCTGACGATGCCCGAGCGCTCGATCTGCTCGGTATTCAGCGCGGTGATGGCCAGCGGCACTTCCTGCAGCTTTTCCTCCACGCGCCGGGAGCGGACGACGATTTCCTCGATCGCCTGCCCGGACCTGGCGCCCGCGGGTTCCTGCGCCAGCGCCGGGACACCGGCGGTCGCGCCCAATGCGGCCGCGATGGCAGCCGTCAGGATTCGTTGTTTCATGAGTCGTATTCCCCTCGCGTGATCAGCGTTGTAAACCTACGGGCGGTGCCGCGTGGCGCGACGCCATGACTGCTCCGGGCAGGCGGTTCCCCGGCCCGGTGGCCCCCTGGCGCGGCACTTTACCCTGTCGTGTACATGTATATCAACCCCAACAGGAGCGTTGCATAACTGCCAGGGGTGCTGCGCGCCGCTCTCCTGGGGCAATACCCGCGGTGCTGGCGCCCGGCCTGTATCGGCCGGCATCAAGGCTTTGTTTAGTGTGAGATTAAGAAATGGGCGGGCGAAATCGGGCCGGTGCACTCGGGCGCCGGCCTGAAGCCGCCCTGGCTTGTTCCGGATGTGGTGTAAACAGCGAAAACTTCGGGGACTACGCTCCCGAGCCAGCGCCGCCGGCGGCCCGGCGTGCGATCCGGGCCGCCGCGATGGCGACGATCCGCTGCTCCAGCGCCGTCAGTGCCCCGGCGTCCAGCCCTCGGGAAGGCTCGCACAGGAACAGCGCCGGGCATGGTGACTCGAACCGGGCCGCGTCGGTATCGATCGCGACCCACGGCTGATCCGCCCCCCCATTGCGCTTCAGCCAGAGCGCGATTTCAGCCTGCCGTGGTGCCGCGGGCGGGGCTTTGATCTCGGGCAAGCGCCCGGCGAAGCGCGGATGCAGGTCGCGGTGGAACCAGGCCAGCAGTTCCGGGTAGGGACGGGCCAGGCGCCAGGAAGTGGAGAGCACCACCCGCGAGCGCCCGAACCGGCGCAGCAGCAGGGTGAAGTTGGCGATGAGCTGGCCGTTCAACTCGCCGGCGCGGTCCGCCGGCGTGCGCAAAACGCCGTCGTAGGCCAGGAACAGGATCATCGGCGCCGCATCACGCCTGTTCGAACAGCGCCAGGATGTCGATCTTCTTGATCTTCATCGACGGCGTCCGCGGCAGTGCCTCCACCACCTTGACCCGAGCCGGCACTTGGTATGACGTCAGGTGCTGGCGGGCCAGCGCCAGCAGTTCGGCTTCGGTGGGTGCGGTTGCGCCGGGCCGCGTCTCCACGGCGGCCACCGGCACTTCGCCCAGGCGCGGGTCGGGCATGCCGACCACCGAGACATCCGCCACCGCCGGGTGGCGCATCAGCGCGGCGACGATGTCGCGTGGGGCGACCTTGAACCCGCCGCGGTTGATCGCATCGTCGGCGCGGCCGCGGATGAAGACGAAGCCGTCCTCGTCGATCACCGCGAGATCCGTGGTGCGGACCCAGCCGCGGTCGCGGAACTGGTTCGACAGCACCTCCAGCAGGCCGGTCTGCCCGGCCGGCAGCACCGCGCCGGTGTCACGGTCGACCACCCGCATCTCGGTCCCCGGGAACGGGCGGCCGGCGCTGCCGCGCTTGCGGGTGGCGAACTCGCGGTGCAGTTCGAGCGTCCAGCCGCACACCGCGCCGGCAAACTCGGTGGCGCCGTAGTTCGTGAGCACCGGGATGCCATAGCGGTTTTCGAATTCCTCCTGCGTTTGCGCCGGCAGGTGGGCCGAGCCGGCGGTGAGGACGCGCAGGCTGGCCAGATCCTCCTTCGGCAGGTTCGCGTCCAGCACCATGCGCAGCGCGGCGGGCGCCAGGCCGGCGCTCTTGGGCCGGTGGCGGCGTATCGCGTCGGCCCAGGCATCGACGCGGAACCGATCCAGCAGCACCATCGGCCGGCCCTCGGTGACGTTGTAGTACACGAACCAGATCCCGCCGATGTGCGCGAAGGTGCCGCCGATGATCGCCGGGGTGCGTTGCAGGCGCGCGCGGCCGTCGGTATCGCGCGCCAGGGCACCGCCGGTGAGGTTCCAGATCGAGGACTCCAGGTCGGTGAGCTTGAGATTCACCCGCTTGGGCTCGCCGGTCGTGCCGGTGGTGAGCATCTGGATGGCGATGCCGGCCAGTTCCGGGCGGGTGGCCACCGCGGCACGCGGGCCCGGACCGGCATCGACGTCGCCGGCGTCCGGACCGACGACGATCCGCATCGCGCCGACTTCGTCGATGGCGGCGGCGACTTCGGGGGTCAGGTCGGCCGGGTCGGCGATGACCGCCGGCGGGGCGAGGCCGCGCAGGTCCCTGGCGAGCTTGGCCGGGCTCTGGTGCGGGTTGACCGTCAGCAGGGCGCGGCGCGTGCACACCAGCGCCAGGCTGGCGGCGGCGATCGCCGGCCGGTTGCGCATGATCACGGCGATCGCGGTGTCCGGGCCGATGCCGGCGGCGGTGAGCGCGCGGTCGACCTTTTCGATGCAGAGGCTGATGGCACGCCACGGGTGCCAGCGGCCTTCGAACTCGATGGCGCCGGCGTCGGGATCGATTACGAGCACTTCGGCAATCTGTCGGGCCAGGCGCTGGCCGGGGATGTCGTTGGTCATCGCGATTCCTGAACGTCCTGTCGATACGTTGCCGTGGGGTGGGACGGTGGATTGAGCCCGTCAATATAGCGTGGCGCGGCAGCCTCAGGCAGGGGGCAGGGCGCCGGTTTGACATCGCGGTGCCCCGCAACCACGATGCCGGCGCACCCCGAATCGGAGATCGCGAACCATGAAGGCACTCGTGACCGGCGTCAGCCGGGGCATCGGCCGCGGCATCTGCGTGCGGCTCGCGAAGGACGCGCTCGCGCGCGGCGAAAGCGCGCGGATCGTCGCCACCGCGACCGGCAAGTCGCCGGATCTGAACAACGTGGTCGAGGAACTGCGGGCGATGGGCGCGCAGGCGCACGCCGTCACGGGCGACCTCACGGATGCCGAGGCGCCGGCGCGGATCGTCGCCGAGGCGACCGATTTCTGCGGCGGGCTGGACGCGTTGGTGAACAACGCCGGCTTCCCAATCGTCGGTCGCCTGCGCGACGTGAAGGTCCGGCACTGGGATCTCATGTTCGCGATCAACGTGCGCTCCACGCTGCTGCTGGGCAACGCGGCGCACGCGGCGCTGAAGGCCTCCGGCGGGGCCATCTGCGCCATCGGCTCCAACGCTGCGGAGACGGTGTCGCCGAACCTCACCGGCTACTCGGCTTCCAAGGCCGCGCTGGTCATGCTGGTCAAGACCATGGCCTACGAGTGGGGGCCGGACGGCATCCGCGTCAACTGCGTCTCTCCCGGCATGACCCACTCGCGCTCCACCGAGAAGGCCTGGGCGGTGGAAGGTGCCGTGGATCAGCGCGCGAGCAAGGTGCCGCTGCGCCGGCTCGGAACGCCCGAGGACATCGCGGCGATGGTGTCGTTCCTGGTCGGGCCCGACAGCACGTACGTCACCGGGCAGAACGTCAATGTCGACGGTGGGGTGCCACTGGTCACCATGGAATACGTGGTGCCGCAGGACACGAACTACATCCGGGACAAGCCCAGGCCCTGAAAAAGCAGGGCGGCTCAGCCCATTGGGTACATGATCTCCCGGCTGACCGCGTCGATCTTCTTCATCACCTCGGGCGCCAGCGTGAGATCCGCCGCGGCGAACAACTCCGGCAGCTGATCCAGCCGCGTGGCGCCGACGATCGTCGAGGCGACGAAGTCGTGCTGCTTGCTCCAGGCCGTGGCCAGCGTCACGACGGACATTCCGGCCTCGGCGGCGATCGCCTGGAAGCGCGCGGTGGAGGCGAGGGTCCTGTCGTTCACGAACCGGCGCACCATCGCCACCTGCCGCGGGCCCGCCTGGCGGTAGGCCGTGAAGCGTGCGCCCGGCGGCTGGGCGCCTTCGTTGTACTTGCCCGAGAGCACGCCGCCGCCGATGGGCGAGTAGGGCAGCAGGCTCACCTTCTCCTGCCGGCAGGCCTGGGCGAGTTCGTCCTCGAAGCGGCGGTTGATCAGGCTGAAGTTGTTCTGGATGGTCTCGTAGCGCGCCAGGCCGTTCGCCTCGGACACCGCCAGTGCCTTCATCAGCCCCCAGGTGGTCTCGTTGCTGCAGCCGATGGCGCGCACCTTGCCGGATTCGACGAGATCGTCCAGCGCGCGCAGCAGGCCTTCGTAGCCGGTACCGTGATCCGGCCAGTGCACCTGGTACAGATCGATGTAGTCGGTCTGCAGCCGGCGCAGGCTGGCCTCGACCGCGCGCATGACGTTGTGCCGGTCCAGCGCGCTCATGCCCGAGCGCACCGCGGCCTTGAGCCAGCCATGGCTGGGGCCGCTGACCTTGGTGGCGAGGATCACGGCGTCGCGCGGCTTGGTCGCCAGCCAGCGGCCGACGATCTCCTCGGTGCGGCCGGCGTAGGCGGGGTCCGGCGGCACCGGGTAGTTCTCGGCGGTGTCGTAGAAATCGATGCCGGCGTCGAAGCTGCGGTCGAGGATGGCGATCGACGTAGTTTCGTCGGCCATCGTGCCGAAGGTCATGGTGCCCATGCAGATGTCGGAGACGACGATCGGGCTGCGGCCGAGGCGATTGCGTTTCATGCGGCTCCCTTGGGGTTCGATCGGTTCAGGACAGGCGCGGAGCCAGGGCGTTGACGAGGCTCGAGTCGATGCCGCCGGCCTCCCCGGCGCCGCTGTAGCCGCAATCGACGAACAGCACCTGGCCGCTCACCGCGCTGGCGGCGGCCGAATTCAGGAATACCAGCGGCCAGGCCTGTTCCAGCGAGGAAGTACCGGCGCGCCCGGTCTGGCGGCCGAACTCGTTGTCCATGAAGCTGCCCCAGGTCGGCGTGCTGTCCATCAGTGGCGTCAGGGTGGGGCCCGGGCCGGTGGCGTTGATGCGGATGCCGAGGCGGCCGAGTTCCACCGCGCGGTACTTGCAGTAGGTGATGAACGCCTGCTTGGAAAAGGTGTAGTTCGCGCACTCCGGGTGGGCCTGGAGCCAGTCCACGGCCGCCGCCGGATCCGCATTTGCCAGGAATTCGCGGATGAGCGCCAGGCGCCGGTCCCAGCCGAAGCCGCCGATCGAGGCGATCGCCGCGATCGCAGCCCCGGATCCGAGCAGGCCGTGCCCGATGGCACGTTCGATCAGCCGGCGCTGGCCGATGAAGTTGATCTTCATGACGTCGATGCCGCTGAACGGATCGCCGGAGACGCCGGCGCAGGCGAACAGCGCGTGCACCGGGCCGGGCAGGGCATCGATCAGCGCGTCGATCGCGGTGGTGTCGCGCAGGTCGAGCCTGAACGCGGCGTCCACCGGGTAGGGTACCGGCTGCACGTCGGCGACGCTGACGCGCGCGCCGAGTTCGCGCAGCAACTGCGCCGTGGCCGCGCCCATGCCGGTGGCGCCGCCGACCACCAGCGCGTGCCTGCCGTCGTAGCGGATCGACTCGATGCCCATGGCGATGGTCCTCCGGTTGGCCGCGATCTGTGGCGCGGCCATGATACTGCGCCGGCCCGCCGCCGCGGCCAGATGCGGCTCAATCGCGGTCGCCGCGTCGGATCGACCAGATCAGGGTCGCGGTCATCACCGCCGCCATCGCCGCGAACGGGACGGCCGGATCGAGCCGGTAGAGCGGAATGGCGATGAACGGGCTGATCACGAAGCCCAGGGTGGCGGCGGCGCCGATGAGGCCGGCAATGGCGCCCTGCTCGTCCAATCGCACGCTGAGCGAGGCCAGCCCGACGTTGCCCGAGCGGGCGATGCCCGACCCGAGTCCGTTCAGCACCATGCCGGCGATCAACATCCCGTCCGTCCGGGTCGCCGCAATGACCACGAACGAGGCTGCGAAAGCGGCCAGGCCGACGTTCTGCAGCACCTCGGGGGTGAGTTTCAGGCGCGGCACGAGCAGCACCTGGGCGATCAGCGCGGCGCCGGAAGTGGTCATCAGGGCCATGCCGACGTGGTGCGCGGCGTCCGCGCCGGCGTGCCCGAGCCGATCCATGACGAAGAACGCGGCGGTCTGCACCGTGAGCGCCTGGCCGAAGCCGATGACGACGCCCACCGCCATCGGCATGACGATGCGAGGATCGCGCATCGACAGGTGTGCGACCACGGCCGTGGCTGCCGGGTGGGCGCGTTCGCGCACGCCGAACGCGACGCCGGCGATGCCCAGCAGCGCGAGCAGCGCCACGAAGTAGAGCGGCGCGGTGAGGCTGACCTGGGTCAGCAGCGCGCCCACCCCGGGGCCGATGGTCGCGCCGAGCCCGAAGCTGCCGCTCAGGTAGGCAAGCGCGACCACGCGCTCGTGGGCGCTGGTGCGCTCGGCGAGGTAGGCCTGTGCGGCGGAGGTGCCCCCGGGGCCGAATACCGAGTGCAGCACGCGCGCCAGCATGAACAGCGGGTAGGCCACGATCAGTGGAAGCAGGCCGGCGTGCGCACGTTCGAGCACCAGTGCGAACAGCACCAGTGTCACGCCGTTGGAAGCCAGCCCGATCATCAGTGCCGGCCGCCGGTGCCAGCGGCCCAGGCGCCGGCCCCACCACGGCCCCATGATCACCCAGATGGCGGAGGAGAGCACGAACAGCGCGTTGATCGAGAACTCGCCCAGCCCCATCTCGCGGCCCACCGGCGGCAGGACGACGTAGATCACGGACATGCCCATGCCCAGCGACAGCACGCTGGCATACAGGACGCGGAAGCTCAGCCGCCGCTCGGCGGGGGACAGGTCTTCGATGCGGGCGTGCGCTTCGCCGTGCACGGCGGCCTCGTCGACGGCGGGCGCGGCGGGCGCGGCGCGGTCCGGCTGGATGGTGGCGTTCAGGTTGGGGACTCCGGCGATTCTACCAATGTCGCGGACCGCACGGGCGGCAGCGCCGACGAGGGATTATCGGCACGGCGCCGGCGCCTTGCAGGATCCCGTATATTGTTCACGGTGCCAGGCACCGGAGATTTTCATGATCGCGCAGGCTCGATGCCCGGCGCGCCGGCTGCCGGGGGAGGTCGCGATGGCGGTGGTCGAGAAACGCTCGTTCTGCAGGATCTGCAATGCCGCGTGCGGCATGGTGCTGGACATCGACGGCGGGCGGATCGTCGCCGTGCGGCCGGACAAGCGCCACCGGTTGTCGCGCGGATACGCGTGCTTCAAGGGCTTGCAGGCGGCGCAGATGCACCATGGTCCCCAGCGCCTGCTGCACGCGCTGCGGCGGCGGACGGACGGCGGCTTCGAGCGCGTCGGGCTGGAACAGGCATTGGACGAAATCGCCGCCCGCCTGGGCGCACTGATCGATGCCGACGGACCCGATGCGGTCGGCATGTACGGCGGCACTGCGGTAGTCGGCAACCAGGCCGCGTACGCCATGTGGGCGGCATTCATGGCGGCCATCGGATCGCGGCAGCGCTATTCCACGCTGACCATCGACCAGTCCGCGAAGCTGGTGTCGTTCGAACGGCTGGGCGGTTGGGCGGGTGGGCAACGCCAGGTCGACGAGGTCGACCTGGTGCTGCTGGTGGGCGTGAACCCGGTGATCTCGCACGGCGCCTACCAGTGCATCGGCGTCGATCCGACCCGCACCATGAAGGCCGCGCGCGCACGCGGCACGCGATTCGTCGTCATCGATCCGCGCCGGACGCAGACCGCGCACCTGGCCGATCTGCACCTGCAGCCGTTGCCGGGATTCGACGCCGCGATCGCGGCCGCCCTGCTGCGGACCGTGCTCGACGAGGGCTGGCAGGATCGGGATTTCTGCGCCCGCTACGTCGGCGCCGAGGCGCTTGGCATGCTGCACGCGGCGCTTACGCCGTTCGACGCGGCCGCCGTCGAGCGCGCCGCGGGATTGCCGACGGGGCAGATTGCACAGGCGGCGCGCATGTTCGCGTACGAATCGCGCAACGGCTACGTCAACACCGGCACCGGCCCGAACATGGGCCCGCATTCGAACCTGGCCGTGCACCTGTTCGACTGCCTGAACGTCGTCTGCGGGCGGTTCCCGCGCGCCGGGGATCGGGTGCGATCCGTGGACCCGACCGCGCCGGCGTGGCCCCCGCGCGCGGAGGTGATCGCCCCGGCGCGCTCGTGGTCGAACCATCCGCCGAGCCGCATCCGCGGCATGGGCTGGATCGGCGGCGAGCGGCCGGCCTCCACGCTCGCGGACGAGATCCTGACGCCGGGCGCGGGCCGGCTGCGCGCACTCATCGTTTCCGGCGGCAACCCGGCCACCGCGGTGCCGGATCAGCGCCGGATCGTGAAGGCGTTGCGCGCGCTGGACCTGCTGGTGGTCATCGAGCCGGTGATGAGCGCCACCGCGCGGCTCGCGCACTACATCCTGCCGCCGCGCCTGATGTACGAGCGCGACGAACTCGCGTTCGGCGGCCTGGGCTGGGTGTTCTTCCCCAAGCCCTGGGCGCAGTACGCGCGGGCGGTCATCGAGCCGCCGCCGGACTCGGAGCTGGTGGAGGAGTGGTATCCCTTCTGGGCGATCGCGCGGCGCCTTGGCCGCGCAATCAACTATTGCGGCGTGGATCTGGACATGCAGCGCCCGCCGACCACGTCATCGCTGCTGTCGATCAAGCTCCGTGGCGCACGTATCAGCCTGGAGGAACTCGAAGCCAATCCGGACGGGGTCGAGCCGGATCTGGGCGATTGCCGCGTCCAGTCGGGGACATCGGCGGCGCGGTTCGAGCCGATGGCCGACGACATCGCCGCCGAACTGCGCGCCGCCGCGGCGGATCTCGCGGCCGCACTCGCCGGCGCGGATGCCGCCGCGGGATTCACGCACCGCCTGGCGGTCCACCGCCTGTCCCAGGTCATGAACAGCAGCGGCATGGCGCTCGATGCCGTCAGGCGGCGGCTGCCCGGCAACCCGGCGTTCGTGCATCCGGACGACCTCGCGGCGCTGGGCTGCGCCGATGGCGAGCGGATCACCATCGAGTCCGCCCATGGGCGGATCGAGGCGCTCGCCAGGGCGGATGCGAACGTACGATCCGGGACGGTCGCCATCAGCCACGGCTGGGGCGGCCTGCCGGACGAGGACGCACCCGGCGACGAGGCCTGCACCAACCTGCTCGTCAGTTGCGAACAGGATGTCGAGCCCGTCAACGCCATGCCGCGCATGACCGGCATTCCGGTGCGGCTGTCGCGCACCTGAGCGCCGTCGGTCGGGCCATCGCCGGCGCGCGGCATTCGAACCGCCCCGCATGAGCGCAGCCGGCCGGGCGGGGCTACACTGGCCTTGCGCCGGCCGACACCCGCCGGTGCCGCCATCCGTCCGGTGCGGGAGGACGTGGATACCGATCCAGGCGTGCTCGGCACCTGAAGCCTGCACGCGTGCATTCAAACAACGAAGGGACTACGCACATGCCGAAGACGATCGATGTCATCAAGCCGCCCAAAGAAACAGAGGGCAATATCGAGGAGAAGCACCTGGTGCTCGTCGCCAAGGCGGTGACGGAACTGCTCAAGATCGACGACGACAAGCTCGGCACCATCGCCGGTTCGCTGAAGGCCGAGCTCACGCAGCTCATCAAGGACGCCAAGAGCGGCTACCTGACCGCACGCCAGAGCGCCGCGCGGGATTTCATCAAGCGCGTCAACAACACGATTAATTCCGCGAACGATCTGCTCGCCAAGGGCACGGCATCGAAGTCGTGGACGTTCGAGGATGCCAAGCTCAGCGCGCCGCCGGACATGAAGCTCGCCGCCGACGATCTGGTCGATCTGCTCAAGAAGGCCGGCAACCTGTACGCCACCAAGATTGGAACGGTGGTCGGTGGCTCCGAGGCCAAGAGCGGGAAGAAGATCGACGGCCTGAACTATCCCTCGGCGCGGATCGACGTGCAGTCCCCGCCCGCGAAGGGCTACCACAATGTCCAGTTCCAGATCGGCAAGGCCTCCGTGGCCTGCGTGCTGTTCGCGGACGAGGATGAACTCAAGGAGGTCGAAGCGAACCTGAAGGAATCGCTGAAGAAGAAAAAGAAGGCGGTGTCGCCGGCCTCGCAGTCGGTCAAGTGATCGCGCCCGCCCCCGTGCCGACGGCGCGGCACGGGGGCGGGCATCCAATCGCATTCGGATCGGGATCCGAATCGTGGGTTCCCGTCGTTCAAGCGCACCATGGAGGGAAAAGGATGTCCCGCACGGAAGTCAGTGAAATCATCGACGTCGATGGCATCGAGCTGGAAATCATCGCGGAGCGGATCGGCAGGCGACAATGGCAGCTTGCCGTTCGAAATCCGCTCGGCGTGCTCTCGGTATGGAACGAAACATTCGCGTCGTCCAGAGCAGCCGTCGATGCGGCCCGCAAGGCCATCGAGGAAGAAGGTCTGGAGGGGTTCATGGACAGCGACGGATTCGAGTACCTGCTTCACTGAACCGGAGCATCGGACCGGCTCGTGCTTCGCGCCTGCATGGCGCCACGCGCGCGCACGGCCTCCCGATACTACGCTTCATGCGCCTGCTGCCGGTGGCGGGCGGCGGGGCGACCAGTGAACATCAGGAACAGACTCGCGTTCGCGTGCATCGCGGTCCCGGCGTTCGTGGAACTCGGCCTTGGCGTCGTCTACCTCGCTGCCAGGGCGCCGATGCCATACCACGAGCAGGCGCTCGGAATTCCCTGGTCCGGCCTGGAGCCGGGCGCGCGCGCGCTGTTGCTCACTCTGCTCAATGGATACGGCAGCACGCATCTGGCCGTTGGCATCGCGCTGGCGGTCCTGCTGGCGTTCCCTCTGCGTCAGGGCCAGGCGTGGGCGCGGTGGACCATTCTGGCGATTGGCATGCCGGTGCTCGGCGGCACGGCATTCCTATCGGCCCGCCTCGCCGCGCTGACCGGAGCCTGCGTGCCGTGGCAGGGGGCGGTCGCACTTCTGGTGGTCTTCGTTGCAGGAGTCGTGCTGGCCGATCCGAAAACGGCGTCGTCGCCCGGCGCCGGCCGCTGACTGCGATTCGAGGCCGTCGACCATCGTCGTCGCGAGCCCGAACCGGACCTGGGCCCGGCCGATTGCGGCCATGAACCGCCCCTTCGTCGTCGCGAGCGCAGCGAAGCGACCCACGCGGCCTCGATGCCGCCGGCAGAGCGTGGATTGCTTCGTCGCTACGCTCCTCGCAATGACGGGCGCGGTTCATGGATAGCGCAGCGAAGCAACCCGCGCCGCCTCGGCATCGTTGGCGAAGCATGGGTTGCCGCGCCCGGTACGCGGGCTCGCAACGACCGGGTGCGTTTCTTCGACGGCTCAGGTTTTCGGTGGGCCGGCCTGGGTGTGGCGTGTGCCCGGGGGATCGATGGCCCACGGGGCAGGCTGGTTCCACGCGTCTTCGTACACCAGTTCGCCGATCGGGCGGCGCCGCACCGGGCCGTGACCGCCGTCGGGGCGGCCGAGCGTGATCGTCGCGGCGACGAAGACGCCATCGGGAATGTCGAGCAGGGTACGCAACTGCGCCTCGACCGGATGGTGAAAGCCGGTGATCACACCGCCGTAGCCGAGCGCGCGCGCAGCCAGCAGCAGGTTCTGCACCGCCGGATATACCGACGCCCCTTCGGTCGGCGTGGGCTCGCGGTAGCGGACGAGGCAGGGCAGGATCAGCACCGGCACTTCGTCGAAGCGGTCGACATAGCGCTGCATGGTGCGCGCCATGCGCGCCTTCGGGGAGTCCCCGGCAGCGCCCGATCCGCGATCGTACCCGTCGGAAGCCCGCTTGGATTTCCAGACCTCCCGCGCGGCACCGCCGATGATTCGCTTGGCCGCGCGCGCGCGGGGGCCATCGGTGAGTACGAGGAACCGGAACGGCTGGCGGTTCGAACCGCTCGGCGCGCGCGTGGCCGCGAACAGGATCGCGCGCAGCGCCTCGGGCGGCAGCGGCTCGTTGCGATAGCGCCGGATGGCGCGGGTCGTGCACAGCCCCTCGAGCAGCCCGACGGTGTCGGCCGGCAACGGCGTGGACCCGAGATCGATTGGCATCAGGAATCAATCCGGATCGCGCACATCCGCGGCGAACAACCGGCATCCGCTGCTAGTGTGCCGGCCACACCAGCGGCAGCCGCTCGAGCGTCATGATATTCGCGCATGCCCAGTCGATCCGCGCGCCGGGCTCGATGCCGAACGCCGGGATGCGCCGGAACCACTCCTCCAGCACGATGCGGATCTCCAGCCGCGCCAGATGCGAGCCGACGCAGCGGTGCGGGCCGGCGCCGAAGGTGAGCTGCATGCTGTTCTCGCGCGTCCAGTCGACCGCGGCCGGGTTGCGGTGCACGGCCGGATCGCGGTTGGCCTGGTTCGGCACGCACAGCGCGGCCTCGCCGGCCTTCATGAATACGCCGCGGAAGTATCCGTCGCTGCGCACGCGCCGGGTGTGCAGGGCCGGCTCGGAGAGCCGGATCAGTTCCTCGGCGATCGGGCCGATTGAAGCCAGGTTGTCGGCCACATGGCGCTGAGCCGCCGGGTCCGCGGCCAGGCGCCGCCACATGAAGGACATGGTGTTGGCGACGGTGTCCAGGCCGGCGAGATAAAGCAGATAGGCGCAGTTGAGTACGTCCTCGTGTTCCCAGGGCTGTTCGGCGAGGCGCTGCGCCTGCAACAGGGCGCTGGAGACGTCCGCGCCGGGGCTGCGCTCCTTGTCGGCGAAGAACTGCGCCAGGTAGCCGAAGATCGCGTTGCCGGCCGCGATCTGCTCCGCCTGATTCCCGCGCATGTGCGCGTGCTCCCAGGCCAGGAACTGCGGCAGTTGATCGCGCGGCATGCCCATGAGTTCCAGGAAGATGCCGGTGGGGATTTTCATCGACATGTCGGCCACGAATTCGCAGCGGCCGCTGCCCAGGAAGCCCTCGATCAGGCCGACCGTGAGCTCGCGGATGCGGGGCTCCATCCTGGCCACCGCCGGCGGCCCGAACAGCGGCGCGAGCAGATTGCGGTAGCGCTGGTGCTCGGGCGGGTCGACCTCCACCGGCACCAGCTTGCGGGCGCCGCCCTGGCGCGCCGGAATGCCCAGTGGGAAGCTGGTGAAGAATTTCCAATCGCGGAAGCCCTCGCGCGCGTCCTCGAATCCGCGCAGGATCCAGTGCCCGCCGTTCAGCGGCGTCCAGCAGATCCGGGGCGCGCCGCGATCCTCCAGCGACTGCCAGTAATCGTGCGGGGTGGCGTACGCCGGGTACTCGGCGCTGTTCGCCCACATGTCGAACTCCACCACGCGCTCCGGCGGGACGTGCGACGGCACTTCGACTCTGGGAACCTGGGCCATTGCCAATCTCCTTCGCAGTCCTGGGCGTGACGCTCTACTGGGCGGTGAAGCCGCCGTCCACCGGCAGCGCCACGCCGTGGATATTGGATGCGGCGTCCGAGCACAGGAACAGGATGACGCCGATCACCTCCTCGACCTTGCCGATGCGGCCGGTGGCCGGGTAGAAGGTCTCGAATCGGGCCCGCTTCTCGGCGTCGCTGAAGCGGGACCAGAACTCGACGGCCATCTCGGTCTCGTGCGCGGCCGGGCACACCGCGTTCACGCGGATGCCTTCGCGACCGTAGTCGATCGCCGCGGCCTTGGTCATGCCGGTGACGGCGTGCTTGGCGGCGACGTAGGCGAAGTTCGAGCGCGTGCCCACCAGGCCGTGGTTCGAGGACAGGTTGACGATGCAGCCGCCGCCGGTCCTGAGCATGGCCGGGATGGCGTATTTCATGCCCAGCCACACGCCCTTGGCGTCGATCGACATCACCCTGTCGTACTCGGCCTCCTGGATGTCGACCAGGCGCTGGCCCTGGCCGAGCACACCGGCGTTGTTGATGAGGATGTCGAGCCGGCCGAAACGATCGACGGTGCGCGCCACGGTGCGTTCGACGTCCGTCGCCCGCGACACATCGGCGATCTCGAACAGCGTCTCGGCGCCTTCGGCGCGTACCAGGCGCGCGGTTTCCTCGAGTGTCGACGCCGTGCGGCCGCAGGTCGCGACCCGCGCGCCCTGGCGCGCGAAGGCGATGGCGGCCTGCTTGCCCAGGCCGGCGCCGGCGCCGGTGATGAGTACGACCTTGCCCTGGAATTGCTTCGCCTGCATGGGGGGACCACCGCTGGATTGCACGCTTTCAATCGAGTGTATCATGCGGTCGCCGGGCGCTGTTCGCCACGCCCGCGCCAGCCCCCGACGGAGACTTCAGATGCGATTGAAACAGCCCCGGATCGCGCCGCTGGAACGGCAGCAATGGACCCCGGAACAGCGCGAAATCATGGCGCCGATGCTCGCGGGCAAGGGCGTGGGCGGACAGGCCAGCAACATCTTCGCCACGCTGCTGCACCATCCGGGCCTGTTCAAGCGCTGGCTGGTGTTCGGCAACCACGTGTTGTTCAAGTCCACGCTGCCGGCGCGCGATCGCGAACTGGCCATCCTGCGCATCGGCTGGCTGTGCCAGTCAGGCTACGAGTTCTGCCAGCACGTGTTGATCGGACGCGAGAGCGGGATCACCGACGTGGAAATCGAGCGCCTGAAGGCCGGCCCGGCCGCGCCCGGCTGGAGCGAACGGGACCAGGCCATCCTGCGCGCCACCGACGAACTGCACGCCGACGCCT
Organism: Gammaproteobacteria bacterium; assembly: GCA_050183625.1. Classification (GTDB taxonomy): domain Bacteria; phylum Pseudomonadota; class Gammaproteobacteria; order JADZEE01; family JADZEE01; genus JBFXBD01. Next base: position 16,558 of record JBFXBD010000083.1, read on the forward strand.
TCATCGGCGATGCGACCTGGGCGGCGCTGGCGGCGATCTACTCCACCGAGCAGATCATGGATCTGGTCTTCGCCGTCGGCCAGTACAATCTGGTGTCGATGGCGCTGAACACCTTCGGCGTGCAGGCCGACGCCAGCATCGCCGGAATGTGGCCTACGCCGCCCGGCTGACGAGTTTCGAACCTCCCGCGTCCTCAGGAAGCCCGCCATGAAGACACCCGCCCAGATGTTCGATCTCACCGGCCGCGTCGCGGTCGTCACCGGCGGCAGCCGTGGCATCGGCAAGTCGCTGGTCTACGGCCTGGCCGCGGCCGGCGCCGATGTCGTCGTCGCCAGCCGCAAGCTCGCCGCCTGCGAGGAGGTCGCGGCGGACGTCGTCGCCAAGACCGGCCGGCGCGCGCTGCCGGTGCAGTGCAACGTCACCCACTGGGCCGATTGCGATCGCCTCTACGAGACCGTCTACCGCGAGTTCGGCGCCTGCCACGTGCTGGTGAACAATGCCGGCTCCTCGCCGCTGTACCCGGACCTGGTCTCGATCACCGAGGCCTACTACGACAAGGTCCATGCGCTGAACGCGCGCGGCCCGTTCCGGCTGAGCGCGCTGTTCGGCACCCGCATGGCGGCCGGGGAGGGTGGATCGATCATCAACATCTCCACGCTCGGTTCGCTCATCTCGGATCCGAAATCGCTCGTGTACACCATGGCCAAGGCCGGCATGAACAACATGACGATTGGCCTCGCCCAGGCGTTCGCGCCCAAGGTGCGGGTGAACTGCGTCTGCCCCGGTGCCTTCGCGACCGACGTCGCCGACAACGCCTACTGGTTCGACGGCTCCGCCGAGCAGCGCATGCGGATCGGCCAGCCCGACGAGGCGGTGGGCATCGTCCTGTACCTTGCGAGCGATGCGGCGAGCTTCACCAACGGCGCGATCATCGAAGTCAGCCGCGCCGGCTGGCGCCGCGACGCTGCAGGCTGACATCCGCCACCACACGCCCGCGAGGCATCGATGAAATTCCAGCTTGCCGCGTTCTGCAGGACCACCCTGCCGCTCGACATCGGCCAGTTCGCCGCGCTCGACGACGGCCGCTACCACTCGCTGTGGTTCCCGGATCATTACGTCAGCTTCTGGCCGGATTCGATCTGGACTCCTGAGTTCACCGACCTGGCCACGGTGTCGAAGTCTCCGCACCGTTACGTGGAAACCTTCAGCGTCATCGGCGCCGCCGCCGCGCTGACCCGGCGCGTCGGGCTGGTGACCACGGTGACCGATACCATCCGGCGCCACCCGGCGCTGCTCGCGCAGACCGCGCTCACGCTCGGCCATCTCTCGCGCGGGCGCTTCGTGCTCGGCATCGGTTGCGGCGAACGCGAGAACGCGGTGCCCTACGGGCTGCCGTTCGACCGGCCGGTCGGCCGCTTCGAGGAAGCGCTGGAGGTGATCCGCCTGCTGTTCCGTGCCGAGGGGCCGGTGGACTACCACGGCAGGTTCTTTCAACTGGAACACGCGCGCATGGACACCGAGCCGTTCGAAGGCCGGCCGCCTCCGATCTGGATCGGTGCGTCCGGCCCGCGCATGCTCGAACTCACCGGCCGCATCGCCGACGGCTGGCTGCCCACGAATATCGGCAGTCCGGAGGAGTACGCGGGCAAGCTCAGTGTGATCCGCGCCGCGGCCGAGCGCGCCGGCCGCGATCCGGACGCAATCGTGCCGACCTGCTTCCTGCTCTGCCTCATCGGCGACGATGCCGAGATATCGGAGATCCTGCGCGCGCCGCTGGTGAAGTCCTATATCTTCCAGGTCTCGGCGCAGGAACTGCGCCGGCACGGCCATGCCCATCCCTGCGGCGAGAACTGGCGCGGCTTCATCGACCTGGACCCGCACGCGATGACGCGCGAGCGGCTGCAGCAGGTGATCGCGCAGACGCCCGAGGAACTGCTGCGCAAGCTCATCATGCACGGTACGCCCCGGCAGGTCGCCGCCCAGCTCAAGCCGTATGCGGATGCGGGCGTGCGCGTGGCGCGCATGCTTGACTACAGTGGCATGGCCGGCCTGAAGTTCGCCGCCGCCGCGCCGGCGAAGATGCGCGCCACCGAGGACGCACTGCTCACGCTGGTCGGATCCTGAATGCCCGCCGGCCCCACGCAACCTTCGAATCGGAGCCCGACATGATTTTCGACCAGAATTCCACCACCGACGAGGTCCTGGCCGGCATTCGCCTGGACGGCAGGACGGCCTTGGTCACCGGCGCCAACACAGGGCTGGGGACCGAGACCGCCCGTGCGCTGGCCGCGGCCGGCGCGCGCGTGATCATGACCGCGCGCAATGCGGAACGCGGGGCCGCGGCGCTGGCGCAGGTGCGGGCCCAGGTGCCGGGCGCCGAGGTGGAGCTCGTCGATCTCGATCTCACCAGCCTGGCGTCGGTGCGCGCGTGCGCGCAGGCGGTGCTTGCGCGCCACGACCGCCTGCACCTGCTGATCAACAACGCCGGCGTGATGGCCACGCCGTTCGAGCGCACCCGGGACGGCTTCGAGCTGCAAATGGGCACCAACCACCTGGGCCATTTCCTGCTCGCCGGCCTGCTGGCGCCGGCGCTGCTGCGCGCCGCACCGGCGCGGGTGGTGGCGGTGAGTTCGCTCGGGCACTACTGGAGCGACATCCGCTGGGACGATCCGAACTGGGAACGTACCCCGTACGACAAGTGGCAGGCCTACGGCCAGTCCAAGACCGCGAACATCCTGTTCGCGGTTGAACTCGACCGGCGCCTGTGGGAGCGTGGCGTGAATGCGTTCTCGCTGCATCCAGGCGCGATCCACACCGAACTCGGGCGCTACATGACCCCCGAGGATCTGGCCAACGTGGCGAAGATGGCCGAGCAGGGTGCGACACAGTGGAAGACGGTCCCTCAGGGCGCGGCGAGCAGCGTCTGGGCCGCCACCGCACCGGGCCTGGTCACCCAGGGTGGCGCCTATATCCAGGATTGCCAGGTGCAGCGGGTGGGCGATTTCAACAGCCGCGTCGGCCATGCGCCCTGGGCGCGCGATCTGCAATCGGCGGCAAGGCTGTGGGAGTTGTCGGAGCGGATGGTCGGGCAGGCGTTTCCGCTCGACTGATCCCGCGGCCGGACGCTCAGGCCCGGCGCCGCGCCGCCAGGACGCCGGCCGCGGCACCGAGCACCACCAGTGCCAGTGCCGGCGGCGTGGCCACGGAACGCGCCGGCGCCGCGATCCCCGCGATGTCGTCGATCGCGAAGGCTTCGCCGAAGCCGGGATCCCCGCCCGCCGTGCTGGCGCCGAACCGGATCCGCTCGATGGCGGCCTCGATCGGATCGAGCACGAAGCCGATGAAGCCATCGTCGCGGGCGAGCCCGACGGCGACTTCCAGGCCGTCCGCGAAGAGCGTGACCGTCAGGCCTTCGCCGGTGGCGGCGCCCTGGAAGTCCGCGCCCCAGGCGCGCGCGCCGCCGGGGAACAGCACATCGACGAACACGCCCGGCGCATCGCCGTCGACGAAGGCGATCATCCGGCTCGTGGGGTTCTCGACCGAGGCGATCGGCGCGAACGGCGCGACATCGACGAACTGGCCCGCCGGGCCGATGGCACTGGTCACCTGCACGGTGAATGCGTCGAATGCGAGCGGCGCCGGCGCGAACGGCGTGTCCGCCGCGAAACCCTCGAAATCCTCGCTGAATGCCGGACCCGCGGGCAGCGCCGCGAGCCAGGCGGGACGATCGTCGTGGATCGCCAGGGCCTGCACGGCGTCCGGCGCCGTTCCCAGCAGCAGCACCGCAATCGCGCCGGAAAGCATCGTGTGTGGACCGTTCATGGGGCGGCTCCCAGCAGGCGCGCGATCACGCCCTCGTAGATGGCGGACAGCCGGTCGAGCTCGGCGACCGCCACGTGCTCGTCGATCTTGTGGATGCTGGCGTTGACCGGGCCGAGTTCGATCACTTCCGCGCCGGTACGGGCGATGAAGCGCCCGTCCGAGGTGCCGCCGCCGGTGGACGGCTCGGTGCGGATGCCCTCGATCTCGGCAACCGTCGCGCGCACCGCGTCCAGCAATGCGCCGCGGCGGGTGAGGAAGGGCTCGCCGGACAGGCGCCACTGGATGCTCGCGTCCAGCCCGTGCCGTTCCAGCAGCGCGCCGACGCGCGCCTTCAGGTCGTCCGCCGTGACGGCGGTGGAAAAGCGGAAATTGAACAGCACCTCCAGGTGGCCCGGGATCACGTTGTCCGCGCCGGTGCCGGCACCGATGTTGGAGATCTGGAACGAGGTCGGCGGAAAGTCCGCGCTGCCCTCGTCCCAGCGCGTCGCGCACAGTTCCGCGATCGCCGGAGCGGCCGTGTGCACCGGGTTGCGGGCGCGATCCGGGTATGCGACGTGGCCTTGAATGCCGCGCACCGTGAGCCGCCCGGTGAGCGAACCGCGGCGGCCGTTGCGGACCACGTCGCCGAGGCGTTCGGCGCTGGAGGGCTCGCCGATCAGGCAGTAGTCGAGCGCGCAGCCGCGCCGCATCAGTTCTTCGACCACCTTCGCCGTGCCGTCGATGCCGGCGCCTTCCTCGTCGCTGGTGAGCAGGAACGCGAGCGTGCCGCAGTGCCCGGGGTGGGCGCCGACGAAGCGTTCCACGGCGGTGACCATCGCGGCCAGGGCGCCTTTCATGTCGGCGGCGCCGCGGCCGTAGAGCATGCCGGCACGGATCGTCGGCTCGAACGGATCGCTGTGCCATTGCTCCAGCGGGCCGGTGGGAACGACGTCGGTGTGGCCGGCCAGTGCCAGGCACGGCCGTCCGGTGCCGCGCGTAGCCCAGAGATTGTCGACCTCGCCGTAGCGCAGCCGTTCGAGCTTGAAGCCCAGTGCAGCCAGGCGCGTTCCGAGGAGATCCAGGCAGCCGGCATCTGCCGGCGTCACCGAACGGCAGCGGATGAGATCCTGGGCGAGATCCAGCGTGGCGGACATGGGTCTACGATTGATTTCCAACTGAAGGCTTCCAAACGTGGACGCAATTGCGCATTCCGGTCTCAACAATCCAAATCTCGTCCTCACCGCCAACCAGGGGCGTAATGGCGTTGATGAAGAGTTCTTGAAACAGGAATCGCACTCTGTCGGGATCCGTCTCGTTACACGGAAAAATGAAACGCGCTATTGCCGTCGTCTCATCGACAAGGTATTGGCCGCCAGAACGATGCCGATGTAGAGCTTCCTCTCGTGAAGAGAGAGGAAATCCTCGGAATCGGCCGTCGACGTGGTAGATGGAGTACCCAACAAACTTGCAATTAACGTAATCAAGGACTTGGCTATAGAAATCATCGTCTGACTCGATCGCGCTTCTCTCGAATCGCTTTTCAAGCTCATTTAGCCCAATTCGCTTCAGCCGAGGCAGCACCGCATCCGTGTAGAACAACGAGTCGAGCGTGGTGCGTAACGCTTGTTCGTGCGCAAGTGGCATATAGAACTCATAAACTATTACGTTCTCGAATACGCTGCTTTTGTACTCGGCGCCAATGCTCGTCACCTGCGTAACAAGTACGCGAAACCGCTTCCAATCCAAATGCGAACGAAAATTCTCTTTGACACGGAAACGGCCATCATGCAATGGTTCGAGAAAGCCCCTGAACTGCTTTGACCAGTAGGTGCTAAGGGTGCCGGTCGACCAGCCGGTTGCCCGCGCAACGTCGTCCTGCGTAAATGGTTCGAGCGTCAGCAATCTTTCCGTAAAAAATTTGTGTGCTGCCTGCTGTGCGGCCAGTTTGCTGATTCTTGCCATGCTAGTTCGCCTTGGCGACTTTATCGGAACAGCTGGTTACACCAAGTCAGGAACTCGGTCGTGTTCATGACGGCAATTCTCTTGTCTGGCTTTTCCGGTGGGATGTAGAGTCTTTTCCGGGCGGCGTCGCGGAGCCATTGAATTGCGCCGGGACGGAATCCATCGCCGTCAATGAGAATAATCACAAATGGTTCTGGAATTGCTTCTACGCAACTCAGATAGGTATAGGGGAGCTTTTCGTCAACGCTCCCGGTAGTTTGCTGCCACTTGCATTCAATTCGAGCGAGTAGATTGTGTCGTTCTGAAGCAACTTGGAACTCTGTGAATCCTCTGCCGCCATAAATTGTCGTGTAAGGTACGTTATGAAGTAGTAGTTCGCGCGAAAAATTTTCCGGGGCCTTTTGCCACGCATTGAACGCAACGCACTGAAACCCATGTGCCGTAAACGTGCCCGTTACGACAGCCTCCAATACGTTTCCCGTTCGTACGGCGTTGCCGCCTTGCGTTCTGGCCATCGTCAACCTGGTTTTGTCCGCGTTTTGGTTGTTGCCGCGTTATGAAAAAGGGCAAGTAACTCGCGAACAGGCGTCCTATTCTCGCCATTGCAACTTATTGAGCGGCGCACCTCAAAGCAATCTAGTTCGGCATCGCCGTATATCTCCAGGGTAAAATCGGTGCAGTGATTCGAAATCAGTACTGGGATGCCGCGCTTAGCGACTTTTCGGGCCGCACGCGCCAACCGCTCATGCTCTTCGATTGAGAAGCCGCCCGCGCGGTAGTCCGTAAATTTCGCGGTACTACTAAGTGGCACGTACGGTGGATCGCAGTAGATGACGTCGCCCGTAACTGCCAAGTTCATGATCTCTTCAAAATCAAGATTTCGGATCTCGGTTATCGGTTGGCGGTCAATAAAAAAGGCCATCGCTTCCCGGGGGAACTTCGGCTTTTTGAAACTCCCGAACGGAACGTTGAACTCTCCAGACGAGTTGTAACGACACAATCCGTTATACGCGTGCTTGTTCAGATAAAGGAAAAGTGCGGCTTTACGGTCGCGGTCCCGGGTCTCATTGAACTCAGTGCGTAGTTCGTAAAATGCAGACTCCCGGTTGTTGGTGGCCTTGAAGAGTGCCGCGCATTCGTCGATAAATCGGCGCTTCCGTTTGGCCAGAGCCCGGTAGAAAAGCTCCAAGGCTGAATTCAGGTCGGTGATCAGATATTCTTTGTAGTCGGTAGTGTAGAACACTGCGCCAGAACCGTAAATCGGTTCGACAAGTCGG
>JBFXBD010000084.1:0-23497 GCA_050183625.1 Gammaproteobacteria bacterium
ACCGTACTCGGCCAGGCGCGCGCGTGCTTCGGCGCTGCTCAGCCCGCCGGGCCCGCTGCGCAGGCGCGCGCCGACATCCTGGGGGTCGAGTTGGTGGATCCGCATGCCATCCCCCTGGCCCGCACAATAGCCGCTGCCGGGCGCCGGCACCCTGATCTCACGCAACCCGCGCCGCGGCGATCGCCCCGCGGCCGGCGCAATTTGGTAACCTGAATCCCACATCCATCACCGGCGCAGGTGCGGCAATGTCCGATCCAGGCGAGTACGAGCGGGCCGTGGCGACCGCGCGCGATGCCGATCTGGCGCGCGCGGAGTTCCTCGAACATGAATTCGAAACCTACGCGCTGATGCGCCGGCATGTGCCGATCGCGCGTAATTGCGGCACCGGCAGCATCGCCGGTTCCGACATCGCCCAGGCCGAGCGCTGGGTGCTCACCCGCTACGACCACTGCCGCGAGGTGCTGCGCAACCCGTCGACGTTTTCCAGCCGCGCCGGCACCTACCCGCGGGTGCCCATCCCGCAGGGCGTGGATCCGCCGGCGCACACGGCCTACCGCGACGTCCTCAACGGCTGGTTCAGCCCGGCGGCCATGGCCAGGCTGGAAGACCGCCTGCACGCGCAGGCCGATCAGTTGCTCGACGCCATGCTGCGCGAGCGCGAGTTCGATTTCGTCGCCGGCTTCGCCGATCCATTTCCGACCGTCATCTTCTGCGAGCTGATGGGCTTTCCGGCGCAGGACTACGTGCGCATCATGCAGTGGAAGAACATCCTCATGCATGCCGCGGACGGCCACCCGGAGGGGCACGCGCTGGCGCTGGCGCGCGGGCGGGAGATGGGGCTGGACCTTCCGGACCGCGCCCCGATACCGGACGAAGCGGGCCAGCAGATCCGCTTCAGCGTCCACCAGGAGCTTTACGCGTATTTCGCGCGCCTCATCAAGGAGCGCCGCGCGGCGCCGGGCGAGGACCTCATCAGCCGCATGATTGCCGCGCGCTACGAGGGCGCGCGCCCGCTGTCGCAGGAGGAGCTCGAGGACACGATTTTCCTGCTATTCATGGCCGGGCTGGATACCGTGGCCTCGGCGCTGGGTCTCATCATCCGGACCTTCGCGATGCGGCCGGACAAGCGCCGCGAATTCGTCGCCCTGCTCGACGGCGATCCGCACCGGCTGGGCCTGGCGATCGAGGAGCTGGTGCGCTACCACGCAATCGTCATCCTGCCCCGGCGCGTCACCCGGCCGCTCGACTTCCACGGCGCGTCGTTCGCCGGCGAGGACATCGTCTTCGTGCCCACGCAGGCCGCGAACCGCGATCCCGAGGAGTTCGAATCACCCGACGATCTGCGTTGGGACCGCATGCCGAACCGCCACATGGGCTTCGGCCTGGGTCCACACCGCTGCCTCGGCATCCACCTGGCACGGCGCGAACTGCGGATCGCGCTGCAGGCGTTTCACCGCCGGCTGCCGGACTACGCGCTGCACCCGCAGCGCCCGCCGGTGCTGTATGGTGGCATGAAGGGCGCGGCGTCGGTCTGGCTGGTCAAGTCCTGAACCTGCCGGCCGGGCCGGCGTCGATCTCACAGCACGGCGTCGATGTCGGCCGCGGCGTGGCGCTCCAGCAGCTTCGGCCCCTCGCCCCAGGGGCGGTTGACGATCCGCCCGCGCCTGACCGCGGTGCGCGCACCGATCTGCGCCGTCCAGCGCTGCACGTGGGTGTAGGACTGCACGTCGAGAAACTCCCCGGCACCGTAGAGCTCACCCTTCACCAGGCCGCCGTACCAGGGCCAGATGGCGATGTCGGCGATCGTGTAGTCCGCGCCGGCGATGTACTCGCTCTGCGCCAGGCGCCGGTCGAGCACGTCGAGCTGGCGCTTGACCTCCATCGCGTAGCGGTCGATGGCGTATTCGATCTTCTCGGGCGCATAGGCGTAGAAATGCCCCAGGCCGCCGCCGAGGTAGGGCGTGCTGCCCATCTGCCAGAACAGCCAGGACAGGCACTCGGCACGCCGGGACGGATCCTCCGGCAGGAACGCGCCGAACTTTCCGGCGAGGTACAGCAGGATCGCGCCGGACTCGAACACGCGCGTGGGCGCCGGCGTGCTGCGGTCCAGGAGCGCGGGGATCTTCGAATTCGGATTCACGGCCGTGAACCCGCTGCCGAACTGCTCGCCCTTGTCGATTCGGATCAGCCAGGCGTCGTACTCGGCGCCGGCGTGGCCGAGCGCGAGCAGTTCCTCCAGCAGGATGGTGACCTTCTGCCCGTTCGGCGATGCGAGCGAGTACAGTTGCAGCGGGTGACGGCCGGCGGGCAGCGGCTGTTCGTGCGTCGGCCCGGCGATCGGCCGGTTGATGTTGGCGAAATTGCCGCCGTTGGCCTTGTTCCAGGTCCAGACCTTGGGCGGGACGTAGGGCGTTGGATCGGACATGCATTCATCTCCAGTCGTCGGGCGCTCGGGCGTGCCGGGCCGGTACCATAGCACCGGCCGGAGGCGGCGGTTCCCGCCGCAGGCCCGCAGGCCGGCCCGTGCCCGCGGCGGTGTCAAGGAATTTTACGATTTCGCCCGGCCCTTGAGCGGGTGAATACATAACTGATTGAATCAAATGAATCAGGATTGGCTGGCGCGTTATCTGCTTTCACACTTCGACTTCAACTTGTCCAAAGGGTCCTGCGAATGCTTCTGAACCGAAAAGGAATCTTGACCGGCCTCACCCTGGCGCTGGCATTCTCGGCGCAGGCGGATGCCGCGTCGTACAACTTCGACATCGCCTACAGCGGCAACGGCAACGCCGTGCTGGTCGGCGGCAGCGACGATCCGAACGGCACCAACATCCTGCCCGGCGATTCGTTCACCTGGACCATCACCGCGACCGGCGATCTCTACTGGCACGTCGACACCGGCGGCAATTTCTTCCCGCTCATGGCTTTCGCCGTCGATCCGAGCGGCGATCGGTTTGGCGATTTCGAACTGACGCTCCGCCTTGACGGCGGCGACGTCTTCGCTGCATCGGAAACCGGCGCCCGCAACAGTTCCGTACACATGGGTACCAACTCAATCGAGCTGGATACCGGCCTGGAATTCGATCAGATGCACCTCGTCTACACCCTGCAATCGGCCTTCGATTCGGAACTCCAGGTCGACGTGGACAGCATCATTTTCGGCCTGCTGCCGATCTTCGGCGCGCCGGAGGCCAATTCGTTCTACCCCGGCATCTCGCTGGTCGGTGCGCCGGTGCCGGTGCCGGCGGCGCTCGGCCTGCTGGCGCCGTGCCTGCTCGGCCTGGGCGTGATGCGCCGCCGCGGGGGCTGATCCCGGCGGCCATTGGCATCACGGAAAGGGCCCGCGCAAGCGGGCTTTTTCTTCAGGCCGCCGGGCGTGCCGCGCGCGCGGCCAGGATGAAGTGCGCGGCCGACCAGAGGTTCACCAGGAAGCAGATTGCCAGTGCCCGCGCGAGCGCGTGCGGCCCGCCGATCGCGTCGCTCAGCCAGCCCGAGACCAGCGGCCCCAGCCCCGAGCCGAGCAGATTGGTGGCAAGCTGGCAGGTGGACATGGTCATCCCGCGCATGTGTGCCGGAACCAGTCCGAGCGCGAAACTGTAGGCCGGCGAGGTCCACGCGCCGAGCAGCAGTGCGTTCGCGCACATGAGCGCGAATGCCAGGCGCCAGTCACCGGCAAAGGCCATTCCCAGCCCGAGCGGCACCGTGGCCAGGCACATCGCCGCCGGGACCAGGGCGCGGCGGGCGACCACGTCGCCGGCGTAGCGGTCCGCCACGTATCCGGCGGCGAGCGAACCGATCGACTGGAACACGGCGATGCCCAGCCCGATGTAGACACCGGCGCGCGCCAGGTCCAGGCCGTGCTCGCGCATGAAGAACGACACGGTCCAGGTCATCGCCGCGACGCTGACGAAACTCGCCAGCATGATGCTCATGAGCAGGTGCACCAGCGCCGGCTGGGCGAAGATGTAGCGCAACGCGGGACCCATCGCCACGGCAGGTGCCTGCGCCGGCGCATCGGCGCCTTCGTCGGCCGCCCCGCGCCGGGGCTCGCGCAGCGTGGCAAGCGCGACCGCGGCCATCAAAAGCCCGGGGATGCCGGCAATGAAGAACGCCACCCGCCAGCCGTAGTGGGCCGCGACCCACCCGCCGCCCACCATGCCGATGCCGATGCCCAGGCCGGTGCTGAGATAATAGGCGCCGATCGCTCGGCCACGTTCACGCGGGGCGAAATAGTCCGAAATCATCGAAAGCGCGGCCGGCGAGGCTCCCGCTTCCGCCGCACCGACGCCCATGCGCGCCAGCAGCAGGGTGAAATAGCTCGAGGCCAGCCCGCAGACCGCGGTCAGCACGCTCCACACGGACAGGATGCCGGCGAGCAGGTTGCGGCGGTTGAACCGATCGATGAGGTACCCCACCGGGAGTACCGCGATCGAGAACGCCACCGTGTAGGCGAGGCCGGCGAGAAACCCCATGGCGGCGTCGCTGGCGCCGAACTCGCGCTTGATCGGCTCGATCAGCACCTGCAGCACGAAGCGGTCCATCGCGTGGATGGTGTAGACGAGCGTCAGTACGCCGAGCGCGTACCAGCGATACGAATCGCCGCTTCCGGGCGTGCGTGCCTGCATGTTCGATTGTCCGGGCGCAACCGGACCGCCCGGGACGGCAATCGCCCGGAACCGCGGCCGGTGGAATGGCCGGGGAGTCTGCGTTTACGCCTGCGCGGAGTCAACGCCGCGCGCGCCGCGACCGGCCGCGTTCCGGGCGTCGCGGCACGGGGTTCGAAACCCGAAATCCTGAACTCGCTTATCAACGAATTCGACGCGCGCCACCGAATGGATTGCTAGTATGGTCGCTGGCACGTTGCCGCGCCCGGCCCGAAAAGGGCCAGCGGTTGCGACGCCTGCCCGGCAGGGGGCGGTCCACGATCATGGTTCAGCGAGGGTGAAAATGGGTAGCGGCTTCGAAGGCAAGGTGGCGATCGTGACCGGCGCCGCGAGCGGCATGGGCCGGTCCACGGCCGAGCGGCTCGGCGCACTGGGCGCGCGGGTCGTGCTGGTGGACATTCAGCGCGAGGCGGTCGAGAACGTCGCGCGCACGCTGCCGGAAGGGCACGCGGTCGCGGTCGCGGCGGACGTCTCCTCGGAGGCCGGCGTGCAGTCCTATGTCGATGCCGCGGTGTCCGCGTTCGGGCGCATCGATCTGTTCCACAACAACGCCGGCCTGCTCGGCCGGGCGGCGCCGATGGCCGAGGCCACGAACGCGGACTTCGACCACATCTTCGGCGTCAACGTCCGCGGCTGCTTCCTCGGCCTGCGCGCGGTCATCGGCCGCATGCTCGCGCAGGGCGGCGGTGGCGCAATCGTCAACACCGCCTCGATCGCCGGCCTGCGCAGCTCGCCCGGCGTGGGGCTGTACTCGGCGTCGAAGTTCGCGGTGATCGGCCTGACCCGCACCGCCGCGCGCGAATGTGGGCCGCGCGGGATCCGGGTGAACTGCATCTGCCCGGGCCCGACCGAGACCGCGTTCAGCGCCATGAGCGATGCCTACCGCACCCAGCTCGCGACGCAGGCCGTCCCCCTGGGGCGCATCGCCCAGGCCGAGGACATGACCCGCGCCGTGCTCTGGCTGATGAGCGAGGATGCCGGCTTCATCAACGGCGTCGTGCTGCCGGTCGACGGCGGACAGACGGCCTGACCCGCCCCCGGCGGGCACGATTGAACGACGAGGAGCTTCCCATGGCCATGACCCGACCCGCCTCCGATCCGGCTGCCGGCGTACCGTCCCCCACGCCGGAGGGCGTGAGCCCGCCCTGGACCCCGGCCGGCCGCCAGGATCCCTATCCCTGGTTCGCTCGCATGCTCGCCGAGCGTCCCCTGGCCTACGACGCCTCGGCCGGGATCTGGCACATCTTCCGCTACGACGACGTGCACGATTTCCTCAAGGACCATGACACCTGGTCCACCGCCAAGCGCATCGAGCGCGTGCCGCCGGCCGAGCGCGTGACGCGCCTGCTCACCTCGGATCCGCCGCAGCACGTCAAGCTGCGCGAATACTTCGCCCGCGCCTACCGGCCCAAGGTGATCGCGGCGATGGAGGATCGCATCCGTGCGGTGACCCGCGATCTCATCGGCCAGGCGCTCGGGCAGCGCCGCTTCGACGTCGTCGAGGCGGTCATCTTCCCGCTCACGGTGGTGATGATCTGCGAGCTCATCGGCGTGCCGGTCGAGGAGCAGCGCGAGTTCACCTCGCGGGCGCGCGCCGGTGCCGGCCTGGGCGGCACCGAGCGCAATGCCGACGGCAGCGAGCGGGTCGTGCTGTACATGGGCGGCGCCAATCCCGAGGTCCAGGGCGCGATCGACCGTTTCTTCGCCGATCTCATCGCCCGCCGGCGCGCCGAGCCGCGCGACGACCTGGTCACCCACCTGGCGCAGATCCCCGAGGACGAGCTGCTGGGCAAGGTGGACGTCGGCGCGCTGCTCAACGAGCAGCTCGGCGCCGGCCAGAACACCACGGTGCACCTCATCGGCACCATGCTCGCGCTGCTGATGCAGCGCCCGGATCAGCTCGCGCTGCTGCGCGCGCGCCCGGAGTTGATCCCGGGCGCGGTCGAGGAGACGGTGCGCTACAGCGCGCCGCTGCAGGCGCGGCCGCGGATCAGCACCCGCCCGGCAAGGGTGCAGGGGGTCGAGATACCCGAAGGCGCCACGGGCCTGGCGTGGCTGCAGGGCGCGAACCTGGATCCGGCCAAGTACCCGGACCCGCTGCGCTGGGACGTGATGCGCGCGCCGAAGGTGCACCTGGGCTTCGGGTTCGGAGAGCACTACTGCCTGGGCAATACGCTCGCGCGCATGGAAGCGCGGATAGCCATCGAGGAATGGCTGCGCATGGTCGGCGACTTCCAGCGGACCGACGATCAGCCGCTGGCCTGGTGCCCGGATTTCGTCATGCGCGGCCTGAACCGCCTGGACATCGAGGCGCTGCCGGCCTGAAGCACACCGGCGCGCTTCAATCCGCGTGCGCGCGCAGGAAGTCCAGGAACGCGGCGGCCGCGGCGCGCATGTCCGGGCCGCGCACGGAGAGCAGGTCGTAGTTGTAGCCCAGGTTGAGATCCAGGCCGCGCGCGCGCAGCTCCGCCAGCGTGCCGGCGCCGAGCTCGGCCTGCACCGTGGCGCGCGGCAGGCAGCCGATGCCGGCACCAGCGGCGACCGCGCACTTGACCGCCTCGATGCTGCCCAGTTCCATGGCGACGGTGATGTTGCCGAGCACGGGCTCGGCACGCAGCAGGAACACGGTGCGTGCCTCCATGAAGCGCTCGCCCATGATCCACGTCTGGTCGCGCAGCGCCTCCGGCGCGACTTCAACGCCGCCCGCCAGGGGGTGATCCGGCGCGGCGATGATCACCAGGCCGTCGCGCCGCCAGGGATGGCGCACGAGCTGCGGCCAGTGCATGGGTACCTCGATGACGGCGAGATCGAGCGCGAGGTTGCGCATCTGGGCCGCGATCTCGGCCGAGTTTCCGATCTTCACGGACACGAACACGCCCGGATTGCCGCGCGTGAAGGCAGTCACGAGCCGGGGCAGCACGTAGCCGCCGGCCGCGGGGCTGGCGCCCACCCGCAGCGGCCCGTGCAGCCCCTCGCCCAGGCGCGTGGCCTCGATTTCGTCGGCCTGGACCAGCAGGGCCCGGGCCTTGGTCTGCAGCCGCCGGCCGTACTCGTTCAGCACCAGTTGCTTGCCGCGGCGCTCGAACAACGGCACGCCCAGCGCGGACTCGAACTCGCGCAATGCCATGCTGGCCGCGGACTGGCTCAGCGAGATCGCCTCCGCCGCCCGGCTGACGCTGCCCAGGCGCGCGATCGCATCGAACACGAGCACCTGCTTGAGCGTGATGTGCATGAGGCATTATAACCAGCGAAGTATCCGGGCGGATTCTTTCCGCACGTCATTGCGAGGAGCGAAGCGACGAAGCAATCCACGCGCTGCCCGCGTCATCGAGGCCGCTCGGGTCGCTTCGCAGCGCCGCACCTCGTCGTTGCGAGCCCGCGTAGCGGGCGCGGCAACCCACGCTTCGCCAACGATGTCGAGGCGGCATGGATTGCTTCGCTGCGCTCGCAATGACCGGGCGCAGTTCATGGCCGGGCTGCCCCGGTTCGGCTTCGCGATGACGGTCGAGCGATTCGGCCGGGCGGGCTGACGGTGCGCGTGACGCGCGAAGGAACGACATGAGTTCATCCAATTCTCCGTGGTTCGCGGTCGGCGACATCCAGGTGGCGCCGGTGTCGGACGGGATCTCGCGCGTGCCTGCCCAGTCGTTTCCCAAGGCGGACTGGGCCGAGCACGCGGACCTGCTGCACGCCGACGGCACGATGCACCTGCCGGTGGGCTCGTTCGTGGTCCGCACCGGGGGGCGCACGGTGCTGCTGGACGCCGGGCTCGGGGCCATGAACCTGCCCGAGTACGCTGCGGTGTTCGATTGCGGCCGGCTGCCCGCGGCACTGGCCGCCGTCGGCGTGCGGCCCGAGGACATCGACATCGTCGCCTGCAGCCACCTGCACCTGGATCACGCCGGATGGCTGGCCGCCGAAGGCCGGCTGTGCTTTCCGAACGCGGATGTCGTGTTCGGTGCCGCCGACTGGGATCAGTACATCGCCACCGAGATGGCCGATCCGCTGGCGCCCGAATACATCCGCGCCGGACTGCGCCTGGCCGAGCGTGCCGGGCGGCTGCGTCCGATCGAACGCGACGGACAGTCGATCGCACCCGGCGTCACCGCCCGTGCCACGCCCGGGCATACACGTGGGCACCAGACTTTCATTCTGTCCTCGGGTGCCGAACGGCTGGTGGTATTGGGCGATGCCGTGGTCTGCCCGCTGCAGATCGCACGCAGCGACTGGGACGTGATCGCCGACACCGATCCCGCGCTCGCCGCACGCACCCGCGAGGCCCTGCTGCGCGAACTGGAGGGCAGCAGCGCGCGCGTCGTCGGGCCGCATTTCCCAGGGCTGCGCGCGGGGCGCGTGCTGCCCGGCCAGGGGCGCAGGCATTTCCTGGCCGGCTGATGCCGGCGGATTCCCATATCGACCGCGGCGATAACCCGTATCGGAAAGTTCCTGTTGCCGGCATGAAGCCGCGGCGAATACAGTGACGCAGTCACGGCGATACGCAACGGAGCGACATCGATGAACGCGCCCTACCAGATCATTTCCACCGATTCCCACGTCATGGAGCCGCCACACATCTGGAGCCGCTACCTGCCCAGGCAGTTCCAGGATCGGGCTCCTAAGCTCGTCAAGGATCCCAAGGGCGGCGACGCCTGGGAATTGATCAAGGGCGAGGAGCCGATGCCGATCGGCCTGGTCACCAACCAGGGCCAGTGGGGCCGCCGCTACGAGGACAACGACTGGTTCGGCTCCACCTACGAATCCATCCGCCAGGGCGCGTTCGACGGCAAGGCGCGCCTGGTGGAGCAGGACATCGACGGCGTGTCCGCCGAAGTCATCTACCCCTCCCAGCGCACCATGGGCGTGTTCATGGCGCAGCCGGACGACGCCTTCCACCAGGCCGGCATCGAGGCCTACAACCAATGGGTGTCCGAGGAGTTCTCGGCCGCGGATCCGAAGCGGCTCATCCCACTGGCGCAGATGCCCTCGATCGGCGTCGACGTCGCCGTGCAGGCGCTGCGGCAGGCAAGGCGCGCCGGCTACCGGGGCGTCATCATCTCCGGCTATCCCTCAGGCGGCGCCGCCATCAGCCCGGAGGACGATCCGTTCTGGGCCGCGGCGGAGGAAGAGCAATTGCCGGTGCACATCCACGTCGGCCTGTCGCAGGCCGGCAAGCGCAAGGGTGGCGCCGTGGCCGCGCGATCGATGCTCGGCAAGATCGGCCTGGAGGTCATGGGCGGCGCGGTGGGCGATGCGTCGCAGTGGATGAGCCGGTTCATCTACTCGGGCATGTTCGATCGCTTCCCGGGCCTGAAGATGGTCGCGGCCGAGTGCGGCGTGGGCTGGATCCCGCACTTCCTGGAGCACATGGACGACCACTGGTGGCGCAACCGGGTGTGGACGGAGTCGAAGCTGAAGATGCTCCCGTCCGAGTACTTCCGCCGCAACTGGCACGCCGCCTTCATCCGCGAGCCGTTCGCGGTCGCCAACCGGCACTACATCGGCGTGGAGAACATGATGTGGTCCAATGACTACCCGCATCATCGCCACGACTGGCCCTACAGCCGGCGCGTGATCGAGGAGAGCTTCCTGGGCGTACCGGCGTCCGAGAAGCACGCCATGGTGGTCGGCAACGCGATCAGGCTGTACCGCCTGGAAGGCGGCCGATGAGCGGGAGCTGCGTCGGCGGCGGTGGGCCGCTCGGCCTGGGCATCACGCTGCCGTTCACCCCCACGCTCAGCGACTACGGCATCTTCCTGCGGCTGACGAAGCTCACGCAGGACTGCGGCTTCGACTCGGTGTGGATGGCCGACCACGTCACCGGCCCGTCGCCGAACGGCACGCGCGCCTGGCTCGACGTGGTGACGCTGCTTTCGAACCTGTGCGCGCATGCGCCGCGGCTGCGCATCGGCACCGACGTCATCGTTGCCGCGCACCGCCACCCGGTGCTGGCCGCCAAGATGCTCGCCACCCTCGACATCGTCTCCGGCGGCCGGCTGATCGTCGGCGCCGGCGTGGGCTATATCGAGAAGGAATTCGCCGAGCTCGGCGCGCCGTTCGCCGATCGCGGCGCCTACACCGACGAGTGCATCGCGATCTGGAAGGCGCTGTGGGCGCCTGGCGTGGCGACCTACGACGGCCGCTGGTTCACGCTGCGCGACACGGTGGCCGAGCCCAAGCCGGTGCAGCAGCCGCACCCGCCGATCTGGGTCGGCAGCCATGCGCCACCGGTGCTGCGCCGGGCGGTCGCGCTGGCGGACGGCTGGCACCCGATCTATCTCGGATTCGCCCAGTACGAGGCCGGCGTCGCCGCGCTGCGCGCGCTGGCGCAGGCACAGGGCCGCACCCGGCCGCTGACGCTGTCCTACAGTGCCGGCTTCGGCCTGGTCCGGCCCGAGCCGGACACCTCCGACAAGCGCCTGCCGCTGACCGGCAGTGCCGAACAGGTGATCGCGGACATCGAGCGCTTCCGGGCGCTCGGAGTGACGAACCTCGTGTTCCGCCCCGGTGCACCGGATCTCACCGAGGCGCAGGCCGCGGCGCAGATCGAATTCATCGCCCGCCACGTGCTGCCGGCCGTGCGGCGTTGACGGCCCGCCGCCGGGTACTTCGGAAAGCCGCTGCATGAGACCACGCCTGGATGAACTGATCGACGCCATCCGCTGGACCTTCGCGCAGCACGTGGTGCCCACGGTCGAGGAGCCGCTGGCGCGAAGCTACTGCAAGACGATCGCCGCATTGCTGGATCAGGCGCACGCGCGCGCGGTGCATGAAGCGGCCGCGCTGCTGGCCGAGCGCGACGAGCTTCGCGCGTTGCTGGAGCAGGCCGGTGCCGAAGCCGAACCGGCCGGATCCGCGGCCCTCGCCCGCAGCGCGCCCCGGGACGGCGAGCATCCGGACCTGCCCGAGCTGAACGCCCAGGTCGCGGCCCTGCGCTCGGCGCTCGTGGCCGTCCAGTCGCGGCTGACGGGCCCGGCACGCGAACGCCTGCACGCCTACTTCGCGCACCAGCTCGACCGCGACGACAGCTGCATCCCGGCGATCGCCGGGCGGGCATTCTGAGCACCGCCATGGATCGCGAGCGCCTCGAGCGCTATCTGCGCGATCGGCTCGGCGGGCCGGTGAGTATCGTCTCGCTCAGCCGCTTCGCCATGGGCCTGTCGCGCCAGACCTGGTTCGTGCGCCTGTCGGATCGCGAGATCGTCGTGCGCTGCAACCTGCCCGGCGGTGCGTCTTCGGTACCGCAGACGCAGGAATTCGAATACGAGATGTACCGCCGCCTCGCCGATACCAGCGTGCCGGTGCCGCGCGCGCTGTGGGACGAAGCCGAACCGGCCGGCATCGGCCAGCCGTTCTACGTGCGCGAGATGATCGACGGCACGCCCGACGTGCCGCATTTCGAGGATCCGGATCCGCGCTACGACGACGTACGCATCGAAGTCGCGCGCGAGCACGCGCGCAGGCTCGCCGCCGTGCACGCGCTGGACTGGCGAGCGCTCGGCCTGGATTCGATCATGCCGGCGCCCGCCAGCGCGGCCGCCAGCGGGGTGGCCGCAATCGATCGGATCCAGGCGACGATCGATGGCGTGGGCATCGAGGCGCAGCCGCTCATCGCCGAGATCTGCGATCGCCTGCGCGCGAGCGCACCGCCCGGCCCGGCCCGCGTCATGCTGTGCAAGGGCAGCAATGGTGCGATGCAGGAGGTCTGGCGCGACGGTCGGATCGTCGCGATGTGTGACTGGGAACTGGCCTCGCTCGGCGACCCGGCCAGCGACTGGGCGCGCTGCCAGGGCTACGTGGTGGAGATCCCGGGCCGCTGGACAGCGCGCGACCAGCTCGAGTACTACCGCGAGATCTCGGGCAACGCGATATCGGATCGGTCCCTGGCCTGGTACCGCCAGGTGTACGCGCTGGAGATGATCGGCGTGGGCATGCACAGCGTGCGGCCGATCGTCGACGGCTCGCTGCTCGATGCGCGCCTGGCGTTGCTGTCCACCGCGCCGATCGCCACCTTCGTGCGCCGGCTGGCGACCGAACTCGGCATCGTGCGCTGAGGCCGCCGCGCGCGATGCGGTGCGCATGCCTGGCCGATCCAGGCCCTGTACCGCCCCCCGTCATTGCGAGGAGCGAAGCGACGAAGCAATCCACGCGCTGCCGGTGGCACCGAGACCGCTTGGGTCGCGTCGCTGCGCTCGCGACGACGAAAGGGCGGTTCATGGATGGCGCAGCGATGCGCGGATGGCTCCGTCGCTTCGCGCGATGACGCGTACGCGCGGAGTCAGCGCACCACGCGCTGCTCACGCAGGCGGGCGATCTCCGTGCCTGAATAGCCGATCCCGGCGAGGATCTCGTCCGTGTGCTCGCCGAGCAGCGGTGCGCGCCGGTCGGTCGCGGGCGCGGCGCCGTCGATGCGAATCAGCGTGCCGATGTCCCACACCGTGCCGAATTGCGGGTGCGGCTGGCGGGCGACGCGGCGGCTGCCGAGATTGACCGGATCCTTCAGGAACCGGTCGCGGCTCTCGCCCGCCGGGATCTCGCACGGCACGCCGGCCGCATCGAGCACGCCGAGCCAGTGTGCGGCGGAGTGGCTCGCCAGCACGGGAGTGATGAGCGAGGCGAGCGCGGTGTCGTTCGCGCGCCGCAGGGTCACGCTCGCAAAGCGCGGATCGGAAACCAGCGACTCCCGCCCGAGCGCGCGCGCGAGCGCGCCGAATTCGCGATCGCGTTCGGCCCACAGGCAGATCCAGCCGTCGCTGCAGCGGTAGAGTCGATCGAGCGCGGACAGTCCGCACTGCTCTGCGTCCAGCCGGGGAACCGGCAGCAGGTGACCGTCGCGGCGCATGATCGCCGGGGCCATGAATATCGTCGCGCTGATCTGCGGGCTCACGACCAGTTCCCCGTGGCCGGTGACATCGCGGCGGTACAGCGCCATGAGCGCGGCGCACGCGCCGAGCAGGCCGTTGGTATTGTCCTCGTTGCCGACCGGCGGGCGCGGCGTGCCGCTCGCCCCGCCCGCCAGGAATTGCAGGCCGGCCACGCCCGAAAACAGCGGCGCGAACCCCATGCGGTCCGCGTCGGGGCCGTCGACGCCCCAGCCGGGGGAGTACAGGTACACGATGCGCGGGTTGATGGCGCGCGCGCTCTCGTAGTCCAGCCCCAGGCGTTCGGCGGCACCCGGGCGCATGTTGTGCTGGGCGACGTCGGTCCAGGCCAGCAGGCGCGACCCGATCTCCCGGCCGGCTGGGCTCTTGAAGTCCACGGCGAGGCTGCGCTTGTTGCGGTTCGCGCTGTTGAACGGCGGAACCGTGGGGCGCATGTTGTCGCCGTGCAGGCCTTCGATGCGGATCACGTCCGCGCCGAGATCGCCCAGGATCCGCGATGCGAACGGCCCGGCGACGAAGGCGCCGAAATCGATCACCCGGATGCCCGCCAGGGGCGCGCCCGTTGCCGTTGTTGCCGTGGCCGGCAGCGCGGCGCGCGCGGATGCGCTCCAGTGCGCCGCTGGCGCCGGGGCCGCTTCGATCCGCAGCGTGGATGCTTCGTGGAACCGCAGCGGCGGGCCCACCTGTTCGGCGAGGTTGCCGTCGGGCAGCGCAGCCCGGATGATGAGTCCGTTGTGCCGCACCTGCTCCAGGTCGAACGCCTCGCCCGGGCGCAGCACCGGCATGACGCACACGTCGGCGTCGAGCAGGCGCGCGATCCACTCCGCGCGCGGCCGGGCGCGGATCACGCGCGTGAGGTTTTGCGCGAGGTACTCTGCGGCCTCCTCCGGCACCGGCTCGGACTTCTCGGACGGCCCCTTGGCCGGCGGCACGTGCGCGGTCAGGCCCACTGCCGCGATGAAGCGTGCGTGGGCGCCGGTGGCGCCCGTGTGCACGCCGAGGTACTCGCCGTCCGCGCATTCGAAGTTGCCGACGATCAGGCGGTGGCGGTAGTTCTCCACGGTCCACTGCGCGGCCGGCTTCTGGTTGCCGAGCGGGCGGATGGGGGTCTCGCCCTGGGACCAGTACATCGCCATGTAGGCCAGCGCGCCGTCGAGCAACGAGGTATCGACATGGCGGCCCCGGCCGTCGGCCGCGCGGGCGTGCAGGGCGGCGAGGATCCCGGACACCGCCAGCAGGCCGGCGCCCATGCCCGAGACGTGCACGCCGAGATAGATCGGGCCGTCGCGGCCGCCGGCCTGGCTTGCCATCATCCCAAGCCGCGCTTCCACCAGCGCGTCGATCCCGGGGCGGTCGCGATCCGGACCGTCCTGGCCATAACCGGATATCGAGCACACGACGAGCCCCTGGTAGCGGTGGCGCAGTTCATCCACGCCCAGTCCCAGGCGCGCCGCGACCCCCGGGCGCCAGGATTCAATCAGGACGTCCGCATCGGCAAGCAACGCATGGAGCCGCTCCCGATCGGCGCCGGCGCGCAGGTCGAGTTCGATGGCACGCGTGGCGCGCCGCGTTGCCGCGTAGGCGTCGACGATGCCTCGGTATGGATCACCGCCCGGTGGCTCGACGCGCAGCACGTCGGCGCCGTAGGCGGCCATCAGGCCGGTCGCCAGCGGCCCGGCGCTGCCCCAGCTCAGATCAATGATGCGAATCCCGTCCAGCGGCCCAGCCATAACCTGCCTCCCCCGAAATGGGGACATTCATCATTTCCCGCGCCCCGGCCGGAAATGGGGACGTTCACCTTTTCCAGCGCAGGGAAAATGGTGCCTGTCACCATTTTCGGTCGTGGGGGTGGACGGCAGGGTACGCAATCGGGTGCGGGCACTCCAGCGCATTGTGCTGATAGCGCAAATTCGTGCCGGCGATGACTATACTGCGGGCGCGGTGCACGTGGCGCGGTCGCGCGTCCGACTGAATCGATGCGGTGCGGAGGAGCAATGGGCAAGCGTTGGCAGCAACGGCCGCCGGGTTCGAACTGGGGCGAGTTCGGCGAGGACGATCAACTCGGGCGGCTGAACCTGCTCACGCCCGCAAAGGTGCTGCAGGGCATTGCCGAGGTGAAGACCGGCGAGCGGTTCTGCCTGTCGCTGCCGCTGGATCTGCCCGGCGGAAACGTGATCAACGCGCGCCGCTTGCCGCCGGTGCTGACCCCGACCACCCGCCACGACGGGCGCTTGTCGATGAACTACCCGTTCAAGCTCTTCGACCCGTCGTTCTCGGACGTCGTCTGCGACGACGCGGTCACGCTGTACCTGCAGTACTCGACGCAGTGGGACAGCTTCGCGCACATGGGCTCGATGTTCGACGCCGACGGCGATGGCACAGCCGAGGTGGTCTACTACAACGGCTGGCGCGGACACGAGCACATCATCGGCCCGGCGCGCTACGGGGAACCGGGCGATCCGCCCGTGCCGGATGCGAAGCCGGGTGTCTGGAAGCTCGGCATCGACACCTTCGCCGCGACGCCCATCCAGGGCCGCGGCGTGCTCATCGATCTGGAGGCGCACTTCGGGCGCGCGCGCCGCGCGGTCGGCTTCGCGGACATCGAGCAGGTCATGAAGGCCGACGCAGTCGTCGTGGAGCCCGGTGACATGGTGCTGTTCCACACCGGCTACGCGCAGTCGGTGCTGGAAATGGCCGGCACGCCGGATCGCAAGGCGCTGGCGAACCACGCCGAACTCGACGGGGACGATCCGCGGCTGCTGGAGTGGATTGCCGACAGCGGCCTGGCCGCGCTGGTCTGCGACAACTACTCGGTGGAGAAGGTCCGGAGGTCCGCGGCCGGTTTCGTTCCCATGATGCCGATCCACGAGCTGTGCCTGTTCAAGCTCGGCATCCCGCTCGGCGAACTCTGGCACCTGACGCCGCTGGCGCAGTGGCTGCGCGCGCATCGCCGCGCGCGCTTCCTGCTCACCGCGCCGCCGCTGCGGTTGCCGGGCGCGGCCGGTTCGCCGCTGTCCCCGGTTGCCACCGTGTGATCGATCCGCCGATTCCTTGCGAAAGCGAACCTGGCCCGGCTCCGGCCGATGGAAGGCATGAACCACCCCTACGTCGTCGCGAGCGCAGCGAAGCGACCCACGCGGCCTCGATGCCACCGGCAGCACGTGGATTGCTTCGTCGCTTTGCTTCTCGCAATGACGGGTGCAGTTGATGGATAGCGCAGCGAAGCGATCCATGCGGCGCCGATTTGGTGCAGGCCGCATGGATTGCCGCGGCCGCTGCGCGGCCTCGCAATCACGGGGTGCGGTTCTGTGCGGGTGCGCGGCAGGTGCCGCGCCATCTCAACAATCAATGAACGGAAGGGGTAAGCGATGGGTCCATTGAATGGCAAGGCCGTGATCATCACCGGCTCGGGGCGCGGCATCGGCGCGGCGTGCGCGAAGTACATTGCGCGGCTCGGCGGCGCCGTCGTCGTCAATGACGTCGATGCAACGGAGGCGGAGGCGACGGCAGCCGCCATTCGGTCCGCCGGCGGCAAGGCGGTCGCGCACGTGGCCGACATCACCTCCTGGAGTGCGGCGGGCGGCCTGATCGACCGCTGCGTGAGCGAGTTCGGCGCGATCGACGGGCTGGTCAACAATGCGGGCCTGTTCAGCATGGGGCGCCTGGACGAAATGACCGATGGGGGTCTGCGACGCCTGCTGGAGGTCAACGTCGTGGGCACGGCCAACTGCGCGGCCCACGCCGTCAAGCCGATGCTCGCGCGCGGCACCGGATCGATCGTGAACGTCACCTCCGGTGCGCACATGGGCATTCCGGGGATGAGTGCCTACGGCGCGACCAAGGGCGCGGTGGCTTCGTTCACCTACACCTGGGCGATGGAACTGCAGGGCACCGGGGTGCGCGTGAACGCGATGTCGCCGCTGGCCGAGACGCGCATGGGCGAGGAGAGCACCGCCTACGCGCGCGCGCGCGGGATTGATCTCCCCAAGCGCACGGACATGCCCGGCCCGGAGGCGAACGCACCGCTGATCGCCTTCCTGGTGTCCGACGATGCCCGCAACGTCACGGGCCAGATCGTCCGCATCGAGGGCCGCCAACTCGGGCTGGTAGCTCACCCGGGGATTGCGCTGCCGGTGATCGATCGCGACGCATGGGATTTCGAGTCGGTGCGCGACGCATTCCGCGACAGTCTCGCCGCGCGCCAGCTTCCGCTGGGCATCGTCGGCCTGAAGGTCGAGTTCGCCGGTGCCGGCTCGGCGTACTGGGCGGTCGAAAACAAATCCTGACCTGCGGGCGAAAAAAAACCCCGGTGGCTTGCGCCACCGGGGTTCGGTGACCCACCGAAGCGGGTCTTATTCGCCGTAGTTGTACTTCAACTGCACGCCATAGGTCAGCGGCGCGCCCGGGTTCCAGGCGTGCAGGCCGATCGACTGGTTCGACGTGCCGCCGGCGAAGTACACCTCGTCGGTGGCATTGTTGATGAAGAACGCCAGGTCGAAATTGGAGTTCATCACGCTGGTCCAGTCGGCACGCAGGTTCAGCAACCCGTAGCCGTCGTAGCGGCTGCGCGGATTGTTGAGCACCTCGTCCTCGATGTAGCTCTGGGCGTAGTAATTGGCCTGCAGCGTCAGGTCGCCGTACGCGGAGTCGAAGTACGGCACGCGCCAGTTCAGCGTGAAGCCGCCCTTCTGCTTCGGAGCGTAGTCGAACTCGTTGGCCGAGCGGTCCAGCAGGACGCCGGTCGAGGTCGACTCCGTCCACTCGTTGTACTCGTTGTAGTTCAGGGACATGAACCCGCTCAGCGTGAGGTTCTCGCTCAGCTCCAGGGTGAGCTCGGCCTCCACGCCCCACAGGTTCGCGCTCGCGGCATTCAGGATGCTCGACACGAAGGTGGTGGTGCCGGGCACGATGAACGACACGGTGCGCTGCACGTCCTTGTACCACATGTAGTAGTAGGCGGCGTTGATGCGACCGGGCCAGTTGCCGAACTGGAAGTCGGCCTTGGCACCCACCTCGATGTCGTCCACGAACTCAGGATTGAACGGCCCGAAGGTCTCCGGGTTCACGCCGCGATTGTTGAAGCCGCCGGAGCGGTAGCCGTGGCGGTGCGCGACGTAGCCCAGCACCTTGTCCGTGAACTGGTAGTCCAGCGAGACGTTGTAGGTGGGCTCGGTGTAGGTTTCCGCGCCGACGAGGTAGCAGCGGTTGTTCGGCAGCACCGTGCCGCCGGCCGCCGCGGTGGTCAGGCGGCAGGCGGTGCCGTTGAAGCCGTAGTTGCGCACCCGGCGGCCGTCGGTGGTGACGCGCACGCCGGCGCTCAGGGACAGCTTGTCGTTCCAGGGCATGGTGTACTTGCCATGGCCGAAGAACGAATAGCTGCTGTTCTGGGACTGTGAGCCGGTGAGCTGGCGCAGGCCGAGCGGCGCCGCGGTGGTCACCAGCGTTGGCAGCACCGACGCGACGATGATCCGCGGCGGCAGGCGGTTGAACGCGACGGCGTTGTAGTTGTTGTCCTTGCCCCACTCCAGGAAGTAGGTGGCGCCGACGATCCACTCCAGGTTGTCGCGGGTGCCTACGAGCTGCAGTTCGTTGCTGGCCTGCTGCACGTCGGTGATGCCGTTCAGCCAGGTGGCGGTGAACTGCGTGCCGTCGAAGTCGAAGGCGGTGTCCGTCTTCACCCAGCGGTAGCCCAGGATGTTCTTGAGCGTGAGGTCGCCGAGGAAGGTTTCGCCGATTTCCAGCTCGGTGATGTTCGAGGCGTCGAAGACGTTGGTGCGGTTCCAGGAATACTCGTCGCTCAGGTACTCATACGGCGAATTCGCGGAGACCCGCAGGTCGTCCTGGACCGAGCGCGGGTCGGTGGCGGTCGGTGCCGCGAACGCACCCGCGATCGGGTTGGCCAGCGGGGCGATGCTCTGCCGGCCCAGGCCGTTGCTGTTCTCGTGGAAGGCGCTGACCGAGAACGTGCTGGAGAGGGTATCGGTCGGCGTCAGCTTCAGGCGCACGCGCCAGCCTTCCGAGTGCAGGTCGCTGGTGTCCTGGCCGGTGCTGAGGTTGGTCATGAAGCCGTCGCGGCGGGTGATCTTGCCGCCGACTCGGATCGCCGCCCAGTCGTTGATCGGGACGTTCAGGGCGCCTTCGAAGTCGTGGTAGTTCAGGTTGCCGCCCTGCACCTGGGCGTAGCCCTTGATGGCGTCGGTCTCCGGCTCGTTGGAGCGGATGATGATCGCACCGCCGGTGGTGTTGCGGCCGAACAGCGTGCCCTGCGGGCCCTTGGCGATTTCAACCGAGCGGATGTCGAACATCGACATGTTGACGCCGTTCGGGCGCTGCTGGCCGACTTCGTCGAAGTAGAAGGCGACCGCCGGGTCGCCGGCGAGCGCGATGTCGAAGTTGCGCAGGCCGCGGATGGAGACGAACGGCGCGGCCGCGCCGCGGCTGGTCGAGGAGAACGTCAGCGAAGGGACCGCGGTGCCGAGATCCTCCATCTTGACGATGCCCTTCTCGGTCAGGGCCGTGCCGGTGAGCGCGGAGATCGCCAGCGGCACGGTCTGCAGAGATTCTTCCACGCGGCGGGCGGTGACGGTGACCTCTTCCAACCCCCCGTGGCGTGCGGCGGGCTGCTGCGCGCCGGCCGGCGCCATGACGGCGGCCGCGACGGCGGAAACCACAAGCCGGGCCTTCGTTCGGTCGTTGTGTGGCATATTCTCCCCTTCCCAGACAGTATCTGTTGTACCGGACTACGGCACGGGATTGTAGCGGCGGGCATACGGCGCGTCATCTAAATTGTTTATGACGCTTATCGGCCATCGCCATGTTAGAAGACGGAAAACAGTAGCCTGACGCGGCTGCAAGCCCCGGGCTTGGCTCCTATCGAACGCGTCGATATCACCTCTCACGGGAATCGATTTCCCGGCGTGCGCTGCATTGGTTAGTCTGGACGGCCCGTACCGTGAATGCCGGCCGACAGGCGCGCGGTGGGGCGGATTTCCGGCAGCGCAGGTCAACCGGGGGGCGGCCAATGACCACGAACCACCCAGATCTCCTCACTCCGGCCGACGACGGCTTCCACCCCGGCGACGGCCCATTCCACACCGAAGGCTCCTGGTGGAGCTTCCTGGTCCCCGACCGCGGCATCGGCGGCTGGATCTACCACCTGACGCGGCGGAACCTGGGCGTGGCCTCCGGCGGCGTCTGGATCTGGGACCCGGGAACCCGCAACTGCTTCGAAGCCCCGTACTTCCTGAACCAGTCGCTGCAGCCGCTGGGGCCCGAAGCCCGGGATCTGAACGATTTCCGCTGGGCCGACGGCACGACCCTGAAGACCCTGGAACCCCTCAGGCGCTACCGGCTCGCCTACGAGGACGGCGACCGGATCGCGCTCGAACTCGAATTCGAAGGCGTCGCCGAACCCTTCGTCGCCGTCGCCGGATCGCCGGCGAAGCCGTTCCGGTTCGAGCAGCTCTGCCGGGTGCGCGGGTCGCTGGCGCTGGGCGGCGAGCGCATCGCGGTGGATTGCCTAGGGATGCGGGATCATTCCTGGGGCACGCGCCTGGAGCGCGCGGCGTCGGCCCTGGCCGCGCCGGCACCGGGCACCGATCTGGCGCAGCGGCCGGTGGTGTACCTGTTCGGCCATGCCGCCCCGGATCACGGCTTCTTCGTCATGGGCCCGGGCCTGGGCGCGTTGCACGGCTACATCGCCCGCGGCGGCCGGCGGCTGGAACTGGCGTCTTCGGCGCAGCGCATCGAGCGCGACCCGGGCGACGGCCACATCGCGCGGATCGAAGTGACGGCCCGCGACGAGGGCGGCCGGGAACTGCGTGCGCTGGGCACGACCGTGAGCTTCATCCTGCGGCCCTCGGGCACCGGGGTCGCGCTCGTGCACCTGGTGCGCTGGGAGTTCGACGGCACGGTCGGCTGGGGCGAACTGCAGGACGTGTGGCCCTGCGACCTGTGGGCCCGCTACCGCCGCGCACCGCGCTGAATCTGCCCTAGCCATGGGAACCGGACTGCTGCTGCCCGATGTCGATGATGCGGACACGGCGCCGTTCTGGGCCGCCGCGCGCGATCGGCGCCTGGTGGCGCAGAAGTGCGGCGCCTGCGGCACGCTGCGCCTGCCGGCGCACCCGTTCTGCGGCGCCTGCCGTGCCGAGGCGGTCGAGTGGGTGGCGCTGTCCGGGCGCGGGCGCCTGTGGTCCTTCATCGTCCACCACGGCCCGACCCTGCCCGCTTTCGCGCCGCACGTGCCGTTTCCCGTGATCGTGGCCGAGCTCGCCGAGGATCCGCGCCTGCCCCTGGTGGGCAACATCCTGGCGGCGCCGGACGCGTCGATCGACAGCCTGGAGCCGGCATCGCTGCGCATCGGCATGCCGCTCGCGGTGACGTTCCGCGAGGTCGCGCCCGGCGTCACCCTGCCGATGTGGCTGCCGGCCTGAGGGGGACTGCGATGGACGAAGCGACCATCCGCGACCGCGCAGCCATCGTCGGCATCGGCGAGACCGCCTTCGGCAAGGGGCTGGCCGAAAGCGAAGAGCACCTCGCCTGCCGGGCCATCCAGGCCGCACTGGACGATGCCGGCATCGACCCGGCCGAAGTCGACGGCCTGTTCTCGTACTCGATGCAGGGCGCGAACGAGGACGAGATCGCCCGCAACCTCGGCCTGGGGGACCTGACCGCGTTCGCGCGCACGCCCGCCGGCGGCGGAGGGGGCTGCGGCACGGTCGGACTGGCGGCGATGGCGGTCGCCACCGGACAGGCACGGGTGGCGGTCGCGTACCGGGCGCGCAAGCGCAGTGCGAAGGCCAGCCGGCCCTGGGCGCAGACGCAGGCCGGCGTCACGCGCTGGGAAATGTGGACCCGCCCCTGGGGCGTGCTGCGCCCCGCGGACGAAGTGGCGGTGATCTGGCGGCGCTACATGCACGAGTACGGCGCGACGCGCGCGGCGCTGGCCGAGATCGCGCTCACCCAGCGCGCGAACGCCAACCGAAACCCGGCGGCGGCGATGCGCGATCGGACGCTGACGCTGGACGAATACATGAGCGCGCGCTGGATCAGCGAGCCGTTGTGCCTGTTCGACTGCTGCCTGGAGACCGATGGCGCCCTGGCGGCCGTGCTCGTGCCGGCGCCGCGGGCCCGGGACTGCCGGAACACACCGGCTTTCGTGCATGCGTTCGCGCAGGGCGTCTCGCGCGGCAGCGGCATGATGTTCGGAGTCTTCGGCGAGGATCCGCTGCGCACGCCCTCGCACGCGGCCGCGGCGCGCCTGTGGGCGAACAGCGACCTGCAGCCCGCCGATATCGACGTGGCGCAGATCTACGACGCCTTCACGCCCGAGGTGCTGTTCTGCCTGGAGGGCTACGGGTTCTGCGCCCGCGGCGAGGCCGCGGACTTCGTCGCCGGCGGCGCGCTGCGGATCGGCGGCCGCCTGCCGGCCAACACCGCCGGCGGCAGCCTGTCGGAGGCGTACCTGCACGGGTTCAACCTGGTGACCGAGGCGGTCAAGCAGATCCGCGGCAGTGCCGCGAACCCGGTCGCCGGCGTGCGCAGCGCGTTCGTGTGCTCCAGCGATGGCGTCCCGACCAGCGCGCTGGTGCTGCGCCGCTGAGCGGCTGCCGGCCGGGCCGGTGCCTCAGCGCGGCACGATGAGATCGGCGCGCAGCGTGTCGAGGGTCCGGTCCGGCACGCCCGCCTTGCGCAGGAAGGCTTCGGTGCCGCCGTGTTCCGCGCGCAGCCAGCCCAGGAACCGCAGCATGTCGTCGGCCTCGGTCTCCAGCATCTCGGCGACGTCGTGATCGGTGAACCCCATCTTCTCGCGCACACGACGGAAGCGATGGGCGTGCCGGCGCAGATGCGCACCCGTGCGGGCGTAGTCCGCGGCGATGACGTCATCCGCGACCCCCAGCACCGAGAGCACGAAGGCCGCCGCGATGCCTGTGCGATCCCGGCCGCCGGCGCAAT
>JBFXBD010000085.1:0-23141 GCA_050183625.1 Gammaproteobacteria bacterium
GCTGGCGTATGCGTCGAAGTGCTCGGTGACGATCGTCCCGATCGTATTCCTCATGGCGACCTCCTTGTCGCGTGATTGGCACCATCAGCCTGTCAACCATCTCCCGGCGTAGCCGGGCTAGTCCAACATTGAGTGTACGGGACTATGCAGTGGTTTCTCACGGCACGCTACCGCCTATCCCCGTCCGGGTGGGGGGTGGTTCCGGGCAGTATAGATCCGGGTGGGAGGGGGAAGTCGACCAGGGAAAACATGAGCTTGGATCAGGGATTCCCCGATGCGGCGGCGCGGATGCGCCGAGCGCGTTGCGGGATAGGACGAAGGTTTCGTCGTCTCATTTGGCCCGGCAGGGGCGCGGCGCAGGTCGGGCCCGGCCGGCGCGGGTTTCCCAGGCCGCAGGCGGGTACCCGTATCCGGTCGGGAGCGCCAAGGATGAATCCGCCGGCAGCGGTCTGCAGCGATCCGGGTTCAGCGGCTTTTCAGACCGCGCCCGCCGCGGGCCGCACCGGCGGCAGCCAGTGCCGCCGGGTCGACTATCCTTCTGCCCGCCGGGCAGCGCCCTGCGTCGACACGCCGATGTGGCCCGGGAGCTATTCCCGCCTCAGCGCGTATCCAGCCCGATCGACCGGGCGATGATCTCGCGCATCACCTCGCTGGAGCCGGCGAAGATGCGCGTGACGCGCGCGTTGGTGTACATGCGCGCGATCTGGTACTCCTCCATGAAGCCGGCACCGCCGTGGAACTGCACGCACTCGTCCACCACCCGGCCTTCCAGCTCGGTGGTGAATAGCTTGGCGCGGGCGGCGACGTCGGACTCCAGCTTGCCGGCGTTGTGCAGCGTCACGCAGTGGTCGACGAACACCTGCGCGATGTCGATCTCGGTGCGCATGCTGGCCATCTTGAAGCGCGTGTTCTGGTAGTCGGCAACCTTGCGGCCGAAGATCTGGCGCTGGGTGATGTAGTCCATGGTGAGGTCGAACGCGACCTGCGCGCAGGTCACCGAGCCCACCGCGTTGATCAGCCGCTCCTCGGCCAGGAACTTCATCAGGTAATAGAACCCCTGGGTCGGGTCGCCGAGCACGTTGTTCTTCGGGATCTTCACGTCGTTGAAGAACAGCTCGGCGGTGTCCTGGGACTTCAGGCCGATCTTTTTCAGGTTGCGGCCGCGCTCGAAGCCGGGCATGCCACGCTCGACGATGAACAGGCCCACGCCGGTACGCTTGTCCGGCACGGTGCGCGCGGCGACGAGGACCACGTCGGCGTTGATGCCGTTGGAGATGTAGGTCTTGGAGCCGTTCAGGAGCCAGTGGTCGCCCTTGTCCTCGGCCCGGGTCTTCATGCCGGCCACGTCGCTGCCGGCACCCGGCTCGGTCATCGCGATCGCCAGGATCTTGCGCCCGGCGATGAGATCAGGCAGCAGGCGCTGCTTCTGCTCCTCGGTGCCGAGTTCGCCGATGTACGGCCCGACCAGCCGGCTGTGCAGGGTGCAGAAGAAGCCCATGTCGCCGTGGCGCATGTTCTCCTCGATGATGATCTGCTCGAAGCGGAAGTCCCTCACGCCCTGGCCGCCGTACTTCTCGTCCGCCCACATCATGAGCAGCCCGGCCTCGCCGGCCTTGAGGAAGGCCTCGCGGTCGACGATGTGATTCTCCAGCCAGCGGTCCCGGTGCGGACCGATCTCGTTCTGCATGAAGCCGCGGACTGACTTGCGGAAGATCTCGTGCTCGGTCTCGAAGATGTTGCGTTCCATGGCGGGTGGCTCCGGTCACATGCCCTTGAAGTTCGGCGCGCGCTTTTCCAGGAAGGCGTTCACGCCCTCGGCGAAGTCGGGGTGGTCGATGCAGTGCTTCTGCAGCCGGCCTTCCACGGCCATCGTGTCCGCCAGGCTGTGCGCCATGGAATAGCGCATGGCCTTCTTGGTGGCGGCAATGCCGAACGGTGCGCGCCTGGCCAGCGCCGCCGCCCACTCGATCGCCTTCGCCAGCACTTCGTCCTCGGCCACGACCTTGTTGGTCAGGCCCAGTTCCAGGCAGCGGGCGGCCGGGATCTTCTCGGAGTCCACGCACAGTTCGAACGCGCGCCGGTAGCCGATCGCGCGCGCCAGGAACCAGGTGCCGCCGCCGTCGGGCAGCAGGTTGATGTTCGCGAACGGCGCCATCACGTAGGACGATGCGCCCATCACCCCCAGGTCACAGGCCATGAAGTAGGTCAGCGCGATGCCGGCGGCGAAGCCGTGCACCGCGCCGATCACCGGCTTGTCCATCTCGACGATGTGGTTCAGGCTCGGCGCGAACTCGTGCATTACCATGTACTCGGCGCCGTCTCCGCTCCAGCCGGATTCCTTTAGATCCGCGCCGGCGCCGAAGCAGCGCCCGGCGCCGGTCAGCACCACCGCGCGCACGGCGTTGTCATTGCGCATCTGCAGGGTGGCGTCGATCAGCGCCAGGCGCGTGGGCTTGTCGAACGAGTTCAGCGCCTCGGGGCGGTTCAGGGTGATGATCCCGACCGCGCCTTCGGTCCGGCACAGCACCGGATGGGTCATTGCGTCTTCTCCTGTGGCCACCGGCTCAGATCGCGCGCCGCGGCGCGTGCACGCGGCCCAGGAAACCGGAGACGGCATCGTTGAATGCGTTGTTGCGGTCGCCGGCCACCATGTGGCCGGCGCCGGTGACGTCGACGTACTCGCAGCCGGGGATCGCGTCGATGAATTCGCGCGCGGCGTCCTCGGTGACGATCTCCGAGAGCGAACCGCGCACCAGCAGCGTCGGCACGCGCACGTTCGCGGCCGCCGCCTGGAACCGATCCAGCATGCCGGTCGGATCCGGGCGGAACGTGCCGAGCATGCCCGGGTCCCAGTGCCAGTACAGGCGCCCGTCGTCGCCCTGGCGCAGGTTCTTGCGCAGGCCGGACAGGTCCCGCGGCCGCGGCCGGTGCGGCAGGTACGCGGAGACCGCGTCCGCCGCCTCCTCCAGCGAGGCGAAGCCATCGGGGTTCGCGCGCATGAAGCCGGCGATTTTCGCCGCGCCGCCCGGATCGATGCGGGGCGTGACGTCCACCATAATCAGTGCCGCGGCGCCGACTCCACCCTCGCCGACCGCCAGCAGCGACGCCAGCCCCCCGAGCGAGGCGCCGACGAGCGCCGGCGGCATCGGCAACCCGGCCACCACCTCGCGCAGATCCTCCGCATAGGCCTCGAGCGCGTAGTTGCCTTCCGGGCACCATCCGCTCTCGCCGTGGCCGCGCAGGTCCAGCGAGATGACGTGGTAGCCGGCCGCCACCAGTGCGCGCGCCGCATCGCCCCACGATGCCCGTGTCTGCCCGCCGCCGTGCGAGAACAGCACGGCCGGCGCGCCCGGATCCCCGCCCACGTCCGCGACCAGTTGAATGTCCCGGTGCCCGCGAAAGCTGCGCTTGTCCACGCCGGTATGCCCCGCTGATATGAATGCGCGACGCTGCGCGCGCGAACGTTGGAGCGTAGCGGCGGCCTATCCCTCTGTCCAGGATCGTGCCGGCCGGCCCCTGCGATACACTGCGGCGCACCCGCCCGCCGCGGCGCGGGTGTACCCGCACCGACAACACCTGCCATGCCCTCCAAGTCCAACCGCCTGCGCTCCCTGGCCTGCATCGCCGCGGTTGCGGCCGCGGGCACGCACGCGGCCGAGCCGGACGCGCCGTGGCCGCTGTACAACCGCAGCCTCGACGGCCAGCGCCACTCGCCGCTTGCGCGGATCAATCGCGACAACGTCGACGCGCTCGCGCCGGTGTGTGAAATCGAAGTCGGAGAGCACGGCAAGTTCCAGGCCGGCCCGATCGTCGCCGGCGGCCGCCTGTTCGTGACCACCACCCACACCACGCTCGCCGTGAACCCCGGCGATTGCAGCGTCGCGTGGCGCCACGTGCACCGCGCCACGCGGCCGGAGATCTGGCGCGTGAACCGCGGCGGCGCCTGGCTCGACGGCCGCATCTTCCGCGGCACCGTCGACGGCTGGCTGCTGGCACTGGACGCCGCCACCGGCGCGGAGATCTGGCGTACCGATGTCGGCGATCCGGCCGATGGCTTCCTCACCGCCGCGCCGATCGCCTGGAACGGCCGCGTGTTCATCGGCACCTCCGGCGGGGACTGGGGCGCGCGCGGCCGGATGATGGCGTTCGACGCCGCCAGCGGTGCCCGGCTGTGGAGCTTCAATACCGTGCCCGCCCCCGGCGAGCCCGGCGCCGAAACCTGGGACGACGCAGCCAGCCTGGCGCACGGCGGCGGCGCGACCTGGACCAGCTACAGCCTGGATCCCGCGAGCGGCGAACTGTTCGTCCCGGTGGGCAACCCGGCGCCCGCCTACTCCCCCGCCGCGCGCCCCGGCAGCAACCTGTACACGAACTCGGTGCTGGTGCTGGATGCGGCGACCGGCCGCCACCAATGGCACCTGCAACTGCGCCCCGCGGACGGCCTGGATCTGGACCTGGGCGCCGCGCCGCTGCTGCACACCACGCCTGCCGGCCGGCCGATGGTCGTAGCCGGCAGCAAGGACGGCCACGTCTACGGCATCGATCGCGAGCGCCGCGCCATCGCCTACCGCACCGCCGTCACCACCGTGCGCAATGCCGATGCGCTACCGACGCCCGAAGGCGTGCGCGCCTGCCCAGGCAACCTCGGTGGCGTGCAGTGGAACGGCCCGGCCTACGATCCGGCGCTCGGCCGCATCTACGTCGGCGCGGTGGACTGGTGCATGTTGTTCCGTTCGGCGCCGGCGCAGTGGTCCCCCGGGCGCTTCTTCATGGGCGGCAGCGCAGTGCAGACCCTGCCGGACGAGCCACGCGCCGGCTGGATCAACGCCCTGGATGCCACCAGCGGCCGGGTGATCTGGCGCCACCGCACCGACTCGCCGGTCTTCGCTGCCGTCACCCCTACCGCGGGCGGGATCCTGTTCGCCGGCACCGCCTCCGGCCACCTGCTCGCCCTCGACGCACGCGACGGCCGCGTGCTGCGCGACCATGATGCCGGCGGTGCGCTGGCCGGCGGCATCGTCACCTACCTGCACGACGAACGGCAGTACGTGGCGTTCACCAGCGGCAACATTTCCCGCGGCGCGGCCTTCGGGCGCGAGTTCATTCCCAAGCTGGTGATCATGGCCGTCGATCCGGGCGCCGGTGCCCCGCGCCGCGTCGCCGTGCCGGACATCGAGCCGCCCCTGCTCGCACCGGACGGCCCGACTGAAGCCGCCTACCGCGGCCAGGCCCTGTACCGGCGCTGGTGCCAGGGTTGCCACGGCGGCGCGGAAGGCGGCCTCGCGCCGGTGCTCAGGCACCTGCCGTCGCGCCTGCCGCGTGCCGGCCTGCAGGCCGTCCTCGCCCACCCCCCGAGCACCGCGATGCCAGCGCTCCACCCCCACCCGCTGAGCGCCAACGACATCGACGATCTCTTCGAGTTCTTCACCGCATGGCACTGAGTTAGCTATATGTCCTGCAGGAACCTCAAGCGCCTTCGAAGCCCTGGCAACCCGTCGTGCCACCGCGCCAGGGCCGGGCGGCGGCCTGCGATCGCAAGCGGGCCAGGGATGGCATAGCGCAGCGATCGCGGCAGCGGAGCCGATTCGAAGCCTCGCCCCAAGTCGTGCCACCGCGCCAGGGCCGGGGACCGGGAGGGCCGGGCGGCGGCCTGCGATCGCAAGCGGGCCATGGATGGCATAGCGCAGCGATCGCGGCAGCGGAGCTGATTCGAAGCCTCGCCCCAAGTCGTGCCACCGCGCCAGGGCCGGGGACCGGGAGGGCCGGGCGGCGGCCTGCGATCGCAAGCGGGCCATGGATGGCATAGCGCAGCGATCGCGGCAGCGGAGCAGGCCAGGGATGGCCTGCGCAGCGGTAGCCGACCGGCCCTCCCGGTCCCCGGCCCGATCGAAGCCCGGAGAAAACGGCCTGCTCGAAACCCGGAGACAGCGGCCCGCTCGGAACCCGGAACAACCGGGAGCGATCACTCCACGTCGATGGCGCTCGTGACCCGCGCGTGGCTGGCGACGAAGTGCGTGATCGCGGCGCGGCTGTCGCCGACCCTGAACTCGTGCAACCGGTGCAGCACCACCCGATCCGACTCGGTCCAGCGCTGATGCTGGCGCAGGTGCTCCAGCCACGAATCGGTCATGAACGTCTCGACGTGGCGCTCCGGATCGTTCGTGTCCGTGAACACCTCCCAGAAGAATGCCCCACTGCGTTTGCGGATCCTTCGCACCTCCTGCATCAACGCCAGGAAATCCGCCGTGCGGTCCGCCGGCACCCGGTGCTCCACCGTCACCAACACCGGGCCGCGGTCCAGCTCGATCCGCCCCTTGACCTGCGGCAGCGGCGAGAACATCGACTGCGTCATGTCGATGTGCTCGTCCTCGCCGAGCCGGAAGCGGCGGCACACCAGCGTCGCCGCCAGCATGCCGAAGGCGTTGATGGCCATCGTCAGCGGTATCCCGACCGCGTCCGCCAGCCGCCCCGAGGCCAGGCTGCCGACCATGGCGCTTCCGCCGAACATCAGGATCACCAGCGACAGGCCCCGCGCCCGCACCCAGTTCGGCACCGCAAGCTGGGCGGCGATCGACAGCGTCGAGAACATCATGTTCCAGGCGATGCCGCCGGCGAACATCGCCGTTGCCACCAGCGCCACGCCAGGCGCGAAACCCAGCGCCATGATGGTCGCCGCCAGCACCAGCGGCCCGGCGGCAAGCTCCGTATCGCGCGACACCACGCCCTGGATGCGCGGGATCACGAAGGTGCCGATGATCGCCCCCACGCCGAAGCTCATCGCCAGCAGGCCGTAGGTCTGCGGCCCGCCGCCGAGCCGGTGCACCGCCACCACCGGCAGCAGCGCCCAGATCACGCTGCCGAACACGAAGAACGAGAACCCGCGGATGAGCACCGTGTGCAGCGCCGGGGTATGCTGCACGTAGCGCAGGCCCGCGCCCATCGCCTCCAGGAACCGCTCCACCGGCAGGTCGTTCGCCTCCTCGCGTGCCGGCCGCCACATCCAGACCATGCCGATCAGCACCAGCACCATCGCCGCGTTCACCAGGAACACCGGCCCCGCGCCGAACTGCGCCAGCAGCAGGCCGGCGAGCAGCGGGCCGATGGCGCGCGTGGAGTGCGAACTGGTGGAGTTGAGCGACACCGCCGGGCGCAGATCGTGCTCCGGAACGAAATCCGGGACGCAGGCCTGGAAGGTCGGCCGCATCATCGCGTTGCAGGTCGCCACCAGCAGGTTCAACCCCAGCAGGAGCCAGGGCGAGATGTGGCCGGAGAGCGTGACGAAGCCCACCGTGACCGCGGCCAGGAACACGCCGATGTTGGTCACCAGCAGCAGCTTGCGCCGGTCGACGATGTCGGCCAGCGCGCCCGCCGGGATCGCAAGCAGGAAGAACGGCAGGGCATTGGCGGTCTGTACCAGCGCCACCATCAGGTGCGAGTCGGTGAGCGTGGTCATGAGCCAGCCGGAAGCAAGCTCGTGCATCCACTGGCCCATGTTGACCGCGGTGATGGCGATCCACATCGACCTGAACAGGGGGTGGCGCAGCGCGCGCCACATCGACTCGGACTGCACGTGCTCGGGCTTCATGCGTGCGGGCACGCGCGCACGCGCGGGTGCTCGCTCACGGCGCGGCACCGCTGAGAGACTTTCGGCATGACGCCATCGTATCAGGACTCGCCGCCCGCGGAACGCGCGCCGGCGCACACCGCACGCCGATTTTTCACCGCCGCCCGTGCCGCGCTCGTGCTGCTCGCCCTGGCCACCGCCGCGGCGCATGGCGAGCCGCTGCGCCTGCCAACCGCCGCGTTCCGGACCGAGACCGAGGACGGCGGCCGGATCGAAGCCGCGCAGGTGCCGGCCGCCATCGCCGCCGCCGATTGCCCCCCGGCCGATCCGGACCCGGCGCTGCGCGCGTACTGCGCATCGGCCACCGGCCGCGCCCCGCCCGGCGCGCTGCGTCTGGCCTATGCGTTCGAGCGCGCGGACCGCGGGCTGGCCGCGTTGCGCATCGCCGTCGGCAACCTGGACGCCTCCGGCCGCGACCACCTCGTGCTCTGGATCCGCGGCGATGCCGGTGCCGGGTTCCCCGCGGCCATCAAGCTGCAGTTCACCCAGCCGGATCGGCAGCCGGGCATGACGGTCACCGGCTCGGCGGTCGTCACCGGGATCAAGGGCCGGTGGCAGCCGTTCCGCGTGCCCCTGAACATCATGACCGGGATCTCCAACTGGCGCCGGGTCGACGAACTGGTGGTCGTGATCCAGGCCCGGCGCGGCGCCGGCAGCGCGGGCGCGATCGAGATCGCCGCGCCGGCACTGGTGGAGACCGGAACGCCCGGCCCGCGTGCCGATGCGCCGGTGGAACGGCCGGCGCGCCGGGCCTGGGATGCACGCTGGCCCGGCGATGCCGCGCGCAATGCCGCGCTCGCGGCGCGGCTGCGCGGCTGGCCGGGGCGCGCGTTGGTACCGGCGGCGGAACTGCCCGCGAACGACGTCGAGTTCCTGCGCCGCGTGGCGCTGGACACCTGGCGCGGGCTGGACGCGCTCACCGATCGCGACAACGGCCTGCCGGTGGATCACGTCGCCTTCGGCGACACGCTCGATCCGCGCGAGGCCGAAGTCGCCGGCTACACCAACATCACCAACGTCGCCATGCTGGCGATCTCGATCGTCGGCGCCGAATCGCTCGGCTTCATCGGGCCCGCCGCGGCCGAGGCGCGCCTGTCCGGCCTGCTGGACACCCTGGAGCGGCTGCCGGTCGTGCGCGGGGTCTACTACAACTACTACGAGGTCATCACCGCCGAGCGCGGCAGCAACTTCCTCTCCTTCGTCGACACCTCCTGGCTGGCCGCGGCGCTGATGGTGGCGCGCAGCGCGTACCCGGCGCTCGCCGCGCGCTGCGGCAGGCTGCTGGATCGCATGGACCTGTCGATGTTCTACGACGAGGTCGAGGAACTGATGAACCACGGTCGCTATACGCACCTGGGCGTGCCGTCGGAATACCACTACGGGGCGCTGTACACCGAAGCCCGCCTCGGCGTGCTGATTGCGATCGGCAAGGGTAACGCACCGGCGGGCGTCTGGTACCGGATGCACCGCACCCTGCCGGCGCGCGACGGCTGGCAGACCCAGCCCCCGCTCGGCCGTGCGCCGCGCACGGTCGACGGCCATCGGGTCGAGGGCGGCTGGTACCAGTGGGGCGGGCTGCGCTTCGTGCCGTCCTG
Source organism: Gammaproteobacteria bacterium (assembly GCA_050183625.1). Classification (GTDB taxonomy): domain Bacteria; phylum Pseudomonadota; class Gammaproteobacteria; order JADZEE01; family JADZEE01; genus JBFXBD01. The sequence goes on from JBFXBD010000085.1 coordinate 9,220, forward strand.
GGGCGGCAGCATGTTCGAGGCGCTGATGCCGATGCTGGTGGTGGACGAAATGCGCTGGGCGCCGCGCAGCCTGGGCCGCAATGCCGTGGCGCACGTGGCAATCCAGCGCCGCTACGCCACCGACGTGCTGCGCCTGCCGGTGTGGGGAATGTCGCCGAGCGCGGATCCGCGCACCGGCGGCTACGGCGAGTACGGCGCCCAGGTGCTCGGACTGCGCGGCTACGGCGCCGGCGCAGTCACCCCGCATGCCGCGGTGCTGGCGGCGATGGTGGATCCGGGCGCCGCGGTGAGCGACTTGCGCCGGCTGGCGCAGCGCTACCGGATCTACGGTGACTTCGGCTTCTACGATGCGGTGGACCCGATCGGCGGCCGCGTCGCCCGCAAGCTGTTGTTCCTGGATCAGGCGATGAGCCTGGCTGCGCTGGCCAACGTACTGGCCGATCGCGCCCTGCAACGCCACTTCGCCGCCGATCCGATTGCGGCACGGGTGCTGCCGATGCTGGCGCGCGAGCGCTTCTTCGAACGCCCGTCCGGTACGCGGCGCTGAGCCGCGGCTCAGCCGGGCACGGTGGCGATCCAGCCCTCGCAGGCCGGCACGTCCGCCGGCAGTCCGGAGCGCGGCCGGCCGGCGCACCAGGCGGCCTGGATCGCGCACAGGACCGCATCCAGCCGGTCGCCCGTGCCGTCTTCCATCAGGCTCGCGGCGAGATCCGGTGCATCGCAGGCCAGGCGCAGCCCGAGCGGATGCGCGCCGCGCCCGAGTGCACGCACGATCGCCGCGCGGGAAATGCCGGCGCAGTGCCGCACCATCGCCGCCCACGGCTGCGGCCAGCCGAGTTCGCGCACCACCACCGCCGGCATCCCGAACGGAAAATCGAACCGCCCGCACCGCGGCCCGGGGCGCGCGAGCAGGGCCTCGAAGGCTGGGAAATCCACCAGCGACTCGATGCGCTCGATCACCACGCGCCCGCCCTCGCGGCGCGCGTGCGCGGCCGTGATCGGCTTGGCGCGCCGCGGCGCGCTGGTGAAGTCCACGCCGACGAGGCGTTCGAATCGCAGGCGGCTTGCTGGGGCCATATCGCCCATGCATGATCGCCGCAGACGCGCGCGCATGGCCAGCCTGACCCTCAACCGACTCGAAAAACGCTTCCCCGGCGGCACGCAGGCGATCGCGGACCTGAACCTGTCGGTCGCCGACGGCGAACTGGTGGTGCTGGTCGGCCCGTCGGGCTGCGGCAAGTCCACGGTGCTGCGCTGCATCGCCGGCATCGAGTCCGCCAGCGGCGGCGAGATCCTCATCGGCGGCCGGCACGTGCAGGCGCTGCCGCCGCAGGCACGGCGCGTGGGCATGGTGTTCCAGGACTACGCCCTGTATCCGCACAAGAGCGTGCGCGAGAACCTCGCCTTCCCGCTGCAGATGCAGCGCGTGCCGCGCGGCGCCGTTTCCAGTCGGGTGCAGGCGATCGCTTCGATGCTCGAACTGGACGCCCTGCTCGATCGGCGCCCGGCACAGCTTTCCGGCGGCCAGCGCCAGCGCGTGGCGATGGGCCGGGCACTGGTGCGCGATGCCGACGTGCTCCTGCTGGACGAGCCGCTGTCGAACCTCGACGCACGCCTGCGCATCGAGGTGCGCGAGCAGATCAGGGCACTGCAGCGCCGCACCGGTACCACCATGCTGTACGTGACCCACGATCAGGTCGAGGCGATGACGCTGGGGGATCGGGTCGCGGTGCTCGACCGCGGCCGGCTGCAGCAGTTGGACGACGCACGGCGCCTGTACCGCGACCCGGTGAACGCCTTCGTCGCCGGCTTCATCGGCAACCCGCCGATGAACCTGTTCCCCACCGTGGTCGATGCGGACGCCGCCGGCGAATGGTCTGCCCGGCTCGGCACGGCGCCGATCGCACTCGCCGTCGATGCCCGCCTGCGCGCGGCGCTCGGCCCGTGGCTCGGGCGCGCCATCACTGCCGGCCTGCGGCCGGAGGCGTTTTCAATCGCGGGCGCGGAGCCGGGCGCGATCGCCGCCACCGTCCGCAACTGCGAGCAGCTCGGCCACGAAACCCTGATCCACGCCGAGGCCGGGGGCACCGCATTCGTCGCCCGCGTCGCGGGCATGCACGATCTGGCGCACGGCGCGCCGATCGCCCTGAGGGCGGATCCGTCCGCCATGCGCTTCTTCGGCCCGGATGGCGCGGCCCTGCTGCCAGCGCGGCCCGGCGGTGCCTGACACCGGCGCCATGCCGGCGGTGCCTGGCACCGGCTTCCCGGAGGGTTTTCTCTGGGGCGCGGCCACCTCCGCGTATCAGATCGAGGGCTCGCCGCTGGCCGACGGTGCCGGCCCGAGCAACTGGCATGTGTTCGCGCACACCCCGGGCCGGATTGCCGACGGCCGCACCGGCGACGTGGCCTGCGATCACTACCGGCGCTGGCCCGAGGACCTGGACCTGATGCAGGGCCTGGGGCTGAACGCCTACCGCTTCAGCCTGTCCTGGAGCCGCATCCTGCCCGACGGCGACGGCACGGTGAACCAGGCCGGGCTGGACTTCTACCGCCGGCTGGTCGACGGCCTGTGCGAGCGCGGCATCGCGCCGATGGCGACGCTGTTCCACTGGGATCTGCCGGACGCACTCGAACGCCGCGGCGGCTGGCTCAATCGCGACAGTGCCGGCTGGTTCGCGCGCTACGCCGAAGTCGCCTTCCGCGCCCTGGACGATCGGGTCGGACTGTGGGTGACGCTGAACGAGCCCTGGGTCGTGACCGACGGCGGCTACGTCGGCGGCACGCTCGCGCCGGGGCGCACGGACCTGGAGCAGGCCGGCTTCGCCGCCCACCATCTGCTGCGCGCGCACGCCGCCGCGGTGCAGGTCTACCGGGCCTGCGGGCGGCATCGGATCGGCCTGGTGGTGAACCTGGAGCCGAAGTACCCGGATTCGGACGCCGATGCCGACCGGCACGCGGCAGCGCGCGCGCACGCCTATATGAACCGCCAGTTCCTCGACCCCGCGCTGCTCGGCCGCTATCCGCGCACGCTGGAGGAGATCTACGGCGCTCGCTGGGCCCGCGCCTGCGCGGCCGAGGCCGACACCCTGCGCACGGCACCGGACTTCCTGGGCGTGAACTACTACACCCGCGCGGTGGTGCGCGCCGCCCCGGGCGCCGCCCCGGACGGCGCGGCGCGCGTGCCGCAAGCCGGCGCGCCGCACACGCAGATGAACTGGGAGGTGTACCCGCGCGGCCTGTACGACGCGCTGGCCTGGACCGCGCGCCGCTACGGCCCGCTGCCGCTGTACGTCACCGAGAACGGCGCCGCCTTCGAGGATCCCGCGCCCGACGCCGGCGTCATCGACGATCCGCCGCGCATCGACTACCTGCGCGCGCACCTGGCGGCCGCGCGCACGGCGCTCGCCGACGGCGTGGATCTGCGCGGCTACTTCCTCTGGTCACTGCTCGACAACTTCGAGTGGAGCTACGGCTACACGAAGCGCTTCGGCATTTTCGCAGTCGAGGACGGCAGCGGCCGGCGCATCCCCAAGGCGAGCGCGCGCTGGTACGCGGCGCTGGTGCGCGCGCGCGGCGCCGGCCTGGATACCGCGCCCGTCTGAGACGGGCGCGGCTCCCGGCCGCGGGGCCGATTCAACCGGGCAGGCCGGTCTTCTTCCCGATGTCGGCGCCGAAGGCCATCGCGTCGAACGGCACGCTCAGATCCGCCGTGTCTCGGATCTGCGCCCAGTGCGCGGCCACCGCGTCGGCGGTGTACTCGCCCCGGCCGGCCAACCAGCCGCCGGTGTAGGCGATCACCGCGCGGCTGTACCAGCCGCCCGCGGCGTTGAAGATCTCGCCGTTGGCCGGGCAGCTCGAATGCGCCAGCGCCACCGCCAGCGCGGCCACGCGCGCCGGCGCCATCGGATCGGCATCCGGATCCTCGCTCGCCGCCGCCATGCCGGCGCCCTGGGTCAGGCGCGTCGATGCGGTCGGGCCCAGGCAGTTGGCCTTGACGTTGAACTTCGCGCCTTCCAGCGCCACCACCCGCGTCATGCCGGCGATGCCCATCTTCGCTGCCGCGTAGTTGGACTGGCCGAAGTTGCCGTACAGGCCGGAGGCGGAGGTCGTGGTGACGATGTTGCCGCCGCCGTTGTCCTTCATCCACCGGAACGCCGGCTGCACGGTGAAGAACGTGCCGCGCAGGTGCACGGCCAGGATGGCGTCGAGTTCCTCCGGGCTCAGCTTGGCAAAGGATCGATCGCGCAGGATCCCGGCATTGGCAATCACCGCGTCGACGCGCCCGAAGGCCTTCAAGGCGGCGTCGGTGATCGCCTGCCCGCCCTCGGGCGTGGCGACGGAATCGAAGCTCGGCACCGCCGTGCCGCCGGCGGCGCGAATCTCCTCGACCACGCGTGCCGCGGCCGCATCGCTGCTGCCCTTGCCATCGGTGCTGCCGCCCAGGTCGTTCACGACCACCTGCCCGCCGCGACGGGCGATGTCGAGCGCATAGCTGCGCCCAAGGCCGTTTCCGGCACCGGTGATGATCACGACCTTGCCATCGAATCTCAGACCAGAACTCATGCCGTACCCCTTGCTGGTGAATGGATGGATGCGCGGCGGCGCGCCGCGCCGGACTACTTCTGAACCGCCCCCGTCTTTGCGAGCGCAGCGAAGCAATCCACGCGCTGCCGATGGCATCGAGGCCGCGTGGGTCGCTTCGCTGCGCTCGCGACGACGAATGCGGCCCGGAATGATAAACGACCCGGACCCGCTCACGGGAAGTGGCGCGTGGACGAGGCACCGGCCGGCGCGTCAATTACCGGACGCGGCGCCGGATCTCCGTCGCGACGCCGGCGCTTCGCCGTTGCAACCGGTTGAATCCACGGCCCGTGCGGATCTGGCACGCACCCTGCGTTGGCGTTCGTCCGCGCCGGACGAACCGCAGTCCGGCGCAGCCCACGAATACCGGAAGGATGCTGGAATGTCCGCAATCGACGCGATCCTGGGGCCGGCCGCACCCGCCGTGGAACTGCCCGGCAAGTGCGCGCGGCGACGCGTGGCCCTGAGCGGCTGGCTGGCCGCGATACTGGGAGCCTGGATCCTGGTCTGCCTGGCCTGGATCCGGTTCCGCTGGGGCGGGGAAACCGGGCACCTCGTCTTCGGCATCTGCTACGACATACCCATCGGACCGCTGCTGGTCGCGCTGTGCATGAACGCGGCGCGCTGCGAATCCCTGACCGCGCGCACCCGCCGCGGCTGGTTCTTCATCGGCCTGTCCTATTTCAGCTACTGGCTGGGCAACTGCCTGTGGAACTACTACGAGGGGTTCCTGGGCACCGACCCGTTCCCTTCGGCCGCCGATGCCTTCTTCCTGGCCCTGTATCCGCTGGTGATCTACGGCCTGACGCGCCTGACCGACCGCCTGCCTACCCGGCGCGAGCGCATCAGGTTCGCACTCGACTGCGCCATTGCCACCGTGGGCGCGCTGGGCCTGCTCTGGTACGGCATCGTCCCGCTCATCGAACTGGACACGGAGCAAGGCTGGTTCAACCTGCTGGTCAGCGCCGCCTACCCGACGGCGGATGCACTGCTGTTCGTGGCCGTGATCTCGACGATGCTCAAGCGCCGCACTACGGCGCACCTCGCGCCGCTGGCGGTCCTGACGATCAGCTTCATCTCGATGATGATCGCGGACGTGCTGTTCCTCATTCCCGCGGTCGAAGGCGAGTACGCCAGCGGCGGCGTGGTGGACGTGTTCTTCCTGCTGTCGTTCGGGCTCACCGCGTACGCGGCCTACGATCAGGTGCGCCTGGCCAACGGCCAGGGCCGGATCCGCCTTCCGGCGCCGGAAGGCTATTCGTTCCAGGCCATCCCCTACCTCGCGGTCGGCGGCGTCTATGCGGCGCTGATGTGGTCGATGCGCGACCGGCTGCTGGCGCCCGACGGCATGCTGGCCGCGGCGGCCATGCTGACCACGGGGCTGGTGATCGTGCGCCAGGTGCTCGCGCACCGGGAGAACGCCGAGCTGAGCGCGGCGCACGCGGCCCAGGCCGCCGAGGCCCGCTACGGCGCGCTGGTGAAGAACTCCACCGACATCGTCCTGGTGGTGGACGAGAAGGCCCGCATCGCCTTCGTGACCCCGTCGGTGGCGCGCCAGCTCGGCCTGGATCCGCAGGAGATGATCGGCCGGCCACTGGCGGACTGGGTGCACCCGGCCGACCAGTTCGTGATGCGGCATTTCTGCCGCGATCTGAACGAGGACCCCGGCCTGACCGGGCCGATCGAGTGGCGCCTGCGCGCCCACGACGCGACCTGGCGCGACGTCGAGGTCATCGGCTCGAACCTGACCTCGGACCCGAGCGTGCGCGGGCTGGTGCTCAACGCGCGCGACATCACCGAGCGCAAGCGCCTGGAAGAGCAGTTGAAGCACTTGGCATTCACCGACACGCTCACGCTGCTGGCGAACCGCAACCTGTTCAACGAGCACATCGCCCACGCGCTTGCGCAGGCGCAGCCCGGCGGCGCACGGCCCTCGCTCATTTTCGTCGACCTGGACAATTTCAAGCGCATCAACGACAGCCTGGGCCACGAGACCGGGGATCGGCTGCTCTCGCTCGCCGCGCGCCGGCTGATGCGCGCCACGCGCGACACCGACACCGTCGCCCGCCTGGGCGGGGACGAGTTCGCGGTGCTGGTGTGCAGCGACCACGAGCAGGATTACGTGCAGACGCTGGCGGCGCGGCTCGTGGAGACGCTGTCGGTCCCGTACGAGATCGGCGGCAAGCGCATGACCGTCTCCGCCAGCGCCGGCGTGGCCACCGCGCCGCCCGGCGCCACCGCGCAGGAACTCATGCGCAACGCGGATCTCGCCATGTACCGCGCCAAGAGCCGTGGCAAGCGCTGCTTCGAGGTATTCGAGCCGTCGATGTACGCGGCGGTGATGCACACGCTGGATCTGGAGATCGAGCTCACCCGCGCGCTGGACGAAGGCGCGATAGTGCCCTACTACCAGCCGGTGGTGGACCTGCAGACCGAGGCCATCATCGGCTTCGAGGCCCTGGTGCGCTGGCACCATCCGCAGCGCGGCACGATCGAGCCGGCCGCATTCGTCCACATCGCCGAGGAATCGGGCCTGATAGCCCGGCTCGGACGCACCGTCCTGCACGATGCCTGCGCGCAGGCCGCGCGCTGGATGCGCGACGTACGCCCGAACCAGCTCTCGCACATCGCCGTGAACCTGTCGGCGCGCCAGCTCGAGATGCCCGAGATCGTCGACGACGTGCGCTCGGCGCTCGCCGCCTCGGGGCTGCCGCCGCGGGCACTGGTGCTGGAGATCACCGAGAGCCTGCTGGTGCACGACGTCCCGGCGGCGGCCGCGCAGCTCGCGCGCATCAAGGAACTCGGGGTGCGGATCGCGCTCGACGACTTCGGCACCGGCTACTCCTCGCTCGCGCATCTGCACCGGTTCCCGATCGACATCCTGAAGATCGACCGCAGCTTCGTCGCCGACCTGCGCAATGATGAGTGCAGCGAACTGGTGCGCGCGGTGGTCGCGCTCGGCCAGGCGCTGAACATGGACGTGATCGCCGAGGGGGTGGAGAAAACCGAGCACCTGGTGCGCCTGCGGCGCCTGGGCTGCGGCTTCGCGCAGGGCTTCTACTTCGCGCAGCCCGAGCCCGCGCACGTGATCGACGAACGCCTGCACGCGCAGGCGCCGGCGCTGCGGCTGGTCACTTCCTGAGCCGCGCGCTCAGCGGCCGCGGGTGGAGTTCGGCGCGCGCGTCTCGTCCGGCGCCGGATCGGCGCCTTCGGCAGGCGGGTTCCACGTCCTGCGCGTGGGCAGCCCGAGCCGCTCGGCGAGCCGATCCCGGCGCACCACGCCCGCCGGTTCCCGTTCGGCCGGCGTCGCCCACTGCGGGCCGCTTTCGTTGGCGATCCGGTCCAGCACGCGGTACGGGCCGATGTGGCGGCGCAGCGGCTCGGGGTAGAACTGCCAGAAGTCGTCGCCCTCCCACTCCTCCGGCTCGGCCTGGACGATGAGCGGCTTCATCCCGGAGGCTGCCTGCACGGCGTCGAACGCCGGCAGGAACACTTCCTCGACGAAGCCGCGCTCGTCACCGGCGAGCAGGAAGGTCTCGAACAGGATCGCGTGGCGCAGGAACAGCGACAGGAACGCGGGGTAGTAGCTGCGCGCGCTGCCGCCCTGGGCGGCGAACCAGTCCGACGCATCGAACAGCCAGTCGTGGCCGATCTCCGGGCACTCCGAGTGCATCAGCCGGTGGTGGAAGGCCACCAGCGACTCGCCGCGGAAGGTGTTGATGTCGCGCAGCGGCCGGCCGTTCTCGGCGTCCAGGTCGATGATCGCGGCATACTCGATCCGGCGCCCGCCATTGCGGCCGAGCCCCGAGTAGAACCCGAGCCGGCCGAGCGCGTACTTGATCGGATTGCGGGTCATGAACCGATCCGCGTGGTACTCCCACACCAGCAGCGCCATGCCATGCTCGCGCGCCAGGCGCAGCACGCGCCGCAGTTCGTAGTTCGGGGTCGCCACCTGACGGAACAGCAGCGCCACCGGCCGAAGCTGGCGCAGGGCCGGCGGTACGGCCGCGCCCAGTTCGGTCTCGTTGCGCGCCGCGCGCCGGGCGGCCTGCCGCCGCCGGAGCGTATCGACCGCCTCCTCCAGCGGCGTGTGGACCGCGGCGTTGAACGCCGTGCGATCCGTCATCAGCCGGGCGTAGCGGTCGACGGACACGTCAGAACAGCCCCTGCAGGAACCGCCACGCGGCGACGACCGCCTGCCCGATCAGGCTGGCGACGAAAATCCAGTACAGGTTCGACACCAGCACCGCGGCGACGAAGATGTGCCAGTCGCGCCGGGTCAGGGCGTCGAAGCGGCCTTCCTTGAACCACGCCGTGGTGATGAACGGATCCTGGAATACGCACAGCAGCACGAAGATGAGAACGCGGTTGCGGTCGGCTGCCCAAACCAGCAGCCGTTCAACGCGCGTCGGCTCGGGCTTGCGCTTCATCTGTGCCAGCAGGCCGGCGCCGACCCAGTCGATGCCCATGCGCTGGTAGACGATGAGCGTGGCCGCGCACTGCAGGAACGACAGCGCGGTCATGACCGCACCGCCGCGCAGCATGCCCCACTGGTAGACGACGTAGACGTACAAGACGTTGTCGAAGAACCAGTTGAAGGTCGCGTACAGCGCGTGGCCGGTGCCGATCCGGGCGAGGTGGCGCCAGAACGGCGACTGGCGCGCGCGCGCCACCGGGCCGGCCGCGACCGCGGATTCGGGCTCACCGTGCATCGCGTCGCGTTCCTGGCCTGGTCAGCCTGTCCCTCGGGTGGGCCCGGCCGGTGCACCCCGTGGGCGCGCCGGCGAGGCCGGTATCGTATGCCGGCGGCGGGGGTTTCGGAAGCGCCGCGGCGCGGGATCCGACCTGGATCAAGTCCGTACGCGCTGCGATATCATAAGTTCCGGCCACTCCGGATGCCGGAGCCAGCCCGAGGAGCCAGAACAATGAAAGTCATCGTCGACAACAACAAATGCCACGGCCATGCGCGCTGCGTCGCCAAGGCCGGCGACGTGTACGTGCTGAACGACTCCGGCTACAACGAAATGGGAACGTTCGAGGTGCCCAAGGCACTGGAGGAAAAGGCCCGCTGGGGCGCGCGCGCCTGCCCGGAGAAAGCCATCACCATCGTCGAGGACGGTGCCTGACACCGCGTCGGACTCCGGCACATCGAGGCCATGACCCGCACCTTCGTCGTCGCGCGCGCAGCGAAGCGACCCACGCGGCCTCGATGCCACCGGCAGCGCGTGGATTGCTTCGTCGCTTCGCCCCTCGCAATGACGAGGGGCGGTTCATGGATAGGCCGCGCAGCGGTCGCGGCAATCCAGGCGGCGTGGACCGAATCAGCGCCGTATGGGTCGCTTCGCTGCGCGCGCGACGACGGTGGTTCACGGCATCGATCGTCCGGGGCGGACCGCGGCGCGGTCTCGAAGTGACGACGCCGGCGGCATGAGGGTCATTCCGGCGGCGCGCCTGCTGGGCGCAGGCCGGTACCGCGTGCTCGTGTCCGCGGGCGGCGGCTGGTCGCGCCACGACGGCATCGCCCTCACGCGCTGGTCCCCGGACCCGACCGGCGACGCGGGCGGCATGCGATTCCACCTCGCCGAGCCGGCGCACGGACGCTGCTGGAGCATCGGCGCGGGCACCGATGGCGCGGCGGTCGGCCCGGCGCCGGGCGGGTTCGCGATCCAGGGGACGGCGTACGGGCTGAACGTACGCATCGACGTCAGCGTTCATCCCTCGGCCGGCGCCGAGTTCCGGGTCGTGCGGATCGACAACGCCAGCGCGCAGCACCGCGCGCTGCTCCTGGCGAGCTACGTCGAGGTGGCACTGGACTGGCCGCGCGCGGACTGGTCGCACCCGGCCTTCTCCAAGCTATTCATCCAGACCGAAGCACCGGTGCCCGGCCGCGTGCTGCTCGCCCGGCGGCGGCCGCGCCTGACCGGCGATCACCGCCCGCTGCTGGTCCATGCGGCGAGCGGACCCGGGCGCTGGTCGCACCAGACTGATCGGGCCCGCTTCCTCGGCCGTGGCCGCGGTCCGCGCCGCCCGGCCGCACTCGCGCGCGCAGCGGCGGACGGCGACACCGGCAACGTCCTGGATCCGATCCTCAGCCTGGCAAGCGCGTTCGATCTCGCCCCCGGCGCCCGCGCCGAGTTCGTCTACGTACTGGGTGCCGATCCGGATCGCGCGCAGGCACTGGCGCTGGCGGATCTCGCCGATCCGCGCCATGCGGCCGCCGCGGCGGCGGCCGCGGCACGGGAAGAACGCGCTGGGCTCGTTGCACTCGGCCTGGCCGGCGCCGATCCGGCGCCGCTGGAGGCGCTGGCCGCCGCGGTGTTGTACGCGGACCCGGCACTGCGCGTCGGCGCGGCTGCCGGTGGCACCGAGGCCGGCTACGCGGCGCTGCGGGGGTTGCGAGTCGCGCCCGAGCGGCCATACCTGCTGATCGAACCGCCGGCGCTTGCATTGCTGCCGGCGTTGCGCGGCGCGCAGCGCTGGTGGCACCACCGCGGATTGGAACTCGACCTCGTCGCCCTGGGTGCAGCAGGTGCGCCCGAGAATGGATTCACCGCGATCGACGCCGCCATCGATCCCGAAACCGCCGCTGCGCTGCGCGCCGCAGCCTGCGCGGTGCTGGACGAACCGGTGCTGCCCGAAGTCGCGAGCGCCTCGCCGGCCGCGCCGGTTCCGCCCGCACCCGCGCCGGTGACTTCCACCGCGCCGGCACGGGATGCGCCGCTGGCGCACGACAACGGCCTGGGCGGCTTCGCCGCGGACGGTCGCGAGTACCTCATCCGCCTGCATCCGGATGCCGACGGCGTACTGCGGCTGCCGCCGATGCCGTGGGTCAACGTCATCGCCAATCCCGGCTTCGGCACGCTGGTCAGCGAGACCGGCGCCGGATGCACCTGGAGCACCAACAGCCGCACCAACCGCCTCACGCCGCACGCCAACGATCCGATCCTGGATCCACACCATGAAGCCCTTTACCTGCGCGACGAGACCTCGGGGGATTTCTGGTCGCCGCTGCCGGGCCCCGTGCCGGATCCCGCACCCTGCGAAGTGCGCCACGGCTTCGGGTACAGCCGCTGGCAGCGCACCGTGCGCGGGCTGGACCACGAGGTCCTGCAGTTCGTGGCGGTGGACGATCCGATCAAGATCGTCCGGCTGCGGATCACCAACCCCGGGCGATCGCCACGACAACTGACGGCGGTGTTCTACCTGCGCCTCGTGCTCGGGGAACTGTGGCAGGACAGTGCCCGCCACGTGGCGAGCGGCTGGGACGGCGCGGCCCAGGTGCTGCTCGCGACCAACCCGCAGCGCGACTGCCACCGCGGCCACGCCGCGTTCGCGGCCATCGCCGGCGCACCGACGGCTGGACATGGCGCCGATCGGCAGGGCTTCCTCGGCCGCGGCGGCGATACGGATGCGCCCGCCGCGCTGCTGGCCGGCACGCTCGACGGCCGTACCGGCACCGGCCTGGATCCGTGCTTCGCACTTGCGGCTTCGATGGAACTGGCCGCCGGCGCCAGCACGACGATCGACTTTCTGCTCGGCGAGGCGGACGGCAGCGGCGCCGCCGTCGATCTCGTCGCGCGCTATCGCGCGCCGGGCGCGATCGACGCGGCGCTGGCCGCCGTGCAGGCGCAGTGGGACGCGCTGCTGGGTGCGGTCCGCGTCGCCACGCCCGAGCCCGCATTCGATGCCCTCGCCAACGGCTGGCTGCTGTACCAGACCGTCGCCTGCCGGCTCTGGGGCCGCAGCGCGTTCTACCAGTCCGGCGGCGCGTTCGGCTTTCGCGATCAGCTCCAGGACAGCCTCGGCCTGATCTACGCCCGCCCCGCCGACACCCGCGCGCAGATCCTGCTGCACGCCGGGCACCAGTTCGTCGAGGGCGACGTGCTGCATTGGTGGCATCCGCCGGCGAGCACCGGCCTGCGCACCCGGTTCAGCGACGATCTGCTCTGGCTGCCCTACGTCACGCTGATGTATGTCGAGGTCACCGGCGACCGCGCCGTCCTCGACGCACGCGCGCCGTTTCGCAGCGCGCGCGCGCTGGCCGACGGCGAGGACGAGGCCTACGTGGCCACCGCATCCGTGCCCGGCGACGCGGACGTGTATACGCACTGCTGCCTGGCGCTGGACCGCTCGCTCACCCGCGGCAGCCACGGCCTGCCGCTGATGGGAACCGGCGACTGGAACGATGCGATGAACCGCATCGGCCGCGAGGGCCGCGGCGAGAGCGTGTGGCTGGGATTCTTCCTCTACGACATCCTCGGCAGGTTCGCGCCATTGTGCGAGGCGCGCGGCGACGGCGCGCGCGCGCGCCGCTACCACGACTACCGGGCGGCGCTGTACGAGGCCCTGAATGCCGCCGGCTGGGATGGCGGCTGGTACCGGCGCGCCTACTACGATGACGGAACGCCGCTCGGCACGCAGGCCGGCGACGAATGCCGGATCGATGCGCTGGCGCAGTCCTGGGCGGTGCTGTCAGGCGCGGCGCCCGAGGAACGCGCGCGGGCCGCGCTCGACGCGGTGGAACGCATGCTGGTCGACGATGAAGCCGGCATCGTCCGGCTGCTCGATCCGCCGTTCGTGGACACCGCGCACGACCCCGGCTACATCAAGGGCTACGTTGCCGGCATCCGCGAGAACGGCGGCCAGTACACGCACGGCGCGCTCTGGTTCATCCGCGCCCTGGCCGAACAGGGGCGCAACGAACGCGCCGCGCCGCTGCTGGCGCGACTGACGCCGATTGCACACTCGCGCGATGCAGCGGCGGTCGCGAAGTACCAGGTCGAGCCGTACGTGGTCGCCGCCGACGTCTACGGCACGGCGCCGCACGTCGGCCGAGGCGGCTGGACCTGGTATACAGGCTCCTCCTCGTGGATGTACCGCACGATCCTGGAATCGATCCTCGGCTTCACGATCGCGGACGGCAGCCACCTGGTCGTACGGCCATGCGTACCGGCGGCGTGGCGCGAATACCGCATCGAGTATCGTTCCCCGGACGGCGGCGCGCGCTACGAAATCACGGTACTGAACCCGGCGGGCGGTGGCACGCGCGTCGCCGACGTGCGCTGCGCGCACGCGGCGGCCCGGGTCGTGGACGGCGCTGCGCGCATCCCGCTCGCGACCGGCACCGGCCGCCATGCCGTGGAGATCACCCTCGCACCTCCCTGAGCGCGCCACGTCAGTCGCCCCCGCCGCTCGCGACGCCGAACCGGCGCGCGCCCGGTCGATTGAAGCCATGAACCGCCCCTTCGTCGTCGCGAGCCCGAACCGGACCTGGGTCCGGCCGATTGCGGCCATGAACCGCCCGTTCGTCGTCGCGAGCGCAGCGAAGCGACCCACGCGGC
>JBFXBD010000086.1:0-22963 GCA_050183625.1 Gammaproteobacteria bacterium
GTCGATGCATCGATCCTCGCCACCGCAGATCTCCCGCACTACGCCGCCGAACGCGGCACTGCGGGATCTGATCGATGGCGAACGAAAAGGTTCACGGATCAGAGCGTTATAAGATCCTACCTATGTGTCGCCGCTGGTGTCGACCGCCATCGTGCCCAGGTAGGACCAGTCCAGGCGCACGCTCGCCTCGCCGATCGGCACCGGCCGCGAGTAGATCACGGACGCGCCGGCCTGCCATTCCGGCACGCGCGAGGCGACGCACGGGCCGTTCAGCGGATTGCCGGTCAGCGTCGTGCACGGGGTGCGCTGGCCGAACTTGCGGATGTCGTCGAAATCGACGTTGACGTAGCCGACCGATCCGATGAGCGTCAGGCCGTCGAAGGGGATGAACGTGGTCTCGAATTCCACGCCGTTGACGGTTGCATCGCCGACGTTGTCGACGAAGGTGGTGAACACGCCGCGCACCGGGGTGACGTTCGAGAACTGCACGTCCGTGTAGAAAGTGCGGAAGGCGGCGAAATTGGCCCGCAGGCGCCGGTCGAGGGCTTCGATCTTCAGGCCGAGCTCGACGTCGGTCGCGGTTTCCGGCTCGAAGGGTTGCGCCGAGCCGTTGACCGGGTCCGCGTCGGCGGCGCGGATCTGCTGCCCGCCGCTGCGGGTCGAGGTGGAAGTCTTGATATAGCCGAACAGGCCGTCGTCGAACTGGTAGTCGAACCCGGCGGTCCAGGAGACGAAGTCGAAATCGCTGCTGATTTCGAACGAGCACGGCCCCAGGCCGTCGGCCTGCGCCTGCACGCCGGGTTGCCCGGCCTGCTGGAAATAGACGCAGCGCATCGTGGTGTCGGTGGCGCCCAGGAGGAAGTCCTGGGTGTTGTGGCCGACGATGCCCTTGGAGTCCATCGTGTAGCGCACGCCGCCGTTGAAGCGCAGCTTGTCCGTGACCTGGAACGAACCATGGCCGAAGAACGACAGGCTGTCGTTCTCCGCCTCGGCGGCACGCAGGTTGTTCGTCACGCGGAAGAAGGATGTCTGCTGGGTCGCGGTGTTGTCGTGCCCCTCCTCCTGGAAGTAGTACACGCCGGCGAGCCAGTCCAGGCGGCTGTCGAGCGCCTTGCCGGCCACCTGCCACTCGACCGAGACCTGCTGCTGGGACTGATCGAGCTGGGTCGTGAAATCCAGGTTGGTGCGCAGCGGATTGGCGAAGGCCGGAACGCCGCCGTCGGGGCCGAAGAAGGAGTCCGAGCTCGCCTCGCGGTAGGCGAGGATGAGCTTGGTGGCGAGGTTATCGTTGAACCGGTACTCGCCGGTGGCGGAGATGCCCCACGACTCGACGTTGGCGTAGGGGCTCAGGTTGATCAGGGCGGTGTGGAAGTCCGCCGCGCGCTGCGGGGAAGTGCGCGACAGCGTGGACGTCGCCGCCACCGCGTTGGCGACCAGCCCCGCCGCCGGGCCGAAGGCGGCGAAGTTCGCCGGGCTGTTCAGCGGCGGGCCGCCGAAGGCGTTCAGGTCGCCCTTGCGGTTCACCGTCAACTGGCCGTTGGTGTCGTCCTTGAAGTAGTCGCCAGACAGCCACACCGTGAGCGCGTCGGAGACGTTCCAGGTGGCGTTCGCGCGGAAGGATTTCGAGTCCCGATTGTCCAGGTCGATCTCCTCGACCGGCGTCAGGTTGGCCGGCGCGTTGCCGTTGATGTTCGCCAGGAGGCCGGGCAGGCCCGCCGGCACGACCGGCACCGCGCCCGGCGCCACGCGCAGCCCGGTGTTGTAGCCATCGCGCTTGTTGAACGCGGCGGCCAGCCGCACGGCGAAGTTGTCCGCGATCGGGATGTTCACGGCGCCGCTGCCGTAGATCGTCGAGTAATCCCCGCCGCCCAGCTTCAGGAAGCCGTGCAGGCCGGCGTCCGGATCGGCCCGGCGCGTGATCACCTTGAGCGCGCCGCCGGTGGTGTTGCGCCCGTACAGGGTGCCCTGCGGCCCCTTGACCACCTCGATGCGTTCGATGTCGACCAGGTCGCTCAGCACCCCATAGGCGCGCGCCGCGTAGATGTCGTCGACGTAGACGCCGACCGAAGGGTCGAGGGAAATGAGCTGATCGTTCTGGACCTGGCCGCGCATCTGCAGGATCGCCGCCTGGGCGGTGCCGGCGGCCGGCATGATGTTCAGGTTCGGCGTGGCCTGCGCCACGCCCGAGATCTCGGTGATGCCACGCTGCTCCACTTCGGCCGGGCTGAGCGCGGTGACCGCCACCGGGGTGGTCTGGATGCTCTCGTCGCGGCGGCGGGCCTGGACCACGACCTCCTCGATCTCGGCGGCGGCCGCCAGATCGGCGGCCAGGCATCCGCCGCACGCGGCGGCGGCGATCAGGGTTCTCAGTGCCATCTTCTCGGTGGGCATGACTCGATCCCTCGTTTGGCCGATCCACGGGCAGCGATACTGCCGGCGCGGCAGAAAACTACGCCGTTTCCCTACCCCGTGCAAGCGCCTGGCCGCGTGTTTTGCGCTAACTCAATAGCGCTTGCCGGTGCCTTCGGCGGGCCGCTATAGTGGCTCGCGAGGAAGCCTGGTTTCCCGCAGTTTCCGGTTCCGCAGCCGATCCGCCGAAGCATCCCGAAGGAGTCCCGCCATGCGCATGCAAGACATGATTCTCGTCAGCGTCGACGATCACATCGTCGAGCCTCCGGACATGTTCCGCCACCACGTGCCGGCGAAATACGCCGACCGGGCGCCGAGGATGGTCAAGCTCGAGGACGGCACCGACGTGTGGAGCTTCGACGGCAAGATTGCGCCCAACGTCGCCCTGAATGCGGTCGCCGGGCGCCACCCCGAGGAATACGGCCTGGAGCCGACCACGCTCGCCGAACTGCGCAAGGGCTGCTACGACGTCAAGGCCCGGATCGACGACATGAACGCCGGCGGCTACCTCGGCTCGCTCAACTTCCCGTCCTTCATCGGCTGCCAGGGCCACCTGTTCAAGAACTGCGCCGACAAGGACCTGGCCCTGGCGATCCTCATGGCCTACAACGACTGGCACATCGACGAATGGTGCGGGGCCTATCCGGGCCGCTTCATTCCCTGCGCCGTGGTGCCGCTTTGGGATCCGCAGCTCGCCGCCGCCGAGGTCCGGCGCGTGAACCGGAAGGGCTGCCACGCGGTGTCCTTCCTGCCCAATCCGACGCGCGAGGGCCTGCCCAGCATCCACACCGGGCACTGGGATCCGTACTTCGCCGCCTGCGCCGAGCTGGGCGTGGTCAACTGCCTGCACATCTCCGATGCCGCCAATGCGATCCCGTCCCCGGATTCGCCGGTGGACGTATTCATCGCCGGCATGCCGGTGACGCTGTACGCGACCGCGGCGGACCTGGTCTTCTCGCCGGTGCTGCGCAAGTTCAAGGACATCCGCTTCGCGCTCTCCGAGGGCGGCTGCGGCTGGGTGCCGTTCTTCCTGGAGCGCATCGACTACGTGCACAAGCACCACGTCTGGACCCGCCAGGATTTCGGCGGCAAGCTGCCCAGCCAGGTGTTCCTGGAGCACGTCTACACCTGCTTCATTGACGACAGGACCGGCGTGCGCAACCGCGCCTTCGGCGGCCTGGACAACATGACCTGGGAATGCGACTACCCGCACTCGGACTCCACCTGGCCGCGCGCCGCCGAGATCCTGTGGGAGTCGCTCGAAGGCCTGTCGGATGCCGAGATCGACAAGATCACGCACCTGAACGCGATGAAGTGCTACAGCTACGATCCGTTCCGGCATATCCGGCGCGAGGACTGCACGGTCGGCGCGCTGCGGGCGCAGGCCGCGCACGTCGATCTGTCCTACACCGACACCGGCGGCAAGGGCCGCAAGCCCACCGATGCCTCGCTCGGGCCGATCCCGATGGCGGAGATCACGCGCCAGCTCAACGCGGCGCTGTCGCTGAACCTGGCCACCAAGTGAGCGCGCCGGCGGCGCGCCCGGGGAGATAGGCACATGCGAATCGGCTTCATCGGCGTCGGGGTCCAGGGCGGGCCGATGGCCGAGATGATCCAGAAGGCCGGGCACGAACTGCACGTGTGGGCGCGCCGGCCGGAGGCGATCGCCCCGTACCTGGCGCGCGGCGCACGGGCCGCCGCCGATCCGCGCGCGCTCGGCGCGGCGGTGGAACTGGCCGGCCTGTGCGTGGTGTCCGACGCGGACGTGATGCAGATCGCGGTGGAGCAGGGCCTGCTGGAGGCGCTGGCGCCGGGCTCGGTGCTGGCCATCCATGCCACCGTCCGGCCCGCGACCTGCCGCGATCTCGCCGCGCGCGGTGCCAGGCACGGCGTGCACGTCATCGATGCGCCGGTGTCGGGCTCCGGGGAAGCGGCACTGGCCCGCCGGCTGCTGGTGTTCGCCGGCGGCGCGCCCGAGGCGATCGAGCGCGCCCGGCCGATGCTGGAATGCTACGGCAATCCGATCTGCGTCACCGGCGCCAGCGGCAGCGGCCAGCTCGCCAAGCTCATCAACAATTTCCTGTGCATCTCGAACATGAAGCTCGCGCACGATGCATTGAACCTGGGCGCGCGCTTCGGCCTGGATCGGGCCCGGCTCAAGGAGGCGATCCAGGCCGGATCCGGCGCCAGCTTCTCCATGAACTCGCTGGACCGGCTGGTGAACGCGGCGACCGCGAAGCACGTGCACATGCTGTTCGCCAAGGACGTCGGCCTGGGCCGGGAGGAAGCCGCGGCGATCGGCGCCGACGCCGGCTACCTGGCCGAGCTGGGCGACGCCTTCCTGAACGATCTCATCGACATGGCCAAGGGCTGAGTGCCCTGCGCGGAGGAACGCAAATGACCCGTCGCGACGTCTATCTTTCCCCCGGCGATCCGCTGCGCCTGGGCGTGCTCATGGATCTGCCGCCGCGCTTCGGCGACGTCGGCGTGCGCGTGTACGAACTGGTGCGCGACGAGTACGTCGCCGCCGGCCGCTTCGAGCGCGGCGTGGAGCTGATGGTGAAGGTGTGCGACGGGCCGCCGGCCGGGCCGATCAGGAACACCACCGACGGCTACCACTGGCTCTGCGACCAGGGCTGCCTGGGCATCGTCGGCCCGAACCACTCCGACAGCAACATCGCCCTCACCCCGCACGTGGAGCAGCGCCGGGTGCCGCTGATGGCGCTGGGCGCGTCGGCGCAGATGCTCTCCCCGCACGTGTTCTCGATCGCCTGGGGCAGCATCCCGGACGACGCCCACCTGTGCGCGAGCTGGATGGTGCAGCACGGCTACCGGCGCTGCACCGTTACCTGGGACAAGGCCCACCACTCGGCGGAGTACGTGCGTCACTTCCGCAACGCGGCCAAGCGCGCCGGGATCCGCATCCTGTCCGACGAGCGCTTCTCGCAGCTCCTGGGCGACAAGCTCGGCGAGCACATGCAGGAGACGATCCGCGAACACCGTGCCCTCAAGCCGGATGCCATCGTGCACTTCGGTACCGGCGACACCGCCTCGCACTGGGCCCGGCGCGTGAACGAGGCCGGCTGGGACGTGCCCCGGATTATGAACGGCGCGTTCTTCGGCGTGTATTTCCCGGAGTACATCGCCGGCTTCGAGGGCTGGTGCGGCACCACCATGTGGGACGACGACAACCAGGTGCTGGCTGATTTCCGGCGCCGATACGCGCAGCGCTACGGCGACTCGCCGCCCGCGGAGATGCTCGGGCATTACCGCGATGCGATGGTCGCGCTGCTGGAAGGCGCGACGCTGGCGCCGCTGCTGACCCCGGACGGCCTTCGCCAGGGCCTGGAGGACGTGCGCATGGTCGCCGCGGCCTGCGGCGGCCCGCGCACGATCATCGGCTTCGGCCCCGGCGATCACCGCGGCCACAAGGGCGCGGACATCATGGTCGTGCGGCGGGTGAAGAACGGCCAGGTGGTGATGGACGCGCGCTACCAGGCCTTCTGAGCCGGCCGACGCGATGACGGCGCTGGCGATCACCCTCGGCACGCTCAATCCCAGAAGCTGGCGCGAGGCGGCGCTCGCCGCCGACGCGCTCGGCTTCGACGCCGTCTTCATCTCCGATCACATCGTTTTCCCGGAGCGCATGGCCGGCGCGCTCGGCCACGGCGCGCCATCGCCGCCGCCGGCCACGCCGCTGTACGACTCGGTCGCCTACCTGTGCTTTCTCGCCGGCCAGACCCGGCGCGTGAAGCTCGGCACGTTCGTCTACCTCGCCGGCCTGCGCCATCCGTTCATCGTCGCGCGCGCCTTCGCGACGCTGGACATCATCAGCGACGGCCGCGCCATCGCCGGTGTCGGCGCCGGCTGGCTCACGAGCGAGATGGATGCGCTCGGCATCGACCCGCGCAGTCGCGGCGCGCGCCTGGACGAGGCGATAACGACCTGCCGCCGGCTTTGGGCCGAGCCGCTGATCGAAAACGCTGGCGGCTCGTACCCCTTCGAGCCGGTGCGCTTCGAGCCCAAGCCGCCGCGCGGCGCGATTCCGGTGCACGTGGGCGGCGAATCCGACGCCGCGCTGGCGCGCGCCGCGCGCCTGGGCGAGGGCTGGATGGGCATGGCGCACACGCCCGATTCGGCCGTCGGGCGAGTCACGCGCCTGGCGGATCTGCGTGCACGCGCGGGGCGCAGCGGCGGTTTCGAGATCACCGTGAGCGGCACGGTCGCCGATGGCGAGGATCTCGAACGCTGGGCACGCGCGGGCGTGGACCGCGTGGTCGTCAGCCCGTGGCGCAACTCGCGCGAGGCGATCCCGGCCATGGAGACGCTCGCACGCCGCGCCGGCCTGCCCGGCGCCTGAACGCCCGGCGGGATTCGTGTTCCGCGGTGCCGAACGTGGTTCCGTCCCCGTTTCCGCTCAGGCCGGGCCGGCGTGTGCCGCCAGGCGCTCCAGCGCCTTCTCCACGTCGCTGGCGCGCGTGCGCGTGAACGATGCGGTCGAGGCGTGCGTGACGATGATGAAGGCATTCTCGCGGATGCCGGCAAGCGCCAGGCGCCCGGCCTCCCCGGGATCCATCATCTGCGGCGCCGCCTCGGCCGCCGCGGGATCCTGATCTGGCAGCGCCGACGCGACTGCCGGCCCGCCGTAGCGATCCGGGCGGTTGCGCGCCGCGGTGGCGATCTGCGTGCGCACCCCGCTCGGGCACAGCACCGACACGCCGATACCGAACGGCGCCGCCTCCCGGCGCAGCGCGTCCGACAATCCGACCACGGCATGCTTGGTCGCCGAGTAGATCCCGACATCGATGCCGACTTCGAGCAGGCCCAGCCCGGCCTCCGAGGCGGTGTTCATGATGTGGCCGCCGCGGCCGCGCGCGATCATGCGCGGCAGGAAGATGCGGCAACCGTTGATCACGCCCATCACGTTGACCGAGATCAGCCACTGGGCGTCGCGCAGGTTCAACTCGCGGATCGGCCCGGTGACGAACACGCCGGCGTTGTTGCACAGCAGATCCACGCCGCCGAAGACGCTCCACGCCGCATCGGCCAATGCGTGGACCGAATCGGCGTCGGAGACGTCGCAGCGCACGCCCAGGCAGCGCGTGCCGTGCGCGGCGGACAGGCGCTGTGCCGCCTGTTGCGTGGCCTGCTCGTCCAGATCCGCGAGCACCACCTGCATGCCAGCGCGCGCGAGGTTGATCGCGATGCCGTAGCCCAGGCCACCCGCGCCGCCGGTGACCACCGCCGTCCTGCCCTGCATGTCCTGCATTCGTCCACTCCCAAGGATTGCCGCCGGTTCGTAGCGGGCACGGTCCCCGCTCCAGCGCTGCGGGTATTCGCGGCAACGATACCACCGCGCCCGGCCGGCCACAGCCTGCCCGCGTTCGCGGACTGGCGCGGCAGCGGATCGGCAATTGATCCAGACATTTCAAGTCGGCCCGACATTCGCTACGCTTGCGGTGCGGCCCGGGCGCGGCCGCACCCTCCGATGCAATCACGGGCAGACGCAGCATGGACCTCAGCTATTCCGGCCCCTACCTCGAATTCCGCGACACGGTGCGTGCCTTCCTGGCGGCGCACTGGGACGTCGCGAAGTCCCGCGATCCGGCCGGCGGGAAGGATTTCATCAGGCAGTTCCGCCTCGCCGCCACCGAGGCCGGGTATCTGTACCGCAGCGTGCCGCGCCGCTACGGCGGCTCCGGGCAGGCGCCGGACGTGCTGCGCGCGCAGATCATCCGCGAGGAGTTCGGGCGCGCGCGCGCGCCGATGGAAGTGCCGGGCAACGGCAACATGATGCTGGTGCCGACGCTGCTGGAATGCGGCAGCGACTGGCAGAAGGAGCGCTTCGTCGCTCCCACGCTGCGCGGGGAGTACATCTGGGCCCAGGGCTATTCCGAGCCGGGCTCGGGCAGTGACTTGGCCTCGGTGAAGACCCGCGGCGAATTGGTCGGCGAGGAATGGGTGATCAACGGCCAGAAGATCTGGACCTCGCTCGCGCACGAGGCGAACTACATGTTCGCGCTGGTGCGCACCGAGCCGGGCGCGCCCAAGCACGCCGGCCTGTCCTACCTGCTGCTGGACTTCAAGCAGCCCGGAGTCACCGTGCGGCGCCTGAAGCAGATCAGCGGCGGGCGCGAGTTCTGCGAGGTGTTCCTGGACGACGTGCGCACGCCCTCGCACTGGCTGGTGGGCAGGCGCGGCGAGGGCTGGCAGGTGTCGCGCTCCACGCTCAAGCACGAGCGCAGCGCGATCGGCGCCGCCGCCGGCACCGTCGATCTGTTCGACAAGCTGGTCAAGCTGGCGCGCTCCGTGGACCTGAACGGCCGCCCCGCGATCGAGGATCCGGTCATCCGCCAGCGCCTGGCGCAGGTGCAGGGCTACGTGCAGTCGCACCTGTACTCGGGCTACTACCAGACCACCCGGGCCGCGCGCGAGGAATCCGCGGGCATCCTCGGCCTGCTGAACAAGCTCGCGATGTCGAACATCGGCCAGGACATCGCCGCCATCGCCTCGGACATCATCGGCGACGCCTATCTGTCGATGCCCGGCTGGGAGGGCGGGCGTCGCGGCAACGAACAGTGGGTGAACCAGATCTTCGGCTCGCTGGGCATGGCGATCGCCGGCGGCACCTCGAACATCCAGCGCAACATCATCTCCGAGCGCGGCCTGGAACTGCCGCGTGAACCGGTCGAATAGGATCCCGGCATGCATTTCGATCTCGATGACGAACAGACGATGCTGAAGAACTCGATCGACGGGTTCTTCGCCGATCAACTCCCCGAGCAGCGCCTGATGACGCTGTTCGACGGCGATGGCGCGCTGGACGCGGCGCTGTGGAAGGGGGCGGTGGAGATCGGCATCCCCGGCATCATGGTGCCGGAGGACGACGGCGGCGCCGGCATGGACCTGCTGGCGCTGGCCGCGGTCGCCGAGTCCGCCGGGTATCACGCCGCGCCGATCCCGCTCGCGAACGCCGCGCTCGCCGCCTGGGCCGTGGCCGCCGGGGGCAGCCCGGCGCAGAAGGAACGCTGGCTGCCGAAGCTGCTCGACGGCTCCTGCCTGGCCGCATTCGCGTTCAACGAGCGTGGCGATCGCTGGCAGCCGGCGCAATGGACGCTCGCGGGCGAGCGGCTTTGCGGTGAGAAGTGCAACGTCGAGCGCGGCGCCGAGGCGGGGCTGCTGATCGTCGGCCTGGCCGGCGGTGTGCTGGGCCTGGTGGACACCGCGGCCGGCGGCGTGACCTGCAACGCGATCGACGCGGTGGACCGCACGCGCCCGCTGCACCACGTGCAATTCGACGGTGCGGCCTGCGAGCCGCTCGGTGCCGACGCCGCGCTTGCCGATCGCCTGCGCGACGCGCTGCTTATCGTGCACGCGGCCGATGCCTGGGGCGCGGGCAAGCGCGCGCTGGACATGGCGGTGGCCTACGCCGGGACGCGGCAGCAGTTCGGCCGCCTGATCGGCTCGTTCCAGGCGCTCAAGCATCAGCTCGCCAACATGGCGGTGGAGATCGAGCCGGCGCGCTTCCTGGCCTGGTACGCGGCGCACGCCTGGGACGCCATTCCCACCGACGCGGCGCGCGCGGCGGCGCTGGCCAAGTCGCACCTCACCGAGGTCGCGGTGAAAACCGCGCGCGCGGCGGTCGAGGCGCACGGCGGCATCGGCTACACCTGGCAGTACGCACTGCACGCGTTCCTCAAGCGCGCCATGCACGATCGCGCCGTGCTCGGTGCGCCATCCGTCCATCGCGAACGCGCCCTGCAGTTCGCGCTGGCGCGCTGATCGGGATCGGGCCGATGAGGTCCGCAAGCCCTGCGCCCGGTCGCGTAAGGCCGGACTTCGTTCCCGGCGAGTTCTACCACTCGCCCGAAGTCGCCCGCCTGGAGAACGCGCGGCTCTGGCCGCGGGTGTGGCTGATCGCCTGCCGCGAGGAGGAGATCCGTGCCAGCGGCGATTTCGTCAAGTTCGACATCGCCGGCGAGTCGATCCTGGTGTTGCGCGCCGGCGCCGGCATCAAGGCCTACTACAACGTCTGCCAGCACCGCGGCCGGCGCCTGAAGGATCACGCCTGCGGCAACACCGGGCGCTCGCTGTACTGCCGCTTCCACGGCTGGCGCTGGAACATCGACGGCTCGATCGCCTCGGTGCTCGACCGCGAGGACTGGAACGGCTGCGCGGATTTCGACGACGCCGCCCTGCGGCTGAAGGAAGTGCGCGTGGACACCTGGGCCGGCTGGGTCTGGATCAGCATGGATCCGGACATCGCCCCGCTCGCGCAGTACCTGGATCCGGTGCCGAGGTTCCTGGATCCGTTCGAATTCGAACACTGCCGGTTCGGCTGGTACAAGACGCTGGTCATGCCCTGCAACTGGAAGCTCGCGCTGGACGCCTTCAACGAGGGCTACCACGTAGAGGCCACCCACTCGCAGATGCTGAAATGGGGCACCCCGAAGTCGGCCGCGACCGCGCACGGGCTGCACGGGCAGTTCTGGTATCCGCCGGCGCAGGCCGAGGCCTTCGGCACCTACGGCGAGGCCGGCGGCGCGCAACCGGTCGATACCGCCCCGATTTGCCAGGGGCTGCTCGCGTACCACGAGGAGGCGATGGCCACCTTGAAGGCGCTGGTGTCGCGGCATTCGCTCGCGGCGCTGCGCAGGCTGGTGCAGGAATGCCCGCCGCGGGTGACCTACGCCGACATCATCGCGCGCTACCGCGCGCTGCACCGCGAGGAGACGCTCGCCGCCGGCGCGCGCTGGCCCGAAGGACTGACGGAAGCGGCGATCCAGGCCGCCGGGGTGGACTGGCACATCTTCCCGAACACCATCGTGCTGCCCTCGCCGGATGGCGCGCTGTGGTACCGCGCGCGCCCGAACGGCGACGACCCCGCCTCGTGCATCTACGACGTCTGGTGGCTGGAGCGGTACGCGCCGGGGGCGGAGCCGGAGCTGCGGCGCGACTTCTACCCGGACACGGCCTCGTTCGCGGGCCAGAATCCGTTCCTGGAGCAGGATTTCGCCAACCTGGCCTCGGTGCAGCAGGGCGTGCGCTCGCGCGGCTTCGCAGGCGCGCGGACCAACCCGGTGCAGGAGGTTGCCATCTCCAACTTCCACCGCGGCATCGAGCGCTTCATCCAGCGCGCCTGAACGGGAGATCATCGACGATGCGCATCGGCCTCATCTCCGATACCCACATTCCGGAGGCGCGCCCGCAGCTCTGGGACCAGGTGTTCGCCGCCTTCCGCGGCGTGGATCTCATCCTGCACGCGGGCGACGTGCACGAACTGTTCGTGGTCGACCAGCTCGAGCAGATCGCGCCGATCTACGTCGCGCGCGGCAACGGCGAGGACGGCTCGGGCGGCCGCCCGGTGCAGCCTCAGGATCCGCGCCTGCGCGATGCATGGCTGATTGAAGCCGGCGGCCTGCACATCGGCATGACGCACTACGTGGAGATGCCCGAGCGCCCGCCGCAGTTCACGGTCGAGCGCACGGTGCAGCGGCTGTTCCCCGAACGCCGCCCGGATGTCCTCGTCTTCGGCGACACGCACGTGGAGCAGATCGGGGAGTTCTCCGGGATCCTGTGCGTGAACCCCGGTTCGCCGACCTATCCGCACGGGCTGGAGATGCAGCTCGGCACCATCGGCTTCCTGGACATCGAGGACGGCCGGCCCACGGCTTCGATCTGGCAGATCACCGACACCGGCATCGCGCCCTTCGACTGGAATCGCTGGGGCCGGCCCTGGTAGCCGCGCCCGCGGTCGCGTACCCCGTCATTGCGAGGCCGCGTAGCGGCCGCGGCAATCCAGGCGGACTTGCCGTCATCGGCGCCGCATGGATTGCTTCGCTGCGCTCGCAATGACCGGGCCTTCGTCATTGCGAGAAGCGAAGCGACGAAGCAATCCACGCGCTCGCGACGACGAAGAGGCGGTTCATGGCCGCGATCGGCTGGAGCCAGGCCCGGATCTGGTTCGCAATGACGGCAGGATAAGGTCAAAGGCGCGCCAAGCCGCGGATGGCGGCGCGCAGGTCGTAGTCCCCGGGCATAAGCGAGTAGCACAGCGTCGTCACGCCGTGGTCGACGTAGGCGTGCAGCTTGTCGCGGCATTCCTCGATCGAGCCGTGCACGACGAGTTCGTCGATCACCGAGTCCGGCACCGCGGCCAGTGCCTTTTTCCGATCCCCGGCAGCCCAGGCCTCCCACATGCCGCCGAGCACTTCGCCGCGGCCGAGCCAGCGGTGGTAGGCCGAGTACACCGGGGTGGTGAGATAGCCCGTGATCGCCGGTCGCACCATCGCGCGCACCGCGTCGCGATCGGCGGTCGGGCAGACGAACACCCGATCCACGACGTCGATGTCCCGCCCCGGCGCGCGCAGGATCGGCATGACCTGCTTCAGGTCCCCGGCCGAGAGCCAGTTGAGGATGACGCCGTCGGCCTCCTGCGCGGCGAGTTCGAGCATGCGCTGGCGCAACGCGGCGACGTAGACCTTCGGCGGCACCGCCGGCGGCGCGGCCATGCGGTAGCCGCGGATCGAGAAGGTATCCCACGTTTCCGTGACCTTCTCCCCGGCGTAGGCCTTGCGCAGGAACCGCAGCACGTCGCGCGTGCGCGAGTACGGCTTCGCGAACGGAATGCCGTTCCAGTTCTCCACGATCGCATGGGAGGACGAGCCGATGCCCAGGATGGTGCGCCCGGGCGCGAGTTCGGCCAGCGCCGCGGCGGTCTGCGCCAGGATTGCCGGCCCGCGCGTGAACGTGGCGGCGATCGCGGTGCCCAGCCGCATCTGCGGCACCCACTGCGAGGCGAGCACCAGCGGCGTGAAGGCGTCATAGCCATCGGCCTCCATCGACCACAGGTCGGTATAGCCCAGATCCTGCGCTTCGAGGAACAACTCGCGCTGCGCGGGCAGGCGGATGCCGATGAACGGTACGGTCAGGCCGATGCGGACGTTTGCCAAGGCGGATCTCCTGCAGGACGGTGAGCCGGGAGGGTAGCGCAACCGCGGCGTTGCAGACAGCCGGAAGTCGCGCGGGTGCGTGCGGGGGTGTCTGCACGGATTGCCTCCGGGGGGTCGAAATGATTTACTTCAATTCAGCGGCGTCGGCCGGCAGCCGGTGGAGGTCACGATGAGCACTGCAACCGAACCGGGCGCCCTGGCGCCGATCCCGCCCCATGTACCGCCCGATCTCGTGTACGACTTCGACCCCACGCTCGGCGCGGGCATGGACAGCGACCCCTACGCGGTGATCGCCGCGCTCGCCGGGCGCCCGCGCATCTTCTGGACCCGCCGCGGGCTGAAGCCGCAGGGAACCTGGTTCCTCACCCGCGCCGAGGACATGCGCGCCGTGCTGCAGCGCCCGGAGCTGTTCTCGTCGCGCAAGTCGGTGCAGTTCTCCGCGCTCATCGGCGAGGACTGGGATCTCATCCCCACCGAGCTCGATCCGCCGCGCCACACCGCGGTGCGCGCGTGGCTGAACCCGCTGCTGTCGCCGAACCGCATGGCCGTTATCGAGGACGGCGCGCGCACGACCTGCGTCGACATCCTGGAGTCGCTGCGCGCGCGCGGAGGCTGCGAATTCGTGCGCGAATTCGCCCAGCCGTTCCCGGTGAGCGTGTTCCTGCGCCTGATGGGCCTGCCGCTCGGCGAGCTGGCGCGGTTCTGCGACTGGGTGAACGGCCTGCTGCACGGCATCGACCTGCCGGCCCGCGCGCGCGCCGCGGGCGAGATCAAGCGCTACCTGCTCGGCGTCATCGACGACCGCCGTGCCGCCCCCGGCGAGGATCTGGTCGGCGAGGCGCTCAAGGCGCGGATCGACGGCCAGCCCTTCACTCGCGACGAGCTGCTCGGCTTCTGCTTCCTGGTGTTCGGCGGCGGGCTGGACACGGTGGCCGCTTCGCTCGGGTTCTGGTTCCGGCACCTGGCGGAGCATCCCGGGTTGCAGGCGCGCCTGCGCGCCCGGCCCGAGATCGCCGGCGACGCGGTCGAGGAACTGCTGCGCCGGTTCTCGATCGTCACCACCCAGCGCTGTGCGCTCGCCGATACCGAGATCGCCGGCGTGCGGATCCGTGCCGGGGACTGGATCGCCTGCACGTTGCCGATGGCCTCGGTGGATCCGGCCGAGGCCGGCGATCCGCTCACGGTGGATTTCGATCGGCCGAACAAGGGCCACCTGACGTTCTCGATCGGCCCGCACCGCTGCGTCGGTTCGCACCTGGCGCGGCGCGAGCTGCGCATCGCCCTGGAGGAATGGGCGGCGCGCATGCCGCCGTTCCGGCTCGCGCCGGGCAGGTCGCCGCGCGTCCACGCCGGCGGCGTGTTCGGCGTCGACGAACTGCACCTGGCCTGGGACTGAACCCCCCACCCCCCGCCCGAAACGGGGTCGGAGTGAATTTCGTTACCTGGACCTGCGCCCGCTTGATCGCGTAGCGATGAAATTCACTCCGACCCCGTTTCGGGTGCGGAAAATCACTCCGACCCCGTTTCGTAGTGCAGGGCGCGGGTGCCGGGGGCGGGGCCGGTGGCCGGCTCGCCGGCGAAGCACTGGGCGATCTGCATCCAGGCCCGGGCAGGTTCGCCGCGGACCTCCAGCGCCGTGTCGGCGACGTTGCGGCGCTGGGTCACCACCAGGCAGAAATCCTCGGCGCTGCCGCGCACCAGGTCGGTCTCGCTCGGGGGGTTCCAGGTCCATTGCGCGCCGGACGGGCCGGTGAGCACGACATGCGGCTCGGGCCGCGGCGGCGCCAGGCCGCGGTTGACGAACGACCAGCCGAAGGTGCGCACGCCCAGGCTGGCGATGTTCGCCAGTCGATCGGTATTGCGGCGCCGCACGCGGTACAGATCGTAGATGTCCTGCCCGTGCGCCCAGACTTCCATCTGCCGCGCGCCGGCGAAGGACTTCACGCCCATGTCCGGCCCGAACCACTGCATGCGCCGCTTCGGATCCAGGCCGCGGAAGAATTCGCACATGTCCAGGTACGTCGCGCGCCAGCGCCCGAGCAGCGTGCTCCACTCGATGCGGCCCAGGGTGCGATCGGTGAAGGCGCGGAAGGAGTAGTCCGGGTCGGCCTTGGCCTTGGCGCCCTCGGTCCGGGCGATCTGCGCGAATTGCTCCGGCTCGCGCAGCGACATCAGCCCGAGCAGGTCCAGGAAATGGCAGTGCAGGATTTCATCGTACAGGGTCCACTCGTAGAACACGGTGCGCCGCGCCGCGGCGCTGGCCGGCAGCGCGGCCACGAAGCCGTGCAGTTCCTCGCATTCGATGCGCAAGTCGTCGCATACTGCCTGCATAGCGTCCTCCGGCGTGGGAAGTGGCCGAGCCGGCGCCATTATAGAGCCGCCCCGGTCCGTGACGCCGGCATTGATCTAGATCTTGACGCCCGCCACCGCAGCCCGAAGAATTCCGCCGATGCGCCCTTTGCAGACCGCCCTGGACCCACGCTCGGACGCATGGCGCCGCGCCGCCGGCTGGATGTCCGCCCTGCTGGACGAAATCCGGTCGGTCGAACGGCGCGCCGCCGAGGCCGCCGATCGCGTCCGCGACCGCTACGCCGCGCGCGGCGAACTGCTGCCGCGCGAGCGCCTGGCCCACCTGCTCGACCGCGGCCGCCCGTTCCTGGAAATCGGTGCCCTGGCCGGCTACCTGCTCGACGACGACACCGACGGCACCCTGGCCGGCGGCGGCGTCATCACCGGCATCGGCTGGGTCTGCGGCGTGCGCTGCGTGGTGCACGCGGACAATTTCGTGGTCAAGGGCGGCACGGTCTCGCACCAGGGCATCCTGAAGAAGATGCGCTTCCAGCAGATCGCGCGCGAGAACAAGCTGCCGATCGTGTCGCTGGCGCAGAGCGGCGGCGCGAACCTGAAGTACGTCTCGGACTACTTCCTGGAGGGCGCGCGCTTCTTCGCCGATCGGGCGCGCCTGTCGGCCTTCGGCCTGCCGCAGATCACCGTCGTGCACGGCAGCGCGACCGCCGGCGGCGCCTACGATCCGGGCCTGTCCGACTACATGATCATGGTGCGCGGCAAGGCGACGATGTACCTGGCCGGCCCGCCGCTGCTCAAGGCCGCCACCGGCCAGATCGCCACCGACGAGGAACTCGGTGGCGCCGAGATGCACTGCCGCATCGCCGGCTCGGCCGAGTATCTCGCCGAGGACGACGCCGACGGCATCCGCATCGCGCGCGAGGTGCTGGCGGCGTTGCAATGGAACCGCCACCTGCCGGCGCAGCCGGAGCCGGCGTTCGATCCGCCGCTGTACCCACAGGAGGATCTGCTCGGCGTGGTGCCGGAGGATCCGAAGATCCCCTTCGACATGCGCGAGGTGATCGCGCGCGTCGCCGACGGCTCGCGGTTCCTGGAGTTCAAGAGCGAGTACGACAACGGCACGCTCTGCGGCCACGTCACGATCGAGGGCCTGCCGGCGGGGATCGTCGCCAACAATTTTCCGATCACCGCCAACGGGGCCGCCAAGGCCGCGCAGTTCATCCAGCTCTGCGACCAGGCGATGGTGCCGCTCATTTTCATGCACAACACCACCGGCTTCCTGGTCGGCACCGAGCAGGAGCAGGCCGGCATCATCAAGCACGGCTCGAAGATGATCCAGGCGGTGGCGAACACGCGCGTGCCGCGCATCGCGCTCATGATCGGCGGCTCGTTCGGGGCCGGGAACTACGCCATGTGCGGGCGCGGGCTGGATCCGCAATTCATCTTCGCCTGGCCAAGCAGCCGGGTGGCGGTGATGGGCGGCGCGCAGGCCGGCATGGTGCTGCGGATCGTGGCCGAGAACCGCGCTGCGCGTACCGGCGTGCCGCTGGACGACGCCACCCGCGCGCGCGTGGAACGCGAAGCGGCCGAGTCCCAGCGCCTGCTGGACGACAAGTCCCGCGCGCTGTACGCCACCGCCCGGCTCTGGGACGACGGCGTGATCGATCCGCGCGACACGCGCCGGCTGCTCGCGGAACTGCTGCGCACCAGCCGCGACGCCGCCGCGCGCCGGCTCAACCCGAACAGCTTCGGAGTGGCGCGGTTCTAGCCGCGCGCTGCCGATGACACGCGCCTTCCACACCATCCTCATCGCCAACCGCGGCGAGATCGCCGCCCGCGTCGCGCGCAGCGCGCGTGCGCTCGGCTATCGCACGGTCGCGGTGTACAGCGATGCGGATGCCGGCGCCATGCACGTCGCGGCCGCCGACGCGGCGGTCGCGATCGGCCCGCCGCCGGCGGCGCAGTCCTACCTCGACATCGGCCGCATCCTGGATGCCGCGCGCCGCGCCGGGGCGGACGCGATCCACCCCGGCTACGGGTTCCTGTCCGAGAACGCCGCCTTCGCGCGCGCCTGCACCGAAGCCGGCATCGTGTTCATCGGCCCGCCGGTGGAGGCCATCCGCCTGATGGGCAGCAAGCGGCTGTCGAAGCTGGCGATGATGCAGGCCGGCGTGCCCTGCGTGCCGGGCTACGAAGGCGCCGCGCAGGACGACGCCACGCTCGCCGCGCAGGCGCGCCGCATCGGTTTTCCGATCATGATCAAGGCCTCGGCCGGCGGCGGCGGGCGCGGCATGCGGCTGGTTTCCGACCCTTCCGATCTGGCCGAGCAGCTCGGCGCGGCGCGCTCGGAGGCGCGCAACGCCTTCGGCAGCGACGAGCTGATCCTGGAACGCGCGATCCTCGAGCCGCGCCACGTCGAGATCCAGGTCTTCGCCGACACGCACGGCAACTGCATCCACCTCGGCGAGCGCGACTGCTCCATCCAGCGCCGGCACCAGAAGGTGATCGAGGAATCGCCCTCGCCGTTCGTGGGCGAGGATCTGCGCGCGCGCATGGGCGCGGCCGCGGTCGCCGCGGCGCGCAGCTGCGGCTACGTGGGCGCCGGCACGGTGGAGTTCCTGGTCGACGTCGATCGCAACTTCCACTTCCTGGAGATGAACACCCGCCTGCAGGTCGAGCACCCGGTGACGGAACTGGTCACCGGGCTGGATCTGGTCGAATGGCAGATCCGCGTCGCCGCCGGCGAGCCGCTGCCGCTGACGCAGGACGCCGTGCGGCTGTCCGGGCATGCCATCGAGGCGCGCCTGTACGCCGAGGATCCGCGCCGCGGCTTCCTGCCGCAGACCGGCACGATCCTGCGCTGGCGCTTTGCGGATCTGCCCGGGTTGCGCGTGGACGCGGGCGTCGCCGAGGGCCAGGCGGTTTCGGCCCATTACGATCCGATGCTCGCCAAGGTGATCGCGCACGGGCCCGACCGGGCCACCGCGGCACGGCGCCTGGCGCGCGCGCTGGAGGACGCCTGCGTGCTCGGCGTCGCCACCAACCAGCGCTTCCTGGCGCGGGCACTGCGCCACCCGGTCTTTCTCGCCGGGCAGGCGACCACCGGGTTCATCGCCGCACACCTGCCACCGGATGCACCGCAGGAGCCCGCCGCGGTCGCGCTCGCCGCGGTGCTGCTGCATTGCCGCGGGCGCATGCCGTTCGCCGGCTGGGCGGGGCGCGGCGCGGATGCGGTCGCGCACGCCATCGAGCACGAAGGCGAGGTTCTGCGCGTCGCCGTGCTGCAGCAGGCGCCGGGGCGCTTCGAGGTCCAGGCAGGCGAGGCGTCCGCGTCGATCGAACTCGTCGCGCTCGACGCCGAATCGGTGACCTGGATCCAGGACGGCATCCGCCGCAACGCGCCGTATCTCATCGACGGCGACGCGCTGCACCTGGGCGCGCCGCTCGGCGGCGGCACCTGGGTCGACCTGACCCACGCGCCCCCCGCGACGCAGGACGGCGCCGGCAGCGGCCATCTCACCGCGCCGATGGATGGCGCGGTGGTCGAGGTCCACCGTCGAAGCGGCGAGCGGGTCGGCATCGGCGACCTGGTGCTGGCCATCGAGGCAATGAAGATGCAGACCCAGATCCGTGCCGATGTCGAGGGCGTGATCGAGACCGTGCACGTGGAGGTCGGCATGCAGGTGCGCAGCCGCCAGGTGCTGGTCGTGATCCGCGCGCTGGAGATCCGGTGAACGCACGTCGTGCGGTTCGCGTCCGCGCGGCGCGCGCCGGGCGCTGAGCGCCGCCGCACCATGTCCGTGCCCGGCCCGAGCATCGATCCGTCCGCGGCCCCGCCGCTGCGGATCGAGGATGCCGGAGCGCTTCGGGCCGCGCTCGCGGGGCTCGGCCACCGCCTGTCGGAATACTGCCCCGCCAACCTGGTGCTGTTCCGCGCCGCGCACGACTATCGAACGGTCGAATCGCCCGCCCGCTGTATCGCCGGCCGCACCTACGACGGCGTGCGGCACCTGATGCCGCTGTTCGATCTCGCCGCGCATTCGCCGGCGCGGTTGCAGGCGCTGCTCGCCGGCCACGACTGCTTCTACCCGATCCCGGAACAAACGGTGCAGCGGTTGCCCGGTGGCGCGTTCCGCGTCGCACACGTGGATGCCGACGCCGACTACCTGTACCGCGCGGCGGATCTGCGCGCCTACGCCGGCACCCGGCTGCGCAAGAAGCGCAATCTCATGCGCCAGTTCGAGCGCGACGCCGCGCCGCGCTTCGTGCCGCTGGACGCCGCCCGCGCCGGCGCCGCCCGCGCGGTGCTCGACGCCTGGCTGGCGGAGTCCGGCAAGGCGCCCGCGGCCACGGATCACGGCCCCTGCGCCGAAGCAATCGCGCTGCGCGACACGCTCGGCCTGCAAGGCTGGCTGGCCGAAACCGGGGCCGGCGAGCCGGCCGGCTTCCTGCTCGCCAGCCGCGTCTGGCCCGACACGCTGGCGGTGCATTTCGCCAAGGGCCTGCGCCGGCATCCGGGCGTGTACCAGTACCTGTTCAACCGCTTCGCCTGCGCGGCCGCGCCCGCCTGCGAGTTCATCAACTTCGAGCAGGACCTGGGCAACCCGCGCTTCCGCCACACCAAGCGCTCCTACGCGCCGGTTGCGCTGCTGCGCAAGTACCGGGTCTTTCCCAACTGAGCACCGGAGAGCATCGCCATGCAATTCACCCGCGAGCACGACGAGATCCGCGCCACCGTGCGCAGGTTCATCGAAGCGGAGATCAACCCGCACGTGGCGCAGTGGGAGGCGGACGGCCGCTTCCCGGCGCACGAATTGTTCCGCAAGTTCGGCGCGCTCGGCCTGCTCGGCATCCACAAGCCGGCCGAGTTCGGCGGCCTCGGCCTGGACTACAGCTACCACGCGGCATTCCTGGAGGAACTCGGTCACTGCCGCTGCAGCGGCCTCATCATGGGAACCACGGTGCAGACCGACATGGCCACGCCGGCACTGGCGCGCTTCGGCAGCGACGCGCTGCGACACGAGTTCCTGGCGCCTGCGATCCGCGGCGAGATGGTGGCGTCGATCGCGGTGAGCGAGCCCGGCGCCGGCTCGGACGTCGCCGCGATCCGCACCCACGCGCGGCGCGACGGCGGCGACTACGTCATCAACGGCTCGAAGATGTGGATCACCAACAGCACCCAGGCCGACTTCCTGTGCCTGCTCGCGGTGACCGGCGGCGAGTCCGCGCACCGGAACAAGTCGCTGATCATCGTTCCGACCCGCACCCGCGGGATCACGTTCTCCAAGCCGATCGACAAGCTCGGCATGCGCGCCTCGGACACCGCGCAGATCTTCCTGGAGGACGTGCGCGTGCCGCTGCGCCACTGCATCGGCACCGAGGGCGAGGGCTTCGTGATGCAGATGAAGCAGTTCCAGGAGGAGCGCGTCGGCGCGGCGCTGAGCAACCTGCGCACGCTGGAGAACTGCATCCTGGATACCATCGAATACACCCGCGCGCGGATCGCGTTCGGCAAGCCGCTGCTGGACAACCAGGTAATCCACTTCCGCCTGGCCGAACTGCAGACCGAAATCGAGGCGCTGCGCGCGCTGTGCTGGCGCGCGGTGGAGGAGTTCGTGGCCGGCCGCGACATGACCACGCTGGCGTCGATGGCCAAGCTCAAGTACGGGCGGCTGTGCCGGGAAGTCACCGATGCCTGCCTGCAGTACTGGGGCGGCATGGGCTTCACTTGGGACAACTACGTCTCGCGCCTGTACCGCGATCTGCGGCTGGTGTCGATCGGCGGCGGCGCCGACGAGGTGATGCTGCAGATCATCTGCAAGGCGATGGGCACGCTGCCGCGCCATCCATGAACCGCTCCGTCATTGCGAGGCCGCGCAGCGGCGGCGGCAATCCAGGCGGCCCGGACCAATTCGGCGCCGCCTGGGTCGCTTCGCTGCGCTCGCGACGACGGTGGTTCATGGCATCGATCCGCCGGAGCCCGGCCCGGCGTGGCCTCGCGCTGAACGCGCGGCTCAGCCGTGCAGGGCGCGCGCCAGCGCCTGGTGATAATCGCGCTGGTACTGGCGCGACACGCGCGCCGTCGCCGACATCGTGAAGCCGTGGTACGCCCCGGGATACACGTGCATCTCGGTCGGCACGCCGGCGCGCATCAGGCGCCGCGCGTAGTCCAGGTTCTCGTCGACGAACAGATCCAGCGTGCTGGTGCTGAGGTAGGTCGGCGGCAGGCCGCGCAGGTCCGTCGCCCGCGCGGCCGCGGCGTAGGGCGAGACGCCGTCGATCCCCGGAGCGTGGCCGAGCAGCGCCTCCCAGCCGAAGCGGTTGGCCGCGCGCGTCCAGACGAACTCGCCGGCAACGGGGTTCTGATCGGCGGCGACGCAGGTGCGATCGTCGATCATCGGGTAGTGCAGCACCTGCAGCGCGAGGCGGACCTCGGCCCGATCCCGCACCAGCAGCCCCAGCCCCGCGGCCAGCCCGCCGCCGGCGCTCTCGCCGGCGATGGCGATGCGGTCCGGATCCGCGCCGAGCGCGGCCGCATTCGTGCGCAGCCACTTCAGCGCTGCGTAGCAGTCCTCCACCGCGCCGGGAAAGCGCGTCTCGGGCGCGAGGCGGTAGTCGACGGAGGCGACCAGGCAGCCGACTTCGGCGGCGAGCAGGGCGTAGCGCGGGTCATACATGGACGCGGTGCCGAGCACGTAGCCGCCGCCGTGGATGTGCAGCAGCGCCGGCAGCGGCCGCTTCGCCGCGGCGGGCGCATAGACGAACACCGGCACCTCGGGTGCACCCGCCGGGCCGGGGGCACGGTGCTCGCTGCGCTCCACGCCGTCGACCTGCGGTACCGGCGCCGCGCGCATCGCCTCGATCATCGCCGCGCGCCGCGCCGGCAGCGTCTCCACGGCCAGATCCATCGGCGGCATCGCGTCCAGCGCGGGCAGCAGTTCAGGGTCGACGAGGTGGCGTGTGCTC
The DNA here is from genome assembly GCA_050183625.1 of Gammaproteobacteria bacterium. Lineage (GTDB taxonomy): Bacteria > Pseudomonadota > Gammaproteobacteria > JADZEE01 > JADZEE01 > JBFXBD01. The sequence continues at coordinate 22,635 of JBFXBD010000086.1, forward strand.
ATGCACCGAGTGTACGCGAAACGCCAGCGCGCCAGCGAGCCGGACGGCTAGCGCCCCGCGGCACGGTGCCGAGCAGCCACGCGCAGTACGTTTCGCTCCGAGAAAGGTCCGTCGACCGGGACCCGTGCAGGCGGCCTCGCGAGACCGAACCGGGGTGGCCCCGGCCGATTGCAGCCATGAACCGCCCCCCGTCATTGCGAGGCCGAACCGGCCCAGGCTCCGGCAGATTGAAGCCATGAACCACCCCTACGTCGTCGCGAGCGCAGCGAAGCGACCCACGCGGCCTCGATGCCGCCGGCAGCGCGTGGATTGCTTCGTCGCTTCGCTCC
>JBFXBD010000087.1:0-22962 GCA_050183625.1 Gammaproteobacteria bacterium
ATCGTCAGCGGTGTGGAAATCCACCGGCGTGACGGTCGCCAGCAGGGCGCCGATACGCTCGGGTTGGAGCGCCGCATAGCACAGGCTGAATACCCCACCCTGGCAGATGCCCAAGAGATTGATTCGTTCCACCCCGGCATCCGCGCGTATCGCATCGATGCAGCGGTGCAGGCGGCCGCAGATCAGATCGTCGAGCGTGACGTGGCGGTCCGCGGCATCCGGTTCGCCCCAGTCCAGCAGGTAGACCGGCAGGCCGCGATCGAGCAGCGCGCGCAGGAGTGAGCGTCGCTCACCCATGTCGATGACGTCCGGCCGGTTCACCAGCGCGTAGACGATCACCAGCGCTTCCCGCCCGGCAACACCGGGCGCGGCATCGTAGCGATAGACGACGGTGGCGCCGCGATCGCGGTGGACGACTCGCCGCGGAACGTTCTGCCTGCCAGCCCTTGGCGCCGCATCGCGCAGCGCCGCGCGCATGCGCGCGGAAAACGCGCCTTCGTCCTTGTCGTGCGGCGCGCTCACGCGGTGCCGGCGGACGCACTCACCGCGAATCATCCTTGTCGCGGGTGCTCATCAGTGCGTCGATGTCCCAGGCCGCGGACTCATCCGGGCGCTTGCGAGCCGGCTTCACGGCCGGCGCCTGTGTCGAAGCGCGCGGCGCCTTGCCGGATCGGCGCGTACCACGAGCGGCCTTCGCCTTCGAACCGGAGACCGGCTCGTGCGTCGCCGGCCTGGCCCGCGGGCGGCGGGCGGTGGATTCGGGCACGGGAACGCCACCCGCGGCGGATACGCCTTGCGTCGCCGTTGCCTGCGCCGGCGCCTGCCGCTCCCGGGGCGGCTCCGCGTCCGTGCGCTCGATCGAGGCCATCCGCCGTGCAAGCGCATCGAAGTCGGCGCGTGTCGGCCAGCCGGCCAGGCGCGCGAACGCATCGGAGCGTTCCAGCCACGCGGCGCGCAGATCGACGAGCGCATTGAACAGCCGCCCATAGGCCCGGCTGTAGCGGGGCGTGCGCAGCATCGACAGGTGCGCCCGTTCGCAGCATTGCAGCCAGCGGTCCACGGGGTCCCCGCCTGTCCCCTCGGCCGGCATCGACTCGACGTACTCGCGCACCGCATCGGTCATCGCGCGCGCGTGAAGCGCCGAAAACACGCGCGCGGCACGGCGCAGGCGCGAAAGCAGCGCAGCCCATGACGAGCGCGCACCGGGCTCGACGCCGAGCAACCGATCGAACTGCGCCTGCCAGGCATCCAGGCCGGTTGCCAGCCGCGGCGGAACCGCCGCGCCGCCGGCCAGTGCCTGCAGCAACGGCGCCGCCCAGGCCGACATGCCCGCGGGCGCTACGACCCGCGCGAGCGCATCCAGCGCGCGAGCCTGCAGATCGGCGAGCAAAGCGGCCACTTCCTCGCCTCCTTCGGCCATCGCCCGCACGGGCGAACCGCCCACCCGCGCGTGCAGCGCTTCCAGCACCTCCCGCAGGCGCGCGTCGTCCGCACGGGCGGCCTGCATGCGGGCACCGAGATCGCGCCATGTGAACAACCCTTCCGCATCGTCGCTGCCGCCGGTCGCGGCGCGCCGGACTGCGGCGGCGGCACCGCGCCAGAGATCGAACCAGCGATCGACCGCGGCGCCCGGATCCGGGGGCGGCTGGTCGTTCATGGTACTTGCACGGCAGTCGGATGTAGCGGTCGAGGCATGTCAGCGGGCTCCGCTTCGGATTGTAATCCACGCCAGGCACCGGACGGCTGGGGACACGCGCGCTTCCGCGCTATCCTGGCGCCCGGGACATCCGTCGGGGCAAGCCGATGACTGCGCGCTGGGAACACATGAAGGTCGACGGCCGGGAGGTTCGGATTTACGTCAGCGTTCCGGATCACGACCGGCCCCGGGCTGGGATCGTCATCGCGCACCATGGCCCGGGCCTGGACGCCGCGATGCTCGATATCGTGCACCGGCTGACGCGCGCCGGCTATGCCGCGGCACTGCCGGACCTGTTCCACCGCATCCCCGCGGAAGTGACCGACATGATGGCGCGCATCGGCCGCCTGCGCGACGACGAGCTCGTGATCGACATGCGCGCGGCGGCCGCCCACCTGCAATCGCGCTCGCCGCGGGTCGGTCCGCTCGGCGTGACCGGGTTCTGCATGGGCGGCCGCGTGACCTACCTGATGGCGGCCGCGGATCCGCAGTTCGAGGCCGCGGCGGTGTTCTACGGCGGGGGCATGCTGGCCCGCTGGGGCGAGCAGCCCTCGCCCTTCGAGCGCAGCGCCGATATCGGCCGCCCGCTGATCGGATTCTTCGGCGTCGAGGACAGCAACCCATCGATCGACGACGTGCGCAGGATCGACGCGGAGCTCACCCGGCTTTCCAAGTGGCACGAGTTCCACGTCTACCAGGGTGCCGGCCACGCGTTCATGAACTTCACCAACGCCGAGCGCTATCGCCATCGGCCGGCGCAGGCCGCGTGGGGCGAACTCGTCGCATTCTTCGACGAATTCCTGGCACCGCGCTGACCGGCCCGCCACGGCGCGCGCCTGGCCGCCCGGCGTACACGGGTCGCGACGCAAGCCGCCCACCATGCGCATCGTGATTGCCCTGGGCGGCAATGCCCTGCTCCGGCGCGGCGAACCGCCAGATCTGCGAACGGAGCGCGACAACATCCTCGTGGCCGTGGCGGCGCTGGCACCGATTGCGCGCGAGCACATGGCGATCATCACCCACGGCAACGGCCCTCAGGTCGGCCTGCTAGCTGCGCGCCCCGGCGCCGGTCCGCTCGACGTGCTGGACGCGCAGACCGAGGGCGAGATCGGTTATCTCATCGCCCAGGCACTGGGCAACCGCCTGCCGGGCGCGCGCTGCGCGGCTCTGCTCACTCAGGTCGAGATCGATCCGCACGACCCGGCGTTCGCCGCGCCGACCAAGCCGATCGGCCCGCCCTACGAGGCGGCGCGCGCGCACGAACTCGCGCGTGCGAACGGCTGGACGGTAGCTCCCGATGGCGACCGCTGGCGCCGCGTGGTGGCCTCGCCGCGGCCGCAACGCATCGTCGAACTGCCCGTGATCGAATTGCTGGTGGCGCAGGGCGTGACCGTGATTTGCGCCGGTGGCGGCGGGATTCCGGTCGTGCGACGCACGGACGGCGCGTTCGTCGGCGTGGAGGCGGTCATCGACAAGGATCGCGCCAGCGCGCTGCTCGCCGTGCAACTGAACGCGGATGCACTGCTGCTGCTCACCGACGTCGACGCGGTCTATGCCGACTGGCCGGTGCCGGCGCAAAGACCGCTGCGCAGTGCCTCGGCGGCCGCACTGCGCGAACGCGCGTTCGCACCCGGCTCGATGGCGCCCAAGGTGGAGGCGGCCTGCGCCTTCGCCGAAACCACCGGCCGCTTCGCCGCCATCGGCAGGCTCGAGGACGCCGCGGCCATCCTTGCCGGGCACGCCGGGACCCGCGTCACGCGTTGAAGCGCAGGCCCGCACCGCGAACGAAGTCCGCCACGCGACCCAGGAGATCGCCGGTGCGCATCTCCTGGAAATCGTAGCGCGCGCGCACCACCGGCCGATCGATCGGCACGAGCGCCGCGAGATCCGCCGGCGTCGCGCTGATCACGATCTCGGCGTCGCTGGCGCGGATCGTCTGCGCCAATGCCTGGAGCTGCGCCGGGCCGTAGCCGACCGCCGGCAGGACCGCGCCGATGTGTGGGTGGCGTTCGAAGACCTCGGCGATGAGCGCCGCGGCACACGGGCGCGGATCCAGGATCGCGGCGGCCCCGGCCACGCGCGCGGCGACGAACCCCGCGCCGTGCGGCAGGCCACCGTGCGTGAGGCTCGGCCCATCCTCCACGACCAGCACGCGGCGCCCGCGTACGGCCGCAGGGTCGTCCAGGGTGACGCGCGACCCCGCTCGAACGATCGCCGCAAGCGGATTGGCGGCGCGCGCCGCGCGCTCCACACGTGCGATGTCCGTGTCGCTGGCGCTGTTGCACTTGGCGACGACGACGATGTCGGCCATGCGCAGGACGGCCGCGCCCGGGTGGTGGCTGTCCTCGTCCCCGGGGCGCAGCGGATCGACCAGAACCAGGTGCAAATCCGGGCGGACGAACGGGAAGTCGTTGTTGCCGCCGTCCCAGACGATGAGGTCCGCCTCGCGCGTCGCAGCGGCGACGATCGGAGCATAGTCCACGCCGGCATGGACGACGCTGCCGGTGGCGATATGCGGCTCGTACTCCTCCCGTTCCTCGACCGTGCAGCGGGCGGCATCGAGATCGGCGCGGGTGGCGAAGCGCTGCACCGCCTGGCGCTCGAGATCGCCATACGGCATCGGGTGGCGGATCACGGCCACGCGCAGGCCGGCGGCGCGCAGCGCGCGCGAAAGCCAGCGCGCGGTCTGCGACTTGCCACAGCCGGTGCGCACCGCGGAAACCGCGATAACCGGCACACCCGCCTTCAGCCAGGTGCGCTCGGGCCCGGGCAGGACGAAGTCGGCACCGGCCGCAATCGCGACCGAAGCCAGGCGCATGACGTGCGCGTAGGAGACGTCGCTGTAGGCGAATACGACCTGCCGTACGCGCTCGCGTACGACGAGTGCCGCGAGTTCCTCCTCAGCGAGGATTGGAATGCCTTGGGGATACAGTGCACCGGCAAGCGCGGGCGGATAGCGCCGGCCGGCAATGCCGGGGATCTGCGCGGCCGTGAACGCGACGACCTCGACCGACGGGTCGTCGCGGTACAGCATGTTGAAATCGTGGAAGTCGCGCCCGGCCGCGCCGAGGATTACGACCCGGATACGCGCGTCGCCCAGCATCGGCCCAGCATGCGCTGCCGAAACCGGCGGCGCAATCGCAGCGCCGGCCGCGGTTGTCGACCCGGACCGTCCACCTGCGGGCCCTGGCGGTTCCGTTCCCGCACGTGCTCGCCTGCGCACTTCACGCCGGCAAGCGGTCCATGGGAGAATCCGCGCCGGTCCGCGCGTCCGGCCAAGCACCTGCCGCGGCCGGACGCGGCGCGCGCCAACACGAAGCAGCGGCCAACCATTGGGGTGTAGCCAAGCGGTAAGGCACCGGGTTTTGATCCCGGCATTCCCAGGTTCGAATCCTGGCACCCCAACCATGCCGCCGCGCCTGCGCCGGGCGCGCTCCTCCCGGGTGTCAGGTCGTCCAGCCGCCCCCGCCCTTGCCTGCCTGCTCGGCCCGGTGGCGTTCGATGATGACGTCCTGCGCGGCGCGGAACTCGGCGGCGTCGCGCTCGCGGCTGCGCCAGTGTTCGTCCCAGGCCGCCCGGGTGCGCGATGCGCTGCCCTGGAACTCCGGCATCACCTCGCGCGCGAACAGCTCGAACGAGCGGAACTTGGCGTCGCGATCCGCCCAGTCGTGCGAGCCGAGCAGCAGGGTGCCGAAGCCCCCGCTCTGCGCCTGCAGCTTGCGGATCGCCGCAATCGCCATTTCCGGCGTGCCGATCGCGGCCGTGCCGCCGGCGTTCATGCCGTCCACGAGCGTCTCGTGCGGCAGGTTCCAGGGTTCCGGATGCGCCAGCCGGAACGGACCGGTGGCGACGTACTTGTAGTACTCGCGCAGGCCCGGCCGTGTCTCCTCGCGCGCCTGCTCGACGCTGCGTGCGACATGGATCGTGGTGACCAGGCGCCAGCGGCTGCGATCGACGAGGTGACCGTGCCGGGCCGCGCGCTCCTGCACCAGCCGCCAGGACTCGCCCAGGAAATCGAAACCGGACTCGCCGGCGGCAATCGACAGCAGGCCCAATCCGTGGCGCCCGGCGAGCAGCGGCCCGGCGGGGGATCGTACCGAGGCAACCGCAATCTCGAAGCAGGGCCGCTGCACAGGCGCGATTTGCAACCGGGCTTCGTGCAGTTCGAACCAGTCGGTCTTCATGGTGACCGGTTCGTCCGTCGTCAGCAGCCGCACCACCGCTTCCAGGCCTTCCTCCAGGCGCAGGCGCAGGCAGTTCGGATCCAGCCCCATCATGCGCGCGTCGGTCACCAGCGCGCCCGGGCCGACTCCCAGCATCACGCGGCCGCCAGTGAGGTGATCCAGCAGCACCATGCGGTCGGCGAGGATCAGCGGATGGTGATAAGGCAACGAAAGCACGCCGGTGCCGAGCCGGATCCGCCGCGTGCGCTCGGCGGCGGTGGCGATGAACACTTCCGGCGAACTCACGATCTCCCAGCCGCCGGAGTGATGCTCGCCGATCCAGGCCTCGTCGAAACCGAGCCGATCCAGGTGCTGGATGAACTCCAGGTCATCCTGGAGCGCGAGCGCGGGGTTCTGGCCCGGGGTGTGATTCGGAGCGATGAAGACGCCGAATTTCATCGAGACCCCCTTGCGCGCGCATGCGCGCGGTCACTGCATCCGTCGCCGGCCCCCGCGCGCCGATGAACCCTTCGCGCCCCGCTCAGCCCGGGACCTTGTTGAACGCAACCGACTTGTCCGGCCGATGATCCTGCGGCAATCCGAGCACCTTTTCGGCGATCGTGTTGCGCAGGATCTGGTCGGTGCCGCCGGCAATGCGCATCAGCGGCCCGGTGATCCACGATGCGGTCGCATTCAGTTGCGTATTCATGCCCTCGGGCACCGTCAGCGCCGCCGGGCCGAGCAGATCCATCGCCACCCGCGACAACTGCTGGCGCTTGGAGGCAATCAGCAGCTTGCCGATCGAACCCTCCGGGCCCGCGGGCCTGCCGGCCTGGATGGCGGCGAACGCGCGGCGCTGGATCTCCAGCAGCGCGCGTTCCTCGATGATTGCGTCCACGGCCAGTTCGCGGAACCGTGGATCCTCGATCGCGGGCCGGCCGTTCAGGGTGTGGCCGCGCAGCAGGCCGAGCAGCGTGTGCAGGTTCGGCCCCGAGCCCCACACGTCCAGCACCGAGTAGCGCTCGATCATGAGCGTGTGGATCGAGATCTTGAATCCGTCGCCCACCTCGCCCAGGCGCTGCGAATCCGGGATCTCGACGTTGTCGAAGAACACCTCGTTGACGTGACTGTCGCCGGCGAGCAGTTTCACGCTCCTCACCGAGATGCCGGGCGTACGCATGTCGACGTAGAAGTACGTCAGGCCCTTGTGCTTGGCGAGATTCGGATCGTGGCGCGCGACCAGCACGCCCCAGTCGGCGTAATGCGCCCAACTCGTCCAGAGCTTCTGGCCGTTCAGGATCCAGCGGTCGCCCTCGCGGCGCGCGGACGTGCGCAGCGCGGCGAGATCCGAGCCGGCCGCCGGCTCGGAGAACAACTGGCACCAGATCATTTCCCCGCGTACCGCGGGCGGCAGCAATCGGATGCATTCGGCCTCGGATGCGTAGGCCGCCATGATCGGCACGGGCATCCCCAGGCTCACGCCGAAGTACTTGATCGGCACGTCCCAGCGCGACTCCTCCTCGGCGAAGACGATCCGCTGCACCTGGGTTCCGCCGCCACCGCCGAACTTCTTCGGCAGGCTGATCGACGAGTATCCGTGCTCACACTTGAGCTTCATCCAGGCGCGGCCGAGCGCGAGATCCTCGTCCTTGGACAGCCCGCTGCGCGCGGCCCCGGAATACGCCGGCGCGTGCCGCTCCAGGAAGGCCCGCGCCGCCGCGCGATACCGGGCCAGGGACTGCGCGTCTTCGCCGCGTTCGTCGATTGCTGCGTTCATGCCGCACGCTCCGCCACGTCGATCGTCCCGTCCAGGATCCGGTTGCGCCAGTACTGCGGCCCGCCCCACTCCAAGGCCAGGCAGCGCGCACGGCGATAATGCAGGTGCTGGTCTGATTCCCAGGTCGTGCCGATGCCACCGTGAAGCTGGATCGCCTCCTGGGCGCTGGTATCGTAGGCGCGCGTGCCGGCGACCCTGGCCGCCGCGGCCGCGACGGCGCGGTCCGCCGGCTCGGCACGCAGCGACGACCATGCCGCGCCGCGCGCAATCTCGATCAACACGTACAGATCCGCCAGCCCGTGCTTGACGGCCTGGAACGCACCGATCGGCTGCCCGAACACGCGCCGCTGCAAGGCGTAGTCGCGCGTCGTGTGCAGGCAATCCTGTGCGCCGCCGATCTGCTCGAACGCGGTGACGATGCACAGTTCCTCGAGCAGGGCGTGGATTGCATCGGCGCCGCCCAGCCGTTCGGCCGGCGCACCTTCGAAGCGCAGGTCCGCCAGGCCGCGGCTGTTGTCGACCGTGTCGTGCACCGTGCGGGTCACGGCCGGGTTCGACAGATCGGCGATGGTCATGACTGGCGCGCCCGATGCGTCGGCGGCGAGCACGATCGCCGAGGCGGCGAAAGCACCCGCGCACACGCCCACCTTCTCGCCGCGCAGGCGGCTGCCGTCGAAGGTGGTCGCGAACGGCGCCGGCACGCCGGCTTCGCCGGGCTCGAAACACGCCACGGTCGCGATGCGGGAGCCATCCAGGCCCGGGCCGAGCAGCGCCTGCTTCTGCGCCGCGCTGCCCGAGCGCGCAATCGCGGACAACGCGCAGGTCGCCGCGGTATAGGGAATGGATGCCACCTGCCGGCCGATCTCCTCGGCGAGGACGCAGCGCGCCGCCAGGGGCAGGCCCAGCCCGCCGTCCTGCTCGGGCAGGGTCATGCCGAGCCAGCCCAGTTCCGCGACCAGGTTCCAGAGTTCGCGGTCGAAGGCGCCGCGTTCGGTCAGCAGCGCACGCAGGCGGCTGCGGGTCGGCAGCGAACCCAGCGCCTTCACCGCACCGTCGCGGATCGCGTCGAGATCCTGTTCCGACATCTCGTTGTTCGTGTCCATCGATACTCCGGATTTGCGCTCCATTGGAACGCAGGTGGTTTTCATGAAATTCACGCCGGGTCGCCGGCCCGGGCGACGCGCGGGTACCGAACCCGCGCCTGCTCGTCGCGGGGCTTCAGATACCCGCCTCCACCAGCGATCGCTCCAGGTGGTAGCGGTAGTCGCCGAGATTCCACTCCCAGTGTTTCGCGCGGCGCGTAAACAGTTGCAGGTCGTAGTCGACCATGAAGCCGATGCCCGCGTGCACTTCGTGCCCGCCATGGATCGCCGCCACCGCCGCACGGCAGGCGGCGGCCTTGGCAAGCGCGGCCTCGCGCTTCCAGGGCCGCCCGGTGGCCTGGCACCAGGCCGCCTGCATCGTCAGCAGGCGGGTGCGGTGCGTCTCGATGGCGATTTCGGTGCACAGGTACTGCACGGCCTGGTTGCTGCCGATCGGCTTGCCGAACTGCACGCGGTCGCGGGCATAGCCGGTGGAGATCTCCATCACCCGCTCGGCGCCGCCGGCAGCGAGCGCGGCCTGCAGGATCGCCGCGCGCATGATGGCGTCGTCGAGCGGCGCCCAGCCGCGGTCGACTTCGCCGAGCACGTCGGCGGCGCCGACCTCGACGCGATCGAAACTCACCGCGTACATGCGTTCGCCGGTCATCGTCGGCGTCGACTCAACCGAGACGCCGCGCGCGTGCGGATCGACCAGGAACAGCGTCACGCCCGCCTCGCCGCCCGGGGCGCCGGTACGGCAGGCCACCGCAAGCAGATCGGCGGCGCTCGCACAGGGCACCAGGAGCTTGGTGCCATCCAGCACGAAACCGGCGCCGGCGCGCCGCGCCTGCATGGCGATCCCGCGCGGACCGTAGATCCCCTGCGCCTCCATGAGCGCCGGGGCGAGGATCATGTCGCCCGCCGCGACCGCAGGCAGGATGCGCTGGCGCTGCGCCTCGTTGCCGGCCGCCGCCACCAGCCAGGCCGCCAGGCCCACGCACTCCAGCAACGGCAACGGCACGATGTGCCGGCCCAGTTCCAGGTACAGCGGGTACAGGTCCAGCAGCGTGCAACCGGCACCGTCGTACTGCTCGGGAAAGCTCATGCCGAGCCATCCGAGCTCGGCCATCTGCTTCCACATCGCCCGCGGGAAATCCTCGTCCGCGACCTCGGCCCTGCGCACGAAGGCCGTGTCGCATTCGCTGGAGAAGAAATCCCGCGCGCTCCGGCGGATGATCTCCTGCTCTTCGCTCAATGTGATGTCGATTGCCACCGATCGTTCTCCGTTCGTCGCGCCGGGCCGCTCAACGCGGCAGGCCCAGGCCGCGCGTGGCCAGGATCATGCGCTTCAACTGCGAGGTACCGCCCGCATGGTTGCCGAAGCCGGTGCGATAGAAGTACTGGATCTGGCCCTGCAGCCGGGCCCACTTGCCGCCCTGGATCTGCGCGAGCGGACCGACGATCTCCATCGCCTTCTGCGCCAGGTGCGGCCACCATTCCTTGTAGACGATCTGGTCGAGGGCCGCCGCCGCTTCGCCGAACGGCGAGACCGATTTCGACGCGAACCGTCCGTAGTGCTCGCGCCAGATCATCTTCAGGGTCTCGGCGCCCAGCAGAAGCTCGGCCAGCTGCGGGCGAATGGCGGGATCCTCGGAGATCGGCCGCCCGTCGCGTTCGGTCTCGCGGCAGTAGCGCACGAGCCGGCCGACCATGTTGACGACCCGGTAGGGATGGTCGTGGTAGACGGGGCCGGCGCGATCGCGCTTTTCCCCGCCCATGCGGAACCACACCTGGTTCCAGGCCTGGTTGACGTCGCCGAGCACGCTGTCCGCCGGCACGCGGACGTTGTCGAAGAAGGTGTGGTTCTGGCGGCCGCCGGCGATATTGTGCAGCGGCGCCATCGAGATACCCGGCGTGTCGAGCGGCACCAGGAAGCAGGAAATGCCGGCGTGCTTTGGCGCTTGCTGATCCGTGCGCGCCAGCACCGCCATCCACTGGCAGAAATGCCCCGCCGTGCCGAAGGTCTTCTGGCCGTTGATCACCCAGTGGCTGCCGTCCCAGTCGGCACGCGTCTTCAGGGTCGCCAGATCCGAACCCGCACCCGGCTCGGTATAACCCTCGCCCCACAGCGTGGTCGCCTCTGCGATGCCCTTCAGGTGCCGCCGGCGCTGCTCGGGCGTACCCAGGCGCAGGATGCAGTCGGCGACGAACAGGCCGATGACGGGGTAGGCGGGCGCGTCGTAGGCGGTGAACTCCTCGGCGAGGATCCACTTCTCGATCGCCGAGCGCTCCTGGCCGTAGCAGTCCTTGGGCCAGGTCAGCGCGACCCAGCCCTTCTGTCCGACCTTGCGCCAGAAATCGATGCCCTTCTTCCAGTTCTCGGGGTCTTCGTCGTAGTCGTAGTCCCAGCGCATGCCGTCCGGCAGCGCCTCCTTCAGGAACGCGCGCACTTCGGCGCGCCAGGCCTTCAACGCAGGCGTGTCGTCGGGTTCGAAATCGATCATGTTGATCCCGGAAGCGGTGGTTGGGTCGGACGCGCACCCGCGAGGTCCGGGGCAGCGTCCGCGCCGGAGTATAACAGCCGTCCGCGCGCAGGCGAGCCACCACGGGGCGGTGGCTCGCCTGCGGCGGCGTTGCGTCTGGCAGCGCCGCCACGCGCGATGTACATTCGACGCAGGTACATCCGGAGCGCCGCCATGCCTTACGACCTGCTCATCAGGAACGGGACCGTCGTCGACGGCTCCGGGGCGCCACGCTACGTCGCGGATGTTGCGGTGCATGACGGGCGGATCGCCGCCATCGGCCGGATCGACGGCGCCGCCCGGCGCCGGATCGACGCCGAGGGGCTGGTCGTATGCCCGGGCTTCGTCGATGGCCACACGCACATGGACGCGCAGGTGTTCTGGGATCCGCTGGGCTCCTCGTCCTGCTACCACGGCGTGACCACGGTGGTGATGGGCAACTGTGGTTTTACGCTCGCGCCGTGCCGCAAGGACGAGGCGGACCTCGTTTTCCGCAACCTCGAGCGCGCGGAGGATCTGTCCCGCGAGGCGATGCTGGCCGGCATCGACTGGACCTGGGAATCGTTTCCCGAATTCCTCGACGCCGTCGATCGCCGCCCCAAGGGCATCAACTACGCCGGCTACATCGGCCACTCGGCCCTGCGCACCTACGTGATGGGCGAGCGCGCCTTCTCCGACGCCGCCACCGCCGACGAGGTCGGGCGCATGTGCGCGCTCGCGCAGCAGGCCGTGGAAGCCGGCGCGGTGGGCTTTTCGACCTCGCGCACGGCCAACCACACCACCGCCGACGACCGCCCGGTGGCGAGCCGGATCGCGCCCTGGGACGAAGTACGCGCGATCGTCAATGCGATCGGCGGCACCGGCAAGGGCATCTTCGAGATCGCCGGCGAGGCGCCGGGCCGGGATCCGAAACGCCAGCGCGAGTACTTCGACCGGCTCAAGCGCCTGGCAATCGAATCCGGCGTGACGCAGACCTGGGGCATGTTCAGCCTGCGCATCGCCCCGGAGATCTGGCGGCCGTTCTTCGATCTGCTCGACGAGGCCGCGGCCGACGGCGGGCGGATCTACGCCCAGGTCCACAGTCGCGCACTGAGCGTGCTGCTGTCGTTCAAGACCCACACGCCGTTCGACAAGTGGGAGGTGTGGAAGGACCTGCGCGCGCTGCCGCTGGACGAGCAGAAGGCGCGGCTGCGCGATCCGGCGCTGAAAGCCGCGCTCGTACGCGTGGCGAGCGCTCCCTACGCCGGCCCGCGGATCGTCGGCGCCGAACCGCGGCCGCCGGAGTGGAACTGGGTGTTCCCGATGACGGACATGCGCGGCGGCGGACCGAGCATGGACGAACTCGCACGCGAACGCGGCGTGCACCCGGCCGAACTCATGATCGATCTCGCGCTGGAACACGACTTCGACATCTTCTTCCGCCAGCCGATCGCGAACGAGAACCAGGATCACGTGCTGGAGATGATCCGCCACCCGCGCTCGCTGGTGACCTTCTCGGATTCCGGCGCGCACGTCGCGCAAATCATGGACAGCTCCCTGCAGACCCACCTGCTCTCGCATTGGGTGCGCGAGCGGCAGGCGCTGACGCTGGAACAGGCGGTGCGCAAGCTCACCTACGACACCGCCACGCTGTGGGGATTGCACGACCGCGGCCTGGTGCGCAAGGGGATGGCCGCGGACCTGGTGATCTTCGATCCCGACACGGTCGCGGCGGACCTGCCCGAGGTGGTACACGATCTGCCCGCGGGTGCCAGGCGCCTGAAGCAGACCGCCACCGGGATCCGCCACACGATCGTCAACGGCCAGGTGCTGCTCACCGACAACCGCCACGAAGGGGCGGTTCCGGGGCGCCTGCTGCGGGCCTGAATCGCCCCGGCGGCGTCCGGCCCGGCTCGGCCCCGGGCGCTCGCCCGCCAGTGCGACCTGGGCCGTAGCTCCCCGCCCCCCGGGGGGACCAGGCGTACCTCTTGCACTCGCCGTCCGTACGCTCGCGATGCCGGCGTACGCGCGGTGCTCTCCAATTCGGTCCGGCTTGATCCAGATCGACTTTGCCACCCGCCCTCGCGGCTCAACTGTCCGCCGCGCATCCGCGCGCCCCACCACCCCGAGGGAGATCGTCCATGTGGCGTAATTTCAAGATTGTTTCCGACGACAGCCATTTCGAAGGCAGCCCGGACATGTGGCGCCCCTACGTCGCGAAGGAGTTCCAGCAATGGGTGCCGAAGGTCGTGGACCTGCCCACCGGCGGACAGGGCTGGCTCATGCCCGGCTCGGACAAGCCGGTGCCGCTGGGCACCAACCTCGCCGCGGGACGCGGCTATGAAGGGATCAAGCGCTATGGGATTTCCTATGCCGATCCGGACCTGGTGGGCGCCGGCGACGGCGCGCAGCGGCTCGCGGAGATGGACCGCGACGGCATCGACTCCGAAATCCTGTATCCGCCGGTGGGCGGGTTGCGTTCCCTGTACGGCAAGCTGCCGCGCGACGCCCACGTCGCCGTCGCCCAGGGCTACAACGACTGGCTCTCGCGCGACTACACGGCCGCCGAGCCACACCGAATGCTCGGGCTGGCCATGCTGCCGCCAACCACGGCGCAGGACGCCGTGGATGAAATGAAGCGCGTCCAGGGCAAGCCCGGCATCTACGGTGTCGTGCTGCACCAGTGGCCGAACGGAGGGAAGATTCCTTCGCCCGAGGACGACCTGTTCTGGAAAGCAGCGCAGGATTCCGGCATGCCGCTCACCTTCCACATCGCCTTCGGCGGCGGCCCGGAGACCGAAGTCATCCCCGAGAACGAACTGAACTGGGCGCCCATCAATACCCTGATGACCCGTGGCGGTTCGCTGACCGGCTACGTCTGCACGCGGATGATCAACTGCGGCATGTTCGATCGCTTCCCCGACCTGCGGTTCTCGATCGCCGAGTCCGGCGCGGCGTGGGTGCCCTACTACCGCGAGTCCGCGGACAGCAACTACCTGCGCCACCGGCACTGGGCCAAGCTCACCCTGCCGCAGATGCCGAGCTACTACATCAACAAGCACTTCCTGTTCGGCATCCAGGACGACTATGCCGCCGTTCGCATGCGCAACGAAATCGGCGTGAACAATCTCACCTGGGGCTCGGACTTCCCGCATACGGCCTGCGACTGGCCGCACTCGGACAAGCTGCTCGACAAGATGTTCGAAGGCGTGCCGGAGGCCGACGCGCGCAGGATCCTCGGCGGCAATCTCGCCGCGCACCTGAAGATCGATCTGGACAAGGTCCCCGCCGCCCGCCGCTGACCTGCAACCGGGGGCGGATCCACCATCTATCGAAAAATGGATCCGCTCCCGAGGGCACCCCGCTGGGAAAATTGCCTGCGCAGGAATTGCGAACCGTTTCGCGCTCCTCTGCCTTGCCTTCGTGTACCCATCGGCTATCACTGTCGGCTGCTGGAATACCAACATCGAAGCAAGGGAGACGCAGGATGAAATCACGAAGGAACAGGCACGCAGCGGTCGCCGGCAGCCTGATGCTCGGGCTGCTGGCCTGCACCGCCGCGACGGCCGGCGGCACGGCGGTCCGCGGGCCGAACAATCCGCAGGGGGAGAACGTCGCCGAGAGCATCGACGACGGGCAGGTCGTCGATCTCAATCCCGCTCGCGAGGTCGTCACGACCGACACCGGTTTCGATTCGATCACGAACATCCGGGTGGACACCGCGATCGGCGTGATGGGCGGCTTCGCCTCCTTCGATCTCGACCACGACACGACCTTTCCGTTTCCGTTCAACGGCGCGGTGGGCAGCTCGGCCACGGGCATCCTGACGCTGAACACCTTCATCGTCGGCCCGCCCACTCCTTCCGCGCCGGATGTCGTCGACGTGACCGTGGAAATCGAATTCGATGGCGCGTTCTCGGTCACGCGCGGCACGCCCACGCTGCTGCTCGCGGCCGACCTCATCGGCACGCGGTTCAACCCGGCGGCACCGCTGGACGGCGCGGTCTACCAGTCCACGCTGTCATTCCTGTCCTCCGCCGAGAGCGGCGGCGCGGTCACGACACTGTTCGAGAGCCGGGAGTCGCCGTTCCTCGGCGATGACAGCGACTACGCAGGCGGCTCCCACGAGGTCATCAGCGACGCGGCGGACAACCTCCATGGCCTGCTGCGGCTGACGTTCGCCGCGGCGGTCGACGACACCCTGGTTCTGCAGGCCTTCATCTCCGGCATCGCCGGTCCGGAGCCTGACCCGGCCGACGCGGCCATCGAGGACGGTGCCCAGGTGCTGGCATCCGCCGGGGCGGTCGAGTTCAGCCACACGGCGCGCCTGCGGCTGCTTCTGCCGGAAGGCTATTCGCTCGGCGGCAGCGATCCGCTGGCATCGATCGTCGAACCCGCACCGGTGCCGCTGCCGGCCGCGGCCTGGCTGTTCGCGCCCGCGGCGATGCTCGCCCTGCGCCGGCGCAGCGCGGGCGCGACGCGCTCGGGCAACTGAGCAATCACGGAACCGGGGCAGGGCGCCTAGTTTGCCTCCGTCCCGCTGACTGGAGTGACGGTCGGCGCCAGGATGTCGCCGCTCAGTGTGAGATCGGCGTCGACGCCGTCGTTCAGACCGTCGCCGTTGGGGCCGATGCCGAAAATCACCAGCGGATTCGACTTGAAAGCCGGGCGGAACGCGCCTTCGCGTGGCGCGCTCAGAGCCGCGGCGAGAGATCCGCGACCACACGCTCGGGATGGGTGAGCAGCAGGTTGTGCTCCGCGCCGGCGATCTCGACATAACGGTGGCGCGGCACCAGTGCCCGCACCCGGGCGACGTCGTCCCGCGGCACGACCCGATCCGCCGTCCCTGCCACGATCAGCAGGTCGCCATCGAAGCCCGCCAGGGCGGCGTAACACCGGCTCTGGTCCGCGAGCGTCCGCGCACGGAACATGGACGCAAGCGCATCCGCATAACCGTCAGCCCGAGCCTGCTCGACGAACCATTGCGCCAGGTCGCCGGCACCGATGCGCAGGTAGCGATGCCGGCGGCGGCGTTCCAACGCCGGCACCCCCACCCAGCGCATGAGCGGGGCGCCGATGCCGGGCAATGCGAACACGCGCGACCAGGCAGACGTCGCGTCGAAGTCGAGCATCGGTGCGACGAGCACGAGACCGCCAGCCCACGCCGGTCGTCGCGCGGCGACCGCGGCCGCGACCGCCGCGCCGAGCGAGTGACCCAGGATTGTCAGCGGCCGCGCCATGCCCACGGCTTCGACGACCTCGAGCGTCTGGCGCACGAACAGTTCGACGTCGTACTCCATGCCCGGCCGGTCCGAGAGCCCGTGCCCGTAGAAATCGAAGCTGCAGGTCCGGTAACCGGCGGCGCACAGATGCGGAACCAGCCGGTTGAACTCCCAGTGCGGCACGGTCGCACCGTGTACCAGCAGCAAAGGCCGGGCGCGGGCATCGCCAATTTCGACGACGTGCGTGAGGCCGTCGGTCAGTGCAACGAAACGCCCCGGCGCCGTGCGTCGCAGATCGGCGAGCGTTCGCGATTTCGACGAAAACAGGCGCACTCTTCCAACGCACCGGGGGTGGCGCAACGCAGTCTACCGGCGCCGGTTTGCGCTCCGATGACAGCCCCGCGACGCGCGATGTCGCGCCGCACCAGCGCCCGACGCCCGGGCACCTGAACGGCCTGGCTTTCGGCGCCGGGGTTCAGAAGCGGTAGCGCTTCGCGGCGCCGGCACGACGCTCGTCGAGCGCGGCACGGCGTTGCGCGGGTGTCACCACGGGCGTATCCGCCGGCAGGTGCCGGCGCAGTTCGGCGAGCGGCACCTTGCGTGCGACCGGTACCGGGTGCGATTTCGCCAGCGTCCAGCGGATGACCCCGACGCCCGCCCCGTCGCCGACCACATCGACCCAGTTCGGTACGCCCGGGTCCTCGAACGCCAGCACCGCGCGCAATTTGCCGTCGGAGTCCAGCTTCGCCTGGTACGCGTTCAACGAGCCCTGGTGGTGCATGAAGTCGATCCAGTGCCCCCAGAAGTCGTTGAGCTGCAGGCCCCAGTATTTCGCCTCCGGGACCTCCGTCTCGACGATCAGCGCCTCGTCGGTATGGAGGTCGTAGACGAACTGGTTGTAGACCTGGGAATAGTTGGCGAGGTTGTCGTTGTTGCTGTTCGGCGTCACGTCCGGCACGGGTATGCGATTGCGGCCGCCGGCCCGCGCCACCAGGCGCTCGTACTGGTCGAGGAAGTACTCCACGTGCTCCTTGACGAAGCGCGCCGCGCAGCGGATGCGCTCGTTCAGCTCCGCCTCGGCGCGGATCGCGACCGGCGCCGCTGGCCCGCCGAGCCGTTCGATGTGGAATTCGGTCGGCGTATCGTGCAGCCAGTCGATTGTCACCTCCCGCACCAGGCAGATGAGGTTGTGCTCGGTCGGATCCAGCTGCACCCAGTTGCCGTCGTGCGGCTGCGGCGAGAGCACGAGTTCGAAGCTGCCGCCGGCGTCCACGCGCAACGCATCGAAATCGACGTTGGCGAGATTGCGCAGGCTGCGCGAACCCCAGAACCCGGTCTGCACCATCATGTTGAGATAGGGCGTGTTGCCGCGCCGCCCCCACATGCGATAGGTGCTGGCGCCGTCCAGGAACAGGTACTGGTAGTTGAAATCCGGGCAGGGCTGGCCCCAGCCGATCTCCAGCGGCGTGAAATGCGGATCGCAGGCCGGGTAGTCCTGCAGCGGCGCGACGTGCAGCTTGAAGGCCACGGTCTGCAGTTCCTGCAGGAAATACAGCGCTTTCGCGCGCACCGTCGGTTCCTGCGAGCGCGGGTGGCGGAGCATCGTGCTCCGGGTCGCATCGAGCGTTTCCTGGTGGAATTTCCAGGCGTCGTCGGTGGGGTTGGACATGGGATGGCCTCCTCAGGCTTCCGGGCGCGGACGTGGCACGGCACCGTCGCATGATAAGCCCGTCTCCCATCGACGCATGGATACGGAAATAGGTCTGCCGTTTCTGCCCGGTTGGCAGACGTGGGGACCGGTCGGTACCGGCGCGGGCGCGGGCGCGGTCAGGGGGCCAGCCGCACGAGTTTGTCGGGATTTCGGACCATCCAGGCACTGCGGATGCGCCCGTCACCCACTTCGAAGCAGAGTGTGGCAATCGTGCTGCCATCCCGGGCCCGCACGATGAAACCCGGGCTGGCATTGATGCGGCAAGGGTCGAGCGCCGTCCCCGCCGAGGCGTGGCGCGCGACCACGCCGAGGAAGAAGCGCGCGATCCGCTCCGCGCCGACGATCGGCCTGCGTGCCGCCGCCGCCTTGCCACCACCATCGGAAACCAACGTCGCGTCCGCGGCGAACAAGGCCACGAGCGTCGCATGGTCCCGGCTCGCCACTGCCTCGACGAACCTGCGTGCGAGCGCCGCCTGCTCCTGGCGCGTCGGCTGGAACCTCGGGCGATCGCTGGCGACGCGCGCACGCGCACGCGAAACGATCTGACGTACCGCCGCCTGCGATTTGCCGAGCAGCCCGGCAATTTCGGCATGATCGGCGTCGAACACCTCGTGCAGCAGGAAGGCTGCACGCTCCTCGGGGGCGAGCCTCTCGAGCAGGAGCATGAACGCATTGGACAGGTCGCCGGCGAGTTCGATGGCATCGACCGAATCGGTAGCCTCGCCGACCCATGGCTCCGGCAGCCACGGCCCGACGTACTGCTCGCGCCGTGCACGGCGTGCCCGAAGCTCGTCGATGCACAGCCGAGTCATTGTCGCCCGAAGCCAGGCACCGGGGTCGCGGATGGTACCGCGCGGGGTGCCGTGCCAGCGCAGCCAGGTCTCCTGCGCGAGATCCTCAGCGGCGGCGCGACTGCCGAGCATGCGGTATCCCAGGCCGATCAGGCGCGCGCGCCAGGACTCGAACTCGGTGACCGACCGACTCGCAGGCGCCGTGCTCATACCACCGCCCTGAACCCCGCCACGGGTTCTCCATCCACGACGAGCCGTTCACATGCCTGCGCGTGCCCAAGCGCGCGCTTCAACAATGGGTAGACCTGCGGGGTGACGATTGCGTAGGCCATCGACACCAGGCCGCGCGCGCCCCAGCGCCTCGATGCCAGCCGCCGGAGATCCTCGGTGGGCGCATTTGCGAGCACGGCATCGGCGAACTGCACGGCAAGCGCCGCGTCCTGCGACATTGCGCCGAAGTCCCGGGCGAGAATCGCGCGCACCGCACCGACAGTCACACCCGCCGCCAGCGCCATATCGACCGCGAGTTGCAGGCAGGAACCGCAATCGTGTGCACGCAGCGCGACGAACCGTGCCGCAAACGCGGCTTCGGCCGGCAACGCCTCGCGGTGCCCGAACATCGATTGCGCGAGGGCGAACTTGAGGAAAGCCGGCGTGGACGCATCCAGGATCTCGTGCATATAGGCTGCGTCGTAGTCGAAGCGGTGCTCCAGGCGGCGAATCATCCGGTGGCCGAGGGCGCGGATCATCGTGCACCCCCGACGCCAGGCGCCCGCCGTGCCCCCGCGACGAGCAGGGCCAGGAGCAACAACGGCGGACCGAAGATACCTGCGTGATCGACGAACGCGGCACCGTGCGCGCCGTGGCCACCCAGGCGCTCCCACAGGTGCACGCCGGCGTGCGCTCCGACGAAAACCAGCGCGGACGACAACCCCGGAACGCGCCACTCGCGCCTCAGGGCCGCGCACGCCACGCCGGTCGCCGCGGCGAGATATGCGCAGCCGATATCGCGGACGAAATGCACGTTCAGGGGACCGGTGCCTGGCACGCCCGGCACCGCACGGTACCAATGTTCCGGCGCCGCCAGCATGTGCAGGCCGTTGCCGGCGAGCACGGCGCCCAGCAATGCAAAAAGAACGTATCGCCACATCGTCGTTTCTCCACGGGTTGCCTGAAGGCAAGACGAGCGAGCGCGGCGATTCGTGACAGCCCGCCGCCCGGGCGATTCGTGGGCCCGGGTTCCGGCTCCTCGGGGCCGCGCCGCCGCAGGCGTGCGCAGCGTGGAACCCGTCCGCCCGCTCAAGAAAGTCCAAATGCGTCCGCTAACCATGCACCAGAGTCTCAAGACAGCGCCGGAGGGCTTATGGATCCAGTACTTGCGTCGACCATGTTCCAGGATTGGAACCACCTTCCCTGGGCGTTCGTGATGGTTGATTGCGAACGCCGGATCGTTGCTGCGAACGCGGCGTTCTGCACCTTGATCGACGCCTCGCAGGACAGCCTGACGGGTGTCTCGCTCGGTGAGTTGTTCCGCTCGCCGGTCGAAACGGTTTCCTCGGGCATCCAGCGGGTCAGGGTGACGACGAACGGCCGGGTCCACTGGTTGCAGTTGCACCGGCACTTGTTCGACGGAAACGATGGAACCGAATACGCGGCGTGGCTCGTCAGCGACATCACGGATCTCGACAATCGCCGCCGCGACCGCGCGAGCGCCTCGGCCGGCCGCTCCAGCGTCGAAGTCGATTCAGATACCGGGGCGCTAAGGCGCGAGGCCATCATTCGCGAACTCGGGGCACAGGTGTCCCGAAGCCGTCGATACGCCAATCCCCTCAGTTGCCTGCTCGTGCACATGCAGGCCCCGCCTCACCTGCTGGACGAAACACGCAGGGCGACCGCCAAGGCGATCAGCGACCACCTTCGCTGGGTCGACCGCATCGGCGTATTATCTCCGCTGGAGTTCCTGGTCGTTCTGCCTGAGACGTCCGAACAGGGGGTGGCCGCTGTGCGCGACAAGGTTGAATCGTTCGCCCGGACGGGAACCCTGCCCGAGTGCGCGCAGATCGATGTCCAGGCCACGGTCTGGACAGCGAACGATTCCACCGACGGCCTCCTGTCGAAACTGCGCCGCCGACCGCCGATTGCAGGCGCGGATGCCGCATGACACCCGGCGTCCTTGGTGCCCGATCCCCGGCCGCCACGTCGGTCACGGGCGCGGACGCTCCCTCCGCCCTGCCAGGCGCCGCCGCGCGGCAACCGCTCGACTCGGAGACGCCACCGTCTCCCGGGTAGGCTTCAATGGCCACCTTCACGGCTGATTTGCACACCCGCGAAGCAGTCCTGGACGGCGCACTCGCGGCGCTTCTGGGATGCGAACCACCAGTAGCGGTCGAAACGACGATCGATCGCCTGTTCGATTTCGTCGATGCCGCACAGCGGGCCGACGCGATCTCCGCATTCGACGCGTCCCTCGCCAGCGGCGACGACTTTCACGTGATCTCATGCTGTAGGCGCCCGGATGGGCAGAGAATCTGGCTCGACATCCACGGCCACATCGAGCGCGATACGGATGGCCACGCCGTGCGCATGCGCGCAACCTGCGTCGACGTTTCCGACCGCAAGGCAATCGAGGACCAATTACGCGATGCAAATGCCCGGCTCCGGCACGCGCTCGAGAGCGGACGCATCGGCACGTGGTCGGTCGACATCGCATCCGGCACCACCTTTTGGGACGAATCGCTGATCAAGCTGTTCGGCCGACAGCCTAGCGACGCGCCCGGCGAGGCCTTTTTCGAACACATACACGTGGACGACCGCGCCGCCGTGGCGAAGAGAATGCGCGAAACGGTGCGCGGCTCAGCGCCTTTCAATGCGGAGTTCCGCTACTCGCGACCCGACGGAGTCGTGCTCTGGATCGCCAGCCGCGCCACCGTGGAACGCGATCGCAACGGCATGCCGCTGCGGGCGAATGGCGCCTGCATGGACGTCACGGGGCGCAAGCTCGTCGAGGTCGCGCTGCGCGAGAAGCAGATGTTCCTGAGCGCCGTGGTGAACGCGGCCCTCGACGCGATCGTGACCATCGACGCAAAGGGAATCATCAAGTCGGCGAACCCGGCCACGGAAGCGATGTTTGGATACGCCGCAGCCGATCTGATCGGGAAAAACGTCAGCGTTCTGATGCCGGAGCGCTTTGCAGTAGCGCATGACGGAAACCTCGACAATTATCGGCGAACCGGAATCCGACGCATCATCGGCATCGGTCGCGAGGTCGTCGGGCGCCGGGCCGATGGCTCGGAATTTCCGATCGATCTGGCCGTCACGGAACTGCAGCTGGACGACGGGCAGGCATTTGCCGGCTTCATGCGTGACATCACCATCGTCAAGCACGCCCACAACCTGCAGGCCCGGATGTCCGCGATAGTCGAATCTTCGGCTGACGCGATCATCGGCAAGAGCATCGACGGAACGATCACGAGCTGGAATGCAGCCGCCGAAAGGCTGTTCGGATATAACGCCGATGAAATCATCGGCATGTCCGTGCTGAGGCTTTTCCCGCCGGAACTGCACGGCGCCGAGCGCGAGATCATGACTCGGATTGCCGCAGGCGAGCAAATAATCGTGAATGACGGCACACGTTTGCACAAGGACGGCACGCGGCTGGACGTCGCTTCGACAGTCACGCCGATTCGCGATTCCGACGGGAACGTCATGGCAGCCGCGATAACGGCGCGCGACATCGGCGGACTGAAGCGCAACCAGGAAATGCTGCGCGCCAAGAACGAGGAGTTGCTGCGATCCAACCGCGATCTGGAGCGCTTCGCCTACGTCGCTTCCCACGATCTGCAGGAACCGCTGCGCATGGTGGCCAGCTTCGTTCAGCTGCTTGGAAAGCGCTACACATACGTTAGTTCTTAAGGGGTGCCGTAAACGTGCTGCAGCCCGAGCTTGAGTCGACCGGACTTCGCCTCGCGCGCCGGATGCGCGCGGCGCGCGTTTGTCGCCAGGAAGTCGATGGCGTTCAT
>JBFXBD010000088.1:0-22469 GCA_050183625.1 Gammaproteobacteria bacterium
CGCCCTTCCCACTGCCGGCCCTGCGGCGTGATCGTCGGCGGCGAGAGCATGAAGGCCTGGTAGTCGTACGGACCCTTGATGAAGCGGATGCCGGCTTCCTGCATCCAGCGGATGACGCGCATTCCGTCGCCGGCGATTGCGCGCGCGAGATCCGGGCGCGCATCGCCGGTGATGCGAAGGATCGCCTCCTCCAGCACCTTGGGCTCCAGGCGGATGTCCATCTGGCAGCAATGCCAGATGCCGCCGGTGATGCGCGAGTTGCAGACGTAGCGGTCCTCGGTGCTCTTCTCGAGCACGCGCACGCGCCTGCCGCCCTGCGCCGAGCGCAGCGCGGCGATCATGCCGGAGATGCCGCCGCCGATGACGGCGACGTCGCAGTCGATGAGGGTCTCGGAAGTCATGTTCTACCCGGTTCGGTCGTTTCAATGGCCATCGCGATCCAGGCCGTTCGCACGTCGCAGCGCGGCGAACAGCTCCGGATCCGGGCGCGCGTGTTCCCAGCGCCGGCCGGCGGACAGGCCCGTGCGCGCGCGCAGGTTCACCAGCATCTCGGCGTGCAGGAACACGTTGCCGACGCAGTCGAGCACCGGCACGTCCTGGACGCGGGTGCAGCGGTGGGCGAACAGCACCTCGTTCAGCACGCCCTCGGCCGGAATCACGATCTCCGCACCGTCGTCGATCGCGCGCCGCGCCGCGTGGGCGAAATTGGCGATCAGCGCCTCCGGCGCGGCGAAGGCCTGCATGAGCTCGGCCTCGTTGGTGCGCGGCTCCAGCGAATACACCCCGGCGACCCGCGGCGTCAGCGCATGGCGCTCGACCAGCTCGCGCAGGCGGATGACGTTCTCGGGCGTCAGCGTCACCAGCGCGATCCGCCGCGCCAGGGCGCACGCGGTGAGCAGGCTGCTCTCGGCCATCGAGGCGACCGGGATGTCCACCACCGAGCGCGCCTCGTGGATGAAGGGGTCGTTGTACGAGGCGATGGCCACCGCATCGAAGCCCTCGCGCTCGGCGCGGATGCAGTTCTCGACGATGGCCGACAGGATCACGTGGCGCGCGTAGGCGTACTTGAGCACCGCCGCGGGCGGGCGCCCGGCGTAGAGCTCGGGCGGCAGGCCGTGGAACACGACCTCGGTGCCGGGCGAGACCACCGCGCGCACGTGCGCGTCCAGCGCCGCGGCGTACGGCCCCATGCCCGCCAGCGGCGCGCCGGACTGGTGCCAGATCCTCATGCCTTCCTGCCCGGCCGGCGCACCCGCCCGCGCGCGGCCCAGGCCGGTGCCGGCGCGCGGCTGCGCTCGCGTGACTGCGCGAGCCGCAGGTACATCTGCTCGGAAACTCGAATGATGTGCGCCATGGCCTCGGCGGCGGTGTCGGTGTCATGGGCACGCAGGGCGCGCACCAGGCGCCGGCGCACGGCGAAGGTGTCCGGCGGCGGCTCGGAGCCGACCTGCGCGACGAGCCGGTGCAGGGCGTCCGTCAGCGCGCGCACGATCACCACCATCACCGGGTTGTGCGCCGCCTGCGCGAGCAGGTTGTGGAACTCGATGTTGGCCTGGATCCGGCGCTGCACGTCGCCCGCGTCGTGCAGCCGCCTGGCGCCGGCCACGTTCTCCTCCAGCGCCTGCAGGTCCTGCTCGGTCGCGCGCTCGCTCGCCGCGCGTACCAGTGCGGTCTGGATCCAGATCCGCGCCTCGAACAGCTCCGGGATCGAGACCGAGCCCACCCGCAGCAGATCGGACATGTTGTCCGCCATCACGCTGGGCCTGCCCGCGGAAATGAACGCGCCGCCGGTCTTGCCCTTGCGCAATTCCAGCAGCCCCGCGCTCTCGAGCGCACGCAGCGCCTCGCGCAACGCGGGGCGGCCGATGCCCAGGCGGCGCGCCAGCTCGCGCTCGGCGGGCAGGCGATCGCCCGGCTTGAGCGAACCCTCGTGGACGAGATCGCGAATGCGTGCGGTGACGTCCTCGAAGGCGCGGCGCACGGGCGCGCGCGGCGCGGCGGCAGCGCCGGCCGGCCGGGCAGGGCTTTTGAGCGAATCGGTCACGGCAGCGGTGCGCCAGCCTGAGATCTTAAGGTAAGACCATTAAAGCAGAACCCCGGACCCGGCGCCACCGCGCCGCGGAAGCGCGGCCGGGATCAGGTACCGCCGGCGATTTCTCGCAGCACGCCGGCCAGCGGCTCGGTGCCGGCGTGCAGGAACAGGCCGGTGGGATCGGTGTCCGGCAGCGTCACGCAGCGACCGTTGCGCGCATACGCCGCGAGCGCACCGCCCTGCCGGCCCACGGTCGCATCCTCGGCGTCGCTGGTGATCTCCACGACGCACACCGGCGCCTCGGCCCGCGCCAAGGCCGCGGCGAAATCGAACTGGAAGTTGGCGGCGTAGCTGTCGCGCACCGTGGCCCGGGCAGTGAGATCGTCGGCGAGCTTGCGTTCCAGCGCTGCAATCAGCGCCCCCGGCCACGCCTGCGTGAACAGGCCGTCCGGCCACCACGCGGCGGCGAAGTTGCGCCACGTCGCGGTCCACGCGCGCACCGGATCGGCGGCCATCGCGCCCGGCGAGAAGTACCGCTCGTGCACCACGGCGCGCATCGCGGCATTGCGCCGCTCGCGATCCGGCACCAGGCTGTGGCTCTTGCCGCAGACGGTGAGCGTGCGTACCCGCCGCGGCTGCAGGGCTGCGAACGCAGCGGCCACCTTGGCCCCGGTGTGCAGGCCGAACAGGTGCACCGGGCCGGGCTCGACCACATCCAGCACATGCGTCACGCAGCCGGCGATGTCGTCCATGGACGCGCCGGACGGCAGCGGATCGGAACCTCCGAACCCAGGCTGGTCGACCGCAATCGTGCGCAATCCCGGCAGGGCCTGCATCAGCGGCTCGAACGCGGCGATCGACCGCGGCGCCGGGCCGAGCAGCACCAGGGGCGGGCCGGCGCCCAGCGTCGAGTAGTGGACCTGGCCGTGCGGCGCGGCGACATAGCCGCGGCGCGGCCGTAGACCGGTCACTTCACTCATCGCATGGCCACCCGCCGCACCGCCCGGGCCGCCCTCAACGCCCCGTGAACTTCGGCCTGCGGCGCTCCTCGAAGGACTTCACGCCCTCGACCAGATCGTCCGACAGCAGCGACAGGCCCTCGTAGCCCACGCTCGCGTCGATGAGCCCGTGGGCAAGCTGGCTCAGGCCGGCATTGATCGCGCGCTTGCTCCAGCGCACCGCCTTGCGCGGGCCGGTGGCGAAGCGGCGCACCCACTTGTCCACCAGCGGATCCAGCTCCGCCTCGGGCACGGCGAAGTTGATGAGGCCGATGCGCTCGGCCTCCTTCGCGTCCAGCATGTCGCCGGTGAGCAGGTACTGCTTGGCCTTCGCGTAACCTACGAGCTGGGGCCAGATGATCGCGCCGCCGTCGCCGGCGACCAGCCCGACCTTCACGTGGCCGTCGGAGATCCGGGCCGAGTCCACGGCGATGATGATGTCGCAGAACAGCGCCAGCGTCGCGCCGAAGCCGATCGCGTCGCCGTTCATGCGGCAGACCATGATCTGCTCGCAGTCGACCAGCTTCTGCACGACCCGCTTGGCATCGCCCATCTCCTGCAGGACGCGGTGCTGGTCGTCGTGGATCTTCAGGTTGTGGCCGACGTCGCCGCCGGCGCAGAACGCGCGGCCGGCACCGGTCAGCACGACCACGTCGATGTCGTAGCGCCCTTCCAGATCGCGCAGTGCGCGCAGGATTTCGCCGTGCATCTTCGGCGTGGCGGCATTGAGCTTGTCCGGCATGTTCAGGGTGATGGTCAGGACGTTGCCGTCGAGCCGGGTGAGCAGGGTCTCGTAGGTGGGGAAGTCCATGGTGCCCTCCGCTTGCGATGTCAGTGGGTTCAATCGTGGCGCATCGCGCCGATGACGATGCACCTGCCGGCGGTGAATCGCTAGTTCTTCGCCCGCGCGCTGCGAGGGCACGGATGGCGTTGCGGCGTCGATCCCGTGCCGCCGATCCGCCCGTGGAATGATAAAAGGTCCGACCATTGGCTTCCAGCCGCGTTTGCCGGGCGCTGGATTTGGTCCTACCATAAAAAACGCAAGGCGCTCGCGGCCGGGTTCTCGCACGGCGCCCGGGCGCCGGGATCGTTTCGGCGCCCCTGCACGGACGGCGATCGCCGAGGTTCACGAGGCACCACATGACCACCGTCGTATCCAAAGGCTACGCCGCCGTTTCGTACGGCCAGGTCCACTTCGCCCAGGCAGGCGACCGCGCCAATCCACCGCTGGTCCTGCTCGGGCCCGCGCCGCGGTCCTGGCGCGCCTTCGAGCGGATGATCCCGCTGCTGGCGGATCGCTACCGGCTGGTGATGCCGGATCCACCCTGCTTCGGCGAGTCCTCGCCGCCTCCGCCGGACGGCTCGATGCACGATGTCGCCAAGGCCATCGTCGCCGTGCTCGATGCACTGGGAATCGGCCGTGCCCATGTCTACGGGCACAACACCGGGCGGTTGATCGCGGCCTCGCTGGCCGCCGACTGGCCCGATCGCGTCGACCGGCTGATCATCGCCGGCCCGACCTTCACGCTGGTTCCGGAGCAGGACGTCCGCGTCGCCGCGATCCGGTCGTTCATTGCCAGTCGCTACTTCGCCGATGCGGAACCGCCCGGCGCCCATCCGGCGCTGCGCGCCTGGGCGACCACCTACAGGAGCATGATCGCGCCGTGGTGGTGGACGGAGGAACTGTTCGCGGCCGCCGATCCGGCACCGCTGATCCAAGCACTGGAGAACCGGATCGTCGACGAACTGATGGCACGGCGGACCCTGCAGGCCATGTACAGGATGAACTTCGAATTCGATTTCGCCGAGGCGCTGTCGCGCGCCCGGGCACGGACGCTGATCGTCGAGATTACCGGGGGTTCCGCGGATTCGGGCGGCTTCGAGCGCCAGGGCGCGCGCCTGGCAGCGCGCATGCACGACGCGACCGTGGTCGAACTGCCGCAGATCGAGAGCGCCATCGGCCTGGCCCTGCTGACCGGGCTGCAGCCGATGGCCGATGCGATCACACGATTCCTCGAACTGCGATGACGCATTGCCACGCCAGGCGCGGACGAACGGAGGGAAGATGACCTCGGCGACGACCTTGCCGGCCCGCGCCCACGTCATCGTTCTCGGTGCCGGCCTGGCCGGCTGCTGCGCGGCACTCGCCGCCGCGGAGAGCGGCGCGGAGGTTCTGCTGCTGGAAAAGCTGCCTTCGATCGGCGGCAGTTCCCGCCTGAGCGGAGGCGGGTTCGCGTTCGCCGGGATCGACGCCCAGCGCGCCACCGGGATCGAAGACGGTCCCGAGCTTCTTCGCCAGGACATGGCACGCATCGGCCGCGGCTTCGCCGATCCGCGGCTCATCGACGTCTACGTCCGGCGCCAGGCCGATACGTACGAATGGCTTTGCGGCCACGGCGTGCGCTTCACGTCCCTGCAGACCGGGTCGGGGAATTCCGTACCGCGCGTGCTGCGCTCGGACACGGAGCAACTGTTCGCGGCGCTTGGTGCGGCGCTGGAAAAATTGCCGAACGCGACCCTGCGCCGTCCGGTGGCCGTGACCCGGCTGCTCCACGACGCCGGCGGCGTTCACGGAGTGCGCACGGACACCACCGGGGATCCGATCGACATCCGCTGCGCGGGCGTGGTGCTGGCGACGGGCGGCTTCTCGCGCAGCGAGGATCTCGTCCGGACGTTCGCTCCCGGAATGCTGCAGGCGGTGCCGGTCGGTGGCGATGGCTGCACCGGGGACGGCCTGCGGCTTGCCTGCGCGGCCGGCGCCGGGCTGCGCGACATGGGATTCGTGCGCGCGACCTTCGGTTCGCACCCCAGTGCGAGGGGTGCGCGCAATCTCATGATGCACCCGATCTACAAGGGCGCCATCGTCGTCAACAAGCACGGCCGCCGGTTCGTGGACGAATCCCGCCCCTACAAGGAACTCGGCGACTCGGTGCTCGCGCAACCGGACGCGATCGGCTACCAGGTCTTCGACCGGACCGTCATGGAGAAGTCCGATCCGCAGGCGGTGACCTATGACTTCCGCGGAGCGCTGGAACGCGGGTTGGTCGTCCAGGCCGAGTCGTTGGATGCGCTCGCCCGTGCGATCCAGGTCGACGCGACCGCGCTCGCCCGGAGCGTCTCGGAGTACAACGCAGCCATCCATGGCCATGCGCCGGATGCCTTCGGTCGAACGACCCTGCCCGGCGGGCAACCGCGCACACCGGTGCAGGCGCCTCCGTTCTACGCCTACCCGTCCACGGCCGTGCTCCTGGCAACCTACTGCGGATTGGCGATCGACACCGCTGCGCGCGTGCTGGATGTCTTCGGTCAACCGATCCCGGGCCTGTTCGCCGCGGGTGAATTGACCGGCGGCGTCCACGGCGCCGGCTACCTGAGTGGAACCTCGCTCGGCAAGGCGGCGATATTCGGCCGCATCGCCGGATGCAACGCCGCGAGTTTCTCGCCAGAGCGCACCGGAAGAACCTGAGGGGTGCGATGACCGGCAAGCGCCCCGGCGAGCGGCCGGTCACGCGCGTCCGCGCCTTTTCAACCATGCCGTGCGGCGGCACAATTGCCTGCGGGGGAACCTGCAAGTCGGGGGGCTTGTAGCATGGACGAGCGCGGCCCGGATTCTGCGCCGGCAGTCGACGAAGCGGCCACCAACGACCCTGAACGGCCGTGGTACCCGCCACTGGGTCCGATCAGGACCTACTTCCTCATCGCCCTGACCTTCGGACTCTACGCGCCGTTCTGGGTTTATCGCCTGGCACGGGATGCGCGCGATCACGACCCGGCGCAGTCCTACGTTTCGCCCGTGCTGCGTGCGATCGGCACGCTCGTGCCGTTCGTGTCCTGGTTCGTCATCTACCGGATGACGGAGTCGCTCGAGGGGCTCGCCCAGCGATTCGTTCCACCGTCTCAACCGGGTTACGCCGATAGCCTGGCGGGCGCCGTGCCGCGCAAGCGCTTTCGCCGCTACGTTCCCTCCCCCGCCACCGTGACAGGGTGGTACTTCGTGACGTCCGCCACCGCCGGAATACTCGGACGATCCGACCTGGCCATACCTACCGTGGCAGGCATGCTGGTCCTGCCGGTTGCGTTCGTCATGCTGCAGAGCGCGTTGAACCAGGTGAAAAGCGCCCTGCCGGCCCCGGCATGGCGGGGGCGTCCGTATCGCTACAGCCGGTTGCAGATCGGCGCCATCGCCGTCTCCCTGCTGGTCTGGGCGGGCGTCGTCGCGACCGTGGTCGACGAAATCCGCTGGTACCGCGCCGACCCGGTGGTGGCGGGAACGCATCTTGCGATCCGCGGGACTCCGTTCGTGCTGGCGGTCCCCACGGGACGTTGGCGTGAGGCTCCCCCGGGTTCCATCAATTCCGACAGCGTCGTCGACCTGTACGGTTCGACGAACGAAACATTCGTCGTCGCGTACACTCACGCAGGCGCACCGTCGCTGGACGAACTGGTGCAGGGCCGGCAGCAGGCCATGCAGGGCCAGTTCAAGGAACTGCAGTTCGAAGAATCGCGCACCCTGCTCGCGGGCGGGCAGAACATCCCGGTGTCGATTGCCAGCTACCGTGGCAAGAGTGCGCTCGGCGGCGAACAAATGGCATGGGTCGCGAGCGTCGTGTCTGCACCGCACGCGGTCGAGGTGGTCGCTTTCACCTCCAAGGTCACCGAGCAGGGCCGCGCAATCGAATCCATCGCGCGCGCCCTCATCTGGTCCGGCCCGCCCTGATGCGATGGCTGTTGCCGTGGCTGGCCTTGCTGGCCGCCGTGCCGGCGGCCGCGGAAACGATGACCTTGCGTTCCGGCACGGTCCCGGTTCCCTTCGTGCGTTGGGACCTTCAGCCGCCCGCAATCACCTACGCGGCGCTCGTACCCTCACCGCAGCGCATCGCCGAGCTGGCATCCCAGGGCTTCGGCGTCGTCGATCTCCTTGCGAGCGCGCGCGTCACCTTCGCGGCGAACGGCGAGGTCACCGAGCACTACACGCTCGCGCGCCTGCTCCTGGACGAGCAGGCCGTACGGGATCGAGGCAACCTGTTCGTGCGCGTCGACGGCTCGCGCGAAGTCCTGACCATCACCCGGGCCTACGTCCTGCAACCGGACCGGCCGCCGACCGCGGTCAGCGCCGCCACTACCGACGTGACGCACGATTCCGAGGACGACGTCTTCGACGACGGCTTCCTCGTATCGATTCCGTTCGCCGGCCTGCGGCCCCGGTCGATTTCGATCCTGAGCTGGAAGCGTACGTTCAACGTCCGGGCCACGAAGCTTCCCTGGTCCATCACCTACCATCCCAGGCAGGCAGTCCCGGTCGAACGCTTCGAACTGCAGGTCCAATGGTTCGCCGGCATGCCGCGCCCGGCGCGCGCGTCGAACGTGGGCGGCTTGCGCTGCAAGGAGACGGGCGAGTCCGGCTTCGCGTGCTCGGCGACACGCCTGCATGCGCTGGAATTCGACGACGATACGACGGCACTGGACCAGATCCCGCAGATCGTCGTGGCCGAGCCGTTGACCTGGGCGGAGGTCTCCGAACGCGCGGCGAAGATCCTTGACCCGCCGGTCCCGGACGGCGCCGCGCTGCGCGCGGTGGCGGCCGATTTGCAAATCGACATGCTGCCCCCGCTCGGCCGGCTCGCGGCAATCCACCGGTTCGTCGTCGAGAACATCCGTTACGTCGGACTGGAGCAGGGGGATCGGAGCGTCGTGCCGCACGCTCCGGACGTGACGCTCGAGCGCCGTTATGGCGACTGCAAGGACAAGACATTGCTGTTCCTCGCGCTCGCGCGCCGCGCCGGGCTCGAAGTACGTCCGGTGCTGACCAACCTGAAGAGGCGCGCGCGCGACAGGCTCGTGGTCCCGGCGGCTCACTATTTCGACCACGTCATCGCCTGCGCCGACGTGAACGGAAGCGAATACTGCGTCGATCTCACCGATCCCTATACGCCTTACGACGTACCGAACGGATTTCTCGCCGGGCGCATCCGGTTCGATCTGCCGTCATCGGCGCCGGGCCGGTTTCCGATGACCGGGCGGCTCTGGGAACTGCAGGTCAGCACGACGCGCTCGTTCAATGCCGCCGACGGCAGCGCGACCGAGCGCGAAGAACGGCGCTACCGGGGAACCTATGCCGCATATTCCCGAGGCAGGCTATCCGGTCTGAAGAACGCCGATGTCCTGTCCGCGCTGGAGGAGGAATACAAGGATGCGGTCGACGCCAGTGCCGAACCGAAGTTCGAGGTGGATTCCCTCCGGGACTCCCGCCGTCCGCTGTCGATCCGGTCCAGGGTGACGCAGGCGAACGTGCTCGGCACCGACGCGACGACGCGCTACACGGATTTCGAGCCGTGGATGGTCCTGGTCGCGCGCGGCGCGCGCAGCACGAACCGCCACACGAACTATGAGTTCGGCGGCATCAGCTACGAAGCGGTGCG
Source organism: Gammaproteobacteria bacterium (assembly GCA_050183625.1). Classification (GTDB taxonomy): domain Bacteria; phylum Pseudomonadota; class Gammaproteobacteria; order JADZEE01; family JADZEE01; genus JBFXBD01. The sequence continues at coordinate 9,450 of JBFXBD010000088.1, forward strand.
CGTCTACGAGCTGCCTTCGATCCTGCACGCGTCGCATCTCGGGCCGGGGATCGATTTTGTTTCGCGGCTCGGGAGCTTCGTCCGCAGCTATGCGCGGCAGGGCCGGACCGTACGCGTGACGACACGGCTCGACCTTCCGCCTCGCAGCATTCCCCCTGGCGAGGTTGCGGGCTTCAACCGCTACCTCGAGGAGATCGTCGCGAACTCGCAGATCTGGTTCGTGATCGACCGCGATCCGGCGCCGCGGTGAAATCCGCGCCGTTGCCCCTCCCTCAGCGCGTCCAGCGCCCGGCGAGCGCGTCCATGAGCGCGGCCGAGAACACCGCGCCGGCGCTGCGGGCCCGGTCCACCGGGATGTCGGCCGCGGTGATCGCGCGCGATGCGTCGCTGCACAGCAGCAGCATGGCATCGACGATAGCGTCCATCTCGGTCGCCTGCACCGCCAGCGGCATGGTTTCCGGCGTGGCGCCGGCGCCCGCGAACATCGTCTTTGCCTGGGTCATCGCCTTGGCCGCGGCCTTGGTGGCCGCGCCGCCGATGATGAGCGAGTTCACGCGGATGCCGTCGTCGAGGTATTCCACCGCCATGCAGCGAGAAAGCTGGTTCAGCGCGGCCTTCGACGACGCGTAGAGCGCCTGGCGCGCCATCGCCTGGGTGCCGACCACCGAGGACACGTTGACGATCGACCCGCCGCCCTGGCGCTGCATGTGCGGGATCGCCGCGGTGCTGCAGAAGAAGGCGCTGAGCAGGTTCAGGTGCACGATCTGCGCGAAGCGCTCGGGCGTCTCCAGGTGGGTCTCGGTGTAGGTATCGCCGCCGCCGCTGCCGCCGGCGTTGTTGACGAGCCCGTCGATGCGGCCGTGCTCGGCGACCGTGGCCTCGATCAGGCGCCGGCAATCCTCCGGGCGCGAGACATCCGCGGTCACGAAGCTCGCGGTGCAGCCTTCGGCACGCAGTTCGGCGACGAGTTCCTCGCCGCGCTCGGTGCGCCGCGCCGCCCCCACGACCCTGGCGCCCCTGCGCGCGAACCCGCGCATCGCGGCCCGGCCGATGCCGGTGGTGACGCCCGTGATCGCGACGACCTTGCCTTCCACGTTCATGCCATTTCTCCCGGGGCCTGAGCCCGCCGTGACGATGCAGGCGCCAGTGTAGGTTCCGCCGCGGTGGAACGAAGAGTATTGCTTTTGCCATCCGCGGTACCAGAATTGACGCCGCGCGAAGCGACGGGTGCGACTGGAACATTGCGATGGCGATACGGGTGGCAGTGCTGGCGATCGACCACGTGTTCGCCTCCAGCCTGGCGGCGGCGGGCGACGCGGTACACGCGGTCAACCGCCGCTTCGCCGTGCACCAGCGCGATCACGCCCAGCAGACCCGGCGCGCGCTGCCGCCGATCGCGTGCGAAATCGTATCCGCCGATGGCGGGCCGGTTCCTGCGTGCGGCGGCCTGACGATCGCCGCCACGCGTGGCTTGGAGGCAGCGGCCGCGTTCGACGCGGTGTTCGTACCGGCGATCGACCATGGTCACCTCCAGGCCTGGCTCCGCAGGCGCGAACGCGCGGCCCCGGTGCTTGCGTGGCTCAAGGCGCAGCACCGGGCCGGTGCCGTCGTCGCCGCCTGCGCCACCGGTGTCTTCCTGCTCGCGGAGGCGGGCCTGCTGCGGCGGGCGCGGGCGAGCGTTCCCTGGATGCTCGCCGACGGATTCCGGCGCCGGTATCCGGACGTCCGCGTGGAGCACGACGAACCGCTGGTCGAGCACGAACTCACCCTGAGCGCCGGCGCGGTGGGCGACGGCCTGCCGCTCGCCCTGCGCATGTTGCGACGCTTCGTCGCCACGGCGATCGCGGATCAGACCGAGACCGACCTCCTGGGCCCGGCGACTTCGGCGTCGCTGGCGGCGGGCCGGCAGGCGGTGCCGGTGCACGATCCGGTGGTGGCCCGCGCCCAATACCTGATCCAGCAGCACTTCACCACGCGCGTCAGCCTGGCCGCCGTCGCGCGCGAACTCGGCACCAGCCAGCGTACCCTGATCCGCCGTTTCCACCGCGAACTCTGCATGACGCCGCAGGCCTACCTGCAAACGCTGCGGATCGACGCCGCCCGGCGCCTGCTGGAACGCACCGACCTGAGCATTCGCTCGATCGCCGAGCGGGTCGGCTATACGAACGCGGCCTTCTTCCGCCGCCTGTTCATCGACAACGCCGGGATCGCCCCCCGCGCAGTGCGCGAACGCGCCCGCAAGGGTGGCGGATCCGGATAGCGACCTGTCGGATCCGGAACTGCGCACGCCGCGTCCCCGTGGCTATCCTGCGCGCTGCGCGCCACCTGGACACGACCGCTCATGACACAAGCACCTTCCGCCGCCGACTACGACGCCCTGCACCCGCAGGTGCTGGCCGATCCCTTCCCGGCGTTCGCGCACATGCGGACGCATTGCCCCGTGCACTTCCAGGCCAACGCCAACCCGCCCTACTACACGCTGTTCCGGGCCGAGGACATCCGCGCGGCGGCGCTCGACCCGGCCACCTGGTCGAGCCGCTACGGCAACATGCCTGCCTACATCAGGAGCGTCGGCGTGATGCAGGATCCGCCGCTGCATACCGAGTTCCGCCACCTGTTCGCGGCGCGGCTGGCGCCGCGCGCGGTCGACGCCCTGGAAGGCTTCATCACGACGACCGCGAACGGCCTCATCGACCGCATGCTGGAGCGCGATCGCGGCGATCTGCACGACGACTTCGCCTGCCCGCTGCCGGTCGCAGTCATCGGCCACATCCTGGGCGTGGATCCCGCGGACGCGCCGCGCTTCAAGCAATGGTCGGACGACATCTCCTCGGCGGGCTTCGGGCTGGACGACACGCGCTTCTTCGAGGTCTACGGCGAAGTCGCGACGTTCTTCCGCGGCTGCGTCGCGCGGCGCCGCGAAGCGCTCGCCGCCGCCGGCGTGGCCGCGCCCGGCGAAGGCAATCTCGGCCGCGAGATCACCGACGACGTCATCTCCCGGCTCACGGTCGCCACCTTCCAGGGCCGCCCGCTCACCGATCACGAGATCGAGTTCACGCTCATGGGCCTGATGATCGGCGGCAACGAAACGACCACCTCGCTGATCACCAATTGCATGTGGCGCCTGCTGGAGGTGCCGGAGCGCTGGGCGCGCGTGCGACGCGAGCCGGCGCTCGTGGAGACCGCGCTCGAGGAAAGCCTGCGCTTCGATCCGCCCACGCTCTCGATGTGGCGTACCACGCTGTGCCCGGTACAGGTACACGGCGTGGAGATCCCGGCCAAGTCGAAGGTGCGCCTCGCCTGGGGATCGGCGAACCGCGATCCGGCGCTGTTCGATCACCCCGAGGAGTTCAGCCTGGACCGTCCGCCCGAACAATTGCGGCGGCACATGGCCTTCGGTGCCGGCGCGCACTTCTGCCCGGGTGCGCCACTGTCGCGGCGCGAGGCCGCCATCGCCCTGCGGCTGTTCGTCGAACGCCTGCCGGATATCCGACTGGCGGGGCCGCATACGCGCATCGGCGCGTTCAACTTCTGGGGCCGGCGTACGCTGCCGGTCGCCTGGCGCTGACGACAACCGCAATGGAGCCGACCCCATGAACGCACCCTCCCTGGTCCTGGTCACCGGCGCCACCGGCGCGCAGGGCGGCGCCGCGGCGCGCGCCTTGCTGCGGGCAGGCATTCCGGTTCGGATCCTGGCGCGCAACCCGGATGCCCCGGCGGCGCGCGCACTCGCCGCGCTCGGCGCCCAGGTCGCACGCGGCGACTTCGACGACCCGGCCTCGCTCGACGCGGCCTGCGCCGGTGCCGGCGGTGCGTTCCTCGTCCCCCTGGTCGGCAGGCACGAACGCCGCTACGGCCGCGCCTTCGTGGAGGCGGCGCGCCGTGCCGGCATCGCGCACCTGGTGCATACCTCGGTGTGCGGAACGAACGTGCACAGGAGCTTTCCGCGCTGGGGCACCGGCTACTGGTACGAGGACTACTGGACCGCCAAGTGGGACGTCGAGGAGATGGTGCGCAACGCCGGCTTTGCGCGCTGGACGGTGCTGTGCCCGGCATTTCTCGCCGACAACTTCATCCCGCCGAAGGTCGATTCGATGTTCCCGGATCTGCGCCGCGGCGAAATCGTGACCGCCATGCGCGCGGACACGGTGTTGCAGATGACCAGTGCGGCAGATGTGGGCGCGTTCGCCTGCGCGGCGTTCACGCGCGCGGGCGAATTCGCGGGGCAGAACATCGATCTCGCTGCCGAGGCTCCGACGATCGCGGAGATCGCCGCGACCCTGGGCCGTGTGCTGGGCCGCGACATTCGCGCAATCACCCTCGCACCGGACGAGGTCCGCGCCCGCGGCCAGAACGTCGGCTGGGTTCGCAGCCAGGAGTGGACCAACGAGTTCGGCTACCGGGCCTCGATCCCGGCGCTGGCGCGCTACGGCGTGCCGCTGCTGTCCCTGGCCGACTGGACCGCCGCGCACCGCGCCGAATTCGTATTCGACTGATCCGCCCCCTCGTCGCCGCGAGGCCGAACCGGGCCAGGTTCCGGCCGATGGCGGCCATGAGCCACCCCATCGTCGTCGCGAGCGCAGCGAAGCGACCCACGCGGCGCCCAATTCGTCCAGGCCGCGTGGATTGCCGCGGCCGCTGCGCGGCCTCGCAATGACGGGGTAATGGGATCGATGCGACACCGGTCGCGGCGCGGCGCTATGATTCGCCCATCGCAAACACGAGGACGACGAACATGGCCTTCGGCGACAGCCCGGTAGACGCACCGCTTCGGCAGGCGTGGCACGACTTCTGCGACCGCCTGAAGCAGGCCGGCGATCTCGTATTCAAGGACTACAACCCGCCGACTTCGCTGCAGCGCGCGGACGGCTTCCGGTTCCTGACCCAGAACCTCAGCCAGGCCTTCGATCTGGCCCTGGAAACGCGCGATACGCGCTTTCCCGCGCTGCATGCGTTCTGCGCGCCGGATCGCAAGCTCGGCGGCGACAACGCCGACTTCGTCTACCTGCAGGCCTGGATCGACGGCAACTCGGTCTACAAGATCAGCGGCAGGAAGGGCACGGCACGGTTCCTGAACTTCACCGTCCAGGGTCCGCGGCCGGAAACCGATGCCTACTACGGCACCAACCACCGCAACCTGCACGAGCCGTTCGGCGATACGCCCGAGGCCAACATCTTCGGCCATGAACTCAAGACCGAGTGGGACGGCAGCTTCGTGCTCTGGATCGGTGGCCCGAAGCGGGAACCGAACTGGCTGCCGACCACCCCCGGGTCGCGCAAGCTGTTCCTGCGCCAGGGCTTCGACCGCTGGGACGAGGATTCCGCCGAGTACCGCATCGAGCGTGTCGACATGGAGGGGCCGCGGCCGATGCCCACCCACGAGACCATCCTGGAAGCCGTGCAGTGGGCCGGCAATTTCCTCTCCGGCGCGATGCAGGACTGGCCGGATCACCAGCTCAACCTGGGCGTGGACGCACGCGCCGATCTCATCAACGCATTTCCGGACACCGGCAGCGCCACCACCGGCGCACCGGAGGAACGCGACGTGCGCCGCGGCCGCTTCGTCACGACGATGCGCTGGCAGCTCGCGCCGGACGAGGCGCTGATCGTCGAGTTCCAGAGCTACGAAGGCCTGTGGATGTTCACCAACATGGGCGTGTTCTGGAACAGCATGGACTACCTGTACCGCAACATCAGCTACACGCCCAGCCGCGCCACCGTGGACGGCGATGGCCGCGTGCGCCTCGTCATGACGCACGAGGATCCGGGCTATCACAACTGGCTGGAGACCCAGGGCTTCGGCGAGGGCTACCTGATGTACCGCAATGTGCTCAGCCGCACGCGCCCGCCTATCCACACCCGTGTGGTCAAGGTGAAGGATCTCGCGTCGGTGCTGCCGGCCGACAGCCGCAAGGTCACGGCCGAGGAACGCCGCGCGCAGTGGAAGCAGCGCTTCGACGGCATCCGGCGCCGCTACCGCATCTGAGCCCGCGCCGCTGCGTCATCTCGAGGCCGAACCTAGCCAGACCCCGGCGCATTGAAGCCTTGAACCGCCCCTTCGTCGTCGCGAGCGCACGCGAAGCGACCCATACGGCGCCGGGTTCGTCGAAGCCGCCTGGATTGCCGCGGCCGCTACGCGGCCTCGCAATGACGAAGCGGCCTCGATGCCACCGGCAGCGCGTGGATTGCTTCGCTGCGCTCGCAATGACCGGCGGCGGTTCAACCTGCGTCGGCCTCGGTGAAGACCGGGATCTCCTCGATCGGCCTGAGCAGCACGACGGGGATCTGCCGCTGCGTGGACGCCTGGTACTGCGCGAACGTCGGGTAGTACCGAACCATGAGCTTCCAGATCTCCTCGCGTTCCTGGCCCTGCGCCTGCCGCCAGGTGCCCCGGCAGGCCGTGGTCGCGATTTGGAACCGGGCCTCCTCGCGTGCGACGAGGTTCTGGTACCAGTACGGATGATGATCCGCGCCGCCCTTGGAACCGATGATCACGAACTCGCCGCCGATGTGGCCGTAGAGCAGGACCGAGACGTAGGACTTTCCACTCTTCCTGCCGAAGTGCTGAAGCATCAGGTGCGTCGAGAACGGCTTGCCGCCGCTGAACGTCAGGTCCATCAGGTGACCCTTCGCCCCGCGGGTGGACAGATAGAGCTGGCGGTGGCTGGCGAGCCAGTCCAGCCCCTGGTCGAACATCGCGGCGGATGTTTCGTCGGTCATTGGTGCTCCACTCCCTATTCGCAATCGCCTGTCCTGCCCGGAAAACCGATAATCACCCGACGACCAGATGCACGTCGTTGATGAGATTGATGAGGCCGCTGCGCATCCGGGGCTGCGTGCCTTCGGCCAGGTGGAAATCCGCAATGCGCTTCAACCACTCTTCCAGGAAGATCCGGATCTCGCGCTTGGCGAGCCGGATGCCGATGCAGGTGTGCACGCCGGCACCGAACGCCAGGTGGCGGGTGAGCTTGCGTCCCCAGTCCACGGCCAGCGGATCCTGGTGCATGCGCTCGTCCAGCCCGGCGAGCGGAAAGATGCCCACGACCATGTCCCCGGCCTTGATCCGCTCGCCGCCAAGTTCGGTGTCGTGCACCGCGACGCGGCCAAGGTTGCTGGTGCCGAATCGGCGCGCCACCTCCTCCACGGCGTTGTCGAGCAGGCCCGGATCGGCGATCAAGCCGCGCCGGTGATCGGGGTGCTGCGCCAGAAAGCAGGCCGCGAAGGTCGTCATGTGCGCGACCGTGTCCAGGCCGCCGGACACGACCAGCATGCACATGCTGAAGATCTCGTCGTCCGTGAGCGGCCGGTCGTCGACGCGGGCCGTCAGCAGCGAACTGATGAGATCCTCCCGCGGAGATTTCCGGCGCTCGTCGATCTGTCCCTTGACGTAGTCCGCCAATTCGACCCAGGCCTGGGGCGCGTCGCCCCGCAGCGTGGAGGTGCGGCGCGCCAGGCCGTGCAGGTACGGGGCATCCGACTCGGGCAGGTTCACCAGGTTCAGGAACGCCACTACCGGCATCACGCCGGCGAAGTCCTCCATGAACTCGCACGAGCCCCGCTGCGCGATCTCCTCGATGCATTCGACCGCGGCGCGCCGGGCCCGATCGGTCGCCCGGGCGAGCGCGGCGGGCGTGAATGCAGGCGCCATCAGGCGGCGGTACCTGGCGTGCTCGGGCGGATCGAACTGCACCGGGATCAGGAACGGCATGATCCCCTCCGGCAGGAATACCCGGCGGCTGGAGAACGTCCCGTGGTCCAGCAGCAGGCGTTCGATCTGCGCGAACCGCGTCAGCACCCAATGCCCGCCGTGGTGCGGGGTCCAGAACACGTCCGGAAAGGTGTCCTGCACCCGCTTCCAGTCGACGTGGATTTCGGCGCTGACGCCGCCGTCGGTGCCGGGAAGGTTGTAGAAGTCGAAATCCCGCACCACGCGGTCCGGGATGTGCGCGGGAACCGGGATCCTGGAATCCATCGTCGCTACCCCCTGACTGCGGCCATCGGCAAGGCCGGGCGCATCGTTCGATCGCGCACCGCACCGTCCCCGGGAGTATACGCGGCCGGGCGCTCGTGAAGGACCCGCCGCGCGCGACGCCGCCGCAAGCAGTTCAGCGGCGGTCGTCGAGAATGAATTCTGCCGCGCGCCAGGCCAATGCCATGGCCGGGCCACTGGTGTTGCCCGAGACCTGGGTCGGCATCACGGACAGGTCGACGATCCGCAGGCCTTCCACGCCGCGCACGCGCAGGCGCGCGTCGACCACCGCGAGTGCGTCCGCTCCCATCCTGCACGAGCCGACCGCGTGCGCGCCGGAATTGTCGCGCGCGCAGGCGTCGAGGATTTCCTCGTCGGACTGGACCCCTGCCCCCGGCACGGTTTCCCCTGCCAGGAACGGTGCCATGACCGGCCGCGCGAGCAGCCTGCGCATGAAGCGGAACATGTCCACGGTCGCGCGCCGGTCGGCCTCGGCCGTGAGGTAGTTGGAGCGGATCTCCAGCGGCGCGCGTGGATCCGCCGAGCGGATGCGGATCGTGCCCGTGCTCTCGGGCAGCACGGGGTAGCCGTACAGGTTCATGCCGGGAAAGCTATCGAAGCCGGTGCCGCCGCCGGCCACATCGAGCGAAAACGCCGACATGGTGAGCTGCACGTCCGGGCGCGGCAGGTCGGGCCGCGAGCGGATGAAGGCGTTCACGTCATAGGTGTTGGCGAGCACGCCGCGCCGGGCGGCGAAGTACTTCAGCGTATTCCACACCAGCGGCAGGCCCGAGAAGGCGTGGTTGTAGCTCAGCGGCCGCGAGAGCCGGTGCTGGATACTCACCAGCTTGTGCTCACGCACGTTGCCGCCCACGCCGGGGCTGTCGTGCAGCACCTGCACCCCCGCCGCCTGCAGATGCGCGGCCGGCCCGATCCCCGAAAGCTGCAGCAGCCGCGGGGACTGGATCGTGCCCGCTGCCAGGATGATTTCGTGAGCGGCACGCAGTTCGCACGGCTGCCCGCCGCGCTGGCCGAGGACGCTGCGCGCGCGCCTACCCTCGAAGCCGATCCGGTCGATCTGCGTATCCGTGATCACGGTGAGGTTCGGCCGGCGTCGGATCGGCGCCAGGAACGCGTCGGCCGAGCTCACGCGCCGCCCGTTCCAGATCGTGCACGGCGTATAGCCGATGCCTTCCAGATCCGGCCGGTTGATGTCTTCCTTGCGCGGCACGCCCAGCTCGCCCGCGGCGGCGATCACCGCTTCGGTCAACGGGGTGCTATAGCGCTGGATCGAGATCCTGAGCGGGCCGCCGGCGCCGCGGAACTCGTCCGCGCCCAGTTCGTGATCCTCGATGGCGATGAAGGCACGCAGCATGTCGCGCCAGCCCCAGCCGGGGTTGCCCAGCGCCTCCCAGCCGTCGTAGTCGGAGGGCTGGCCGCGCACGTAGATCATCCCGTTCACCGCGCTCGAGCCACCGAGGGTGCGGCCGCGCATCCAGACGAACGGGCGCTGGCCGTTGCCCGGCTCCGGCTCGGTGGGGAAGAACCACATCAGGCGCGGGTCGGCCAGGGTACGGCCGAAGCCACGCGGCATATGGATGAACGGATTGTGGTCCGGCGGGCCGGACTCGATGAGCAGCACGCGGTGGCCCGGATCCTGGGACAGCCGGTTCGCGAGCACACAGCCGGCCGAGCCGGCGCCGACGATGATCGTGTCCCAGGTGTCCATCGCGACAATGTCGGGCAATCCCGGGGTACTGGCAACTCCGGCCCGGGCGGCGAGCGGGTACCCGGTCGGGGCAACAGGCGGATCGAGCGTCCCGCCTGCGGGCGAAACGGAACTGCAGGATCGCGCACTTCGCCTCAGCCGTCCGCAGAACCGCCGCGCAATCTGGAATTCCGGACCCGAGTCAGGCACGCTTGCGGCACCCGTAGCGTCGTTCACCTATGAACCAGAGTTTGTGACCCGCAACACCGCCCCCGACAATCCCCAGTCCCCCGAGAATCCGCCCCGGCCCGCCGCCTCGCGGTTCGCACGCTGGCGCGCCGCCACACTGTCGCCGTTCGGCTACCGCACCTTCGCGCTGTTCTGGACGGCGTCGCTGTTCTCGTCGTTTGGCGGCATGTTCCAGACCGTCGGCGCTTCCTGGCTGATGTCGACCATCGCGCCCTCGCCGGACTGGGTGGCGCTGGTGGTGGCGGCGAACTCGCTGCCGTTCTTCGCCCTGTCGCTGATCGCCGGCGCCCTCGGGGACACGTACGACAAGCGCATCGTCATGCTGGGTTCGCAACTGCTGGCGGCGGCGGGCGCCGTCGCGCTCGCGGTGCTGGCCCTGCACGGCGCGATCACGCCCACGCTGCTGCTCGTATTCACCTTCGTGGTGGGCTGCGGCGCGGCGATCCTGTCGCCCACCTGGCAGGCGTCGGTCGGGGATCTCGTCCCGCGCGACAAGATCCCGGCCGCGGTGTCGGCGAACTCGCTCGGGTTCAACTCCGCGCGCAGCGTCGGCCCGGCCATCGGCGGCATCATCGTCGCCTCCGCCGGTGCCGCGGTCGCGTTCGTCGTCAACGCGATTTCCTACCTCGGCCTCATCCTGGTGATTTACTTCTGGCGCCCGCCGCGGCCGCACAATCCATTGCCGCCCGAGCCGCTCGGCGCCGCGATCCTGGCCGGGCTGCGCTATGTGCGATTGTCGCCGCCTCTGGTCGCCATCTATATCCGCGCGACCACATTCACCGTCTCGTTTGCGGCAGTCCAGGCGCTGATGCCGGTGGTCGCCCGCGACCTGCACGGCGGCGACGCGCGCATGTACGGCCTTCTGCTGGGCGGCTTCGGCGTCGGCGCGGTGCTGGGCGCGCTCTCCAACACCACCCTGCGGACGCGCTTCAGCAATGACCGGCTGGTGCAGATCATGAGCTTCGCCGCCGCCGGCGCGGCGCTGACCATCGGCCTGTCACCGTGGCTGCTGCTGACCGCGGCCGCCTACATGCTCGCGGGCGGGACGTGGATCCTCGCCCTGCTCACCGTCAACGTCTCCACGCAGTTCTCCTCGCCGCGCTGGGTCACCGCGCGCACCCTGGCGATCTACCAGACGCTGGCGTTCGGCGGGCTGGCCGCCGGAAGCTGGATGTGGGGCGAGATCGCCCATGCCGCGGACCTGCGCGTGGCCATGTGCCTGGCCGGCGCGGCGCTGTTGTGCTCCGGGCTGATCGCGCCGTGGGCGCGCATTCCCACGCCCGAAACCGGCAGCTTCGATCCGCATGGCGGCGCGCCGGTGGCCGAGCCGGAACTGGAACTGCAGCCATCCTCGGGGCCGATCGTGCTGTCCATCGAATACCGGATCGCGCCCGACGACGCGCCGGAGTTCCTCTCCCTGATCAACGAACTCGGCCGCATCCGCCGCCGCGACGGTGCGCGCGACTGGTCGATATGCCAGGATATCGACGACCCGGTGCTGTGGGTCGAGCGCTTCGAGAGCCCGACCTGGCTCGACCACCAGCGCCGCCAGTCGAGGCCGACGAAAACCGACCAGGCGGTGCGCGAGCGCATCGCCGCACTCGCCGAGGGCGGCCGCGGCACCGTGCGCCGTTTCATCGAACGCCCGCCCGGCTCGCGGCTGCCTGGCATGCCGGACGACGAAGACTGACCCGCCAGCCCCACCACCCGAGGGAGGAACTACAGTGAAGATTGGAATCAGCTTCTTTCCAGTCCGGCCGGAATTCATGCTGCCCATTGCCCGCAAGGCGGACGAACTCGGCTACGACTCGCTCTGGATCGGCGAGCACATCGTGTTTCCGAGCCATGTGGAGAGCAAGTACCCGTACAACCCCGGAGCCGGCGCGCCGCTGCCGACCACGCCGCTGTACGACCCGCTGCTCACCTACGCCTACATCGCCGGCCAGACGAAGCAGATCCGCTTCGGCACCGGGATTTTCGTGCTGCCGATCCGCCAGCCGCTGGCGATGATCAAGAACGTCACCACGCTGGACGTGCTCAGCGGCGGGCGGGTGCTGTTCGGCGTCGGCTCGGGCTGGCTCAAGGAGGAGTTCGACGCGCTGCAGGCGAGTTGGGATCACCGCGGCGCGCGCATGGAGGAAATCATCGGCATCATGCGCCGGCTGTGGAGCGAGCGCCTGGTGGCGCACGAGGGCAAGTTCTACCAGTTCAAGGAAATCGGCTTCGAGCCCAAGCCGGCACACGGCAGCATTCCGATCCTGGTCGGCGGCGAGACGCCGATCGCACTGAAGCGCGCGGCACGCTGCGGCGATGGCTGGTATGGCATGCACCACACGCCCGAAAGCGCCGCGGCGCGGGTGAAGGAACTGCGTGCATTGCGCGGCTCGGACGGCCCGTTCGACATCACCATCGCCCACGAGACGCTGCCGACGGTGGACACGCTGCGCCGCCTGCGCGATGCCGGCGTGCACCGGGTGGTGTTCGGCAACAAGATGCTGTCCGCCGGCGGCAAGACGCTGCAGGCCTCGCTCGACGGCCTGGACCGCTTCGCCAACGAGGTGATGTACCCGGCCACCCAGGGCTGAACCCGGCGCCACCGGCGCTGCTCGGGGAGTCCGAGTCTGCGGTCACCGCTTGCATCACGTTTTACGCTGCTCGGGGAGTCCGAGTCTGCGGTCACCGCTTGCATCGCGTTTTACGCTGCTCGGGGAGTCCGAGTCTGCGGTCACCGGATGCATCTCGTTTGGCGCTGCCCGGTGGCTTCGATCCGGCTCGGGAACCACGGGTATCTTGCCTCCTGCAAGATACCCGTGGCCCCCGACCCTGCCGCGATGGCGCGTTGGGTCCACGCCCACCTGATCGCAACTGGAGCCGTCGTTCAGTCCCCGAACAAAGTCTCGACGCTTCGAACTTCACTGCGCCTGCGGGCCGAGGACCGGGTGGGTCGGGCGGCGGCCTGCGATCGCAAGCGGGCCATGGATGGCATAGCGCCCCGATCGCGGCAGCGGAGCAGGCCATGGATGGCCTGCGCAGCGGTAGCCGACCGACCCACCCGGTACTCGGCTCGAAACGAAGGCACATATCAGCGTTAAAC
>JBFXBD010000089.1:0-22225 GCA_050183625.1 Gammaproteobacteria bacterium
CGATGCATCGATCCTCGCCACCGCAGATCTCCCGCACTACGCCGCCGAACGCGGCACTGCGGGATCTGATCGATGGCGAACGAAAAGGTTCACGGATCAGAGCGTTATAAGATCCTACCTATGAGCGTCAGCTACATCCTCGCCGCGAATGTAGAAAAGCTGGAGCTGCAGGGTTCGGCCGACATCGATGGCACCGGCAACACCCTGAACAATACGTTGGTCGGCAATGCCGGCAACAACCGGCTCGACGGCGGCGCCGGCAACGACACGCTCACCGGCGGCGCCGGGAATGACACCTACGTCGTGGATGCCGCGGCGGACCTGGTGATCGAGGCCGCGGGCGGGGGCATCGACACCATCGAGTCCCTGCTGACACGGACGCTGCCTGCCGAGATTGAAAACCTCACGTTGCTCGGTACCGGCAGTATCGACGGCACGGGCAATGCGTTCGACAACCTGATCATTGGAAACCCGGGTCGCAATGTGCTGACCGGCCTGGGAGGCAACGACCGCCTGGAGTCTCGCGGCGGCCCTGATCTGCTCGCCGGAGGCACGGGCGACGATACGTATGTGATCCTGGGCTTCGTCACCCAGGGGAACACCGCGTCCGAGTCGGTCATCGAGAGCCCGGGAGAAGGCATCGACACCGTTCTGACGGTCGACTGGAAGACCGGCGTCCCCCTTTTTGCAAATGTCGAAAACCTGATCCGGACGGTCGGCTTGGATGGCGAACTGCGCGGGAACGAACTCGCCAACCGCATCATCGGCAACACCGGTGCAGACCGCCTTTATGGTGGTGGTGGCGCGGACTATCTCGAGGGCGGATACAACGGTGACCGGCTCGATGGTGGACCCGGTGCCGACACCATGGTCGGAGGCCCCGATGGCGATGCGTACTTCATCGACGACCCAGGCGATACGATTGTCGAAGACGCCGCGTATGGTTACGACCGCGTCACGAGCTCGATCAGCTTCACGCTTCCTGATTACGTCGAAGAACTGACGCTGACCGGCACGGCCGACATCGATGCCGTCGGCAATGACCTTCCCAATAGTCTGACCGGGACCATCGGCAGGAACACTCTCGACGGCCGTGGCGGTAACGATCTCCTGGAAGGCAGCGACGGCATTGACACGCTGATCGGCGGGACCGGCGACGACACCTACGTGATCGGGGGCTGGAAGGACGACATCATCGTCGAACTGCCGGGCGAGGGATTCGATACGGTGATGGTGGGAGTCGGCTATACCCTCCCGCCCAATGTCGAAGCCGCGATTTTTCGCGCCGGCCTGACGATTTTCGGCAACGAACTCGACAATGTTTTCCAGGAAGCGGGTGATTTGGCCAGCATCGTCGACGGCGCTGGCGGAAATGACGTCATACACGCTTCCGGCGGCGACGACACGCTCCGCGGGCAGGCCGGCGACGACTGGCTCGACGGCGGCGCCGGGGCCGACGTCATGCAAGGCGGCCCGGGGGATGATCGGTACAGTGTCGATTCCGCGGGCGACAGCGTCATTGAATTGGAAGGCGAAGGCGTCGACACCGTCGAGAGCGCGATGTCGCAGATCCTCGGCAACCACGTCGAGAATCTCACGCTGCTGGGCTCGGCATCGATCGACGGCACCGGCAACGATCTGGCCAACGTGATCGTCGGAAATTCCGCCGCGAACCGGCTCGACGGCGGTGCGGGCGCGGATGTCCTGCGCGGGGGGGCGGGCGACGACACCTACACCGTTGACTCCGCTGGCGACAGCGTGATCGAGGATCCCGGCGCCGGATTCGACACCGTGACGGCGAGCGTGAGCCACACGCTGGAAGAAAATGTCGAGCGGCTGATCCTGGCCGGCACCGCCAACCTGACCGGTACGGGCAACGATCTCGACAATACGTTTGAGTCGATCTCCGGTGTCCACGTGTTCGCAGGCGGTGCCGGAAACGACACCTACGTGGTCGCCGACGCCTCAACGTCAATCATTGAACTGCCGGGGCAGGGTGTCGACACGGTCATCAGCAGCGTGGATCTGCTCCTGCCCGCGGAAGTCGAGATCCTGCGCCTGACCGGCACGGCGGTGACCGGCACCGGAAACACGCTCGGGAACACCATCATCGGCAACGCCGCGGCCAACGTCCTGAGCGGCGGTGAAGGCGACGATGTTCTGGACGGCGCCGCCGGCGCCGACCTGCTCGTCGGCGGCCCGGGCTCGGACGTCCATATCGTCGACGATGTCCTGGATGTCGTGGTCGAAACCGCCGGCCAGGGGTTGGATACGGTGCGCAGCAGCGTGTCGTTCACGCTTTCCGCCGAGGTCGAGCGCCTGGAACTCACCGGCAGCACCGTGATCAACGCGACCGGCAATGACCTGGCCAATACGTTGACCGGAAACTCCGCATCCAACGTGCTGACCGGGGGCGACGGCGCGGACAGCCTGATCGGAAATGCTGGCGACGACCGCCTGGTGTTCGATGCACTCGATGTGCTGGTGGACGGCGGCGACGGTGACGATACCGCCGTATTCGCCGGCGCGGGCATGGACTACTCCGCTTCTTCGCCGCTGTTTCGTTCAATCGAGCGGTTCGATCTCACCGGTACCGGCGCCAATCGCCTGACGCTGACCGCGCAGGATGTCGTCTCGGTCTCGGATTCGAATGGACTGGTAATCCACGGCGATGCCGACGATGTCGTCACCGGCTCGGCGGGGTGGCGGTTCGGCGGCATGGCGTTCTGGCAGGGCACGAACTACCTTACGCTGAGCCAGGGCGAAGCGTACCTGTTGATCGACGCACGCATGACCGTCGATCTCGGGCTGGGGCTCATCGATCTTGCCCAACTCGACGGCAGCGACGGATTCCGCTTGAACGGCATCGACGCCGGTGACGCCGCCGGCTGGTCGGTGTCGGGCGCGGGGGATGTCAACGCGGACGGCTACGCGGATATCGTCATCGGTGCCGATCGCGCCACCAACGACGGTGCCGCCTTCGGCGAAGCCTACGTCGTGTTCGGGAGGCCGGATCGATCGGGCGCGGAATTCGATCTCGGCAGCCTGGATGGCAGCAACGGGTTCCGGCTCGACGGCATCGATGGCCACGACGGTACCGGCTGGGCCTCGGCCGGTGCCGGGGACCTGAACGGCGACGGTTATGCCGACGTGGCGGTCAGCGCGCGGGGCGCGTTGGCAGGTGCCGGGGCACGGGCCGGCGAGACGTTCGCCGTGTTTGGTGGCGGCGCGGGGTTTGCGCCGAATCTCGACCTGGCCTTGCTGGACGGCAGCGATGGCGTGCGGCTCGACGGCATTGCCGCCGGGGATCGCAGCGGGACGTCCATCGCCTCGGCCGGCGACTTCAATGGCGACGGCTATGCGGATCTGGCGATCGGTGCGCCGCAGGCGGCGCCGGGCGGCCTGCTCACTGCGGGCGAAGCGTACGTCGTGTATGGCGCCGCCGGCGGCTATCCGCCGAGCGCGTTCCTGGGCGCAGTCAACGGCAGCAATGGAATCCGGGTTGCTGGCCCGGCCGCGAACAACCGGCTCGGGTTCTCGGTCGGGTCCGCCGGGGACTTCAATGGCGACGGCTACGCGGACGTGGCCATCGGGGCGCCCGGGGACGCGTCTGGCGCCGGTGCGGCCTACGTGATTTTCGGAAGTCCGGGATCCTTTCCGTCCGTCGTCGACCCGACGGCGCTGAACGGAACCAACGGCTTTCGACTCATTGGTGCCGGGCCGCCGGGCAGCGCGGGCAGCACGGTCTCTCCGGCCGGGGATGTCAACGGCGACGGTTTCGACGACCTGATCGTCACGGCACCGTTCGAAGGTGGCTACACGGCGCAGCGAGGCCATGTGTACGTCGTCTACGGGCGATCCGACGGAATCGGTGCCACGGTGGATCTGGCTGCACTCGACGGTTCAAGCGGTTTCGAGATGCATGGCGCCCAGGTATCGACCAACCAGACGCGCGCAGCGGCGGCAGCCGGCGACATCGATGCGGACGGCTACGACGACATCATCATCGACGCAAGTTTTTCCGGCTTCAGCCACGGCGTGACCTACGTCGTCTTCGGCGGCCCGGCCCTGGAAGCACGGATGGATCTCGGCGCACTGGACGCCGGGCGCGCCCTGATCCTGCACGGACTGCCGGTCGGGAGCCCGCAATCGGTCGCGGGGGCCGGGGATGTCGACGGCGACGGCTTCGACGACCTGCTGATCGGCATGCCGGGCGTGACGGACTCCGGTGCGGTGTACGTCGTCCATGGCCGGGACTTTCGCGACGTGGGTGTCGTCGCGGGCGGTGCGGGGGCTGATACGCTCTCGGGCACGCCGGACGCGGACAGGCTGGTCGGTGGCGGCGGGGACGACACGATCGACGCTGCCGGCGGCGCGGATAACGTGGTCGGCGGCGCCGGCGACGACAGGCTGTACTTCGACTACCTGGATGCCGGCATCGATGGCGGAAGCGGCGAGGACACCGTCCTGCCGTCGATCCTCGGCCAGGCGATCGACTTGAGCGGCCTGGCAGGCCGGGTGCTGGTCGATATCGAGCGCATCGACCTGACGGGCATGGGCGCCAATCACCTGCTGTTCGACGTGCTGGACGTGCTCGGCCTGTCGTCCACGTCGAACCGGCTGGTCGTGACCGGCGACATCGGGGACGCCGTGCAGTCGATGGCGCAGGGCTGGCTGCTCGACGCAGGCGGCCCGGTGGCCTTGGGCGGGAACGCGTACACGAGCTACCATCGCGGCGCCGCGCACCTGTTGGTCGACGTCGACGTGACGCAGATGCTGAGCTGAATCTTTGCGCTGCGCGAAGGCGACGGCAGGAGCCCGCCGGTGACGGACGATTCCGAGACGCAGACCTGGCTTGCCGGGCCCGAGCACGACGCCGATCTGCGTGAGCGCCTTGCCGAAGCGCTGGAGTCCCTCGGCTACCGCGTCGCCGGCAGCGACTGGGCCGTGGCGGGCTCGCAGGAGGTCGCCGCGTGGGCAGCCGAAGGCCCGCGTGGCGCGCTCGCGATCGAAGCCGAGACCTACATCGGAATCACCGTCACCGGTCCGCCGGGACTCGTCGCGGAACTGAAACGTACCTGCGAGGCGCTTCCCGAACGTCCACGCTAGCCCTGTCCGTCCGGGCGAGGTGTCGATGAGGGCCTGCAATGCCTGCCGCCCAGCGCGCCCGGCCGGCACTGGCTCTGTCGCGCAGACGGAACTGACTTCATCCACTGCCATCTGATCGACTCGGACGTCGCTGCGCGATCCACGAGCGCCGCCCGTCGTTGCGAGGCCGCGCAGCGGCCGCGGCAATCCATGCGGCCTGGACGAATCCGGCGCCGCGTGGGTCGCGTCGCTGCGCTCGCGACGACGTAGGGGCGGGCCTCGAATCACCGCCGTGCCGGCGCATACAATTCTCCGCGTTGCCGGCACACGCGTGCCGGCCGGGATGCCGGGCCATGCCGACGCTGTACCGCCTGCTCGCCGACGCCGTCATGATCGCGCACTTTGCCATCGTGCTGTTCGTGATCGGCGGTCTCGCCGCCATCGTCGCCGGCAACCTGCGCGGTTGGCGCGGCGTGAACGCCTGGCCGTTCCGGCTCGCGCACCTGGCCGCGATGCTGTACATCGCGGCGCAGGCGTGGCTCGGCGTGGATTGCCCGCTCACCGTGCTCGAAGCATTCCTGCGTGCAAGGGCCGGGGACACCGGCTACACCGGGGCGTTCGTCGCCCATTGGGTGGAACGCTTGCTGTACTGGCAGGCACCGGCCTGGGTGTTCACCGGGGCCTACACCGCCTTCGCGCTGCTCATTGCCCTGGCCTGGCTGCGCTGGCCGCCGGCACGCCGGTGACCGGCGTGCACGATGCGTTCATACTCGCGCGGCAACCCCACCCACGGCCGCTCCCGCATGCTCCTGTTCTTCGACACCGAGACCACCGGCATCCCGCGCAACTACAAGGCGCCGGCTTCCGACACGCGCAACTGGCCGCGCCTGGTGCAGATCGCCTGGCTCGCGGTAGAGGAGGACGGGCGTGAGATCGCCAGCGCCGAGCACATCGTGCGTCCCGAAGGGTTCGTCATTCCTGCGGACGCGGCCCGCGTGCACGGCATCAGCACCGAGCGCGCGCAGCGCGAGGGCGTGGCGCTCGCCGCGGTGCTGGACGCGATCGAGGCGGAGATGGAGCGGGCATCGGCGCTGATCGCACACAACGTCGCCTTCGATGAGAAGATCCTCGGCGCGGAACTGCTGCGCGCGGGGCGGCGCAACGTGGTGGAGGGTCGCCCGCGGCGCTGCACCATGCAGTCCTCCACCGACTGGTGCCGGCTCCCGGGCCGCTACGGCTTCAAGTGGCCGACGCTCGCCGAGTTGTACGCGAAGCTGTTCGCCGAGGAACTGCACGGCGCGCACCGCGCGCTCGCGGACGTGCGCGCCTGCGCACGCTGCTACTTCGAACTGCGCCGGCTGGGTGTGATGCAATGAGGCGGTGCCGTCAGGCCTGGCGGTACCAGACCACGCCGTGCTCGTCGACGGTTTCCTTGAGCATGCGCCGTTCCAGCGCGCAGTGGATGTGCGCCAGGGCCTCGTTCGTGGCCGCGAACCAGGTCCACTCGTTCACGGGGTTCTTGAACAGCACCGGGAACACGTCCACCGGGCGGCGCGGCTCGGCGCACAGGTCGTAGAGGCGTTCGAGCGCGTCCTCGTGGTAGTCGATGAGCGCGGTCATGCGCTCGTGCAGGCCGTAGTACAGATCCTCGTGTGCCGGCAACACCAGCAGGTTGCCCGGCAGCAGTTCGCGCAGGCGCTGGCAGGATTCCAGCCAGTCCTTGAGCGGGTTGGCGCGCGGCTCGGAGGGGTTCACGCTCACGTTCGGGGTGATCCGCGGCAGCATCTGGTCCCCGCCGATGATGAGCTTGAGCTCCGGGCAGTACAGGCAGATGTGCTCGGGCGAGTGGCCGTGGCCGAACGCAGCGCGCCACTCGCGCCCGCCGATGTCGATGTACTCGCCGTCGCGCACGCGGCGGTAGCCCACCGGCATGCGGGTCATGTCCTGGCCGAAGGTGCCGAAGCGCTTCTTGTAGGCGTCGATCTGGGACTGGGACAGGCCGGCGCGCATGAAGAACCGGATCGCTTCCTCGGGCGCCTCGTTCGGGCGGTCGCCGGACATCACCCGGCTCATGAAGAAGTCGGTGCGGCTCATCCACAGCTCCGCCCCCCAGCGCTGCACCAGCCAGCCGGCCAGGCCGGCGTGATCCGGGTGCATGTGCGTGGCCAGCACGCGCGTCACCGGCAGGCCCTCGAGCTGGTCGGCGAACACCTTCTCCCACCAGCCCTTCACGGCGTCGGAGTTGATGCCGGTATCGACCAGCATCCAGCCGTTCCCGTCGCGCAACAGCCAGACGTTGATGTGATTCAGCCGCCCGGGCATGGGCATGCGCAGCCAGAACACGCCGGGGGCGAGTTCGACGCGCTCGCCGGGGGCCGGGATGCGGTCGCGGTAGGGATAGCGGAGGGGATCCTGCCTGGGGCTGATGCGGCTGCTCATGCCTGACAGGTTAGCAAGTCAGGGGCCATCGGGCCACGCGCGGCTGCGCCGGGCGTGCGCGCCGGCACGGATCAGGGTGCGCGGCCGTCCCAGGCGATGAAATTCTCCAGCAGCTTCAGGCCGGCGCGCTGGCTCTTTTCGGGGTGGAACTGGGTCGCGAAAACATTGCCGGTGGCGATGGCCGAGACGAAGTCGATGCCGTAGTCCGTGCGTGCGGCGATTACCGACGGATCCTCCGGCACCACGTAGTAGCTGTGCACGAAGTAGAACCGGCTGTGGTCGGCGATGCCGGACCAGAGCGGATGCGCCCTGGCCTGATGCACCTGGTTCCAGCCCATGTGCGGGATCTTCAGGCGTGCGCCGGTGGCGGGATCGGTGAGGCCGTCGGTGAAGCGCCGCACCCGCCCGCGCACCGCGCCCAGGCCCCGGGTGCCGCCGTCCTCGTCGCTTGCGTCGAGCAGGGATTGCAGGCCCAGGCAGATCCCCAGGAACGGCCGGCCGCTGGTGATCGCCGCGCTTACCGCGGCATCGAGCGCGAGCGCGTGCAGGCTGGTCATGCAGGCACCGATCGCGCCCTGGCCTGGAAACACCACGCGCTCCGCGCCGGCGATGACGGCCGGATCGGCGCTCACCAGGACCTCCGCGCGGCCGGCCGCCACGTGTTCGATCGCCTTGGCGACCGAGCGCAGGTTGCTGCCGCCGTAATCGATGACCGCTATCGTTCCCATGGCGCTTGCGTGTGCAAGGGCGTTACCTCACAGCCATCGCGAGGCAGAACCGGGGCAGCCCCGGCCAATCGTGGCCATGAACCACCCCTTCGTCGTCGCGAGCGCAGCGAAGCGACCCGCGCGGCCTGGATGCCGGCGGCAGCGGGTGGATTGCTTCGTCGCTTCGCTCCTCGCAATGACGAGGGCGGTCGACCCATGCGGCGCCGAATTCGTCCAGGCCGCAGGGATTGCCGCGGCCGCCGCGCGGCCTCGCAATGACGGACGGGCCGTCACGCCTACAGCGTCCCCTTGGTGGAGGGAATGGTGCCGGCGGCGCGCGGATCGGGCTCCACGGCCATGCGCAGCGCGCGGCCGAAGGCCTTGAACACGGTCTCGGCGACGTGGTGCGCGTTCACCCCGCGCAATGCGTCCACGTGCAGCGTCGCCAGGGCGTGATTGACGAAGCCCTGGAAGAACTCGTGCAGCAGGTCGGCGTCGAACTCGCCGATGCGGGCGCGCGGGAAGTCCACGTGCCACTCCAGCCCCGGCCGTCCCGAGCAGTCGATCACCACGCGCGAGAGCGCCTCGTCCAGCGGCACGTAGGCGTGCCCGTAGCGGCGGATCCCGGCCTTGTCGCCGAGCGCCTTCGCCAGCGCCTGGCCGACGGCGATGCCGATGTCCTCGACGGTGTGGTGGGCGTCGATGTGCAGGTCGCCGCGCGCGCTGACCTCCAGGTCGATCATGCCGTGGCGCGCGACCTGGTCGAGCATGTGCTCCAGGAACGGCACGCCGGTGTCGAAGCGGCCCTGGCCGGTGCCGTCGAGATCGATGCGCACCGAGATCTGCGTTTCCTTGGTGTCGCGCTGGAGCGTGGCGCTGCGGGGGCTCATGGTCCGGCCGTGGTTCGCGATACGGGGTCGGCATTCTACGGGCAAGCGCCGGCTGCGCGGTAGCGAAGGCGCGCAGCCACCCTACAATGCCGGGGTCCGACCAGCCCGGGGTGACTTCATGACCGATACGTTCGACATCGAGGCCGTGCGCCAGTACCTGCTCGGCCTGCAGGACCGGATCTGCGCCGCCATCGAGGGCTGCGACGGCCGGGCCCGGTTCGTCGAGGACGCCTGGGATCGGCCCGCGGGTGGTGGCGGGCGCACCCGGGTTCTGTCCGGCGGGGCGGTGTTCGAGCAGGCCGGCATCGCCTTCTCGCATGTTCACGGGGCCGGGATGCCGGCCTCGGCCACCGCGCACCGGCCCGAGCTCGCCGGGCGCGCGTTCCAGGCCCTGGGCGTGTCGCTGGTCATCCACCCGCTGAACCCCTACGTGCCCACCTCGCACATGAACGTGCGCTTCTTCGCCGCCCAGAGGGAGGATGCGCAGCCGGTGTGGTGGTTCGGCGGCGGCTTCGATCTCACGCCGTACTACGCATTCGAGGAGGACGCACGCCACTGGCACGCCGTGGCCCGCGATGCCTGCGCGCCGTTCGGCGCCGAGGTCTATCCGCGCTACAAGAAGTGGTGCGACGAATACTTCTTCCTCAAGCACCGCAACGAATGCCGCGGCGTGGGCGGAGTGTTCTTCGACGATCTGCGCGAGTGGGGCTTCGAGCGCTGCTTCGCCTTCCAGCGCGCGATTGGCGATGCCTATGTGGCGGCGTACCTGCCGATCGTCGAGCGCCGCAAGGGCACGGCCCATGGCGAGCGCGAGCGCGACTTCCAGCTTTACCGGCGCGGGCGCTACGTGGAGTTCAACCTCGTCTACGACCGCGGCACGCTGTTCGGCCTGCAGTCCGGTGGCCGTACCGAGTCGATATTGATGTCGCTGCCGCCGCTGGTGAAGTGGCGCTACAACTGGCAGGCCGAGCCGGGCACGCCCGAGGCCCGGCTCACCGAGCACTTCCTCGTCCCGCGCGACTGGGCCTGAGCTTCGCCCGGTAGTCGCGCCGGACGGCACGGCGGCGTTTCATGGCCGCCGCAGCAGGATCATCTGCACGCCGTCGTGGATCGCGTACCGCGACAGGTGCGCCGGCACGTGGCGTGCGGTGACCTGCGTGCCGGGCAGCAGTTCGGCCACTTCGTAGCCCAGGCCTGCCGCGATCGCGATCATCTCCTCGCGCCGGTGATAGCCGATGTTCGGCTCGCCGCGCTCGCGGCCGAAGGCGTCGGACAGGCGCAGGCTGCGCGCGTCCTCCTCGCGCAGGATCTCCGGCGGCTGGAAGAAATCGAAGGTAACCTCGCTGCCGGGTGCGGCGACCGCGGCGATTGCCGCCAGGGTCTGCCGCGTCGCTTCGGGCGAGAGGTACACCACCACGCCGAGCCAGGCGAAGAACGCCGGGCGGGCCGGATCGAAGCGGCTGCGGCGCAGGCCGGCGTCGAGGGTGTCGCGCTCGAAATCCACCGGGACGAATTCGATCGGTGCGTCGGCACGGCCGATCGCCGCCAGCCGATCGCGCTTGACCGCCTGGCTGGCCGGGTGGTCGATCTCGAAGAAGCGCAGATCCGCGGGCTCGCCGGCCCGCCGCAGCGCGTAGCTGTCGAGCCCGGCGCCGACCAGCACGTGCTGGCGGATGCCGCGTCCGTACGCGGCGTCGGCATGGGCTTCGGCAAATGCGTGGCGCGCGAGCGTCTCCCCGACCAGCGGTTCGAGGCCGGCGAGACGCACCCGGAAATACTGCTCCGCCTGCGCCGGGTCGCGCGCGATCGCCTGCATGCGCGGCGACAGCAGCGGCAGCGCGAACCGATCCGCGTGGATGTGCGGCGCCGGATCGTAGAGCAGGTGGCAGGCCTTGGTGAGCGCCGAGGCATCGGCCGTCAGGCTGGCGTCGCGCGCGGGGGCGGATGCGCTCATTGCCGGCCGCCCGGGTTTGGAACGTCGACGCGATCTTCGGCGGTCCGCGGTGCGGGCGGGGTGTTCGGCATGGTCGGCGTCTCCGAGGCAGGGGTACGTCGACGCATGTTAATCCAGCCGCGGTCGTGCGCGCTCCCGCACGTGGACCATAATGCGGGCCGGCAAACCGCACACGGAGAGAACCCATGCCCCATGCCATCGAGGAACGGGACGCACGCAGCCTGTCGGGTTGGTTCGTGCTCGCCATCTGGCTGGCCGCCCTCGGCCTGGATATCGCCGCGCTCGTCCGCGGCGCGGCCGGCGGGCCGCCGGTCGCCGCCATCCTCGCCGTGCCGCTGCTGTTCTTCCTCGCCAAGGGCTTCACCATCCTGGAGCCGAACCAGGCCGCGGTGATGCTGTTCTTCGGCCGCTATGCCGGCACGCTGCGCCGGGACGGGTTCTTCTGGGTCAATCCGTTCTACCGCGCCAGGAAGCTCTCGCTGCGCGCAAACAACCTCAATACGCCGGCCCTGAAGGTGAACGATCTCGCCGGCAATCCCATCGAGGTGGCGGCGGTGATCGTCTGGCGCGTGGCGGACACCGCACGCGCGATGTTCGATGTCGAGGACTACACCGCCTACATCACCATGCAGAGCGAATCGGCGGTACGGCAGGTCGCCAGCTCGCGCTGGTACGACGGCGACGGCGAGGGCAGGAACTCATTGCGCGGGGATCTGGCCGCGGTCGCGCGATTGCTCATCGAGACCATCCAGGAACACGTGAGCCTGGCGGGGCTGGAGGTGCTCGAGGCGCGCATCTCGCACCTGGCCTACGCGCCGGAGATCGCCGGCGCCATGCTCCGGCGCCAGCAGGCCGCGGCGGTGGTGGCTGCGCGCACGCTGATCGTCGAAGGCGCGGTCGGGATGGTGAAGCTGACCCTGGAGCACCTGGAGCAGGATCGCACCGTCGCCCTGGACAACGACGACCGCGTGCGCCTGGTCACCAACCTGATGACCGTGCTGGTCAGCGAATCGGAATCCCAGCCCGTCGTTCCGGTCGGCCACGCCTGACTTCACTTATCCACGTGCCTGGCACCGGAAATTTTCCGGTGCCAGGCACCGGGATAAGCGGTGGATAAGTCAGATGCCGATGAGCCGGCGCAGGGCGGGCATGTCGATGAAGGCCGGGTCGGTGCCGGTGCGGGCCAGGTGCTGCTGGTTCACGAAGCCGTACTCCTCCAGCAGCGCATAGGCCGTGCGCGCGAACTGGCCGTTCGGCGCGGTGCGGATGGCGGCCTCGAACAGCAGTTCCATCTCCGGCACCAGTGGCCTGGAGCCGGTGGTGCGCAGCACGATCACCCCCAGCAGGTAATAGGCTTCGGCGCGCTCGGTGGCCGGCGCCCTGGGCTGATCCTGCAGGTAGCGGCGCAGGACGCTCGCGGCGACGACGTCGTCGATCACGCGCTCGCGGCCCTCGGGCGCGGGGGTTTCGGCGGTGGCGGAGGCGAAGATCCGGCGCCCGAGCGCGAGGCTCGGCGTGGCGGCGAGATCCGGGCCGAGCGCGGCCATGCGCTTGTCCCACGCCTGCAGCCGCTGGCGCAGGTAGAAGGGCAGGTCGGGCCGGCCGAGGAACTGCTTCAGGAACTGGCGCGGGCGCGCGAAGTCCTGGCGCACGCCGATCGAGACCCGCATGTACTCGACCAGCACCCCGGCCAGATCCAGGTCGATCGGATCCTCGCCGCGGTCGAGCAGGACCTTCTCGTACACCTCCAGGGCATGATCGAACTGGCGCGTTGCGACGTACAACTGCGCGAGTTCCTCGCGCGCGAGGCCATCGACGTTCATGCGCGCCATCAGCCGCTGGCCGAAGACGTTCTCGTGCTGGTCCGGCAGCCGGGAGTGGCAGGCCGCGCAATGCTGGGTGAGATCCATCAGCGCGTAGCTGGCGAACGCCGGGTAGCGGGTGTCGAAGGCGCGGCGGATGTCCTGCGTGCCGTGCTCGAAGGAGCGTGCCAGCAGTCCGAACTCGCGGTCCTTGTCGCCGGCGTGATCCGCCAGCGCCTTGGCCGACGCGGTGAGCACGTCGAGCTTGGCGTTCACCAGGGCCTCGTCGGGCGTCGCGCCCTGGTTGCCGCGCAGGCTGAGCGGAAGCAGGTAGGCGATGGCGTCGAACACGTCGCGCATCACCGCGCGGGTTTTTGCCGACGCATCCTCGGCCGCGGCGGCCGGCAGGATCAGCGCGAGCAAGGTCGACAGGGTGCAGAGCGATCGGGCGAGGTTCGTTTTCATTTTTTCATACCACCACAGGACTCGGGCCGGCGTTTTGACCGCGATCACCGATCCGGCGCGACGGATGCTTCCGCCACCGCGCCGTGGTGCCCGCGCCGGCAATTGAGTTCAACGAATTGCGGCCGCCGTGCTAAGCTGCAAACCCCGAAAAAACCGCGGCCGCCGCAGCGGGCGGCACGGAGTCTACCGCAGATGCCCAAGTGGATGCGTTCGGATTCGCCGGCGCCCTGGAACGCGCCATTGCTCGGCCGCATCGGCGGTTGCACCAACCCGGAGAGCGCCGAGCTGCTCGCCGACGGCGAGCGCTTCGTATTCGGCAATTGCGCGATGATGGTCGGCCACCCGGCGTACCGTGCCGGCCAGGGCCTGGTCTACCTGGCCGGGCAGGCGTTCGTGTCTCGCGCGCGGATCGACGCCCAGGGCGTGCACATGGAGGCCGAACGCGTCGTCGCCGGCCTGACCGGGACGCTCGGCTGCGATCTGCTGCCGGTGGGCACGGCGCGGTTTCCCGCCGGCACGGTGTTCATGGCCGAGGGCGGGCGCCCGGTCACCGAGCCCGGTGCCGCCGTGCTGGTCGAGCACGTCCGGCCGCGGATCATCGCCTTCGATCCCCTGCGCGGCACCGTGCACGGCAGCATCCCGCTGTGGGAGGGGTCGGCGATCGCGGCGAAGTTCAATGCCCTGGACCAGCCCAACGGCCTGGCAATCGACGCGCAGGGCAATCTCTACGTCGGCGACATCCCCAACAGCAACCCGCATGACTTCCTGCCGGCGCCGGTGCCTTCGGCGGTGTACCGGATCCCGCGCGGGAGCCTGGACGCGCTGGCGCTGGAGGCGGCCGGCGCGGCGGACGCGGTAGAGCGCATCGAGATCCCGGGCTGGGTCAACGGCATCGCCGCCGCGCGCGACGAGGACGCCGTCTGGTTCGGAAGCTGCTCCTTCCACTGTCCCGCCGGCGGCGGCGCGTTCCGGCTCGCGCCGCAGGACTTCCGCCGCGGCGCCTTGCCCGAGCCGGCCGTGCGCGGCATGGGCCTCATCGACGGCATCGGCCTGAGCCGCCGCGGCACGCTGTTCCTGTCCACGCCGATGACCGGCGAACTGCACGCCTTTCGCGCCGACGGCGCGCACTTCGTGGTCAAGACCGGCGGCGAGAACCCGGTCCGCATGCCCGCGGACTTCAACATCTGCTACCCGAACGTCCTCGGCGGCGAGCCGGCGGCGCTGGTCACCGACATCAGCGTCGGCATGCCGCCCGGTGACGGCAGCGTCGCCGTCGTCGATCTCTCCGGGCTGTGAAGTCCGCGCGCAGGACGAATATCTGCACAGCCCGCCGGACCCCTCCGCAACATCAACGTACGGCACCGACACCATGAGCCAGACCGACCAAGCCCCCGCCGACGGCCTCATCCAGGGCCAGATCACCGACGAGACCATCGCGCTCATGCGCGAGCGCTTCGGCTACCCGAACCCGACGCTGCGCAACGGCATCCTGGAGGTGCCGTGGAACACCGCGGTATCCACGGACGCCTTGCGGCACTGGGCCTGGTCGATCGGCGACGACAACCCCATGTACGTGGACCCCGACTACGGCGCGAGCACGCGCTGGGGCGGGCCGATCGCGCCGCCCGGCTTTGAGATGACCATGGGCGTCAAGCGCAACAAGCCGATGACACCCGAGTTCGAGAAGCGCACCCGCGGCGCGTTGCGCGGCGTGCAGTTGTTCCACTCCGGCGGCGAGAACTTCTACTACGCGCCGCTCACGGTCGGCACGCGCCTGTGCAAGGCCGAGTGGGTGCAGGACGTGCAGGTGAAGCAGTCGCAGTTCGCCAGCAAGTCCGCGATCGTCACCAACGGGCTGGCGTACTGGGACGCCTCGGAACGCACCGTAATCGACGGCTGCAACTGGTTCGTGCATACCGAGCGCCGCAAGACCACGGACAAGGACAAGTACGCCAAGGACGAACCGGCGCGCTACACCGACGAGCAGCTCGCCGAAATCGAGGCGGCCTACGACAACGAGTACCGCCGCGGCCGCGACACCCTGTATCTGGAGGACGTCGCGCCGGGGCAGGTGCTGCCGCGCATGGCCAAGGGCCCGATCACGATCACCGACCAGATCAACTTCTACATGGGCGCCGGCTGGCTCACCTACGGCAACCCGCCGTTCCGGCTCGCGCACGAGAACCGCAAGCGCCTGCGCGGTTTCTATTCGCGCAACGAGTTCAACGGCTGGGACACCATCCAGCGCGTGCACTGGGACGCCAACCTCGCGCAGCAGATCGGCGTGAAGGCGATGTACGACATCGGCCCGATCCGCTGGGCGATGGTGTGCCACTACCTCACCAACTGGGCTGGCGACGACGCCTTCGTCCACCGGGTGAAGTACGAGTTCCGGCGCTTCAACTACATGGGCGACACGACCTGGATCCAGGGCACGGTGACGGCGGCTCGGGTGGACGAGCGCCTCGGGCCGCTGGTGGAACTGGACATCACCGGCGTGAACCAGCGCGGGCACGAGAACATCCGCGCCAGCGCCACGGTCCTGGTCGCATCGCGCAGGCATGGCCCGGCCAGGCTGCCGTCGCCGCCGCCGGTCACGCCGCACCGGGCCACGTGAGCCGCGGCCGGCGCGTTCGCACTGTGAAGGCAGTCGCATCGCGCCGGGGCGGCCGGCTGCTATCGTGCCTCCCGGACCTTTGGAGAGGGGTTTTCGCATGAAGCGTTTCAACGCCATCGCCGCCGTGGTCGGCGGCGCGTTCGCACTGGCCGCCGCGCCGGCCGGGGCGACTTCCGTGTTCTTCGGCCTGGACAACAGCGACCTGTCCGGCGGCGGGGCGCGCCCGAATGCCACCGCGGCGCAGGCGGCGTTCGCGCTGGCCGCCGGCGCGCTGCTGACGGAGGATTTCGAATCCACCGCGGTCGGGCCGGTGCCTTCCAGCTTCGACATCGGCGGGGTGACCGGCACCTTCACCAGCACCGCGACCAGCTACTCGCGGATCTTCGCGGGTGTCGAGCCTTCCTACTCGACCTACCCGGCCAGCGGCACGCACTACCTGGATTCGCTGACGCAGCGCGATTCCACCTACTTCACCGTCGATTTCGACACTCCGCTGCGCGCGCTGGGCTTCTACATCACCGACGCCAGCGACTGGGCCGGTTCGCCGCCGGGAACGATCGCCAACCTGCAGGTCACGCTGTACCGCGGCACCGACACCGAGGTGCTGGATCTGTTCGGCGGCCTGGACGTGACCACCGTGGTCAACGCCAACTTCGCCTTCTTCGGCGTGGTCGACGCCGGCGCGCCGATCACCGGCATCTCGATCGCGAATCCGGCCTCGAACCCTGACGCGGACGCGATAGGCATCGACGACGTGCAGATCGCCCCGGTGCCGCTGCCGCCGGCCGCGGCGCTGCTGTTGCCGGGCCTGGCGCTGCTGCGCCGGCGACGGTCCTGACTGGCGGGCGGCGCACGGCGCTTCGGCGGGCGGCGCGCGCATGCCCATCCGCGGGATCGGCCAGCCGATCGACAGCCCGATCTCGCAGTCGGCCGTATTCGTCGCCACCGCGATGGCGGTGCTCGACCGCGACCCCGACTACTCGCGGTACTTCAAGGATCCCTATGCGCAGTGGTTCGCCGCCGGCATCTCCGCCGAGGCGCGCGCACTGTTCGCCGATCTCTCCGGCCGCGAGGCCTGCCGCGCGCTGATTGCGCGCCTGGAGGATCATCCGGATCTGGCCGGCGCGGTTTCGCACATGGCCTATCGCAAGCCCTGGGTCGAGCAGGCGCTGCGGCGGGCGCTGGCCGCCGGCTGCCGCCAGGTGGTGGTGTTCGGCGCCGGCTGCGACACCGTGACCCTGCGTGCGCGCGATGCGATCGGCACGCTGCCGGTGTTTGAACTCGACCTGCCCGCCGCCGCCGACTACCGGCGCGCCTGCCTGATCGAGCACGGCGCGCTGACGCCGAACCTGCACGTGCTCGGGGTGGATTTCCAGCGCGAGCACTTCGCCGACCGGCTGGCGCAGGCGGGCTACGACCCGGCGCTGCGCACCGCCTTCATCGCCGAGGCGGTGCTGGAGTTCCTCTCCCCGGAAGAAGTGGACACCCTGTTCGCCTTCGTCCGCGATCGATCCGCGCCCGGCAGCCGCATCGTGTTCTCGTTCGCGCTGCCCAAGGCGCAGTCCGACGACCGGCTCGCGCACATGCGGGCGCAGAACCAGCAGGGCGGCGAGCGCTTCGGCTTCGGCCTGCGGCCGGAGGAACTCGACGGCTTCCTCGCCGCGCGCGGGCTGCGCCGGCTGGAACTCGCCGATCCCGCCTTTTTCAAGCGCGAGGTCACCGCGCACATGGACGTGAAGGTCCGGGTCCTGCGCTTCTTCCACCTCGCCAGCGCCGAAACCCTGCCGGCGCCTGCCTGATTGGGCGGGCAGCCGCCCCGCGCCCCGTCATTGCGAGGAGCGAAGCGACCCATGCAGCGTCGAATCGCTCCAGGCCGCATGGATTGCCGCGGCCGCTGCGCGGCCTATCCATGAACCGCACGCCGTCATTGCGAGGAGCGAAGCGACGAAGCAATCCACGCGCTGCCGGCGGCATCGAGGCCGCGTGGGTCGCTTCGCTGCGCTCGCGACGACGTTGGGGTGGTTCATGGCTTCAATCTGCCGGAGCCTGGGCCGGTTCGGGTTCGCAATGACGGGAGGTGGTTCATGCGTAGCGGGCGCGCGGGAAGTGGAGCATAACGATATGCCACATTCGACTAATCGCCCCGGTGCCGCGGTGCCATAATGCCGGCCCCGCATTCCGGACATTCCGAAGCATGAGCCTGCAACTCGCCCGCACCGGCAGCGCAACGTCGGACCAGGATCTGGAACGGTTCAGGTCACTGCTGGCGGATCGTCCCGCCGCCGCGATCATCGACTGGGCGCTCGAACGCGCGCAGAACCCGGTCATCTCGACCAACTTCCGTCCGCGCTCCGCCGTGCTGCTGCACCTGGTGACGCAGGCCCGACCGGACATCCCCGTCATCTGGGTCGACACCGGCTACAACACGCTGGCGACCTACCGCTTCGTCGAGGATCTCACCCGGCGACTGAACCTCAATCTTCAGGTCTACGCGCCGCGCGTGACCAGCGCCCGGCGCTATGCGGTGCTCGAAGGCGTACCGACGCTGGATGATCCGGGGCACGAGGAATTCACCCGCGAGGTCAAGCTCGAGCCCTTCGAGCGCGCACTGCGCGAATTGCGCCCCGACCACTGGTTCACCGGCATTCGCGCCGAGCATAACGAATTCCGGCGTTCGCTCGGGGTGGTTTCACGCGGGCCGTTCGGCGTCGTCCGGGTCGCGCCGCTGCATGCCTGGAGCGATGCCGACATGGCTGCGTACCTGGCCGGGCACGGCCTGCCGGACAACCCCAACTACGTGGATCCGACCAAGGTCCTGGGCGACCGCGAATGCGGATTGCAGAACCTGGGGTCCGGCATCTGATGAGCCGGCCCACCCGCGTCGTCACCGACACGATGGCGGGGCTGTCCATGCCCGACCATGCGATCCTCAGCCCGTGCGTGGCCACGGTGCTCGGCCGCAATCCGGGGCCCTTCACCGGGCCGGGCACCAACACCTACCTGGTCGGCACCGGGCGCCGGCCGGTCCTGCTCGACACGGGCGCCGGCCTGCCGATCTACGACGGGCTGCTCGCCACCGGGCTGGGCGAAATGCGCGGCGCGCACGAACTACAGCAGATCGTGCTCACGCACGTGCACCAGGATCACATCGGCGGCGCGGCGCAGGTGCGCGCCCGCTACGGCGACCTGCGCGTCACCAAGCGCCACTGGCCGGGCAAGGACGACGCCTACGACCTGCCCTTCGATTTCGTCGATGACGGCGCGATCGTCCGCACCGACGGCGCGACGCTGCGCGCCGTGCATACGCCCGGGCACGCGCTCGATCACCTGTGCTGGTACCTGGAAGAGGAAAAGGCGCTGTTCACCGGCGACGTCGTGCTCGGTGCCGGCACCACGATCGTCCCGGAGGAGGGCGGGGGGCTGGGGGACTACATGGCCTCGCTGCGCCGGCTGCTGACATTGGATCTCGCCGTCATCTATCCGGCGCATGGCCCGGCGATCAGCGATCCGTACCGCAAGCTCCAGGACTACATCGCGCACCGGGAACTGCGCGAGCAGCAGATCCTGGAGGCGCTGCGGTCCGGTCCGGCCACCGTCGAGGCGCTGGTGCTGCGGATCTACGTCGATACGCCGGCGTTCCTGCACGCCGCGGCGGCGAACTCGGTGCGATCGCACCTGGCGAAACTGCAGCGCGAGGGCCGCGCCGGGCCCGCGGACGGTCACTGGCACCTGGCGTCCTGAGCGGCCCCGCGCCGCCCGGGGTTCATTCCTGCATCAGCGAACCGAGCCGCTCGCCGGCCTCGGCGAAGTCCTCCATGAACTCGCGCACCACGGTGCGCGCGGACTTGACCCCATCGAGCAGGCCCACGCCCTGGCCGACCCAGTAGCTCACCAGTTCGCGCGCCGCGGCGTTGCCGCGCTGGGCTTCCTCCTCGGCACGCCGCAGCGCCGGCTCGCTGATCATGGACTGCAGCGGCATGGGCAGCGCGCCGGGGCTGTCCGGGCCTTCCCAGGCCTCGGTCCAGTGCGACTTCAACTGCCGCGACGGCTTGCCGGTGCGGCCCTTGGAACGCACGGTGTCGCGCGAGTTCGCCTGTAGCAGCTTTTCCTTCACCACCGGCGAGACGTCCGACTCGCTCGTGGTCAGCCACACCGAGCCGGTCCACACGCCCGCCGCGCCCATGGCCATCAGCGCCGCCATCTGCCGGCCGGTGACGATGCCGCCGGCGGCCAGCACCGGGACGTCGCGGATCGGCGCAATCGCGCGCAGCACTTCCGGGATCAACACCAGGGTGGAGACCTCGCCGCAGTGGCCGCCGGCCTCGGTGCCCTGCGCGACCAGCACGTCCACGCCCGCCTGCACCTGGCGCACCGCGTGCTCCTTGGCGCCGATCAGCGCCGCCACCGGCACGCCGTGCCTGCGGCCGAGATCGATCATCGACTTCGGCGGTACGCCCAGGGCGTTGGCAATGAGGCGGATCGGGTGCGAGAAGGCCACTTCCATCAGCCGTTCCGCGTTCTGCGGCATGACGTTGGCGCTGCGGCTGGCGAAGGAATTGCGCTCCAGGTCGGCGCTGACCTGATGCCGTGCGAGCAGGTCGGTGACGAAGTCCTTGTGCCGCTGCGGGATGCGCGCGCGCAGCGAACCGGGATCGATGGGTTGATCGCGCCCTTCCAGGTTCTCCGGCACGATGATGTCCGCGCCGTAGGGCCTGCCGTTGACGTGCTCGTCGATCCAGCGCAGTTCGATGTCGAGTTCTTCCGGCGTGTGGCCGCTGGCGCCGAGCACGCCGAAGCCGCCGGCGTTGGAAACCGCGGCGACCACGTCGCGGCAGTGGCTGAAGGCGAACAGCGGGAATTCGATGCCGAGCATCCGGCACAGCGGGGATTTCATTGGGGATCTCCAGATGGACTCGAGAAACGCCGCCGGCTGCGCCGCCCGGGTCGACCCGGGCGGCGCGCGCGGTCACTTGCCGAGCTGGTTGAAAGGGATGTCCTTGTCCACGCGCACGTCGGCGGGCAGCCCGAGCACGCGCTCGGCGACGATGTTGAGCATGATCTCGTCGGTGCCGCCGGCCACGCGCATGCCGGGCGCCTCCAGCCACGCATGCTGGAACAGGCCCGCGAACTGCGGCTGATCCGCGCCGAGCAGCGAACCGGCCATGCCCTGCATGTCCATCGCGAAGGCGGCCATGTCCTGGCTCATCGGCGCGGTGACGGCCTTGCCGATGGAGGATTCCGGCCCCGGTTCCTGCCCCTTGGAGAGCGCGGTCAGGGTCCGGTACATCGTGTAGCGGATACCCTGGGTCTGCACGTAGTAGCCGGCCAGCCGATCGCGCACCACCGGGTGCTCGATGGCGGGCGTACCGTCGATGGTCAGCGCCTTGGCCATCTGCACGAACTCGTCCAGGTACACGCCGTAGATGCTCGAGCCGATCGACAGGCGCTCGTTCATGAGCGTGGTCAGCGCCACGCGCCAGCCGTCGCCGACCGCGCCCAGGCGCTGGCTGTCGGGAATGCGCACGTCGGTGAAATACACCTCGTTGAAGTGCGAGGCGCCGCTGATCTGCTTGATCGGCCGCACTTCGACCCCGGGCGATTTCATGTCCAGGAAGAAGTACGTCAGCCCCTTGTGCTTGGGTACGGTGGGATCGGAGCGCGTGACCAGGATCGCGTAGTCGGAGAACTGCGCGCCGCTGGTCCAGATCTTCTGGCCATTGATGACCCAGTCGTCGCCGTCGCGCTCGGAGCGGGTGCGCAGGCCCGCGAGATCCGAGCCCGCCGAGGGCTCGGAGAAGAGCTGGCACCAGATGTGCTCGCCGCGCAGCGCGCGGGGCACGTGGTAGGCCTTCTGCTCGTCGGTGGCGTAGGCCAGCATGGTCGGCATGCACATGCCGAAGGTGATCGCGAAGGTACCGGAGGCCGGCGGAACTTCGAACTTCTCCTCCTCCTGGTTGTAGATCACCTGCTGGATCGGGGTGCCACCCATGCCGCCGACTTCCTTGGGCCAGGTGATGGCGGCGAATCCGGCCTGCGCCTTCTTGCGCTGGAAGGCCTTGGCGGCGGCGATGGTGGTCGCGTCGATTTCAGCGCGGGCGTGCGCGGAGGCATTCCTGCGCTTGGGCTTGGCCACCGAGCGCAGCCACTTGTTGACGCGGGTGCGGAATTCCGCTTCCGCCGGCGTATCCTTGAAATCCATCTTTGTTTCTCCGAATTCGCGTATCTCAGGCGGCCAGGGCGCCGACCAGGCGCGCCTTCCAGCC
>JBFXBD010000090.1:0-21290 GCA_050183625.1 Gammaproteobacteria bacterium
CGCCCGACTCGCAAACAGCACTGCTGTTTGCTCGCGGCTCATACGCGGCGTTGGGTAGCTCTGAAGACTTACCGATCAACACCGAGGAAGCATTTCAAATGCGCGTTTATTTTACCCTGATAGTAATTGCTCTATTGACGTCCGCTGAATCCAGCGCGGCACCGCCCGATCAAGAATTGCAACTCAGGGACGCATTACAAACCATAGCAGATTTTGCTGACCGCCTCTGCCAGTCCGTTCCGCTTAAGACGCAGTTAGAGCACATGGAATTAAGCGGCGCCGCAAAGGCAGAGCTGGGCGGCATTGTTAAGAAGCTCGGTGCGCTTGGCATATCGGGTGCAGGTAAGTATTCAACATCAGAATCGCAAAACGTCTTACAAAAAGATCTTGCTATGACGCTTAAAGGAACACGTGACTGCCGCTTGCAGATCTGGAATGATTTGAAGGCGAGATTTGAAATACCAGAACGAGTGCCAGTACAGCAATCGTCTAATCCGCAATCGCAACGTGGCATCCCTGAAGCTCCAGTGGTGCAAGCGGCATCGAGTATTCCGGCTGAGTGTTCTCGGTTCGCGGACGCGAAAATGAAAAGACGTCCGGAAATCGTGTATCCGCAGTGGGTCGCCGCCGTAATGAAAATGAAAACAGAGAGAAACGTCTACGACTTGCAGAATTTGATGGAAAGCTGGGGCCGTCCGTATGTCGGTCAAAACGGGAATGACTTAGTCGTCGAAGCAACGTTCGTCCTCAAATGCATGTCGGAGACTAAGAAGATTTCCGTTGCAGAAGGAACTTCGCAAGGAGGCTGGTGGGGCGTTAAATTTCGCAACGACACGATTGTTTTCCAGTGAAAGGTTCGCAACCCAACCAGCGGGTCGAGGCGTCGCCGGGAAAATCGCGGCGGCGCGCCGCGGAGGTCATTGTGGCCGGCGCGCCTCACCCGCAGTGCTAGAGCCCGTGTCAGTCATCGACGTGCGATCGCGGTCACAGCTTCAAGAGCAACTAGTGTCGCTCTACCTGCGACTCAATGGTTTCTTCGTCACGGGGTTTATCGTCCACTCACCGCTGCACGGTCAAAACCGCGCGGAACTCGACGCCCTTGCTCTTCGGTTGCCGTATAACTGCGAGCCTGAGCGACAGATCGGCCCGGATCCCATGCTCGAGCTTTCTGAGAAATACACTGACCTCGCAGTCTGTGAAGTAAAGAGCAAGGGCCAGCAACTTCAGTTCAACCAATCCTTGGTCCAGCAATCAACCGCAGCCGCCACCATACTTCGATGGGCCGGCCTATTCCGCGAATCGGAAGTGATTCCGCTCGCGGATTCACTCGCCCAGGCTCTCGCCCCGAGCAACCCCGCCGCGAGGCCCAACGCGCCCACCGTGTTGGGTCCCCAAGATGTTCGGATACGCGGTCTCTTGTTCAGCCCCGAGCGCGATTCTCGCCGTCCGAATCAACCCTGGTTCATCTCAGGCCCTCAGTTGTTTGACTACATCTGGCGCTGTCTTTGCCCGGCGAACCCACGCCAGTGCTGTGCAACAACCTACGACTTTCAGCTTTGGGGCGACCACGAGGCCATTGCTCGCTACTTTAAGTCTCGAGGGCCGGAAGGGCCTGGCGACATTAGTGCACTGTATGCGTACGTCGAACAGATGAGCGGCGGGGAACATAGGTAACCCTTTGTCGGGTGACATAGGTAACAGAGAGGCGAGCCCCTATCCAGATGATGTGTGAGGTTGAGCTGGTCATACCGCGGTGATACCATCGAAAAATGAAGATTGCGATATCGGTTCCAGACGAGATATTTGAGGCTGGGGAGCACTTGGCGAAGCAGTTGGGCCTGTCGCGCAGCCAGCTTTACGCGGATGCTTTATCTGCCTACCTCAGTGAACGAGGTGCGGCAGCAGTTGCCGCGAAGCTCAATGCCGTCTACGCTCAGGAATCATCGAAGCTCGATCCTGCGCTCGAGAAAGCGCAACTGAGCGGCATAGCCGATGAAGCGTGGTGAGGTTTGGTGGGCGTCCCTCCCTGCACCCACAGGTTCCGGGCCGGGGTTCAGGCGCCCGGTGGTTGTGGTTCAGTCCAACCCGTTCAATCAAAGCCGAATCGCCACGATTATCGTTGCGGTCATCACGTCTAACCTCACGCTGGCGGAGGCGCCGGGGAACGTTCGCGTAGGCAAGTCCGAGTCAGGGCTCGCCAAGCCTTCGGTCGTCAATGTTTCGCAAGTCATTACGCTTGATCGCGAGTTACTGACGCAGCGCGTGCGAGGGTTGCCTGCTGACACCATGCGCCAGGTTGACGAGGGGCTTCGTCTGGCGCTCGGTCTCTAAGAGGTGGCCCCAATATTTCAGGCAGGATCCGCGGCGCGACTAAGTGGATCAAGACACGGAGGGACGAGCGGGCGTAGACTTTGGCCCGGGAATGGATGGAGGTGCAACATGTCGGCTTCGCTGAAGCATATTGAGGAGCAGGCCCGAACATTGACCCCTGAAGAGCGAGCCAAGCTCGCGGAATCCATGCTTGAGTCTTTACACTCATCCTTATTTGAAATCGAAGCAGCTTGGGCGGAGGAGATTGAACAGCGCGTGGCGGCGTTCGACCGCGGTGAAATTCCAGCCTACCCCGCCGAGGACGTGTTTGCTGAAGCCCGCCACATCGCCCGGTGAAACGCGCACGATTCATTGCGCCTGCTCGGCGCGAGTTTCTATCGGAAGTCGCTTACTAAAATCGCCAGGAACCGGGGCTTGGAGCTCGTTTCGCAGCCGCAATTGAGGAGGCCTCGGCGCGGGCTATCGCATTCCCACACACGGGCTCGCCTGCTTCGAGGAGTACACGGCGCGTCTTCGTCAAAAACTTCCCGTTCGCCGTTGTGTACCGGCCCGATGCTGAAGGCATCGTCATTTTCGCAGTCGCACATCACTCGCGTCGGCCCGAGTACTGGCGGTCGCGCGTGCAAGACCAACGAGTCGCTCGAACGGACACGTGACCGGATTCGGTTTCATGACTCGTACGTTCAGAAGTACACGCGCCCTCGTGCCACGCAGTCGAGCGGACGCAGGGGAAAGCGCGGCGGCGCCATGCGGCAGGCTCCGCGGCCGGTTCCGGTTTCGCGCTGGACGTCATGAAAACCATGGTGGCCGACATCCTCGAGGGCTGGGGGTGGACTGGTGCGAAGCCCGCAATGATCGTAGAGACGAACAAGTTCGGAAATGTGATCTTTCGTGCGCTTGACGGTTTCTTTTGGAGAATTTGCCCGGAAGAACTCACCTGCGAGGTCATCGCGGATTCCGACGATGCCTTCGCTGAATTGAAACGGGATGCTGACTTCCTGGAAGACTGGTGCATGTCTCGTCTGGTGAAGGAGGCCGAACTTGAATTCGGGGCGCAAGCGGACGGTCGCTGTTTCTGCTTGAAGATGCCCGCTGTCCTGGGCGGCACCTACTCAGTTGAAAACGTAGGCACGATTTCCGTAGGCGAGTTGCTCCGCTTCTCTGGTGATGTCGCGGAACAGATCAAGGACATCCCCGATGGTTCGCAGGTCTCGTTCAAGTTCGTGGAGTGAAGCAATGACGCCCACCGAGCCGTTCGAGCGGACGATGCTGCAAGGGTCATGATGGGATGCGCCGGCTTCCGCTGCGGCCCGGAGTGCGTGCCGTACGTCGGCCATGAGCCGGCGGAGATCGCGGTCAGCCGCACGTCGTTCGAGGTGCAACGACGCGCTAGCCCGGGCCCAGAGTGCGGACCTTATCCGCGGGCGGCATGGACATCACCGCGCGGCCGGCCGCAATCCAACGCAGCCGGCTTCAGGAGACGGTCTTGAGATCGAACGCGATGTCGGCCACCTGCGCCGGCGTGGGCGACAGGCCCGCGCCGAGCATGCGCCGGCTCTGCATGTGATCCACCGGCCGGGCGACCGAGTCCACCGCAATCAGCCGCCCTTCGCGGTAATAGAACACCGAGAATTTCCGATCGGCGATTGTGCCGCGCACGACTTCGGCATCGTACCCGGTGGAGATGCCGACCATCTGCAGCTTGATGTCGTACTGGTCGGACCAGAACCAGGGGATCTGCGCATACGGATGCGGATTGCCCAGGATCGTGCGGACCGCGGTCGCGGCCTGCTCGACGGCGTTGTGTACGGACTCCAGCCGCAGCGAGCGACCGAGCAGGGCGTTGGGATGCTGGGTGCAGTCGCCCGCGGAGAGGATGTGCGGGTCCGCGGTACGGGCGCAGTCGTCGACGACGATGCCGTTGTCGCACGGCAGGGCGGCGGCCTGGGCGATTTCCACGTTCGGCAGCACGCCGATGCCGACGATGACGAGATCGGCTGCAAATCCGCGACCGTCAGCCAGGTGCACCGTCGCCTGCGCGCCGCCGGAGATCGAGGTGACGCCGGTGCCGGTGACGATCTCCACGCCGTGGCCGGTGTGCAGGTCGCGATAGAACGCCGACACGGTCGGTGAAACAACACGCGGCATGAGCCGGTCCTGCACTTCGATCACGGTCACCGCCACGCCCTTGCCGCGCAGCACGGCCGCCGCTTCCAGGCCGATGAAGCCGCCGCCGACGATCACTGCGCGCCCGGCGCCCTGCATGCGTGCGCGGATCCGGTCCACGTCGGCGAGCGTGCGCAGGTAGCAGACGCGCTCGTCGTCCGCACCGGGGATCGGCAGCTTGCGTACCCGGGTGCCGGTGGCGAGCACGAGCCAGTTCCAGGGCACGACCTCGCCGTCGTCGAGCGTGATGCTGCGCGCGGCGCGGTCGATGGCGGTGACGCTGCGGCCCAGCCTCAGCGCAATGTCGTGCCTGGCGTAGAAGTCGGCCGGGCGCAGCAGCACCTGGTCCATCCCGACCTTGCCGGACAGATAGCCCTTGGACAGCGGCGGTCGCTGGTAGGGCGGCTGAGGCTCGTCGCCGACCAGGAGGATTTCGCCGGTGTAGCCCTCGGTGCGCAGGCCGGCGACGACCTGCCCGCCGGCGTGGCCGGCACCTGCGACGACGACGCGCTCGCTGGCCATGGCCGCTCCGGGATCAGTATTGGCGTTCGGGCAGATGGACGACCAGGCCGTCCATCGTCTCGGTCACCGTGATCTGGCAGCACAGGCGGCTGTTGGGCGTGCTCTCGACCGCGGTGCACTGGAGCATTTCCACTTCAGTGCCCTGGGCCGGCGGAATCTTGCCGACCCACTCCGGAGCGACGAACACGTGGCAGGTGGCGCAGGCGCAGCCGCCGCCGCACTCGCCGACGATGCCCTGGATGGTGTTGTTGAAGGCGCCCTGCATGACGCTGGTGCCAACTGGAATATCGACGGTCTGCTGCGTGGCGCCGTCGTGCTTGACGAACGTGACTTTCGGCATGAGCCCAGGTTCTCCGAAAAATGAATACCGGCCGCCGGCGGCGGTTGCCGGCGCCGGGCGCGACCGCGGCAGGACCCGCGCCGGAGGCGAGGGCACAGCCGCACATGCTGATCCGGCGAACTATAACCGATCCGGCCGGGGGATTTGGAAGCCGGGCGGGACCGAGGCGGGCGGTCCGCGGGGCGCGGGCGAAGGTGCCGCGGGTGGCGCCGCTCAGGTATCGAGCGCGAATTCGACCATGATCACGCCGTGCACGACCCGCACCGGCAGGCGCAGGGCGCAGTCGCGGCTCCAGCCCCGGTTCTCGCCGGTATCCAGGGCCAGCACCCAGTCGTGCGCGGCGCAGCCGATCCGCCGCACCGCGGTATTGCGCAGCAGCGGCGCCGCTCGCAGGCGGCAGATGTCCTGCACCGCGAATATTTCGTCGCCGGCGCTGCGGAACAGCGCAAGCTGGCCGAGCAGGGTGTGGACGCCGCGGCCGCCCGGGCGGGGCAGGCTTTCCATGCGTGCGACTTCCAGCCAGCGGCCGATGGCCTGCGCTCGCGTGTCGGCCACGGGCAGGCAGACGGCTATGCGTGGCAATCGGCGCTGGCCGCGCCGCGAAAGGGCGCCGGTGACGCTGCTGGATTCGTCGGCGTAGTGCACCGGTAAGGCATGGCAACCCGCGTGCCATGCGCGCGCGGGCGTTGCGTCCCGGTGGATCAAGCGGTTGCACGCGGCTTGCCGGTGCTCGGGCGGAAACCGATGCACCGCGACCGCGCACCCGGCTCCAGCCGGGTGCACGATTCGCTGCAATACGTGATCGCGGGCGCGCAGGGCGGCCGCGGGATCAGGTGCCGCCCAGGCGCTCGCGCAGGCGTGGCTTGACGATCTTGGCCATCTGGTTGCGCGGCATGTCGTCGACGAAGATCCACTCGGCCGGGATCTTGTACCTGGCCAGTTCGCGTTCGCACAGCGCGCGCAGCCCGGCCTGCAGTTCGGCGCCCGCCGCGATGCCGGGCGCGGGCTGCACGAACGCCACGACGATTTCGCCCAGGCGCAGGTCGGGCTTGCCGACCACGGCGCAGGCGGCCACGCGTGCGTCGCCCAGCACCACGCGTTCGATCTCGGCCGGGTAGACGTTCGCGCCGCCGCGCACGATGAGGTCCTTGACCCGATCCCTGACGAACAGGTTGCCCCCGGGGTCGACCGCGCCGAGATCGCCTGTGTGCAGCCAGCCGTTCCTGAGTGCCGCCGCGGTCGCCTCGGGCTTGTTCCAGTAGCCGAGAAACGGCGTGTACACATGGGCCCAGGGCCCGGCCTGGACCGGCCCGACGCAGATCTCACCGACCTCGCCCACCGGCAGTTCGCGGTCCTGGGGGCCGAGGATCCGCACCGCCAGGTGCGTGGCGGCAATGCCGCTGCCGCCGGCGACGAACGGCTTGGATGGATCGGTGACGG
The DNA here is from genome assembly GCA_050183625.1 of Gammaproteobacteria bacterium. GTDB lineage: Bacteria > Pseudomonadota > Gammaproteobacteria > JADZEE01 > JADZEE01 > JBFXBD01. The sequence continues at coordinate 6,800 of JBFXBD010000090.1, forward strand.
TGACGATTGTCGGCGCCTCGGTCAGCCCGTAGGTGAAGGAGACGTTCAGGCCGAAGCGATCGCGGAACGCGGTGCGGGCCGTATCGGGCAGCGCGGCCGATCCCGAGCCGGCCTGCACCAGCGATCGGACCCGCTCCGGGCGGATCTGCGGGTTGGTGTTGAAGTCGTGCAGCACGGTGGGCACCAGGGTGCAGGCCTGCACGCCTTCGCGCTCGATCCAATCGGCGATGCCCAGGGCGTGGGTGGCGTCCATGCACACGCAGGTGCCGCCGATCTGGAAGCTGGACAGCGGCCCGAGAATGATGAGGTTCAGGATCGTCATCGGCAGCGAGACGCCCTGCACCGGCGGCAGGCGCCAGGTCTGATCGCGCCGCGCCGCGCCGATCAGCAGCATGTTGTGCTGGCTGTGCACCGCGCCCTTGGGGAAGCCGGTGGTACCGCTGGTGTAGGCGATCGCCGCCGGGGCGAATGGATCCACCGGTACGACGTGGCGCGCCGCGCCGCGGTGCGCGGCCAGCCGCTGAGCCCAGGGGCAGCCCGCATCGCCGGGCTGGGCGAGGATGATTTCACGCAGGGCGGGCAGTTCGGCGCGTACCGACTCCAGTTGCGTCGCCATTTCGGCATCGGCAATCACGAACCGGGCGCCGGCATCCTGCAGGATGTAGCGCTTTTCCGGCGCCGCGAGGGCGCGGTTGATGCCGATCCAGATCGCGCCCAGGCGCTGGGCCGCGAGGAAGCCGACGACGATCTCGGCGTGGTTGCCCAGCGTGGCGGCGATCCGATCGCCTGGCGCCAGTCCCGCCTCGCGCAGCATCGCCACCGCGGCGTTGACCTCGGCTTCCAGTTCGCGATAGGTCAGGCGCGCGTGGCGGCTGACCAGCGCCAGCGCGTCCGGGGTGCGCGATAGCGCATCATCGAGCACCTCGCCGACGTTGTGCGGGCCGCCGGGGATCGGCACGCGCCGTTGCGGCGGCAGGAGCCCGTGTTCGGTGAAGATGCTTTCGTCGATGGTCATGTCGAGCCGGTGTCGCTGCGCAGGGGAGGGCGCGCCGATCATGGCATGCGCCGCGGCAGGCGGGAACGCCTGCAGGGCGCATTCGATCGTCCGGATCCGCGCGCGGTTTCGGCAGGACGAGCGGTACGGCTCAGGCGCTGCGCAGTGCTCCCCCCTCGCGCGGGGTCGATTCCGCCAGCAGGCGTCGGGCAAGTGCGACCAGCCCCGCGCGGCGCCCACCCGCCAGCGCCCACAGTGCGGCCAATGCGGCGTCGGCGTCGATGCCGCGCTGTTCCATGATGAGTGCGCGGGCGCGTTCGATTGCCTGCCGCTCCAGGATCTGGGTGCGCGCGGCGTCCAGCTCGCGGCACAGCGCGTCGAAGTGCTCGAAGCGCCGCAGCGCGGTGTCGAGCGTGGCCGGAATCATTCCAGGCAGGAGTTCGCCGCCGCCGAGCACGCTGACGCCGGCCGCGGCGGCGGCGTCAGCGAGCGGCTCCACGGCTTCGGCGGTGAACAGCACGATCGGGCACGGATGTTCCCGGTTGAGCGCGGCGATGCGGGCGAGGAGCGCGCGGGTGTCGCAATCGACGTGGACCACGACCGCATCCGGGCTCACGCAGGCGACCGCGTCGCGCAGATCGATCCCGGTGCCCAGGCTGGCGGCGATCGTGTGGCCGGCCTGGTGCAGCGTCGTCTCGATGCGTGTCGCGCGCTGCGGGCGGTCGTCGATGAGCAGCAGCCGCAGTCTGCCCGCGCGGGCGCGCGGTTCGCATTCGATGTCGATGGCCATGCCCATGGTCGTGCTCCTTTTGTGCGCCTCCTTCCCGCCGGGTGCGTGTGAGGTATCAGCAAGGCGTGGGCCAGATCCGCGCGCGCGGGCCGGGCACGCCGGTCGGTGCACCGGCGCGCGTGCGTGTGCGTGCACTCAAGCACTTGATGCCAGGGCAATCCGGAGACTGCACGGGGCGGGCCCGGTCGGCGCTGCGCACGGCGCGCGAGCGCAGCCGCCTGCACCGCTTCGGCCGGCCGCGGTGCGGCGCCTGATTCAAAATGGTGCCGGTACGTGCATGGCACGGCGGCGCGCCGCGCTCACGGCTCGCGCCGCGGGCCCAGCAGGTCGAGCGGAGGACTGGCGCGCTCGGCGCGCAGCCAGGTGCGGTTGGCATTTTCGATATGGGCACGCCAATGTGCCTCGGCACCGTCTTCGTCGCGCTGTTCGATGAGTTCCACGAGTTTTTCGAACGAGCGCAGGGCGGCCAGCTCGCCGCGGCGGTAGGCCTCGCGGCCGGTGGCGGCGCGGTTGGCAGCCAGCAGCCGCGTGGTGCCGCGGCGGGTGATGTCGCGGACGATATTGATGAGCATGGACAGGGTGCGGTTGCCGGAGAGCATGACGAGCGTCTCGTGGAAGGCACTGACCGCCGCGGTGAAGGCTTCGGCGTCCTCGATCACGGCGCGGCAATCGCTGATTCGCCCGCGCAGTTCGTGGGCGGCGTTCGCGGCACCTGATCGCGCAACCAGCCGCGCGGCCCAGGGCTCGATCGCCCGGCGCGCCTCGTTCACGTCCGCGAGCGTCGTGCCCTGGATCTGCAGCATCGCCCTGGCGTGGCGGGCGACGGTGTCGAGCCTGGGCGAGAGGATCCGCGCGCCGGTGCGCGAGCCGCGGGCGATGGAAATCAGCCCGTCGCTTTCCAGGATCCGGAACGCCTCGCGGATGGTCGGCCGCGATACGGCGTACTTCGCCTGCAATTCGCCCTGCGAGGCCAGGAAGTCGCCATCGCGCAATTCGCCCCGCATCACCATCGCACGGATGTCGTCGGCGATGGTTTGCGCGGCCTTGGTGCTGCTCGCGCGCGCGCCGCGCCCACGCCTGGTCGCCGGACGTCGACGTTCGAATGCCAGTGTCTGTCCCATTGCTCGTCGCCTTTCAGGCCCGCACGTCGGTGTCCGGAGTATAGGGCAGCCCGTGGTGGCCAAGACCCCTAAACAGCCCCGGAACGTTGCGCGCGCTGCACCGCAGCACGTATTCATGTGGCAAAAATAGATATAGACCTTTATGATGCACTTGGTTAACCAAGTATGGATCTGGGGGCGTCCGTGCCCGCGGCGCGGGGCGACGATCCAGGTGTGATGCAACCGATGGGGGATACGCGATGAACAAGACGATACCGGCGTCATTGATCCCGGCGCTGCTCGGCGGGCTTTCCGTGCCCGTGGTGCAGGCGCAGGAAGCGGGCGCCAAGCTCGAAGAGGTCGTGGTGACCTCGCGGCGCGTGGAAGAGCGCCTGCAGGACATCCCGCTCGCGGTCACGGCGATGAGCGCCGAGGCGCTGGAGCGCAAGAACTTCGACCAGTTGCTGGATCTCGCGCAGACCGTGCCGGGCGTGCAGCAGTCGACCTCCATCGGTCGCCGCAATGCGTTGTCGTTCGTCATCCGCGGCCAGTTGCAGGATGACCTGCTCCAGGCCGTGGACCCCGCGGTGCCGGTGTACATCGGCGGCGTGATCCAGCCGGTGCTGGGCACGGCCGTGCCAGGTGCACTGGACGTGAGGGCCGTGGAAGTCCTCAAGGGCCCGCAGGGCACCCTGTTCGGCCGCAACACCACCGGCGGCGCGGTCAACATCACGCCGAACGAGCCGGGCGACACCTTCGCCGCGCGCATCAAGGCCGGCGGCGGCAACTTCGGCCGCTGGAACGTCGAGGGCATGATCAACGTGCCGGTGAACGACGCGCTCGCGGTGCGCTTCGCCGCCACGCACGTCGAGCAGGACGGCACCTGGGAGAACCTGTCCGCGGTGGGCGAGGACTTCTACAGCCGCAACGACACCGCGGCACGCCTGACCGTGAAGTGGGCTCCGACCGATCGGATCACGTCCTCGTTCATGTTCGACGGCTTCTTCCAGAACGCCACGGGCCCGGCGCCGGTGCTGTCGGCGGTCAACCCCGCCGTGGGCGCGGGTGCGCTGAAAGTAGGGGCGTTTCGCAAGTACTCGGCGGAGCGCGCCGATGACTTCTTCACCGCGCACGCGGACATCCCGACCTTCACCAAGCTGAGCGCGATGGGCGGCTCGAACACCACCACGTTCGAGGTGTCGGACAACATCACGCTGAAGAACATCATCGCCATCCGCTCGACCAAGAGCACGGACCAGAACGACCTGGACGCGGTGGATCGCCTGGTGGACTTCCCGGCCTTTGCGCGCATCCCGTTCTCGACCACCAACCTGTCCTCGACGACGCAGCTCACCGAGGAATTCCAGGTGCTGGGCAAGTACGACCGGATCGACTGGATCGCGGGACTGTACTACTACCGGCTGCACGGGCTGGACATCGCCCGTTCGGTCCAGGGCGACCTGCTCCTGCGCCACCGCCAGTCCGGCGGCAAGGTCGACAACGAGAGCTTCGCCGGCTTCGCCCAGGGCACCTATCACCTGACCGACAACCTGAACCTGACGGCCGGCCTGCGCTTCACCAAGGACAATCGCGGCTACTTCCAGTACGCGCACGGCCTGGAGGCGCCGTTCAACGGCGCGAACTACGTGCTGCAGCTCAACAATCCCTGCCTGGTGATCGGCCCGACCGCGCCGGTCGTGCCGTACGTCAACGGCGCCGGCGTCACCGTCACCAACCGCCAGCTTCCCAACCCGGGCAATGCCTGCGGCGTGAACCTCGACACCTCGTTCGAGGAGCCGACCTGGACCGTGTCGCTGGACTGGAAATTCGCCCCCGGCCAGCTCGCCTACATCGCCCACCGCCACGGCTACCGTAGCGGTGCGTGGAATGGCCGCGGCGCGGCGCCGATCGAGTACGCGACGCCGACCAGCCCGGAAATCGTCAATGACGTGGAAATCGGCTACAAGGGCGACATCCAGCTCATGAACCGCCCGCTGCGCCTGAATGCCGACTGGTACCACATGGACTATTCGGACATCCAGAAGACCAGCATCGTCGCCAACGTGCTGACGCCGGGCGTGTCGAACACGATCCTGGAGAACGCCGCGGCGGCGACCATCACCGGCTTCGAGCTCGAAGTGACCTGGCTGCCGCTGGACGAACTGGAGCTGAGCGTCACCTACGCCTGGACCGACGCCACCTATGACGAATGGCCGGCCACCCGATCCGCCTTGAACGTGGGCACGGGCCAGTTCGAGACCATTTCCTTCAGCCGTGTGGACCAGCTCTTCCGCAGCGTGCCGGAGCATGCCGGCAGCGTCTCGGCCCGCTACCGCCTGCCTCTGTCCGACGACATCGGCGGCGTGTACGTGGGCGGCAACGCCTACTGGCAGTCGCGCACCGCCATCGCCAACGACAACATCGTCGACGGCGCCGGCCAGTTCTGCCCCGGCACCCAGCAGGGCGGATACACCATCTACGGCGCGCGCGTGGACTGGGAAGGGCCGATGGGCAACGATGCCCTTCAGGTCTCCTGGTGGGGCAAGAACCTGGGCAACAAGGGTTACTACCAGGGCAGCATCTGCTTCTTCCAGACGCTCGGCTCGACCACCAACTACGGTGGCGATCCGATGACCTGGGGCTTCGACGTCTCCTACCGCTTCGGCGATTAAACCCGCCCTGCGGCTTCCGACCGGCGGCCGGTGTGCGCGCGTTCGCACACCGGCCGTTTCTTTTTCCGCTTTGTGAAAAATTGCGACATTTTCGCGCTGTGCCGTTCTGTGGGCGGCGTCGCTATCGGATCCGCGCGAGTCCGGAATTTCTCCATTCCGATCGCGCGGGCCGGGGGGTAGGCTAGCGAGGATGATGCGAGCGGAGTCGGTTGTGCGGGTGATGGCGGGTGCGTGCGGTCGGTCGCATCGCGGTGCGTGCGCGCGGCCGACGCGTCGATTCGCGCCCTGGCCATCGCTGCCTGCCGGAGACGGGCCATGAGCCTGGGCGAGTTCCGGCCGGCCGTGTGGCCACCGTTCCCGCTGCCGCCGCACGACGGGGGCGGCGCGGATCTGGATCTCGAAGCGCTGCGCGCGCTGGCCACGCGCGACAGCGGCCTTTGCGACTTTGGCCCGCCGGCATTCATGCAGGCCGCGGCGGTGCTGGTGGACTCGCTGCGGCGGGAAGGCCGGCTCAACGCACGTGGCCGTGCGCGCGCCGTCGCCGCGATCCGCCGCAGCCTGCAGGTGCAACTGTGGCTTCAGCACGAGGTGGCGCTGGATCCCGCCGTGTCGCGCCGCCCGGTGGCCAGCCCCGTGGTGATCGTCGGCATGGCGGGCGCCGGCATGGAGCGCCTGCAACGGCTGCTGGTGCAGGATCCGGCCAATCGGACGCCGGCGGTGTGCGATCCGCGCGCGCCGGCGGCCGCGCTCGCGCGGCCGGTGATGCTCGGCGGCAAGCCGGCGGCACTGTCCGCGTCGCGCGAGGCGGTGGCGGCACCGCTGGAGGAAGCCTTCGACTGCGCGGCGCTGCTCGCGCACGGGTTCGTCGGTTCCCACCTGGAGTACGCCCACCGCGCGCCTGCGTGGGCGGCGTGGTGCCGCGCGTCCGCGGACTGGAAGCCGGTCTACGCGATGCACCGGCGCCTGCTGCAGATGTACCGGGGCGAGGGTGGTGCGCCGCGCTGGATCCTGGCTTCGGCGGATCATCTGCGGCACCTGCGCGAGATTCTGGCTGTCTATCCCGATGCGCACGTCATCCACGTGCACCGGGACCCGGCCGCGGCGCTCGCCGAAGCCGGCGCGGCCTGCTGCGCGGTGCGACGCCTGGGCTCGGAGGAGGTCGACGCCGCGGAAATCGGCCAGGCCATGCTCGAGGATGCGGCCTGGGGCGTCGACCGGATGCTGCAGCAGCGCCACCGCGCGCCGCTGCGCGGGCGCGTGCTCGATATCCTGCACCACGATCTATGCAAGGATCCGATCGGTACCGTGGAACTCATCTACGGCATGTTCGCGATCCCGTTCACCGTTCGCGCGCTGCGCAGGATGCAGGAATTCGTGCGCGTGGCCTGGGATACGGCTTCCGCGCCGGCGCTCGCCGCGGTGGATCTGTCGGCCGCGGCAGTGCACGGGCGATTCGCCGACTACATGGATCTCCACGGCATCCGCCGCGAAGTGCAGTAGCCGGGCTCCGGCGTCGTCAGCCGCCGAGGAATTGCGCCAGCGCCGCGTTCACCTGCGCCGGCGCGTCGATGTTCACCGCGTGGCCGGCGCCCGGGATCACCAGCAGCCGCGAGCCGCGGATGTGCCGGTGCAGGTATTCGCAGCCGCGCACGAACGGCGCGTCCTGCGCGCCGACGATCAGCAGCGTCGGCGCCGCGATCTCCGCCACCCGATCCGCGCCCAGCGTATTGGCCATCACGCCTTCGGCGACGTTCGCCACGCCGATCGGATCCAGCGTGCGCATCAGCTCCGGCGGGGTGTAGGTGTCCGCGTGGCTGTAGGCACTGCGCATGAAACCTTCCATGCCCTCGGCCCGCAGCAGGCGCGCCCGATCCAGGCATTCGTTCTTCCATGGCAGGCCCGACTCCGGGGTGCGGAAGCCGGGCCCGGTGGCGAGCAGCGCTAGCTGCGTCACGCGCCCGGGATGGCGCAGCGCGAACTTGAACGAGAGGTAGCCGCCCAGGGAAAGGCCGACGAGGGCCGCCGACGCGGCGCCCGCCTGCGCCAGGACGCCGGCCATGTCGTCGAGCATCCGCTCCTCGGTGTAGAGCGCGGGATCGGCGGGCGCGGCGCTCGCGCCATGGCCGCGGAAGTCGTAGCGGATGCAGGTGAAGTTCGCCGAAAGCGCGGCGACCTGGCCGTCCCACATGCGGGTGGTGCCGACGAAGCCGGTGGAGAACAGCAGCGGCGGCCCGCGGCCGTCGACCTCGTAGTGAATGCGGGTGCCGTCGTGCGCCAGGTACTTCATCGCTGCCTGTCCCGTCGAGTACGTTGCGCGCCGGATTGTAGGGGGGCGGCCGGGCCTGGGACAACGTGCACCGTGGTATTGACGCCTCCGGACGCGCTGGCGACACTCGCGGGGTGGATTCAGCGGAGCACGCCCGGGAAATGAGCGGTTTCAAGAACGTCGTCGGCGCGGATCACTTCCGCGATTTCGCCCTTTCGCTGGCGCACAACGGTTCGCCGCTGTTGTCGGGGTTCTCCGCCGGCGTCGCGAGCGATCCCGATCTGCTGCGCATCGCCGGCCGCACGCGCACCGGCCAGCACGCGGGGTACCTGCTGTTCCAGAGCGTGCATTTCCTGCTGGCCCGCAATCCGCGCGAACCGCTCGCGGCCTGGTATCCCACGCTGAGCGCGGCGCCGCCACCGGTGGGCGAGCCCTTCGCGGTGTTCCGCGAGTTCTGCCTGCGCAACGCGGCCGCGCTGGAGGCCCTGCTCGCGGACCGCACCGTGCAGTTCACCGCGGTGGAGCGCGCCACGCCGATCATGCTCGCGCTCGCCGAGGTCGACGCCCGCGTCGGCGCGGCGATGGAACTCATCGAAATCGGCAGCAGTGCCGGCATCTGCCTGCAGTTCGATCGCTACCGCTATGATTTCGGCGCCGGCCGCGTGCTCGGCGACCCGGCCTCCCCGGTGTGCCTGCAGGCGCCGTTTCGCGGCCGCGCGCCGGAGCCGCCCGCGGCGCTGCCGCGCATCGCGCGGCGCACCGGCGTCGATCTTGCCCCGCTCGATCCGGCGGACGAGGACGCGCGTGCCTGGATCGAGGCGGCGCTGTTCCCGGAATGGGTGCAGGCGCGCGCGCGCCTGCGCGCCGCCTGGGAACTGCTGCGCGCGGCACCGCCGCGGATCGTGCGCGGCGACGCGCTCGCCGTGCTGCCGGATCTGGTTGCCGCCGCGCAGGGGCCGGTGTGCGTGTTTCATTCGTTCTGCCTGTCGTACTGGAGTACCGAGGCGCTGGACGCATTCGATCGCCTGCTGCGCGATCTGTCGCGGGATCGCATCCTGCACCTGGTCAGCCTGGAACTGCCCGCGGACATGGGCGAGGGCGGCCGCGCCGAGCGCTATCGCAGCGGCGGAACGGTCGCCATTCCGATCATGCACCTGACCTACGATCGCGGCGACGTGAAGCGGCGCGAACTGGGGATTTGCAACGGCTTCGGCCACTGGATCCAATGGGGGTAGCCATGGGAAAACCGCGGGTGGGGATCGTCGGCGTGGGCTGGGGTGCCCTGGTGCATACCCCGGGCTTCCGCGCCGCGGGCTATGACGTCGTCGCGCTGTGCAGCCGCAACCGCGAGCGGGTCGAGAAGGCGGGTGAGAAACTCGGCATCGCCGATCGCTCCACGGACTGGCGCAGCTTCGTGCGCCGGGACGACCTGGATATCGTCTCGGTCGCCACGCCCGTGGACCTGCACGTGGAAGTGGCGCTCGCGGCGCTGGCGGCAGGCAAGCACGTGCTGTGCGAGAAGCCCGTTGCGCTGGACGCCTCCTCCGCGCGCGATCTGTACCAGGCAGCGGCCGGCAGCGGCCGTGCCACCGCGGTGGCGCACCAGTTGCGCTGGCTCGGCGCACGCTACGCGATCTGGCAGCAGGCCCGCGCGGGTTTCCTCGGCACGCCGTACTACCTGCGCATCACCCAGAGCGCCGGCTACTGGCATCCGAGCCGGCACACGCAGTCGGAGTGGATGTACAAGCGCGGCGAAGGCGGCGGCTACCTGATGGGGCTGCAGTCGCATGACATCGACTACGCCATGGCGCTGCTCGGCGAGCCGGTTGCGGTCTGCGCCGATCTCAAGACCACCATCGGCCGCCGCACGCTGCCCGACGGGCGGGAGATCGACGTCGATGCCGACGACACCGGCACGCTGTTGCTGCGCATGCGATCAGGCGCGACCGCGGTGCTGTCCTCGTGTGTCGTCGGGGCGCACGTGCTCTCCGACAGCCTGGAGGCGTTCGGCAGCGACGGCACCATCGTGATGGGCTGGGACGGCGTCATCCGCCAGGCGCGCGCAAGTGACGCCGGCCTGGCCGTGCTGGAACCCTCCGCGCGCGAGCCGGTGAGCGGCCCCGTGACCGGCAAGGCCTTTTCCACGCGCGCGATCCGCGCGCTGGCACTGATGCTGGAGGACTGGATGCCGGCGTTCTCGGGCAAGCCGACACCCACCGTCCCCTCGCTGCGCGAGGCCTGGATCGAACACCAGGTGATCGACGCCGCCTGGAAATCCTCGGCCGGTGCCGGCTGGGTCGGGGTCGACGCCGCCTGAGCCAAGGGCGGGATCAGGATTCCCGCAACGCCTGGATCTCCCCGTCGGCGTGGCGCAGCCGCGCCGCGAGCGAGTGCGAGAGCGACTCGAAGAACTGCATCGCCAGCCGCGGGTGGCCCCTGGCGACTTCGTCGAAGCGCTGGCGCGACACCACGAACAGCTCGGTGTCCTGGTCGGCGATCGCGTTGGCCGAACGCTGCCCGCGATCCAGGAAGGCCATGTCGCCGAAGAAGTCGCCGCGGCCGAAGGTCGCAATGTGGAACTCGCGGCCGTTCTCGGGCCGCAGCACGATGCGCACGCTGCCGCGGCGCACGAAGAAGATCTCGTCGCCGAGATCGCCCTGTCGGAAGATTGCCTCGGCGGCCGCGCAGCGGCGTTCGATGACGCACGCATCCAGGGCCGCGAGCGTTTCTTCCTTGCGGCCGCGGACGAAGTCGAAATCGCGCAGCGCCAGCGGCGGTGCTTCTTCGCGGCGCGCGTGCCCGGCTTCGGCGAGCAGGATGTCCTCCACCGCCTCCAGCGCGTCGGAGAGCTGGCCGAAGACGCGGATATGGCTCTCCGGCTTGACCAGCCCCACCTCGGAGAAATAGGCGCGCAGATCCTGGCCGGTGGGCAGGGCCTTGGGCAGCTCGCTGAAGATGAGCTGGCCACCGCGCTCGGCCAGTTGCGCGGACATCTGCTCCAGGATGTGCACCGCCGTGAAGTCCACGCCGCGCACCCGGCGCATGTCCAGGATCACGAACCGGCGCGTCTTGAGATCGGCGGCGAGCTGGGTCAGGAGCTGGTCCGTGGTACCGAAGAACAGGTTGCCCTCCAGCTCGCAGATCACGGTGTCGGCGCCGCGTTGTTCCAGGATCGCCATGTCCTGGGGCAGGCGCTTCTGGCGCGAGGAGAGCTGGTTGCCGTAGACCTTGCGGTGGATCACCGTGCCGCGGGTCTGGTCGCGGATGAACAGGATGATCGCCAGCGCGATCCCCACCCCCGAGGCGGTGATGAGGCCGATGCCGACCGCCACCGCGATGACGGTGACGATCACCAGGAAATCCAGCACGGTCGAGCGGCGCTTGAGCAGGCGGAAGCTGCTCCAGTCGAACATGCGGAACGCGACCACGATCAGGATCCCGGACAGCGCCGCGATCGGCGCCCACGCCACCAGCGGTCCGAGCAGCAGGAAGGCGATGAGCACGAAAGCGCCTTCCAGGACGCTCGACAGGCGCGTGCGCCCGCCGCTGGCGATGTTGACCAGCGTCGCGCCGGAGGTCCCGGCGCCCGGCATGCCACCGATCAGCGCCGAGGTGGCGTTGGCGATGCCCTGGCCGATGAGTTCGCGGTTGGAGTCGTGTCGGCTCCGGGTCATGGCGTCGACCACGACGCAGGTCTTGAGCGTATCGATCGACAGCAGCACGGACAGCGTGGCCGCGGGCATGGCGATGGCGAGCAGATCGTGGACCCCGATGTCGCCGAATCCCGACCAGCGCCCGGTCAATCCTTCGATGATGGCGCCGGCCGAGGCGCCGATCGGCCCAATGACGAGCGGATTGTCCTGCAGCGACCGCAACTGCGGCTGCCACGCACCGAGCGCGAAGTAGGCGAGCACCCCCACGCCCAGGCCGAGGATGGGCGCCGGGATCCGGCGCGTGAAGCGCGGCGCGATCGCCATGGTCGCGATGGCCGCCGCGCCGACGGCAAGCGCGGCCGGCTGCCACTGCGACGGATCCGCCAGCCCATGGCCGAGCGGCACGCCCTTGGCCAGTCCGAACAGTCCCGGTAGCTGCTTGAGGAAGATGACCACGCCGACGCCGCTCAGGTAGCCGGTGACGACCGGGTAGGGGATGTACTTGATGAGCGTGCCGCCGCGCAGCAGGCCATACAGCATCTGCAGGGCCGCGGACATGAGCGCCGCGACGGTCATGAGCAGCAATGCGCGTTCGGGCGTGCCGCCGCCGGAGACGAGATCGATGGCGAGCGCACCCATGACCGCGGCGGCCGGTGCGCAGGGGGCCGTGATCAGGCGATCGGTTCCGCCGAAGACCGGCGCGACCATCCCGAGCGCAGTCGCGCCCAGCAGCCCGGCGACCGCGCCCTGGGCCGCGGCACTGGCGCCGAAGGGGGAGAAGATCGCCACCCCGAACGCGATCGACGCCGGCAGCGCCACCAGCATCGACGCCAGTCCGCCCCAGAGGTCGTCTGCCCTGGCCGATCGTGCGGCGTTCATCGGTTGGCGGGTCGCGGCGCGTTCATGGGCCGCATCATAGACGCACGCCGGGCCGGCCGACCCGGGTGGACGTGATTCAGGTCAACCCGGGCGGAGGATCCGGCCGCCTTGCGCCGCGTCCGCCGCCCTGGCCGGGAGAGGGTTCAGCGCCGGGCGCGCCGGCCCAGGGCGAGCAGGCCGGCGAACAGCATCCACGCGGACGCCGGCAGCGGCACCGGCGAGGTCGCGCTCGTCACGCGCAGGATGACGTCCTCGGTGAAGCGGTCGTAGATGATGTCGAACGCCCCGCTCGCGAAGCCGAAGTAGGTCACCGACGCGAACTCGCCGAGCAGGTTGCCGGTGCCGTTCAGGATGGTGATCTCGTCGCCGACGTCCAGCACGCAGCTCCCGAAGCAGTGCAGCGCCAGCGTGCCGCCCAGGGTCGTGATGCCGCTGACCGTCAGCAGGTCGAAGCTGGTCAGGCTCTGCAGTTCGATGTCGAGCGTTCCGGCGGCGGTCTGGGTGAAGTTGCCCGTGATCGCGAGCGTCCCGGGAGAAGCACCGGGGGCGACATGGCCGCTGTTGAAGATCGCGTTCGACGCGAACGTGCCGGTGCCGGTGAGCGTGCCGTCGTTGGCGAAGTTGACCGGCAGCGCAATCGTGCCGGTCTGCACGTCGATGATGCCCGTGGCGGCATTGGCGAAGCCGAGATTGTTGCCGATGGTGGTGGTTCCGCTGCCGCCGCTCTTGACGATCAACCCCTCGTTCACGAACGTACCGACCGTGCCACCGTTGTACTGGATCGCATGGTCGGTGGTGGAATCGATCACGCCCTGGTTCAGCAGGTGCGAGTTGGATTGCACGAGCAGGGCGTTGGTGCTCTCCCACGAGACGGTACCGAGGTTGGTGACACTGGCGCCGTTCAGGATCTTGGCGCCGCCATCGCGGCCGGCGAGCGTCGCGTCCGCACCATTGGTCCAGGTGCCGGTCAACGAGCCGCCGGTGTACGCGACGGTGCCGTCGATCACGGCGCCATTGCCGGAGATCGTGCCGCCTGCGAGCTGCAGGTTCTGGCTGTTGAAGGCGCCATTGAAGGTTGCGCTGGCGGTGACCACCGACACACCCGCGCCGGTGAACTGCGAGCCGGCGTTGAAGGTGGCGTTGCCGCCGCCGAACGTCGCCTGGCCGGCGGCGTCGACGGTGCCGTTGTTGATGAACTGCACCGAGCCCATGGAAAGCGTCTTGCCGGCGTCGACGCTGAGCACGCCGTTGTTCTCGAAGGTCGGCACGGTGCCGCCGTTGTTGACGATGGTCATGCTCTCGGCGGCGTGGAAGGTGCCCTGGTTGTCGAAGTCGGTGGCCGACTGCAGGAACAGCGAATTGCCGGTCTCCCAGTTGAAGGACCCCAGGTTGGTGAACGCCGCGCCGCTGAGGATCTTGGCGGCGCCGTCGCGCGCGGTGAGCGTCTGTCCCGCCGCCAGGGTCCACTGGCCGGTGATCGTGCCGCCGAGGAACTCCGGGTTGCCGCCGATGGAGAAATCATTGGCGCCGGTGAATACGCCGCCGCGCAGGGACAGGGTGGGCGAGGCGGTGATGGCGCCGTTGAAGGTGGCGTTGGTGTTGACCGCCACGACGCCCGTGCCGGTGAACTGCGAGCCGGCGTTGAAGGTGGCGTTGTTTCCGTTCAGGGCCAGTTCGCCCTCCACGTCGATGGTGGCATTGTTGATGAACTGCACCGAGCCCATGGAAAGCGTCTTGCCGGCGGCGACGCTGAGCACGCCGTTGTTCTCGAAGGTGGGCAGCGTGCCGCCGTTGTTGACGATGGTCATGCTCTCGGCGGCGTGGAAGGTGCCCTGGTTGTCGAAGTCGGTGGCCGACTGCAGGAACAACGAATTGCCGGTCTCCCAGTTGAAGGCCCCCAGGTTGGTGAACGCCGCGCCGCTGAGGATCTTGGCGGCGCCGTCGCGGGCGGTGAGTGTCTGCCCCGCCGCCAGCGTCCACTGGCCGGTGATCGTGCCGCCGAGGAACTCGGGGTTGCCGCCGATGGAGAAATCATTGGCGCCGGTGAATACGCCGCCGCGCAGGGACAGGGTGGGCGAGGCGGTGATGGCGCCGTTGAAGGTGGCGTTGGTGTTGACCGCCACGACGCCCGTGCCGG
>JBFXBD010000091.1:0-21249 GCA_050183625.1 Gammaproteobacteria bacterium
TGAACGCCATCGACTTCCTGGCGACAAACGCGCGCCGCGCGCATCCGGCGCGCGAGGCGAAGTCCGGTCGACTCAAGCTCGGGCTGCAGCACGTTTACGGCACCCCTTAAGAACTAACGTATGTGCAAATATTAGAACGCTTGCTCGCGCAATCTGCGGAGATCCCCGGCGGGTGCGGCATCGGTGGCGGCGAGATTGCCTGTCCCCGCCTTGAAGCTCAATGCGGCAACTGCCATGCCAAGTGACTGCCAGTCGTGATCCCGGACTCGTGTAGGCACACTACGGCTGATCGCAGATCACAATTGCGAGAAATTCGGCGCCGACGACGAACTGTGCGTGGCTTAGTACTATCAGCGGCTTGCCTGGTGGGGGGCTGCGTTACTGTGGCGCCGGTTGTTGACTTCAAGCCCCTGGCGGGACTCGTCGAACCGCGCACTGGGCAGCGCATCCAATGGCAGGCCGATAGTGTCGAACATGCGGCCGTCGATCAGGTGGTGGCGGAATTGCTAGCACAGCCGCTCAGTCTCGACGCGACGGTGCAAATTGCACTTCTAAATAATCCCGAACTACAGGCGAGCTACGAAGAGCTCGGGCTCGCGCAGGCGGATCTGGTTCAGGCTGGTTTGCTCGACAATCCGGTGTTCAGTGCCAGCGCACGCGCGGTGATCGTCGGCGGTGGCGTGCTCAACTGGGAAACCGGGATAGTGCAAAGCGTTCTCAGCTTACTATTACGCCCAGAACGAAAGAAGATTGCTGGCGCAAGTCTTGAGCGTGCTCGACAGCATGTGGCCCAGGCAGTTATTACGCTGGCGGCTGACGTGCAGCACGCCTATTTCCGTGTGCTCGGGGCTGGCCAGCTGGCGGGTGTGATGCGCGTGTTGTCTGGTGCCGCCGAAACTTCTTACGCGTTCGCGGAGCAATTAGATAAAGCTGGAAATATCAGCGATCTAGATTTAGCGCAGGAGCGCGCGGCGCAAGAAGCAGCGCAGCTGGCACTGATGCACAGCGAGGCAGAGGTCGTCATTGCGCGCGAAGAGCTCAACGAACTGCTGGCGCTGAACACGACGCAGACGAATTGGACGGCCGCCGCCGAGTCGCTTCCGGCGATTCCGGTAGAGGATCTGGCGCTGGCGCGACTCGAAACGTTCGCCGTCGCACAGCGATTCGATTTGGCGGCGGTTCGCGCGGCAGTTAAACAATCATCCCTCGCCCTAGCGTCAGCTCGGCGCTGGCGCTACTTGGGCAGCAACCAAGTTAGCCTTGATGCCGAGAACGATCAAGATCGGGGTCATCGCGTCCTCGGTCCCAATATCAGTATGGAGTTGCCCATCTTCGATAGGCGACAAGCAGCCATCGCGCGGGCCGAGGCCACCTTGCGCGCCTCGCAAGCGGAAGCGCGTGCGACGGAGAACCGCGTCCGTAGCGATGTTCGTAGCGCCTACCGGCGCCTCGTCGCACAGCGCGACCTCGCGCAGCGTTACCGTGAAGCACTCATTCCAGCGCGCGAGCGCGTGGTGGCCCTGGCGCAAGCGCACCAGAACTACATGGTCATCGGCCAGTTTGAACTGCTGGTCGCCAAGCGTGACGAGATTGAGGCCTACCGCGACTACGTCGACGCAGTTCGCGAGTACTGGGTGGCGCGCGCTGATTTGACGCGCGCGGTCGGCGGCAAATTACCAGAAGACGCCGTCTCGCCAGCACCAAACCCCGCGCCGCCTGCAACGGAACGTCAACATTACCAATGAGCATAGGGACCAAGATGACTTCATCGTCGCGTCGCATTATCGTGCGCGCCGGTGTCGCTGGCGCATTCGCTGCTATCGCAGCGGTTGTGCGCCGTGCGTACGCGGCCGAGGTGACTGAGATCCACCGGGCGCATGGCACGGCATCCCATACGGCAGCGCAGCCGGGAACCCGCGCAAGCCGCCAATCGGGTGCCTACACCCCTATCGTCACCCTGAATGGGTCGACATTGCCGTACGCGATGAAGGACGGCGTCAAAGAGTTTCACTTGACTGCTGAGCCCATCGAGCATGAGTTCGCACCCGGCTGCGCGGCGAAGTGTTGGGGCTACAACGGTCGCACGCCGGGTCCCACGATCGAGGCGGTCGAAGGCGATCGTGTTCGGATCCTCGTAACTAACCGATTGCCCGAGCACACCAGCATTCACTGGCACGGGATCCTTTTGCCGAGTGGCATGGACGGCGTCGGTGGTTTGAATCAACGACACATCAAGCCGGGCGAAACGTATGCGTATGAATTCACGTTACGTCAGCACGGCACGCACATGTATCACCCGCACGGCGATGAAATGGTGCAGCTAGCCGTGGGAATGATGGGCCTGTTCGTGATTCATCCCAAGGAAGGCGAAGCCGTGCCTATCGACCGCGACTACTGCTTCTTGCTGCACAACTGGGCGCTGGCGCCCGGCACCTATCGCCCCGATCCGTCGATCATGATTGAGTTTGACCTGTGGACTTTCAACAGCAAAGTTTTTCCCGCGATCGATCCGATCGTGGCGTGCGCTGGCGAACGCATCCGGATCCGCATCGGCAACCTATCGATGTGGAATCACCCGATCCACCTGCACGGTCATCAGTTTGTAGTCAGCGGATCGGATGGTGGCCGCTGGCCGCAGTCGTTATGGCGACCCGAAACCACCGAAATTGTAGGCGTCGGCCAGACGCGCGATATAGAGTTTGTGGCTGTCCCCGGCGACTGGGCCCTGCACTGCCACATGTCGCATCATACGATGAATGCGATGGGCCATGGCATCCCCAATCCGTTAGGTGTCGATCAAAGCCAGGTGTCCAAGCGAATTCAGTCTTTGTTGCCGGGGTATGTGGCCATGGGGGAAGGGGGCATGGCCGAGCATGCAGCGCACCTGGCCGGTGGCCAGTCAATGTCCGGCACGGCGCACGCCGGACACCACAAGGGTGGGATCCAGGGTCCGCGGAATACCTTACCGATGATGGTGGGCGAGGGGCCCTTCGGCCCACTCGAGATGGGCGGTATGTTCACCGTGGTTAAGGTGCGCGAGGACCTGACGGACTCGCGCGCGGCGGGCTGGTATCACAGTCCGAACGGGACCGTCGCACGGCGGATCCGCTGACTGAGCGCCGGCTCCCCAGATGAACAGTCGCCGCGCGGGCCCAATCACGAAGCGCATTTAGGATCGAAGAGGCACGGGACGTGGGCCGAGCCAGATCCATTGGAGCCAGGAGTTAATCGTGATCGAGATCGAGATCATTCCCAATTGGCACCCCATCTTTGTGCATTTCGCGATAGGGTTGTTGGGCACGTCGGCAGTCTTGTTTCTGCTGGCCCGGTTCATAGGCCAAAAGTCGACCGGCGGCGTCCTTGTATCCGCCGCACACGTGAATCTTGGGTTCGGCACTGTGCTCGCGTTGCTGGCGATCGTCTCGGGTCTGTACGCGTTCAACACGGTAAATCACGACGATCTCGGTCACCAGGCCATGAAAATCCATCGCTGGTGGGCATTTCATGCGACGGCACTTTTTGTGATCGCATGTGCGTGGTTGGCGGTGGGCCGGCGCCGAGGCGTGGAGCGCAGTGCGTTGTTTCTGATCTGGATCCTGACCGCACTGGTGGCACTCGCAACGACCGGTTATCTCGGCGCCGAGAACGTCTATCGTCACGGCCTGGGGGTCAGGCGTATACCGGCCACCACCGACAATTCGGGCGGACACGCACATAGCGCAATGACTGCGCCCGTGACCGGCGATGTCCAATCCCGCAATGACGGCCATCATCACGGCCCCAAGACAAGCACGGATCACGCGCATGCACGTTGAGCGCTTCGCCATGACCAGCGACCCAGTCAGCCTGATGGTTGTCGAACCGCAGCGCGGCGGCCAGCGCCGAGCATGGAGGCGCGATCTTCTATTTCTGCTCGAAGAAGTGCCAGGCAAAGATCATCGCCCGCCCGGCGTCGTTTCTTGACAAGACGTCAAGCATGCGCCTGACGGTCGGTGTGATGGATTCGGCGAGCACGACTATCCCGCGAGACCTGGATGCAAGAGCGCAAGCACTCGGTGGAGCCGTGGCGACCCACGGCCTTGTTCTCATCACCGGCGCATGCCCCGGATTGCCGTACGCCTGTGCCGTGGGGCGCGTGCGCAGGTCGGATTGTCGGTCGGTATCTCGCCGGCACTCAGTTTGGATGAGCACAGAGGCACAGAGGTGGCCCCACCGGTCAAGACTGTACGCTAAGTTGATCCTGCACGTCATCGTTGACGCAGTCCGTACGGACCCGTACAGTCATCGCCATGAAGACTGGACGCAAAGGCGCCGAAGAGGCTCGGAACCAGCTCCCGGAGCTACTGGATGCCGCGGAGAAGGGCCGCTCCACGATAATCACCCGTCATGGGCGGCCAGTGGCAGCGTTGGTCCCGGTGGATGAGTACGAACCGCGCGGCCGTCAGCAAACGCTGCTGCCGCTCGAAGGCTCAGGCAGGCAGTTGTGGGGGGAAGACGTCGCGCAGACGCTTCGTCGGGCCCGCGAAGAATGGAGCCGGTAGACCTATCCGGATTACCGGAGCAGTCGATGCTGCTGGTCGACTCCGCGCCGATCATCTACTTCCTGGATGGCCATCCCGAGTTCGCCGCCCGGTTCAAGCCCCTGTTCCAAGCGCACGCCCAGGGACGATTCCGGTTTGCCATTACCACGGTGACCGTGGCCGAGGTGTTGGCCGGTCCGCTTCAATCCGGCAACGAAACCCTGGCGAGGCGCTATCGCTCGATCCTGCAGTCGTGGTCACCGATTGAGCTGGATGTCGAGATCGCGGAGAGCGCCGCGAGGCTGCGTGCGACTCTGCGCCTGAAGTTGCCGGATGCGGTCCAGGTCGCCAGTGCCCTGACAGTCAACGCCGCCGCCCTCGTGACGTACGACCGGGATTTCTCGCGTGTTCGCGGCCTGCGGGTCATTACCTGATCTTTCCAGTGTGCTGGGCAGCGTCCTGTCCGATGGGGTAGAGCTTGGGGTGGACAAATGAGAACCTCTCGGTTCAGGCCATGATATCAGCGCGTTACGAACTGTTTTGATTCCGACCCCAGCCTTATCCATACCCGTCCGCCCGCGTTCAATGCGCTCCGTAGCGGTCCAGACGCCGCTGGCGATTTCGTTCGCGAGGCATGGGGCTCGTTCCGTCTGCTGCGGGTGTCCCCGCCGGGCATCCATGCCCGGTACGCGGGCGGACCTTTGGACTTCTCGGCCGTCCGCCGTAGCGGCTCCCCCTTCAAGTTCAGCCTGCGGGCGTAATGCGTCAGGCGATCGAGAACGGCGTCGCCGATCGAGGCATCGCCAAAATCGATTGCGTTGCAATCAAAACTTAAACTCGCGCGAACTGAAGGAGCCTTCGATGGCCAGTATCACGATCCGCAACCTGGAAGATGACCTGAAGCGCCGCCTGCGCGTGCGCGCAGCCGAGCACGGCCGTTCGATGGAGGAGGAGGTGCGGGAGATCCTTCGGCAGGTCGTGGCGCCGCCCGCGCCGCCGCGCAATCTGGCGGCAGCCATACGTTCGCGTATCGTGCCCTTCGGCGGCGTCGAACTTGAACTGCCACCTCGCGAACCGATGCGCGATCCACCGCGTTTCAGCAGCAGCCGAGGATGATCATTCTCGACACCTATGTCGTTTCCGAGCTGCTTCGGCCGGCGCCAACGCCGCAGTTAGAAGCGTGGCTGGCGGCATTGGAGGGGGGAACGATATTCCTTACGGCGGTCGGCGAAGCAGAGCTCCGCCATGGCGTGGCCATCCTACCGGCAGGCCGTCGGCGTACCGCGCTCGGTGCGGCGATTGACGACATACCCGGTGAGGAGTTCCGGGACCGGATCCTACCCGTCGACAGCAAAGCAGCCCGTGCATACGCCGCTATTGCCGCGGAGCGCCGCGCCGCCGGTCGGCCCATCGCGCAATTCGATTGCCAGATCGCAGCCATCGCCCGCGCGCACGAGGCTGTCGTGGCGACACGTGACACGGGTGACTACGAAGGTTGTGGCATCGCAGTGGTGGATCCCTGGCAGCGCGTGAAGGGGCGGTAAGTGGTGGTGGAAGGGACGGCGGCTAGGGAGCTGCAGCCGGAACTACGGTCTGCGTACAGGACCGTTCACTTCGTTGACCACGGGTCGATCACGGGCACCTCCAGGTCTGAAAAATGGCGCACGTTGCGCGTGGCGATCGTGGCCCGCCGCGCGAGCGCGATGCCGGCGATCTGAGTGTCTCGCATATCCACCGGCCGGCCGGCTCGTTGCCTGTCGGCCGCCAGGTTGGCCGCCTCCGTCGCGGCCGCGGAGTCGAAATCCAGCACACGATTCTCGATGTCTTCCAGCAAAAGCTCTGAAAATGCGGCCTGGAGTCGCTGTCGACGCCTGCCGGCGGGCAGGAGCGCCAGGCCCAGGCGCGTCTCGAAAAGGGTGATGCTCGTTATCCAGATGGATTCGGCCGCCTGCCGATCGAGCCAATTGACTACTGCAGTGTCCGGTATCTTGCGCATCAGCGCCGACAGCACGTTGGTGTCGAGGATGATCATTCATCAAACCGGGCAGAGCGCGGGATCTGGCCGTGCAGTTCCGGAAGTTCGCCGGTCAATCCGATCCGCGCAAAGCGTGCGGAGATGCGGGAACCCAGCTTGGCGACCGGCTGGTTCTGTTCCTTGACTGCGTTACGCAGGATGTGCCGAATTTCTTCTTCCATGCTCCTTTTGTGTTGTGCTGCGCGGCGTTTGAGGCGCGCTTTGACGTCATCCTCGAGGTCTCGAACGATGAATTGAGCCACGGCGATCCTCCAGGGTGCGAAAAATATGATATCATGATATCAAATAAGGCTCTTAATCGTAAATGCCGGACGCCCCGTGGGGGTAGGTGCGCCGCCCCGGGGGTGACATCGAGTCGCTTCCGCAGGTGATCCGACCCGCCGAGCGGCACGTCGATCCGTCTATACATCGTCACCCGCGACCTTGAGGCGCCCGACGGCGAGGGCCATCCCGTGCTCCTCGCCCGTGCTGGCCAGCGCGTGAAGCCGCTCGACCAGCTCCCATTGTCGTCGCGCATCGTCGTCTTCGACGCCGGCCGCGAGGCCCGGGTCCGCGCCGCGCAGCGTCTCGGCGTGCAGGGGGGCAAGCAGGCGAACCATCTATCTGGCCAGTGCGCTCGATCGGGCGCAGGGTTGGCAGGGTTTGGCGGACGTCGAGCGTGCATTGCAGGCGCCGGTGTACCTGCTCACCCCGGAACTGCGCACCCGGCTGCAGGTCAAGCGCGTCCCGCCGGCGCAGTGGCTCCGGCCTGTTGCGGCCGTCATGGGCGAAGGTTCCGTCGTCTCATCCGCCAGGCAGGGGCGTGTTGACCCGGCTGGCGGAAGACTGTATATAAACACAGAGCCTGGAGGTTTCCAGGTGCGCGCCATCGGCTTCCAGGTTGCCCGGCGTGATGCGCGGCCCACGGGTATGACGATGAAACTCACCGAACGCCAGGAACAGATCCTCGAACTCATCCGTGCCGCCGTCGCGGACCAGGGCATGCCGCCCACGCGCGCGGAGATCTGCGCCGCGCTCGGTTTCCGCTCACCGAACGCCGCCGAGGAACATCTGCGCGCACTGGAGCGCAAGGGTGCGATCGAACTTCTGCCCGGCGCCTCGCGCGGGATCCGCATCCTGGCGGCCCGTGCGCGTGGCATTCCAGTGGTGGGGCGGGTCGCGGCCGGCAGCCCGATCCTCGCCGTCGAGCACATCGAAGATCACCACGCCGTGGATCCGCGCCTGTTCCGCCCGCGTGCGGATTACTTCCTGCGCGTGCGCGGCATGAGCATGCGCGACGCCGGCATCCTCGATGGCGATCTGCTCGCCGTGCATGCCACGCGCAGCGCCGAGAGCGGGCAGATCGTGGTCGCCCGCATCGACGGCGAGGTCACCGTGAAGCGGCTGCGCCGACGCGGCAACCGGGTGCGTCTGCTGCCCGAGAATCCGGACTTCGAGCCGATCGAAGTCGATGCCCGCAGCCCTGACTTCGCCATCGAGGGCCTGGGCGTGGGCGTGCTGCGGCAGAAGCTGCCTGCCTGACGCATGGCGCGCGGCGATGGATCTGGCCGAGTTGATGTCGCACGCGCCGCTGTGGCGTGCGGCCGATGCGCCGCGCACCGCGGTGCACGCCGTGGCGAGCGGGCACACCGCGCTCGACGCGCGCCTGCCCGGCGGCGGCTGGCCCTGCGGCGCGCTCACCGAGATCCTCTCCGCGCGCGAGGGCATCGGTGCGCTGCGCCTGGTGCTGCCGGCGCTGGCGTCGATCGGGCGCGCCGGGCGCTGGGTGGTCTTCGTCGCCCCGCCGTACCGGCCGTATGCGCCCGCGCTCGCCGCGGCCGGGGTGGATCTGCAACGCCTGCTGCTGGTGTGCGAGTCGGATCGGCGCCGCGCGCTCTGGGCGCTGGAGCAGGCGCTGCGCTGCGGTGCCGCGGGTGCGGTGCTCGGCTGGCCGGATGAGATCTCGATGCCGGCGCTGCGCCGCCTGCAACTGGCTGCCGAGGCCGGTGACGCGCTCGGTTTCCTGTTCCGCCCCGCGGCGCGCGAAGCTGCGGCCTCGCCGGCGGCCCTGCGCCTGGTGCTGCAGGCCGGGGCCGGTGGCGTCACGGCGCGGATTGCCAAGTGCCGCATGGGCCGTGCCTGCGCGCCGTTCCTGCTCGTGCCGATGCCTTCCGTCGTCGTTGCCGGGGCGGATGGGCAAGGGTAGGGCGGGGCATGCGTTCGCGCCGCCTGTCCGCGCCGGTACGCGCGGCGAAACTGCCGCCGGCATCCGCGGCGCCGGCTGCGCCCGCGGTCGTGCCGCCGGCCCCGGTGCCGGCCGGCCCCGGCGAGTCCGCGCGCGCCCTGCGCTGGTTGTGCCTGCGGTTCGCGCAGTTGCCGCTGGAGGTGTTCGCGCGCGCCGCCGCTGACGGCATTCCCAGCCTGGTTTTCGGCAGCGATCAGCGCGTGCTGTGCGTCGACGCGGGCGCCGCCGGGCTCGGCATCCGCCCGGGGATGAATCTCGGCGCGGCGCACGCCTTCGGCGAGGTGCGCGCGTTCGCGCGCGACGAGACGCGGGAGCACGCCGCGCTGGAACTGCTCGCCGCCTGCGCCTACGGCTACAGTTCGCAGGTCTCGATCTCGCCGCCCGATGCGCTGGTGCTGGAAGTGCGTGGCAGCTTCGCACTGTTCGGCGGGCCGCGGCGCCTGCTCGAACGCATCGAGTCGGAGTTCGGCGCGCTCGGGTTCGGCTTCTGCGCCGCTTCCGCGCCGACGCCGCTCGCCGCCACGCTGCTCGCCCGCACCGGCCGGGCGGTGCACGCCGGCCCGCGCGATCTCGCCGGCACGCTCGCGCGCCTGCCGATCGAGGTGCTGGACATCGACGCCGACACGCACCGCCGCCTGCTCGGTATCGGCGTGCGCTGCCTGGGTGATCTGCTGCGCCTGCCGCGCGGCGGCCTGTCGCGTCGCTTCGGTACCGTGCTGGTCGCGGATCTGGATCGCGCGCTCGGCCGCAGCCCGGATCCGCGCCCGGCGTACGTGCCGCCGCCGCGCTTCGACCAGCGGCTGGAACTGCCGGCGCCGGCGCACGCCAGCACCGCGCTGCTGTTCGCCGCGCACCGGCAGATCCAGGCCCTGGCGGCCTTCCTGCGCGCGCGCGTGGGCGGGGTGGAGCGCATGCACTGGTGTCTGGAGCACGAGCATCGCGCGGGCACGGATTTCACCCTGGAACTGGTCGCGCCGCGCGCGGATGCCGGACACATCGCGTTGCTGCTCGCCGAGCGGTTCGAACGCCTGGCGCTGCCGGCGCCGGTCACCGCGTTGCGGCTGCAGGCGGATCGGATCCTGCCCCTGCCGGGGGCGAGCGTGGATCTCTTCGCCGACGCGCCGGCGCGGGTGCAGGCCGGCTCGGCCGCGCTGGTCGAGCGTCTGCGCGCGCGGCTGGGTGACGCGGCCGTCACCTGCCTGTGCCTGGTTCCGGACCACCGCCCCGAGCGCGCCGGCGCCGCCGTCCGTCCGGAGTCCGCCGGCGTCGCCATTCGCTCCGGTCGTTTCGACCCAGCCGTTCGTTCCGACCGCGCCGGCGATGCCACCCACCCCGGGTCAGTGCCGCTCGCCGTGCGCGAACCCTCCGGCGCGGTCGCAACCGCGGCGCAGACGCCGTGTCCGCGCCGGCCGCTGTGGCTGCTGGAGAGGCCGCGCCTGCTGGAATGCACGGCCGGGCGGCCGTGGCTGGGCGGCCCGCTGGTACCGGTCCGCGAGCGCGAGCGGATCGAGGCCGGCTGGTGGGACGGCGCGGACGTACGCCGCGATTACTTCGTCGTTGTCGATCCGGCCGGCGCCCTGTTCTGGATCTTCCTCGATCTGCGCGATCGCCGCTGGTACCTGCACGGCATCTTCGAGTGACCGGGAGAGGGGCCATTCCAAACTGACCGCATCCTTGCCCACGGACCCGGGGACGCGATACGCGCTGCAAAAAACGCGTATCGCGTCCCCGCGCGGCGCTATACCGGGATCCGGGTGAGTTGGTTCACCAGGCCGGCGGGCGCGCGGTCCCAGAATCCCTTCCAGGTCTCGAATGCGGAGGGCAGCGCAGGCGGCGCATCGTCGTGGCCGGGCCAGCGTTGGAAGCTGTCGCCATCGTTCGGGCGTTCGAGCGCATCCGCCGAGTACCAGTGCTGCTCGTTGCGCTTCCTGAAGTACCAGGTGCCGTTGCGGCGCTCGTAGCGGTCGAAATAGCAGATCCCCATCACGATCCACTTGCCGCGGTCCTCGTGCTCGGCGCGGCAGTACACCGTGCCCCTGGCGTTGTCGTCGTCAATGAAATCTATCGTGTGCCCGCAGACGTAATGGATCGAGCGGTAGAACCCGCGGATGGCGTTCTCGATGAACTTGCGCATTTCCTCGCGGCCATGCTTTTCCCTGGTCACCCGCACGTCCTCGACGAACAGGTTGACCCAGGTGTCGACATCGCGGGAGTCCACCGCGCGCGCGTAGCGGGTGGGCAGTTGCTGGATGGCCAGGGTGGATTCGATGCGGTCGATCCGCCTCAGGAGTGCTGCGTCTGTCATTATTCCTCCCGCCCGAAGGGCGAATTTTTCGTGGTCGTGCGGCTGGGGCGGTGTGCTCCGGCCGCGTCTCTGGTCACGGCCCGCCACCATAGCGCCTCGGCGGGTCTGCCGCGAGCCGCCCGCGGGGGGGCGTGCTATCCTTTCGCTATCGACCGGTCGAATGGAACGAAGGGCCATGGCAGAGACCGACAACGTCAAGCCGATCCGCACCCCGGGCGCCACGGAACGGGACGAGCTGTTCACCGATCCGAGCGCCGCCGATACCGACTTCCGCTTCGATCAGAAAACCGTCCGCGTGTTCGACGACATGGTCGGCCGGTCGGTGCCGTATTACGCCGAGATGCAACGCATGACGGTCGAGATGGCGGCGGACTTCGCCGTGCCCGGCTCCAGGCTGTATGACCTGGGCTGCTCCACCGGCACCACCCTGGGATTGCTGGACGAAGCCGTGGACCGCGGCGTGAACTTCGTCGGCGTGGACAATGCCCCGGACATGCTCGCCAAGGCGCGCGAGAAGCTCGCCGGCAGCGCCAGCGGACGCAACATACAGTTCGTCGCCGCCGATCTGCACAAGGACCGCGTCATCGACGACGCCTCGGTCGTGACGATGCTGCTAACGCTGCAATTCATGCGCCCGCTGCACCGTACGGACGTGGTCCGCAACATCTACGCCGGCATGCGCGACCAGGCCGCGCTCATCCTGGTCGAGAAGATCATCGTCGATCACAGCCTGTTCAACCGGCTGTTCATCAAGTACTACTACAACATGAAGCGCCGCAACGGCTACTCGGAGAACGAGATTGCCTACAAGCGCGAGGCGCTGGAGAACGTGCTCATCCCGTACCGCCCGGAGGAGAACTTCGCGCTGCTGCGCGGGGCGGGCTTCCGCTACGTGGAGGAGTTCTTCCGCTGGTACAACTTCACCGGCGTCATCGCGGTGAAGTAGCCGTACCGCCCGCCCGAGCACGCCCATGTACGGTCCGAAGACGCGCAGCGTCGTCGTCGCCTATGGCGACTGGCTGTTCAAGTATCGCAACCGGGTGTTCCCGGTGGTGCTGTTCGCGTTGCTGCTCGGGCTGCCGCCGGTGGCGTTCGGCGGCTCGGTCGCGGCGGACCGCTGGGTGGATCTGGCCGGCCTGCTCATCGCCTGCGCCGGGCAGGCGCTGCGGGTGGTGGTGATCGGCCTGGAATACATCAAGCGCGGCGGCGTCAACAAGCGCATTCACGCCGACACGCTCGTCATCGGCGGCATGTTCGCGCATTGCCGCAATCCGCTCTACGTCGGCAACCTGCTCATCTTCGCGGGGCTGTTCGTCATCCACAACAATCCCTGGGTGTACCTGCTGGCCGGCACGTACTTCGGTACTGCCTACTGGGCGCTGGTCCTTGCCGAAGAGCACTTCCTGCGCGGCAGGTTCGGCGCCGAGTATGAAGACTACTGCCGGCGCGTGCCGCGCTGGACGCTACGCACCGACGGGTTGGGCGAGACGCTGCGATCGATGCGCTTCAACTGGCGGCGGGTGGTGCAGAAGGATCACGGCACCGCGCTGTACTGGATGATGGGCGCGGTGCTGCTGGCGGTCGTGGAGCGTCTGCGTTCGCCGCTGCCGGAGTACGCGCACTCGAGCCTGCTCCCGTTCGCGGCGGCGATGCTGGCGCTGCTCGCGGTGGGCGTGGGGATCCGGGTATTGAAGGCGCGCCGGTTCTTCGTCCAGCCCGAGGCCTGAGGCGGGCCGTTGCCCGGTCAGCGGTTGACGAAGCAGTCCTGCCGGGCGGAGGCCTGGCGCAGGCCGTCCAGCCGGCGCGTCACCGCCTCGACGCGGCGCCGGTCGTAGTACGACTCGAACGCCGTGAACCCGAACATGTAATACAACTCGGGCGCCATCATCGCGCCCACGGTCATGATCGCGCGGTTGCGCGGGTCGTCGTAGTACGCCGGACCGAAGGAATTGCGCCGCTGCATGAGCGCGACACGTTCGTAGTACAGATCCTCGCAGCTACGCGCGAGATCCTCGGGGCGCACTTGCGGGATTGGCGGGCCGTTCGGTATCGAAGTCATCTGCGCGGCGGTGCCGCGCACCGCATCGCGGAACTGATGCCAGGTCAGCGGCTGCGTGGCCTGCGGTTCCACGCCCTGCCACGGTTCCTGCGCTGCGGCGCCGGCACTCATGCCGGCGAACACCACACATGCCACCGCGCGCGTCACCCGCCGCCAACGTTTCGTCGCCATGCCAATCATATCGGCCCCCACCGCCCGACCTGAACCCACTTCCGAAACGGGGTCGGAGTGATTTTCGGCAAGCGCTGCCGTCGTTGCAAAGGGTAGCTTGCCGTCGCGTACTCGGTGCGCCTCGCGAGGCGGGATCCGAAAATCACTCCGACCCCGTTTCGGTCGAGAGGGGCGGGAAAAGAAAAGGGGCCGTGAAGGCCCCTTTTCGTCGGACGGGACGGTGATCCCGGTTCAGGTCACTTCGGCTCCAGGTACAGGAAGCCGACACCGCCCGAGGCGCCCAGGCCGGCGCTGGTCTCGATCGCCAGCGGTTGCAGCGAGACGTTCTTCTTGCTGCCGCCGATGAGCGCCTTGGCACCCACGCCCACACCCGCCGCGGCCGACAGGGTGCCGCCGACGTACTTGCCCTGCAGCGCATGCGCGCCCGGCTTGACGTCGTCCACCGCGCCGAACACCGCGAAGGCGATCTTCTCATTGGACTTGAAGCTTACGTCGAGGCCGAGCGCGATTCCGGTCTCGCCCTTGTACATCTCCTTGGTGCCCTGGTTGTCGAACACGCATTCCACGTCCGCGGTGGAGCGGATCAGCAGGTTGACGCGCGAGCCCGGGACCACGGTGCACTCGATGACGCCGAGCTTGACGCCCTGTTGCGCCATCGCGCCCTGGCCGATTGCAGCCAGCAGGCCGGCGACCGCGGTCATCGTGACCTTCTTGGCAAGTTTCATGGTGATGTGTCTCCTGTCGATGAGCTCATGGGGGGGTGTCGAGCCCGGCGATCCGTGCTGCGGCCGCCGGGATCGGTGAATCAAGTCTGGCAGTAATCCTTTGCGAAGTCGAGCGCTTGCGTGCGTGTCATCAAGCTGAATGAGAGATGAATGCCATTGGTCGCAGTGACGCGTCTTGAGCATGCGCCGGGCACCGGATACTGTATATAAGAACAGCCACCGGTTGCCCATCCATGTCCGCGCCCTACGCCGAATTGCATGCGATCTCCAATTTCACCTTCCTGCGCGGTGCCTCGCACCCGGCGGAGCTGGTGCGCCAGGCACATGCCCTGGGCTACAGCGCGCTCGCGATCACCGACGAATGCTCCCTGGCCGGTGTGGTACGCGCGCATGTCGCCGCCCGGGATTGTGGACTGCCGCTGATTATCGGCACCGAGGTGACGTTGGTTGAGGGGGCGCGGCTGGTGCTGCTCGCCGCCGATCGCGAGGGCTACGGCCATCTGGCGGCGCTCGTCACCCTTGCCCGCCGTCGCGCGGGCAAGGGGGAGTATCGTCTGGGGTGCGCGGATCTGGATGGTGGGCCGCCGGGTTGCCTGGCGCTGTTGCTGCCGCCGCGGCCCGCTGCCGGAACCATCGAGGGCGCGATCGCGGTGGATCCGCTGCCGGCGGCGCTGATGCACGCGCGCTGGCTGGCCGATTGTTTCCCGGGGCGGGCATGGATCGCGGTCGAACGTTGCATGGACGGCGCCGGCGATCTGCCGTTCGCCCGGGCCCTCGCGCGCGGCTGCGGCCTGCCGCTGGTGGCCACCGGTGACGTGCACATGCACGTGCGCGCGCGCCGGCCGTTGCAGGACGTGCTCACCGCGATCCGCCTGGGCGTCCCGCTGGCGCAGGCCGGCGACCGGCTGCACGGCAACGGCGAGCGTCACCTGCGCAGCCGCGCGCGGCTGGCGCGCCTGTATCCGCCGGCCCTGCTTGCCGAGGCGGTGCGTGTCGCCGGGCGCTGCCGCTTCTGCCTCGAGGAACTACGCTACGAGTATCCCCGCGAATTGGTGCCCGAGGGGCAGACGCCGTCGCAGTGGCTGCGCGCGCTGACCTTCGAAGGCGGCGTACGGCGCTGGCCGGGCGGGATGCCGGAGAAGGTCCACGCGCAGATCGAACACGAGCTCGCTCTCATCGCCGAGCTTGGCTACGAGGCCTTCTTCCTCACCGTGCACGACATCGTCCGCTTCGCGCGCAGCCGCGGCATCCTGTGCCAGGGGCGGGGCTCGGCGGCGAACTCGGCGGTGTGCTTCGCGCTCGGCATCACCGAGGTCGACCCGGCGCGCATGGAGATGCTGTTCGAACGTTTCCTGTCCCGTGAGCGCAACGAGCCGCCCGACATCGACGTCGACTTCGAACACGAGCGGCGCGAGGAGGTGATCCAGTACGTCTACGCCAGGTACGGGCGCGATCGCGCCGCGCTCGCCGCCACGGTGATCTCCTACCGCGCGCGCAGCGCGATCCGCGATGTCGGCAAGGCGCTTGGCCTGTCCCTGGACCAGGTGGACGCCCTGGCGCGCAACATCTACTGGTGGGACCACACGGCGATCCGCGCCGCAGCGGTGCCGGGCAGTCGCGGTGCCGCCGCGCCCGGGGCGCAGGGCGCGGGCCCGAAGGGCTTGGCTGCGGCGCGGGGCGGGGGTTCGGTGCCGCCGGTGGATCCGCTGGCCGATCGGATGCGCGAGCTGGGCCTGGATCCGCAGGCCCCGGTGCTGCGCCGGCTGGTGGCGCTGGTCGCGGAACTGATCGGTTTCCCGCGCCACCTGTCCCAGCATGTAGGCGGGTTCGTGATCTCGCGCGGCCCGCTCGATCGCCTGGTGCCGATCGAGAACGCGGCGATGCCCGAGCGCACCGTGATCCAGTGGGACAAGGACGATCTCGACGCACTCGGCCTGCTCAAGGTCGACTGCCTGTGCCTGGGCATGCTGAGCGCGATCCGCCGCGCCTTCGATCTCATCCACGGCTACAGCGGGCGGCGGCTGACGATGGCCGGACTGCCGGCGGACGACCCGGCCACCTACGCCATGATCCAGCGTGCCGACACCGTCGGCGTGTTCCAGATCGAGTCGCGCGCCCAGATGGCGATGCTGCCGCGCCTGAAGCCGCGCTGCTACTACGACCTGGTGATCGAGGTGGCGCTCATCCGCCCGGGCCCGATCCAGGGCGAGATGGTGCACCCCTACCTGCGCCGGCGCGACGGGCTGGAGGAGGTGACCTATCCCTCGCCGGAGGTGCGCGGCGTGCTCGAGCGCACGCTCGGCGTGCCGTTGTTCCAGGAGCAGGTGATCAAGCTCGCCATGGTCGCGGCCGGCTTCACGCCGGGCGAGGCGGATCAGTTGCGCCGTTCGATGGCGACATGGAGGAAGAACGGCGGCATCGAGAAGTTCGAGGCCAAGCTGGTCGAGGGCATGCGCGTGCGCGGCTACGAGGAGGAGTTCGCGCGCCGCATCTACCAGCAGATCCTCGGTTTCGGCGAGTATGGCTTCCCCGAGAGCCACGCCGCGAGCTTCGCGCTGCTGGCCTACGTCTCGGCCTGGCTGAAGTGCCATGAGCCGACGGCGTTCACCGCTGCGCTGATCAACAGCCAGCCGATGGGTTTCTACGCCCCGGCCCAGCTCGTCCAGGACGCGCGCCGCCATGGCGTAGCGGTCCGCTCCGTCGACATCCTCGCCAGCCACTGGGACTGCACCCTGGAAAAAACGGGGTCGGAGTCATTTTCGACGACCGAAACGGGGTCGGAGTCATTTTCGCAGGTACCGCATGCGGCCGGTGCTCCCCCCGCGCTGCGCCTGGGGCTGCGGATGGTCAGGGGGCTGTCGCAGGATGTCGCGGAGCGCATCCTTGCCGCCCGTCGCGTGCGTGTGTTCGAGGGTGTCGACGATCTTGCACGCCGGGCGGCACTGTCGCGCCGGGATCTGGATCTACTGGCGGCCGCCGATGCGCTCGCCGCGCTCTCCGGTCACCGACACCGCGCGCGCTGGGACGTGCTGGGTGTCGCGACCCGCGCGGCCTTGCGCAAAAATCACTCCGACCCCGTTTCGGTCGTCGAAAATGACTCCGACCCCTTTTTGTTGCGGGTGCCGGAGGGGGCGCCGATGCTGGCGCGGCCGACCGAGGGGCAGGAGATCGTCGGCGACTATGCGCATGTCGGGCTCACGCTGCGGCGTCATCCGCTGGCATTGCTGCGCCCGCGGCTGCGGCGCACGGGAGCCTGCACCGCGGCGGCGATCGAAGGCATGGACGACGGTACGCCGGTGCACGCGGCGGGGTTGGTGATCCTGCGGCAGAGGCCCGGCACCGCCACCGGCGTGGTGTTCGTCACGATCGAGGACGAGACCGGCCAGGCGAATCTCATCGTCTGGAGCAGCCTGGTGCAAGCGCAGCGGCGCGAACTGCTCGGCGCGCGCCTGCTCGGCGTGGACGGGTATGTGCAGCGCGAGGGCAGGGTGGTGCACGTCATCGCGCAACGCCTGCACGACTACTCCGTGCTGCTCGGCCGGCTCGCGATCCCCTCGCGCGATTTCCACTGACCCGGAAAAAAGAACCCCGCGGGTGAGGCGGGGTTAACCATGAGCACAACTTACGATGCACGCGGATCCGGTTCCCGGCCGCGCAGAGCGACATCCGGTCGCAGGTACGCGTGGCAGCCGCATCCGCCACCGGCCGGCAACCCGGCGGCACCCGCAGAGGTGACGACGCGTTCCCCGGAAAAGCCCTGGTGACATGCGTTACTTGCGGTACCGCACGCGCCGGCCGGTGCATGCGGGTATCAGCAAGAACCGGTCCAGCACGATCCGGCAAGGCACATCCACCGCCAATTCAAGCCATTATCGGCGCGCTGCCGGAGCGCCCGTGCGCCGCAGCGGGCCTGTCTGTAAAACTGTTTGACACCCGGTGCGCACCGCAGCCCCTGCCGGCGCCAAGCCGTGAAACAGAATCAGCGACTTAGTCCCTCGCGCGCGTGTTCAATCCATTGACACCGCCGACTGCGAGATCGCGGGCAGTGCAACCCGGCGCCAATCAACTCGCCTGCATGACCTTGCGATACGCCGGGCGAGCCAGGCACGTCTCGAGCCATGACTTCACGCGCCCGTACGGCGAGAGATCCATTTTCAGGATTTGCGCGAATATCAGGACCGAGGCCACGTTCAGATCGGCAATCGTGAACCGGCCGCCGGCCAGCCAGCCTTCGCGCGCCAGGTGCGCATCCAGCACCCCGAGCGGCCGCGGCAGCGCGTTGCGCGCATCCTCGATCCGGTCCGGTCGGCGCTCAAGCTCGGGTACGAGCATCGTCTGCAGCAGGATCGTGATCAGGTGCGGCTCCAGTTCGGTAATGGCCCAGAAGCTCCACTGGAGCGTGTGCGCCTGATCGGTCTCGCCCGCCGGCCACAGCGTACCTCCGTACTTCCTGGCCAGGTAGAGATTAATCGCCATCGACTCGAAAAGCTTCAGATCGCCATCCTCCATCGCCGGAATGCGGCCGTTGGGATTCACCGCCAGGTAGGCCGGCGTCCGGTGCTCGCCCTCGGCGAGCCTGATGGGCACGAGTTGATACTGCACGCCGCACTCCTCGGCCGCCCACAGGCAGCGCGGCGCGCGCGACATCATCTGGCCGTAGATCCTGATCATCGCCATCGTCTCCTCGAAATGCGCGGGCTCGGGCGGCACGATCGGTCGTGCGGTGTCGCACCCGAAGCCGGAATCATAGCCGGGCCGGCGCTGGCGCGCGCGATTGGCGGATCCCGCCCGCCCGGTTCGGGAGCCACGCGGATGTTCCTGTACCGCCGTGTCCGGCCGCTGATCGCCGGCACGCGAACCGCTATCATGGGCCCATGACGATCGACGATCTGCCGGGCACGCCGCTGACCGCCCTGCACCAGGAACTCGGCGCCAAGCTGGTGGAATTCGCCGGCCATCGCATGCCGCTGAACTTCCGCGCCGGAATCCTGCGCGAACACGAACAGGTGCGCAGCGCGGCCGGGCTGTTCGACATCTCCCACATGGGCGTGGTGCGGGTCGCCGGGCCGGGCGCGGGGCTGGCCATCGAACGGCTGGTGCCGGGGGACATCGCCGGCCTGCCCCCCGGCGCGCTGCGCTACACCCTGCTCACCAATGACGCCGGCGGGATCATCGACGACATCATCGTCGGTCGGGCCGCCGACGACGAGTACGAGATCGTCGTCAACGCCGCCAATGCCACGCTCGATCTGGAGCACCTGCGCGCCGCGCTCGCGCCGGCGCTGTCGGTGCGTCGCGTGCCGGACATTGCCCTGCTCGCGTTGCAGGGGCCGGCCGCCGCCGTCGCGCTTGCGCCGATCGCCCCGCGCGCGCTGGATCTGGCTTTCATGAGCGCGACGACCGTCTCGGTCGACGGTGCTCCCTGCCGCGTCTGCCGGTCCGGCTACACGGGTGAGGACGGATTCGAGATCACCGTCCCCGCCGCACGGGCCGAAGCGCTTGCCCGGCACCTGCTCGCGCAGCCCGGCGTCACGCCGATCGGCCTGGGCGCGCGCGATTCGCTGCGACTGGAAGCCGGCCTGTGCCTGCACGGGCACGAGATCGACGCCGGCACCACGCCCGTGCAGGCTGCTTTGGAGTTCACGATCGCGCCGGCGCGTCGGCGCGCCGGCGCGCGGCCGGGCGGCTTTCCCGGCGCGCAGCGGATCCTGGATGAACTCGAACATGGCGCGGCGCGCCGGCGCGTCGGCCTGCTCGCCCAGGGGCGCCAGCCGGCGCGCGCCGGCAGCGCGGTGTTCGACGCGGTCGGAACGCAGGTCGGCACCATCACCAGCGGCACGTTCGCGCCCTCGGTCGGCCGCGCGGTGGCGATGGCCACGGTCGCCACCGCCTGCGCGGCGCCGGGTACGGTCCTGCTCGCCGAGGTGCGCGATGCGCGCCTGCCGTTGACCGTCGTGCCGCTGCCGTTCGTGCCGCACCGCTATCATCGCCGTCCACGTTCGGCGTGAAGGACTTGGTATCAACTCCGCGGCCAGAGGGGGCGCGGATGAAAACAGGAGCTGGAGCCAGAACATGAGCACGTTGAGGTATTCAGAGGATCACGAATGGATCCGCGAGGAAGCCGACGGCACCGCCACTGTCGGCATCACGGAATTCGCCCAGGAACAGCTCGGCGACGTGGTGTTCGTCGAGATGCCCGAAGTCGGCCGCGCATTCGGCCGCGGCGACAACGCCTGCGTGGTGGAGTCGGTGAAGGCCGCCGCGGACGTGAAGATGCCGGTGTCCGGCGCGATCGTCGCGGTGAACGAGCGGCTGAAGGATGCGCCCGAACTGGTCAACCAGGCCCCCACGGGCGAGGGCTGGTTCGTCCGCATCAAGGTCACCGACCGCGCCGAGATCGACGGGCTCATGGACGAGGCGGGCTACCGCAAGTTCCTGAGCGCAGCGCAATGACGGGCACGACTCGGCGGGCAGGCGATGCGCTGGCGCCGACTCTCGCGGAACTGGAATCCGGCAACGACTTCCTCCGCCGCCACATCGGTCCGGCACCCGCCGATATCGATGCGATGCTGGCCTCGCTCGGTTACACCGACCTCGACGCCCTGATCCAGGCGGTGGTTCCGGCCGACATCCGCGCGGACGAGCTCCCGCAGTTGGAGCCGCCGATCACCGAGCAGGCCGCGCTCGGGGCGCTGCGGCATCTGTCCGAGCGCAATCGCGTCTTCACCTCGATGATCGGCATGGGCTACTACGGGACCGTGACGCCCAGCGTCATCCGCCGCAATGTGCTGGAGAACCCGGCCTGGTACACGGCGTACACGCCCTACCAGGCGGAGATCAGCCAGGGGCGGCTCGAGGCACTGCTGGGATTCCAGCAGATGGTGATGGATTTGACCGGCATGACGCTGGCCAATGCGTCCATGCTCGACGAGGCCACCGCCGCGGCCGAAGCCATGGCCATGGCGCACCGCGTCGCGCGGGCGAAGTCGGATCGGTTCGCGGTGTCCGCGCGCTGCCATCCGCAGACGATCGCGGTGGTGCGCACCCGCGCCCGCCCGCTCGGCATCGAGATCGTCGAGGTCGATCCGGGCACGGACATCGCCGCAATCGACTGTTTCGGCGCCCTCGTGCAGTATCCGGACACGCTCGGCCACCTCGGCGATCTGTCCACGCTGGCCGACGGGTTGCACGCGCGCGGAGCGATCCTTGC
>JBFXBD010000092.1:0-19878 GCA_050183625.1 Gammaproteobacteria bacterium
CGTCGATGCATCGATCCTCGCCACCGCAGATCTCCCGCACTACGCCGCCGAACGCGGCACTGCGGGATCTGATCGATGGCGAACGAAAAGGTTCACGGATCAGAGCGTTATAAGATCCTACCTATGATGGGGGCATATATGGCGTTTAGCAACGCACGGTATTGATTCATAAGCCGATGTGATTGTCGCCGCCGCGAACCGGTGTCGATACCATGGGACGGTGCGCGCGGCGTGTTCGAGCACGGCGGCGAGCTGGCGGAACTGCGCGCGCTCCAGCCGCTCC
This sequence comes from Gammaproteobacteria bacterium, assembly GCA_050183625.1. Lineage (GTDB taxonomy): Bacteria > Pseudomonadota > Gammaproteobacteria > JADZEE01 > JADZEE01 > JBFXBD01. The sequence continues at coordinate 284 of JBFXBD010000092.1, forward strand.
CGGGGCCACCACTGCGACTGCTCGAGCTGGTAGGCGAGCGCCAGCGCCAGCGCCCCGGGGCCGGCCGGCAGCGCCGGCCAGCACTCCCCCGCCAGGGCCGATCGCAGGCGCGATTCGTCGAGCGTGGGATCGCCCGCGTCCGCGCGCGCTTGCGGAAGCGGCGCTCCGCGCCCGCCGGCCATGCCGGAACCGCTCACCAGGCCGCCATGACCTCGTCGAGCGGGAACGCCAGCCCCACCGAACTCCAGACCCCGGCCACCCGCTGCACCACAGGCTCGGCGCGGGTGAACCAGTCCGGATGCCGGTCGCGCTTTTCGAACACCTCGAAGGGCTCGGGCTTCGGATCGCGCTCGCCGAAGCGATAGTGGAAACCGCGCGCGACGTCGGTCATCGCCTGCGCGCCGTAGGCGACCACGCGGATATCGCGGTTGGCCGACAGGCCCGTCGTGGCCACGTAGTAGTGATACAACTCCCAGTAGCGCAGGTAGGCGTCGAAATAGGGCATCCGGGCGACGGCGTCCGGATCGGTACCGGTGTAGATGAGGTCGCGCCGCACCCATTCCTCGATGTTTCCGCGCACCCGGAACAAACCGTCCTGCGGCAATCCACCGGACTTCTCGTAGGTCGAGATGCAGGAGGTGACCGGGTGGCGGACCGTGAGGATGTTCTCCACGGCGCTGCCCAGCACACGATGGAAGAAGCCACCCGCGTAGCTGCCCTTGGTAAGCTTCTTGGGCACGACGATCTTGCCCGAGCGTGGCCGATCGCGGCCGAAGTAGATTTCCACCATGGTCAGGTACTCGGCCATGGTCTGCAGGCTGACCATCCAGCTGTTGATCCCGGACTCGAAGCGGAACGGACCGGCTTCGGGAAAGCCGTCGTGCGCGATGACGTTCGGCACGCGGTTCGGGTCGTAGCCGATCGAGCGGTAAATCTCCTTGGTCAGGTACGATCCGCCGTTGCGAGGCACGCCAATCACGTTGATGAAATGGAACCTGAGCTGCAGATCGCGGATCGCCTCCATGTCCCCGGCCATCAGCGCGACCAGCAATCCATAGGCACGCGCGATGTGGCGCTGGCCCGCGCTGCTCTTCATGACGCGCGTGGCATTGCTCGCCGCGCGCTGGAGCACCTCGCGCTGGCCGCTGGTGAGATCCTCGCTGAGCTGGTCGCCCCAGTGCGTCGGCTCGAAGGGCAGGTCGTCGATGACGTGCAGGAGGAAATCCACGAAGACGGGCGATACCGGCAGTTGCCGATCGCTCAGCTTGATTTCTACGCCCATGGGATCGATTCGCCGGTATCCGGAACCGGCGCCATGTTAGCAGGCCTGCTGCCCGGGCGCCGGGACCGGCGCCGAGGCGTCACGGACAGTCGGCCGGATCCGCGGGCGGAATTGGATTGACCGTCAGAGGTGCGGCCTGCGCGGCGCTGATGGCCTGCGGCGCGCCGTCCGGGCCGGAGGCGTAGATGTAGGTGCCGGCACACATCTCCTGGCTGCCGGCGTCGTTGGCGACGTCGGCGCAGCCGCTGTGATTGACGGCGTAGGCGCCGTCCGGCGGCGCCGGTTCGACGTCGGAACAGTCGCCCTGGCACAAGCGCAGTTCGTAGTCGGTGCCGCGGATGCCGATGGTCGCGACCGGGCTCTTCAACTGATAGCCGGCGCGATTGCGCTTGGCCAGCAGGCCGGTCACCGTGCGCAATCCGCCCTTGAGCAGGTTGAAGACGCTGCGATCGCTGGATGAGTTCGTGTCTTCGAAGGCCTCGATCGCAAAGCGCGTGTTCGGCCGCAGGATGACGAAGCTGCCGTCGGTGAACTTCATCCGCAGGTAGGTGTTGGGGTTCGTGTTGACGGTATCTCCCGCCTTCACCGGCGCCCCGACGCCCAGGCCGCGCACCTCGCCGTCTCCGCTCGCCGCGGTGGCCTGGCCCTGGAGCGTGACGACCTCCGCGGCGCGGTCGGCCGCGGACGCGGCACCTGCGTACAGCGCAATCAGCGCCGCGAGCGCGATGCGCGTCCGGAGGTTCCTGGCGTTGGTCGACATGCGGTCGGCTCCTATCGGCACATGGCGTCCGCGGCCGCATCCTTGACCTCGATGAGGCCGGCCAGCTCGTCGTCGCGGTCCGAATCGAATTGCAGTGCGCCTTCGCGCGGTTCGCCGAACTCGTCCACCTGCGGCGCCTGGAAGGTTTCCAGCACCGATACCAGCGAGGCGACGATGCCGGTGGTGCGGATGCGCTCGATGCCCACGCATTCGCCCAGGGACAGGCAGAGGAAATTCTTGTCGCCCAGGTCGATGATGCTGCTGTCGCGGCCGATGATGATCCCGCCGATCTGCCGGCTGCCCACGTTGCCGATGGCGATCGTGGTGCCGCTGAACCTGGCGAAATGATCCAGGTTGCCGAAATTGACGCCGCCGTGGATGCCGGACACGTTCTCCACGCCGATGGTCCGGGTCGGATCCAGGGCTTCGAGCTGCGCCAGGATCTCGGTGCCGGAGAATTGCACCTCGTCGAGCGTCAGCCGGCCGTTGAGCTTGAAGCGCACGTAGGGATAGCCGTCCTCCAGCACCAGCCGGTGCAGGGCGATGTTGCCGCCGGCGCTGAGGAACAGGTTCGGATCCGTACCTTCCGGCAGCACGATGCCGAATCCGCGCATGAAATCGAGCATGGCCGGATCCCCGGCCCCGGCTACCGTTCCCGACCCGGCCACGAGCGTACTCGCGCCCAGGGAGATGTCGGTGCCGGTGACGATGCGAACGGCGGCGCCCGCAAGCGTGGCCGGCCCGTTGAATACGCCGCCGCCGGCGGAGATGTCGAGCAGTCCGGTCGACGACAGCGCGGATCCGGAAAGGAACACGTTCGCGCCGGCGGTGAGAGCCAGACCGGCCGCCTGGACCACCGCTTCCTGCAGGACGACGTCGGTGCCTGCGACGAAGGTTCCCGGGCCATCCAGGACGACATCCGACGCAACCACTTCCACCGCGCCGCCGGCCTGCAACGAAAGCGCCGCCGCGTGCACCATGGTGCTGCCGATGAGAATGTCAGTACCGGCCTGCAGCGTTCCGGCGCCGCTGGCCTGAATCATCGACGCCGACAGGTCGATTTGCGTTCCGGCCACGAGTTCGAACGTGCCGACCGCCGCATCCATGCCCGGCAGCAGGATCCCGCCCGCGGCGTCGATATCGAGCACCGGCGTGACGACCCCCAGCGCGCTGATCAACTGCAGGTTGCCACCGGTCCGGACCTGCAACGATTCGCTTGCTTCCAGCGTATCGCCCGAGCCGGTTGCGATCAGGTCCCCGGCGTAATCGAGCGAAACCTTGCGATAGGCGAGCGCGGGATCGATGAGGTCGATCGTGGCCGGGTCTTCGTACGTATTGCGGATGTCGACGTCGACGATTTTTGCCGCGGAGGCCACCGTGATCGGAGCGACGGCCTGAATCGTCGCCACCTCGCTGCAGCAAGTGCTCGACCCGATCGTCGACAGGCCGATGCGGACCAGCGGCGTGCGCACTGCGATGGCCACATCGGCCGGATCGCCGCCGGTGAGCTGAACCAATACCTGACCGTCCAGCACGCCGTCGCCCGCCGTGCGCACGTGGTCCGAGGCACTGGCGACGATTATGCCCAGCCCCGCGAGCGGCCCGTCGCTCGCGAGCGCCAGTGGCTGCGGACTGCCGAAAAAGCCTTCGGCGCGCGAAACCACGGCGCCGCGCACGGTGATGCCCGTGCCGGCGATGAATACGCCGCCGCTGCCGCCGGCATCGAGCGCGATGCCGCCGACATCCACCCGCCCGGTTTCCGGTCCCGATTCGCCGCGTTCGGCGAAGATGCTCACGAACCCGGTGCTGCCGGCCTCGACACGGGTGTTCCCGGACAGCGTGACATTGCCGCCGTCTTCCGCGCTGATCGAAACTCCGGCGCGGCCCTCGTCGCCGGTCGCGGTGGCAACCAGATCGCCGGTGACGGACACGTCGCCGCCGTCGCGGGCGTCGATTTCCACCGTCGCGAAGCCTTCGGCACCGTCGGCAACGGCCGTCAGGTCGCCCTCGATGTCGATGTCTACGCCGAGCCTGGCCCGCACCTCCACGCTCGCCGAGGCGATCGAGCCGTCCGCCTGCGCCAGCGCGTTGCCGCGCAGGACGATGTTGCCCGGCCCGTCGTTGACCAGCGCCACGCGTGCACGTTCGAAATCGCCATTGGCCAGGGCGGTGATGTCGCCGTTGACGTTCACCGCGCCGCTGTCGGAGGAGCCGAACGAGACCCGGGCGCTGCCGCGGCCGCGCGCCTCGGCCAGGACGTCGGCGTACACCACGACCTCGGCGCCGTTGAAATTCTCGATGGTGATGTTCGAGTCGCGGGCGGACCCCTCGCTGGTCGAACCGCTCAACGCATCGACGCGCACCGCGGCCTCGGGAGAGCCAATATGGATCCCGCCGCCGCCGAAATCGCGGATCGACATCTGCGCGGCACCTTCCTCCGCATCGATGATCACGTTGCCGCCGATGTCGATCGCGCCGGCGCCGGTGTCCTCGATATGCAGCGATCCCGCGCCCTCGCCCGTGGAGATGCGGATGGCATCCGGCCCGTCCGGATCGCTCAGCACGATGCCGCCGGCGCCGCTGTTGTCCAGGTTCACCTCCGCGGTACTGCCAGCGGCAATCTCGATCCGCCCGTCCACGCGCAGGCCGCCGCTGCCGGAATCGTTCGACAGGCGCACGAACGCGCTGTTGCCGACATCCAGGACCACGTCGCCGTGCACCGTGATCCCGCCGCCGCCATTGTTATCGATTGCGACGGAAGCCGAACCCACGCCCGACTCGACCGTGATCGCGCCGACCTCGACCGCCCCGCTCGACCCGTTGCTGATGTCGATTTCCCGCGAACCACTGCCGTGCAGCGTAAGCGCACCCGTGGCGATCCCGCCCTCGGCAGTGATCTGAATGTCCCGCGCGCGCACCGCGCCGATCCGGACCATGCCCCCCTGCGAACCGGCAGCGAGATCGACATCGCCGTCGATGTCGATGTTCAGGTCGGCCAGGTTCAGATCGCCGATGCCGCTGCCGCCGCCGTCGGTGGAACTGGCCGAGATGCGCAGGGTCAGCGCACCGTTGCCAGGGCCCGCGCTGCCGGCATGGGCGTCGATCGTGAACCCCGCGCCGGCGAGTTGGATTTCACTCTCGGCCTCGAGCGTGACGTCGGTGCCGGCACGCAACTGCGCTTCGATGAAGGCTTCCGCCACCGTGCTCTCGCCGCTGCTGGTGCCGGCGCCCAACCGCAGCACGGCCGGATCGATGAGCAGACGGCCACCCGGGCCGATGCGCACGGCGCCACGTACCGACAGCGCTTCGTGACCGGACAATTCGACCGCGCCGCCGGATTGCCCGCCCGCGCCCGCACGCGCGGAGATTTCCGCTCCGGCACGCACCTGAAGCCGACCATCGGCGATGATATCAACCGTGCCGCCATCGCCGCCGTCACCGCCGTCGGCCGCCACGTGGGCGCCCTGCGCGAGCACGACGTCGCCGTCGCCAAGGATCCGCACCGAGCCGCCAGCCGCACCGTCGGCGCCGGAGGCGTCGACGGTGCCGTCCACGGCAACCTCCCCGCCGGCCCCGACGAGCCAGACCTCGCCGGCGCGCTCGACCACGTTGCGCGCGCGGACGGTGCCGCCCGCATTGACCGCCGTGGCGGCCAGATCCTCGGCCACCCGGGCGGCGAGCACGATCCGGCCGCCCTCGGCGAGGATCTCGCCCGTGTTGGCGACGCCGGCAGCCTGTGCAGCCGCGGCGGCATCCACCGATACGGTGACGAGCCCGTCGCCGCCGATATCCATGCCGATGCGGTCGCCCGCCGCGAGCACGGCGCTGCCCGCGGGCGTTTCGATGCGCCCCGCGTTGACGGCCTGCGCACCCGCGAGCACCACGAAACCGCCCTCGGCGGATCGCAGTGCGCCCTCGTTCACCACCGCCGTCGGCGCGGCACCGTCGGGCCGGACGAGCAGGTAGCGCCCGGCGAGGAAGTCGTCGTCGCGAATATCGAGCGTCGAGGCGACCAGGGCGCCGACATCGACCTGCGCGCCGTGTCCGAACAGCACGCCGTTCGTATTGACGAGGAACACCCGGCCGTTGGCCTGCAGGCGGCCGAGGATCTCCGAAGGCTGACCACCGACGACCCGGTTCAACGCGATCGCCTGGCTGCCCGGCTGGCGGAACTGGACGTACTCCTGGCTGCCGACGGAGAACTGCTGCCACTGCAGGATGGCCTGCGGCGAGGCCTGATCGATGAGCGTGGTACCGGCATCGGGCCGCGAAACCGTGGCGGCGCCGGCGATCACCTGTTCGCCCGCCGGGCCGGCGATGGCCAGCCCCGGCAGCCAGGCCAGGGCACTCCAGCCCAGGGCCCGTGGATCCAGGGCGCGGCGGATGGCGCCCGCAAGGCGGGCGGGCGCGAATCGGCGGCGGGGTGTTTCGGCCATCATATGCTGCTCCACCTGCGGGCTCGGGGCGCGCTGCGACCGGTTCCGGACCGGCGCACGCGCCACCCATGATGGCGAGGATGAACCACAATCGCGCGGCTGCGCTGTGAACCGGTTGGCGGATGGACGATTCGTCTCATTCGCGCCGCAACCCGGCCATCAGAACTCCGCCTGCAGGCTGAGCCACAGGCGCGTGTCGCGGCCATCGCCGGCGCGATACGCGGTGGTCGGCGTGACCACCTGGAAATCGATCTCGAGGCGATCCATGACCCGGGTGGACAAGCCGACGCCCACGCCCGTCAGCCCATCGGTCTTGTTCTCGCCCGCGCCCGGCTTGCGCCGGTAGACGACGCCGGCATCGTAGAACACGCGCACCGTGCTCGGCAGCGCCGGTACGATTCGCAGCGGGCGGCTGAGCTCGATCGTCGCATCGATGCCCTGGTCGCCGGCAAACTCCGCCGCGGAAAACGCACGCACGCTGCCGGGGCCGCCGATCCGGAACCGCTCCACGTCCATCAGCGGATCCATGCTGAGCACGCCGGACATGCGCACCAGCATCGACCAGGACGCGGGCAGCGGCATGAGGTGCGCCGCGTCGACCCGCAGCTTGAAGGTCTGGGCGTTGTTCTCGAACCCGGCGATGTCGTCGTCCAGGTTGTCGAAATTGGTGGATACCTCGCCGACCAGGCTGCTCACGGCGCGGTTCTTCCAGGCATGGCTGTAGGCCGCGCCGAGCCTGAACAGGCTGAGATTGCGGCTGTCGCTGAGCAGGCCGTCCTGGTGCGTCACTGTGCGATCGAAGGCGGCGCTCACGACCAGGCGGTCCGACGCGCCGCGCAGCACCGGTTGCACGAAGGCGACGCCGAAGTTCTCGCCGCTGCCGCCGATCTGCGTGCCGAGGAAGGCCGGACCCAGGCGCTTGGTCAGCACGTCGTAATCGTAGTGGGAGAAATACACGTTCGCGCGCGTGCCCCACGGTCCGACCGGCAGTTCGTAGTCGAACCGGCCATAATCCAGCAGGCCCGATTCGGCATGGACGATGTCCAGCCGCAGCCGATCGCCGAATCCGATCGGATTGTTGAGCACGCCAACGGCTTGCGCACGCCACTCCCCGATCGTGACCCTGCCGAAATTGTCGATCCGCAGTTGCGCTTCCCACGGCCGTTCACTGGCGTGCACGAGGATGTCGGAGGTGCCGGCGGACGCGCCCGGGGTGATGGTGGCGCGCGTGGACAGCCCCGGCAGCTCATTCAGGTGCAGGAGTTGTTCCTTGAGCGTCTCGGTGCTGAGGATGGTGCCCGGATCCACGCCATGGATGCGCTCGCGGAGAAAATCGCTGCGGTAGCGGCGATTGCCGTCGAAATCCAGCTTGCCGACCCGGCCTTCGAGTACTTCAAGGCGCACGACGCCCCCGCTCACCCTCTGCGCGGGCACGATTACCGTGGCGAGCTTGTAGCCGCGATCGCGATACAGGCCGGTGAGTTGATCGGCGACGGCGTAGATCTCCGCCAGCGACAATCGCCTACCGGTACTGGAGGCGACGGCAGCCAGGAGCGTTTCGGTGGAAAGGGCGGAATTGCCGCTGATCTCGAATCGGTCGACCTGCAGCATCGGGCCGTCCGCAGGAGGCGCGGAGGTTGCGGGCACCGGTGCATCCACCGCCGGGGCCTGTGGAACCGGCGCGGGCTCGGCCGGCCGGCGCACGGTGTCGCCGACGCTGCCCGGGGTCGGTACGGCCTGCGCAAAAACTCCGGCGGATGCCAGCAGACTCAACGCGGCGCCGATGCCGGCCAGCGTCGGCCTTCCGAACCTGATATCGACGAGGCCTCCCATGAGATTCATGGTATTCCTTTAATTTATTTTTTCAACCGTTTGCTGAAAAAGGCATTTCTGTTACGGCCCGGGCGGATCCGCGGGCCTGCGGCGGAACCGCGGCGCGGGTCGGAACGACAATCTCCACGGCCAGGCCGGCACCCGGACGGTTGTGTGCGACCACGCTGCCCCGGTGCACGGCCACCGCGCGGGCGGCAATCGCCAGCCCGAGCCCGGTCCCGCCGCGATCGCGACCGCGCGCGCTGTCCACGCGCACGAACGGCTCGAAGATCCTGCCGAGCATGTGCTCGGGGACGCCCGGCCCGGTGTCGAGCACGGTGATCCGGACCTGCTCCGGCTGCGGGCGATCGATGCCTACCTCGACCACGCCGCCGGGCGGCGCGTGGGCCACGGCATTGCGTACCACGTTCTCAATTGCACGGCCGAGCAGCAATGCGCTGCCGACCACCTCCGGCGCGCCCTGGCAGGACAGGCGCACTTCGCGGCCACTGCCCTCGGCCTCGAAGTTCGCGTCCTCCACGATGGCCTCGGCCAGATCGGCGAGATTCACCGTCGAGGCGTCGGCCATCGTTCCGCCAGCCTCCAGGCGCGCCAGGCAGAGCAGTTCCTCGATGAGCGTGTTGAGATGCTCGGCTTCGTGCTCGATGCGGGCAATCGGCCGTTCCAGGCCGGTACCACCGCGCTGGCGCAGCAGGCCGAGCGCCACCTGCAGGCGCGCCAGCGGCGAGCGCAGTTCGTGCGAGACATCGCTCAGGAGCTGACGGTGGGACTCGATGAGTGCCTGCAGCCGCTCGGCCATGGTATCGAACTCGCGGCTCAAGGCGCCGATCTCGTCGCGCCCGCCGCCGGCCTCGGCACCGGCGCGTGCCCCCAGATCGCCGTGCGCGATCCGGCGCGCGGCCTCGCGCAGGCGCGCGAGCGGGCGGGCGATGAAATGCGCCAGCCAGTAGGACACCACGCCGCTGACCACGATCGTGACCAGCAACCGCAAGCCGCCGAGCTCGGGATTTCTCAGCAGGAACTGCATCCGCGCCGGCGGCCTCGGCAGAAGGACCACCAGCCGGTATCCGGCGCCGCCGGCACCGGTGGCGTTGCTGACCACGAACGCGGCGCCGCGCTGAACGGTACGCGGGGAACCTGCGGCCCGGATCGCCTCGGGCACCGTCCGTCCGAGCGCATCGCGCCCGCGCACGTCGAGCAGGTACACCCGGTCCGCCGCGCGTCCGAACACCGGCGAGCGTTCGACCCAGGTCCGCAGAGCCTGCGGGCCGCCGTCCTCCAGGGTCCGTACGGCGGCCGGTGCCGCGTCGTTGACGGCGTTCTGCATGAATGCCACCACGTGCGGTGGCGGCCACGGCGGCATGCGGTCGCGCACGAACTGCGCGGTGCTCCAGATCGAGGCTCCGGCGATCGCGAGCGTCGCCAGCCAGAACGAAAGGAAAATCTTCCAGAACAGCGTCACGGCGCAGGCTGCGGCAGCGTGTAGATGTAGCCCGTGCCGCGCACGGTCTTGATCCGCAGGCTGCCGTCCGCGCGCGGACCGAGCTTGCGCCGCAGCCGGCTCACGTGCATGTCGATGGCGCGGTCGAACGGCCCGTGCGCACGCCCGAGCGCGTGCGAGGAGACTTCGTCCTTGCCCACCACCGCCCCGGCGTGCCTGAGCAGCACTTCGAGCACGTTGAACTCGGTGCTGGTGAGTTCGATTCCGCGCCCGGCGCACACGACCACGCGCTCGGCGGTGCGCATTTCCAGATCCTCCACCCGCAGCACCGGTGCCGCCCCGCGCCCGGACGCCGGGCCGTTCACGCGCCGCAGCACCGCGCGCACCCGAGCGACCAGTTCGCGCGGATTGCACGGCTTGGGCAGGTAGTCGTCGGCGCCCAGTTCCAGGCCGACGATGCGGTCGATATCCTCGCCGCGCGCGGTCAGCATGATGACCGGCAGCACGGTCTCGGCACGCAGGTCGCGCAGCACGTCCAGGCCACCGCGCCCGGGCAGCATGATGTCCAGGATGATCGCGTCGGGCGCCTGCGCGCGGACCTGGGCGAGCGCCGAGCCGCCGTCGTGCACGGCCTGGACCGCGAAACCCTCCGCGCCGAGGTATTCGCGCAGCAGGTCGCAAAGCGCGACGTCGTCGTCGATGATCAGCAGGCGCTGCATGGTGGTGGGCTGGAGGCTGGTTGCGGGCGCGGCCGATTGTGTCATGCACGCCCGGCCGCGAACCTGCATTTACATTCATTTACCCCGGGATCGCGCGCGATTACGGCATCGATTCCGACGCTTGCACGCGCTTCGAATACACTGGCCGCCACTGACGAACCACAGGAGCCGCACCATGACCCGATTGCCGAAAAAGCCCATCGCCTTCACCGCAGCCGCGTTGCTCGCGCTCGTCGCGGCCACCACGCTGTATCCTCGCTACGCCGCCAGCGACGGCATGCGCGGCTTCGGCGGCCCGCACATGATGCACCGCCACGGCGGCCAGGACGGCGCGGACTTCCTCGCCGACGGCCCCGAAGGCGGCATGCTCATGCACATGGTGCAGAGCCTGGACCTGACCCGCGAGCAGCGCGACCGCATCGGCGTAATCACGGATGCAGCGCGGCCGAAGATGCGCTCCATCATGTTCGACATGATGGACCAGCGCAAGGCACTGCACGACGCCGCCCGCGCCGAGCAGTTCGACGAGGCGGCGATCCGCAAGCTCGCCGACGCGCACGGCCGGTCGATGTCGGAAATGATCGTCCTGAAGGCCCGCACCCGCTCCCAGGTCGACGCGGTGCTGACCGCCGAGCAGCGCCAGAAGCTGGCGCAGTCGCGCGATGGCATGCGCAAGCACCACCGCAGGATGTTCGATCGCGCGATGCCACCGCCCGCGGACGATCCGCAGATGTGACCCCGCGCAGGCATCCGTGGTGGCCGGCGGCGCCTGCTGTACCGGCCGCCACGGCGACCGGGCGCGGCACCGGCCCCGTTTCCGGCGTACGATAGCGCGCGGCGGCCGGCGCGGGCCCGGCCGGACGGGCCCGCGCATGCCGAACCCCTCTCACGAACCACCGCACGGCGCGCCTTCGGCGCGCGCGCGCGCCTACCGCCTGCTCGAATCCGCCGGGCGCGACGGCGGCGCGCATCGCCTGATCGACGGCGCCATCATCGCCCTCATCGTCGCCAACGTCGCCGCGGTGATGGCCGGGTCTGTCGCCGAGATCGGCGCACGTCACGCCCACGCGCTGGCGTTGTTCGAAACCATCTCCGTGGCGTTGTTCACGGTCGAGTACCTGCTGCGCGCATGGGTCTGCGTCGAGGCGCCGGACGGGCGCTGGCGCCGCCCGGTCGCCGGGCGATTGCGCCACGCGCTCACGCCCCTGGCGCTGGTGGATCTGGTGGCGATCGCACCGTTCTACCTCGCGCTGTTCACCGATATCGCCCCGCAGGTCTGGCTGGTGCTGCGCATCACGCGGCTGCTGCGCCTGGCGCGCTTCTCCAGCGCCGTGGTGGCCATCGCGCACGTGTTCCGCACCCAGAGCGAATCGATCCTGGCCGCGCTGCTGGCGCTGGCAATCCTGCTGGTGCTGGCCGCGTCCGGCATGTACTACTTCGAGCACGACGTACAGCCCAGGGCGTTCGCCAGCATTCCCACCGCGATCTGGTGGGCGGTAGTGACCCTGACCACGGTCGGCTACGGCGACGTCGTCCCGCAGACCGTCGGAGGCAGGTTCTTCGCCGGCTTCGTCATGCTGACCGGCGTGGGCATGATCGCCGTGCCGGCCGGCATGCTGGCCTCGGCGTTCTCCGAGTACCTGCGCACCCAGCGCGAAACCTACGAGACCCTGGTCGACAAGGCCATGGCCGACGGCCACATCACCGCGCAGGACCGGCACCTGCTCGAGCACGCCCGCGCCGAGCTGGGCCTGGAGCGCGGCGATGCGGCGCGGATCCTCGCGCACGTGGTGCGCGAGATCCTGCTGCGCGGGCAGGCGGCGGCCTGCCCGCACTGCGGCAAGGCGCTGAATGCGCCGCACACGGGCCCGCCCACGCACGGTTGACAGGGCACGGGGCAGGCGGCTTAAGGATTCGCGCCCGGGCGTCGATAAGACGCCCATGCCACCGCAATCGGTCCAGGAGGACCCGCCGCCATGCCTAGCCCCCGCCGGATGACCGGCTTCACCCTGGTGGAGATGATCGGCGTGCTCGCCATCATCGGCATCCTCGCCGCGGTCGCCACCCCGCGCATCTTCGACGCAATCCGCGATTCCAAGATCAGCGGCTTCGTGCAATCCGCCGCGACCGTCCGCACCGCGGTGGCCACGTATTACCGCGACACCGGCGCCCTGCCGATCCACAACGCCAAGAGCGCGAACGCGAACCAGCACCAGCTCATGCGCCTGGGCACGGCCGTGGCCGGATGGAAAGGCCCGTACCTGAACGAGGAGATGGTCAACCCGTTCAATGGGGCGGGGAACTTCCTGGTCAACCGATCCACCGCTGCCGCGCAGCAGTTCGACCTGGACGGCAACGGCGCCGCCGACACCACCGGCCAGACCGCCTACATCCAGGTCGACCGGCTCACGTACGAGCAGGCGCGCCGCATCAGCGACGTCTACGACAAGGACTACGCCAGCACCGCGGCCGGAAACACGGCCTGGTACCGCGCCGGCCGGGTGAAGACCAACGGCGGCACCGCGCCGGCGACCACGTCCACCAACGTGACGCTGCTCATCCACATCGCCTCGAACTGATTCAGGCTTTTCCCAAGGCAGTCGGACATGGCCGCGACCCCCGCAGTCCAGGCGCCCGCCAAGGCCGCGCCGGCCGGCAAGCCGCTCGGCCAGCGCCTGATCGACGCCGGCCTCATCACCCAGCCGCAGCTCGAGCTGGCGCTGCGCGAGCAGCGCCGCCAGGGCAAGCTGCTCGGGGAGGTGCTGGCGCAGCTCGGCTTCGTCAGCGCCGAGGTGCTCACCTCCTCGCTCGCCGCCGAATCGCACACGCGCGTGGTCGACGTGCGCAGCGTGGTGGTCGATCCGCAGGCCCTGCGCCTGGTGAGCCACGATCTCGCCCGGCGCCATCGCGCACTGCCGCTGTCGCGGGACGGCGATGTGCTGGCGGTGGTCCTGAGCGACTCGCTGAACGTGGTCGCGATCGACGCGCTGGAACGCGCCTCCGGCCTGCGCGTGGAGATCGCCACCGCGCCCGAGGCCGACATCGTCGACGCCATCGCCCGCCACTACACCCAGGGCGGCTCGATTCCGGAGATCGTCGACGACCTGATGCGCAACGGCATCGGCGCCGGCACCGAGGACGACGCGGCCGCCTCAGGCATGGTGCGGCTGGTGAATGAAATCATCACCCTGGCGATCAACGCCCGCGCCACCGACATCCACATCGAGCCCGAGGACAGGATCGTCCGGGTGCGCATGCGCGTGGACGGCGTGCTGCGCCAGGAGCAGCTCATCCCGCCGCAGCTCGGGCCGGCACTGGCCGCGCGGCTGAAGATCGTCGCCGGACTGAACGTCACCGAAAAGCGCGTGCCCCAGGACGGCCGCCTGCGCTTCACCCTCGGCCGGCGCGAGGTGGACCTGCGCGCCTCCACCCTGCCCACGCAATACGGCGAGAGCGTGGTCCTGCGCCTGCTCGAGTCGGGCAACGGCGGCCTGCGCTTCGATCGGCTCGGCATCCGCGAAGCGGACAGCCGGCGGCTGGTCGAGAGTGCCTCGCGCAGCCACGGCATGGTGCTGGTCACCGGCCCCACCGGCAGCGGCAAGACCACCACGCTGTATTCGCTGCTGGCGCAGATCGACAACCTGCAGAAGAGCGTGTTCACACTCGAGGACCCGATCGAGTACGCGATGCCGCTGGTGCGGCAGACGCAGATCCGGCCCGACGTCGGGCTGACCTTTGCCTCCGGCCTGCGCGCGCTGCTGCGCCAGGATCCGGACGTGATCCTGGTGGGCGAGATCCGCGACACCGAGACCGCCCAGCTCGCCGTGCGCGCCGCGCTCACCGGCCACCTGGTGTTCTCGACCCTGCACACCAACGACGCGGTCGGCGCCATCGCGCGCCTGGCCGACATGGGCGTGGAGCGCTACCTGCTGACCTCGGCGCTGTCGGCGGTGGTCGGCCAGCGCCTGCTGCGACGGATCTGCCCGGACTGCCGGGCCGAGGTCGCGGACCTGCCGGCGGAGATCGAGCGCTACGCCGACCTGCTGGGCGCGATCACGCCCATGAAGCTGTATGCCGGCCGCGGCTGCCCCGCCTGCCGTGGCACCGGATACCGGGGACGGCTCGCGGTCTACGAGGTGCTGATCGTCGACGACTCCTTCCACGACGCGATTCTCGGCGGCGCCGGACATGCCGAACTCACGCGCCTGGCGTGGCAGTCGGGCACGTTGCCGCTGCTGCAGGACGGCGTCGAGAAGGCCTGCGCCGGCCAGACCACGCTGGAGGAGGTCGCGCGCGTGCTGCGTTGAGCCGGCGCGACGAACGCAGCCGATGGCCACATTCACCTACCGGGCGGTCGATCGGCAGGGCAAGCCGGTCTGCGGTGAGCTCGCGGCCGACGACGCCGCGGCGCTCGAGGCGCGCCTGTCCGGCGCCGGATACTGGCTGATACAGGCCGAGGCACGCGCCCGGCCGGCGCGCGCGCGCGGCGTGAAGCTCTCGCGCCGCGACAGCGCCGAACTGTTCGGCAATCTTGCCGCGCTTCTGGAAGCCGGCCTGCCGCTCATCGACGCGCTGCGCGCCATCGAGCGCGAAAGCGCCGAGGGTCCGGCGCGCCGCCTGCTGACCGATCTGCGCCTGGCAGTGGAGACCGGCACCACCTTCGCCGACGCGCTCGCCCGCCATCCGCTCGCATTCAGCGATCACCTGCGCAACGCGATCACCGCCGGCGAGTTCGGCGGCAACCTGCCGGCGGCCCTGGAAGCCTGCCGCAGTCACCTGGAATGGACCGAGCGGCTCGTGCAGGACGTCAAGCAGGCGAGCATCTACCCGGCCGTGGTGCTGCTCGCGGTCGCCGGCTTCGTCGCCCTGCTGTTCGGATTCGTGGTGCCGCGCTTCGCGGCAATCCTGGCCGAACTCGACCTGGCGCTGCCGCTGGTGACCCGCGTCGTGGTCGGCGTCGGCGGCTTCTTCCAGGCGCACGGCCTGCACCTGTTCGCGGCGCTCGCGGCGGCCATCGCGGCGGCACGGCTGGCGCAGCGCCACTGGGCGGCCTTCGCCCTGGGCGTCGATTGGGCCAAGCTGCGCCTGCCGGTCTTCGGGGAACTGAACGCGATGATCTGCCTGTCGCGCCTGACCCACCAGCTCGCGCTGCTGCTCGGGGCCGGAGTGCCGATCACGCGCGCACTGGCACTGTGCGAGGGCGCCGCGGGCAATCGCCAGTACGAGCAGGTGATCGGCAAGGCGCTGGCCGCGGTCACGCAGGGCCAGCCCTTCAGCGAAGCACTGCGCGACGAGCCGCTCGTGCCCGGCCTGCTCAAGCGCATGATCGCGGTCGGCGAGGAGACCGGGCGCCTGGAACAGGCGCTCGCGCATGTATCCCGGCAGATGGACGAGCACATCCCACGCCGGATCAAGCGCGTGTTCTCGATCCTGGAACCGGCGGTGATGCTGGTGCTGATCGGCATGGTCGGCACCGTGGCGATGTCGATCTTCCTGCCCCTGATGAGCCTCATCGGCGGGCTGCAGCGATGAGCGCACGATACGCGCGTCGCGTGCGCGGCTTCACGCTGATCGAAATGATCGGCGTGCTGGCGATCCTGGCCTCGATCGCCGCGGTCATGACGCCGGCCGTGGTGCGGTCGGTGGACGACGCCTTCGCCGACGCCGAGCGCCGCACGCTCGCCACGCTCGCCGCCGGGCTGCGCGCGAGCGTCGAGCGCAACCAGAGCGTGCCGGCGGCCTCTGGCTGGGTCGCGGCCATCGCCGCCCAGGTCGGTGCCGCACCGGCGCAGATCGCACGCAATGAGCGCGGCCGCCTGCGCGGGTACTATGCCGACCCGCGTTTCCTCACCACCACGGACACGGCGTTCGGCGGCTACGTGCAGGGCTCCGGCCTGGCCTCCGCGCCGCCGTCGCCGCGCATCCTGCTGGTCTCGAACCTGACGGCGGATGCACCCGCGGCACCGGCCACCAGTGCCGCCTTCGACGCGATCTGGAACCAGAGCGCCGGCGCCGCGGTCACCGAGGGCACGAAGGTGTTCGTCGAGCGCATTCACCTGGCTGCCGCGTTCGAGCCCGTGCTGCTGGCGAACGATCACGCGGCCGCCGCCGGCTACCGGTTCGGCAGCGCCGGACCGTTCGCGCTTGCCTCGGGCGGCACCGGCATCACCCGCTGGCTGATCGCCGGCACCACCGTGGACCTGTACGCGGCCCCCTTCCCCGCGGGCGCGCTGGAACGCCGGATCCTGGTGACCGGCAGCCGCGAACTGGCGTACGTCTCCACCGGTGGTGCGGCGCCGACCTGGTCCTGGAGCACGCAATGAACGACGTCAGCGTCTCGGTCTCCTGGCTGTACGGCGATTTTCGCGCCGTGCGATTCGTTCGCGGACGGATCGCGGCCGTCTACCACGCCGGCGCGCCGGTGACCGATCTGCCCGGATTCAATGCCGCGCTGGCGCAGGCCTACGCGCACCTGGACTGGCCCATGGGCCGGGTGGCGCTCTGCTATGCCGGAGAACAGGCGAGCTACCTGTCGTTCGAAGCGCCGCCGATGTCGCGCGCGGACATGGAGCGCTACGTCGCGCGCCGGGTCGAGCAGGAAAAGCCGTTTCCGGAAACGGCGTCCTGGAGCTGGTGCAGCGTCGCGGACGACCGCGAGCGCAGCGAACGCAACGTGCTGGTGCACATCGTTCCGCGGCGCATGATCGACGCCGTCATCCGCATCTGCGACGAGTTCTTCCTGACCGTACACCGGGTCGTGCCGCTGTCGGAACTGGTCG
This sequence comes from Gammaproteobacteria bacterium, assembly GCA_050183625.1. Taxonomy (GTDB): domain Bacteria; phylum Pseudomonadota; class Gammaproteobacteria; order JADZEE01; family JADZEE01; genus JBFXBD01. The sequence goes on from JBFXBD010000092.1 coordinate 17,534, forward strand.
GCCAGATCGCGGCCCCGGCCTGCGCCGCGACCGACGAGGTGGTGGTGGCCGCCGCGCCGACCGCCGAGCGCGCGACGCTGGCCGTGGTGCGCGCGGACGGCGCGATCCTGTTCACGCGCACCGCCCAGATCGGCGAGGGCGAGGAACGCGATCAGCGCCTGGCGCTGGAAATCAACCGCACCGTGCTGTTCGCCAAGCAGCGCATCGGACGGGCCGTCAATGCCTGTGCGCTGCTCGCCGACGCGGACTCGCCGCTCATGGCGCTGCCCGGGATCGACGTGCCGCTGCGGCCGGTTCCGCTCGACGATCCGCACTTCGAGTGGGCGCGGCGGGTCGGTGCACGCCGGGCGAACGCGCTGCAGAGCCTGGTGCCCTCGCGCTTCCGCGCGCTGCTCAACCGCCGCGCGGTGATGCGCGCGGCGATGGCCGCGTCCGTCGCGCTGTGGTTCGCGGCGGCCGCGGTCGTGCTGTCCGTGGAGGGTCTGATCGCGCGGGTGCGCGGCGGCGAACAGCGCATGGCCGAAAGCACCCTGGAGTCGCGTCAGTCCCAGGCGGATCTGGAAGCGCAGGTCGAGCGCATCGAACTTCAACGCGACCGCCTCGCGCAGCTCTCCCCGCCCGCCCGCATGCCCGTGGCCGGGTTCCTGAGCGGCGTCGGTGGCGTGCTTGCCCCCGATCTCGTGCTGACCCGCGCACGCATCGAGCGCCAGGGCGCGCTCTGGCGGTTCTCCCTCGACGGCGACTCACGACTGCCGATCGGCACGACGCTCGCGGCGCTGGAACACACCGCGGCAAGGCTGCAGGCGCCGCCCTGGAACGCCGAAATCGACGGGCAATGGCGCCAGACCTGGCTGCAGCAGCTTCGCAACGGCGGCACGGAGGGCTCGGCGGTGCACTTCAGCATCGCCGGGCGGCTGCATTGAGCGCCGCTGCGGAGTCGGCCCCGGGCGCGGACCGGCGCCGAACGCGACGCGTGACACCGCCGCAGGCGCGCCTTCGCATCCGGCTCTGGCGCATCCTGACGGCGATCGCCGACTGGCTCGATGCCTCGGCCCTGCGCCGCGCGGCACTTGCTCTGTCGGCCGTGGCCGCGATCGGCGTCATGGCCTGGGCCGTGACCGTGCGCCTGCCGATGGTCGCGCAATCGAACGACCAGACCGCCCGCCTGGCCGAGGCCGACGCGCATGTCGACGATCTGCGCCGCGCCGTACGCGCCGCGCAGCGCGAGAACGTCGAGGGCAAGCTGCGGGTCGCGCAGGCCCGCGTCGTGGCCGATTATCCCGGCGCGGCGACCTGGCTGCAGGGAGTCGGCGCACGCGCCGCGCAACTGGGCTTCTCGATGCGTTACGTCATCGGCGAGGAACGCAGTCCCCCCGGGCGCGCGGAGGTCGTCGAAGTACCGATCGAGATCGAACTGGAGCGGCCGGCGGCCGACCCGCACGCCCATGCGGCCGCGTTGCGGCTGGTCGAGGAAGCGCTGTTGCGCGGCCGGGCGGGCGAGCTTGCCGGCGTCGACGCTGAAGGCCGCGGAGACGGATTGCTGCGGCTGCGGCTGGCGTATGTCCTGTGGCTGCGCGCGAGTGGCGCCTTCGGCACACCGGGCGCCGCCGCCGCAATCGTCGATGCCGCGGCCGGTACTGGCGCCGGTGCGCTGCTGCCATGATGCGGCGGCTGCTCGGCGATCCGCGCGCGGTGGGCCTGCTGTTGGTCCTCACCGCCCTGGCGTGGTGGTGGCAACTGCGCGGCCTGGATGCGCCGCCGCGGATCGACACCGGCAGCGCCGGGCAGGACACCGCGGGCGAGGCAATCGCGGCCTTGGACGAGCCCGGCGTCGAAGTACAGTCCGCCAACGGCACACCGGCAACCGCGCCCGCGGTCCCGACCGCGCTGGCATGGACTCCCGAAGGCGGGCGCGATCCGTTCTCCTTCCACCGGCCATCGGCGGCAGCACCGTCCGCGCCGGCCACCCCGCCCGCAACTGGATCCGAACTTGCATTGCCGCGCCTGGACGCACTGATCGCCGGCCCGGCCACGCGCCTGGCGGTGATCGACGGCGCCATCCGCGGCCGCGGCGATGCGGTCGGCGGGTATCGGGTTGCCGCCATCGACGGCAATCGCGTGCGGCTCGCACCGACCGACGGGGGGCCTGAACTGCTGCTGTCGCTGCCGTAGCCGCATCCCGCGGCCACGAACGGCGCGGCCACGAGGATCAAGGACGCACCATGCACGGACGATGGTTGATTGGAACAGCGCTCATCCTTTCCGGGTGCAATGCGACCCTGCCCGCGCTGCACGCGGGGCGTGCACAGTCGCCTACCGGACCCGTTGCTGCCGTGAACGCCGAC
>JBFXBD010000093.1:0-17943 GCA_050183625.1 Gammaproteobacteria bacterium
GCAGAACAGCCACGGCACGATCACGCCCTCCGGGCTGCACTTCGAACGCCACCCCGCGGGGATCCCGAATATCGACCCGCGCCGGCACGTCCTCGTCATCCACGGCCTCGTCGACCGGCCGATGAAGTTCTCGGTGGCGCATCTCATGCGCTTTCCGGCGACTTCGCGCACGTACTTCATCGAATGCTCCGGTACGAGCGGCACCGAGCTGATGAAAGCCAGGGCGCCCACCGTGCAACTCTCCCACGGGCTGGTGTCCACGTCCGAGTGGACCGGCGTGCCGCTGTCGACGTTGCTGCGCCAGACCGGGCTCAAGGAAGGTGCGGCGTGGGTGCTCGCCGAGGGCGCCGACGCGGCGGTGATGACACGCAGCGTCCCGCTCGAAAAGTGCCTCTCCGATGCGCTCATCGTGTACGCGCAGAACGGCGAGGCGCTGCGGCCGGAGCAGGGCTATCCGATCCGCCTGCTGCTGCCGGGATGGGAAGGAAACGTTTCGATCAAGTGGCTGCGCCGCCTCGAAGTGATGGACCGGCCAGGCCAGACGCGCGAGGAGACGTCCAAGTACACCGATCTCATCACCACCACCGGCAAGGCCCGGCAGTTCACGTTCACGATGGAAGCCAAGTCGGTCATCACGTTTCCCTCGGGCGGGCAGCGCCTGCCCGGCCCGGGCTTCTACGAAATCACCGGCCTCGCGTGGTCCGGCCGCGGCCGGATCACGCGCGTGGAGGTCAGCACCGATTCGGAGCGCACGTGGTCCGTCGCCGGCCTTCAGGCACCGGTCCTGCCGATCGCGCAAACGCGTTTCCGCCATCCGTGGATATGGGACGGCACGCCTGCCATCATCGCCAGCCGCGCCACCGATGAGACCGGCTATACCCAGCCGACCAAGCAGCAACTGATCGCGGCGCGCGGCGAAATGGAAGGCGGGCTCGTCTACCACATGAACGGCATCCAGCACTGGCGCGTCGACGCCGACGGACTGGTGAAGAACTGGCACCCGCTCGATCCGGCGTAGACCGATGAAGCAATCGATGCTGCTCGCCCTCGGGCTCGCGCTGGCCTGCCCTGCCGGCAGTGCCGGCGGCGCGGAGACATTCGACATCGGAACGACCGCCACGGAGGCCGAGATCAACGCCGTGGCCATCTCCGTCGCGCCCGACGGCAGGGGGCTCCCACCCGGGCGCGGCGACTGGGCCGCAGGAAGGCAGGTCTATCTTCAGCACTGCGCCGCCTGCCACGGCCCGGACCTGATGGGCGTCGACGGCCTCGCGGACATGCCCGCCGGTGCGCAGCTCAGGCTCATCGGCGGGCGCGGCACCCTGGCGACCCGGCGGCCGGTGATGACGGTGGAAAGCTACTGGCCGTTCGCGACCACGCTGTTCGACTACATCCGGCGCGCCATGCCCTTCCAGGCGCCCGGATCGCTGTCCAACGATGAAGTGTACGCCGTATCCGCGTTCATCCTCGCCGAAGCCGACATCATCGACCGCTCGGACGTCATGGACGCGCGCACGCTCGCGCAGGTGAGAATGCCCAACCGCGACGGCTTCACCGGCGATCCCCGCCCGGAGCGGTTCGATCCGCCCTGAACCGATGCCTGTCATGTGCCTTCATCGAGGCGGTGCGAAGCTTCGCCGGTCCGCCACCGCTGGCGCCCGGACTCGCTCGCGTTCTTCGACAATCGCTGCACCCAGCACTATGTCGCCGCCGATTTCCATCCGCAGCGCCGGGTGCTGGAGCGTGTCTCCTGGGCGGGCGACGTTCCGTTCTGAAGCGGAGGCCGCGCGAGGACCTCAGGATTGTCGTTGTCGTGGAGCCGGCGCTTCCGGTCGCTGCACCTGCGCCGCTACGTCATCGCCCAGCAGCTCCAGCAATCGATCCAGATGCAGCGTCACTGTGGCCAACAAGCCGCTCATGTCGCCGGGCGCGACTGCCGGGTCGGCGCGCAGTCCAGCCTCCACGGCCCGTGCCGCCTCGGACAAGGCACCGACGCCCAGCGTCGCGGCGACACCCTTGAGCGTATGGGCGATGCGTATGGCATCCTCGAGCGCACCGCGTTGCAGACAGGCTTCCAAGTCCTGCATGTCCCTGCGGTGCGATGTCGCCATCAAACGCAGCAGTTTGATGAGCCTGTCCTGCTTGCCGTTCAGCGCCTTGAGGCCCACGGGCACATCCACGCCGGCATCCCGCGCCAATCGGGCCAGGATGCCTTCCGCGCCGCAGTCCTGCACCTGCCCATCCCCGCGCGACCGCGGGGCATCGGTGCCCGGACATCGAGCGCCGTTTCCATGACCAGCCGCGGACAGCCACTTGTCGAGGGCGGCATACAAGGCCTGCGGATCGACCGGTTTGGCAATGAAGTCGTTCATTCCTGCCGCAAGGCAGGCGTCGCGATCCTCCTCGAAGGCGTTGGCGGTCATGGCGAGGATCGGCACTTCGCCGCCCTGCGGCAGCCGGCGGATGGCCTGCGTCGCCTCCAGGCCGTCCATCCCGGGCATCAGCACGTCCATGAGGATCAGGTCATAGTGCCCGCTGCCCGCCTTGTCCACGGCGACGCGGCCGGTTCCAGCCGTCTCGACCGACAGCCCGGCTTCCCACAGCAATTCCGTGGCAACTTCGAGGTTGACGGCATTGTCCTCGGCCACGAGGATGCGCGCGCCGGCATGCCGCCGTCGCAGTTGCACCTCACTGACGCCGGCGCCGGAATCGGAAAGCTGCACCGGTGCCCCGCGCTGAAGCCAGGCGGTAAACCAGAACAGGCTGCCCACGCCCGGCGTGCTCTGTACGCCGGCGTCACCGCCCATCATGCGCGCCAGCCGGCGCGTGATGGCCAGCCCCAGCCCGGTGCCACCAAACCTGCGGGTGGTCGAGGAGTCGGCCTGCTGAAAGGCCTGGAAGAGTTGCGGAAGCACGGCCGGGGCAATGCCGATGCCGGTGTCCTCGACCTCGAACCGCACCAGGCAGCGGTCCTGCGTCGTATCGAGCAGGCGTGCGCGCAAGCTGATGCTGCCCCGCTCGGTGAACTTCACCGCGTTGCCGGCGAAGTTGAGCAGCCCCTGGCGCAGCCGGGTCAGGTCGCCGCGCAACCAGTGCGGCACGTGGTCGCCGTCGATGCGCACGGCCAGCCCCTTGGCGGCGGCGCTCTCGCCGATCAGCGTGGCCACGTGATCGAGCACGGCGCCGAGCGAGAAATCACATGATTCCAGCTCGATCTTGCCAGCCTCGATCTTGGACAGGTCGAGGATGTCGTTGATCACGGACAACAAGTGCCTCGCTGCGCTGTCGATCTTGTCGAGCCGCTCGATGTCGCGCGATGACGCGGCGTCGCGCCGCAACAGGTACGTGAAGCCGATAATGGCATTCATCGGCGTGCGGATCTCATGGCTCATGCTGGCCAGGAAGGTCGATTTCGCGACGTTTGCCGCGTCGGCCTGCACGCGTGCCTGCTGCAGTTCGGCGGTGCGCGCGGCAACGAGATCCTCGAGATGGTGGCGATAGCTGTCCAGCTCGGCGCCCATGCGCTTCTTGTCGGTGATGTCCTCCTTCACCGCCACGTAGTGGGTCACCTTCCCGTCTGGCTGCCGGATCGGCGTGACGATCGCGAACTCGATGAACTCGGTGCCGTCCTTGCGCCTGTTGCGAAGTTCGCCCTTCCAGGTATCGCCGCGATTGAGCGCGGACCACATGGCGGTGAAATCCTCGCGAGAAGCGTTGGGCGATTGCAGGAAGCGCGGGTTCCGGCCGATGACTTCCTCGCGCGCGTATCCCGTCTGGCGCAGGAAGGCCTCGTTCACGTAGGTAATCCTGGCGTCGAGATCGGTGATCTCGATACTCTCCGAACTCTGCTCGACAGCCATCGACAGCTTGCGCAGTTCGTCGGCTGCCGCTTCGGCCCTGCGCTTGTCGTCCTGGGCATCGTCCATCAGGTTGAGCGCCGCAATGCGTGCCTGCCGCTGGCGTTCGAGTTCCGCCGCCTGGCTCGCCGCCAGCGCCTGCTCGGCGCGCCTGCGATCGGAGATGTCCAGGACGAAGCCCATGCGATTCACCGGCGTGCCGTCCGGATCGCGCAGCAGGGTGAGATCGATCAACACCGGGAAGCGGCTGCCGTCCCTGCGCAGGTGCTCGCTCTCGAAAGCGACGTGCCCGACCTTGTCCAGCGACTGCATGCGCCCCCGCAACTCGTCGTGCAGCTCGGTGGGGAACATGCTCGGGACCGTTTGCCCGACCAGTTCGTCTTCGGTGCAACCGCGCTGGGCAGCGAACGCCGGGTTGACGGCGACCAGCACATTGCTGCGTGCGTCGGAGATCGCCACGCCGAGTTCGGCGTGCCTGAAGGCTTCAGCCCACAGTTGCAGGCGCCGGTGCCTGGCTTCGAGTTCGTCCGCCGCTGCGTCAATGCGGCGCTGGGTGTTCGCAATCTCGGCGATGTCGAACTCCGTACCGCCGCCGCCTTCGGGCGCAGCCAGCGCCTGCACCTGCCGACTGATGCGGCGACCGGCCGTCGCGCCACCGGCTACGCCGACCAGGATGGCCAGTGCGGTGGCGGCTACGAGATAGGCTGCGGCCTTGCGCAGTTCAGCCGCGTGGGTGCCGCGCGGGATTTCCAGCACCACTGACCATGGCGCGAGATTCGTCCTGACCTTGAATTGGTGTGTGGGATCCACGTCGCGGGCACCGTGGAAACCCTGCGGCGAGCGTCGCGCGATGTCGGTTCCGGCGCTGTCCCGCAGCGCGATCGACCAGGCGTCCGGCAGGGCGAGTTGCTCGATGCGCTCCTGGAATTCGCCGATCTCCATGGCGGTCAGCATGAGGCGCGGCGGCTGGCCGCCGCGCAGCACCGGCACGACGATGGCCACCAGGGGCACCTGCGCCACCGGACCTTCGACGAGGTCGCCGACCTGTGGCTTGCCCGTCGCCAACGCCAGCGGCGCGGCGCTGCGCCCTCTGGACAGCGGCAGGTGTGGCAGCGCCGTGCCGAACGGCTGGCGGGTGTTGAACAGCATCCGTCGCTGATCGTCGGCGAAGATCACGTGGGCGCCGAAGCTGTCCCGGAACCCCTGGGCCTCACGATAAAGATCGGGCCAGCGCCGCTGGTCGTCGGCCAGCGGCGAGACGGCGAGCACGTTGAGTGCCCTGATACGGGCGTCCAGATACCGGTCGACGGTCGTCGCGAAATCGCGGGCGAGGTTTTCGGCCTCGCGCATTCGCCTGGCTTGCTGCTCCCGCAGATGCCCCCAGGCGAGCAGCACGGCGAGCAGCAGCACGGGCGCGATGCACAGCCAGATCAGGCGCGAGAGCACGGCGGACAGCGGGCGGGGCTTCATGGCGCGGCCTGCGCGCCCGGGACATCGGCGAACGAGGTGTCGTAGCGCGCGGGTTGCCCGGCGGCGCGGGCCAGTTCGTTGACCTCGCGCTTGAGGCCCACCATGCGCAGTTCGCGATCGGTCGCGGCGCGGTTGAAACGTTCGAGTTCCTCGTTGCGCCGACGCAGTTCGGCTTCGGCGGACATGCGGTAGGTGATGTCTCGCGACAGGACGACGAACCGATCCACGTGCCCCTGAAGCGCCGGCTTGCGGGCGATGGAAAGCTCGAAGCAACGCGTACCCGCAGCCAGGGGCAGCGTGATAGTGCGCCCGTAGTCCGTTCCCGTGCGGCTCGCAGCGGCCAGGGCATCCATCATGGTCGCGGCGTCCGCGGGCGGCAGCACCTCGCCGACCGTACGTCCGATCAACGAATCGGGAGGCGCCGCGAGCAGCGCCTCGTTCGAGGCCTTGACGCTGAGATAGCGACCCTCCGCATCGATCTCGAACAGCAGGTCGGGTATGGCCTGGAGCGTCGACTGCATGTCGTCGGCCAGCAGCCGCAGGGCTTCGTCACCGCGCTTGCGCTCGGTGATGTCGCGTGAGATGCCATAGGTACCGAAGATCCGGCCGTCAGTGCCGCGCAACGGGCCCTTGGTGGCGAAGAAGACTCGCTCGCCGGCCACGGTCTGCAGCATTTCCTCGTTGGTCTCGGCCTGCCCGGTCTCCCGCACGCGACGATCGGTCGCCATGACCTGCGCCGCCTGCTCGGGTGGGAAGAGCACGCGGTCGTCGTTGCCGAGCACCTCGTCCGCGGGCATGCCGGTGAAACGGACCGCCGCGTGGTTGAACAACAGGTAGCGGCCTTGCTCGTCCTTGGCGAATATCGCATCTTCGGAGGCGTCGGCGATGGACGTCAGCATGGTCGGCGGACGCCGGCGTTCGCGTTCGAGCGCGAGCTCGCGCTGATGTGCCGCGACCAGTGCGCGGGCGAACCACCGTACCAGCGCATACAACAGCAGCGACGTCACCGCGACGTAGAACCAGCCTTTGAACATGCTGGCCCGGACCAGGGTGGCGGGGTCGCTGATCAGCAGCCCCATCGCCCGATCGGACAGCAGGATCCACAGCATTCCGAAGAACGCGTAGGCCAGCACGACGGCCAGCACACCGGGGGGGGAATGCCTGGCCGCATCGTTCACCTCAGGTCCCTCCCGGCGTTGCGAAGCATCTCGCGCTCCCTGGTCGACACTTCAAGACGGGCCACCTGGAGACGTCGCCAGACGCCTCCGGCCGGACTGTCGCATTGTAGTTCAGCGCCCCGCCACCGGGCATGCCCGGTGGCGGGCGATGTGTCCGGCGCTCCGCGGCAAGCCGAGCAGGAACCCCTGCAGCGCATCGCAGCCTGTCGCACACAGGTAATCGAACTGCGCCTGGGTCTCCACCCCCTCGGCGATCACCTGCAGCCCCAGCGCGTGCGACATCGAGACCACCGCGCCGACGATCGCCCGGCTGTTGGCGTCCTCGGGCAGGCCGTGCACGAACGACTGATCGATCTTGAGCACGTCGATCGGCAGGTGCTTGAGCATGCTGAGCGAGGAGTAGCCGGTGCCGAAGTCGTCGATGGCCACGCCCACGCCCAGGTCACGCAGCCGCTGGAGCACGCTGCGCACCGGTTCGACGGGACGCAGCACGCTCTCGGTGAGCTCGACGTCCAGCCGGATACCGGTTTCGGCCAGCCGATTCAGGCGCATCGATTCCTCGATGGTTTCGGCGAGGTGATCCTGCATGACCTGCCTGCCGGAAACGTTGACCGCAATCCACGCGGGCGCGACGCCGCGGTCGAACCACTCGCGCGCCTGGGCGCAGGCGCGGCGTACCACCCAGGCGCCGACGTCGATGATGAGGCCGCTCTGCTCGGCAATCGGAATGAACCGCGCCGGCGATATCTCGCCGAGATCGGGATGGCGCCAGCGCAGCAGCGCCTCCACGCCGATCAATTCGAGGTCGGCCGCGCGGAACACGGGCTGGTAGTGCAGTTCCAGCTCGTCGCGCTCCAGCGCCCGGCGCAGGGCGTTCTCGAGGGTCAACTGCTCGTGCATCCGCTCGGTGATGTCCGCGGTGTAGAAATCGTACGTTCCGCGCCCCCGCTCCTTGGCCCGGTACATCGCCGAGTCGGCCGCCTTGCACAGATCGTCGGCGTGCGCGGCATCGGCCGGATACAGCGCGACGCCGATGCTGGCGGACACGACCACTTCGCGCCCGTCCAGCGTGGTCGGTGCCGAAAGCGAGGCGAGGATCTTGTTCGCCACCGTCGCCACGTCGGCCGGTGTCGTCACCTCCTCCACGACGACCGCGAACTCGTCCCCGCCCAGCCGCGCGACCATGTCCTCGGCACGGACCGAGTGGCGCAGCCGCCCGGCGATCACGCGCAGCAGTTCGTCCCCGGCGGCATGGCCGAGCGTGTCATTGACGACCTTGAAGCGGTCGACATCCAGGAACAGCAGGGCAATCTGCTGGTCATGCCGGCGTGCACGGGCCATCGCCAGTTGCAGGCTGTCCGTGAACAGCAGGCGGTTGGGCAGGCCGGTGAGCGCGTCGTGATGCGCCAGATGGCGCAGGCGGTCCTCGGCCGCCTTGATCGGCGTGATGTCCGACAGGATCGCCACGAAGTTCGAGACCGCGCCGCTCTCGTCCCGGACGGCCGTGACGTTCTCCCAGCCCGGGTAGATCTCACCGTTCTTGCGCCGGTTCCAGATCTCTCCCTGCCAGAAGCCACGGCTGTCGAGCGCCCGCCACATGGCGTCGTAGAACCCGGCATCGTGCTGCCCGGAACGCTGCAGCGACGGCTTGCTGCCGATCGCCTCCTCGGCGGTATAGCCACTGATCGCGCAGAACGCGGGATTGACGGCGACGATGCGCGCCTGCGCATCCGTGACGATGATGCCGTCCTGCGTGCTCCTGAACACGGTTTCCGCGAGTTGCTGGCGCGCCTGCGCCCGGCGCCGCTCGGTCATGTCGCGCACGAAGGCCATCCAGATGCCGCCCGGCGATATCCTGGCGCTGACCTCCACCGGCACGTACGTGCCGTCCTTGCGGCGCAAATCCCATTCGGCCACCTGCGTCGCGCCGGCAAGCAGTTCCCGACGGGCGCGCTCCAGGCGCGGAACGTCCTGCGCGGGAAGCAGGTCTCCAATCGACCGGCCGATCAGTTCGTGGCGCGCATAGCCGAGCAGGCTGCAGGCAGCGGCGTTCACTTCGGTATAGCGGCCGTCCAGATCGGCGATGAAGATGCCCTCGCCGGCCTGATCGAACATGTCCCGCAAGCGCCGTTCCCCACGGCGCATGCGCGCGTGCATCAGGCTGAAGGCAACGCCCGTCGCGACGAACACGAGCAGCGGCAGCCACGGCGCCGGCCCGGCCCGGCCACCGGCGATCTGCGGCGGCACGAACAGCCACCACACCGCCACGGCCGAAATCGCGGTCGCCCACAGGCCGCAGGCCCGGCCCCCGATCCAGGAACTGACGAATACGGCAGGGTAGAACATGAACCAGACATGGGGCTGCAGCCAGGGCCACAGCAGCCATTGCAGGGCGATGGCAACCGCCGGCGGCACCACGGCCGTCCATGCGTGCCCGTGCTCCAGTGCCGAGACCACCCGGTTGGCGTGCGACACAACTTTGCCAACCATCCGGATACGACTCCTGGTACGGCCGCGCGGGCATTGCCCGCGGCTGCCAATCCGTGACAACGGCGGCCTGGCATGGCCAGCCGCTTTGTGAATCGTATTCGGATCGACGCGCGTTGCCGTTGACAACGGTCAACGCCGCCCCGCGGTCGCCGACCTTGCGCGGCCGGACCGCGCGTCTTCGGTGCCCGTCTAGTAATCCGCCAGCCCGCCGTCCGCCGACCAGGCGACGCCGGAAATGCAGTGCCCCTCGTCGGAACACAGCAACACGGTGAGCGCAGCCATGATCTCCGGCGTCTGCAGCGTGCGCGATGCCATCTGCTCGCGGGCGTAGCGCGCGAACATCTCGTCCGCGGTGATGCCCTGCGTCGCCGCGAACATCCTGCCACCCTCGCGCGCCAGATCGGTGAGCACCACGCCGACGCAGATCGCGTTGACGGTGATGTTGAAATCGCCGACTTCGAGCGCGGTGGACTTGGTCAATGCGTTCAGGGCCGCCTTGGCGGCACCGTAGGGCCCCTGGTTCGCGGCCTGCTTCTTCGACCGCATCGAACTGATGTTGACGATCCGGCCGCCACCCTGGCGCTTCATGATCGGAATGACGTGGCGCATGGCCCGGAACACCGAGGTCACGTTCCAGTCCAGCGTCTCGTACCAGGTCTGCTCGGTGTGCTCCACCAGCGGGATGAAGTGGTTGTTGCCGCCGGCATTGTTCACCAGGATGTCGACCCGGCCCCAGCGCGCCACGGTGGCGTCGATCGCCGCTTCCACCGCGCCGGGGCGCAGCACGTCACCGGTGACGAAGGCCAGGCGCTCGTGCCCATTGCGTTGCGCCATCACCCGCACCGCGGTCTGCGCGTCGCGGCCCATCATCGTCACCGAAGCGCCCTCGGCGAGCAGAGCGTCGACGATTCCAAGGCCGATGCCGCGGGTGCCGCCGGTCACGAGCGCGAATCGATGCTGCAGCTTCACACGCCGTCTCCCATGTCCACACCAGACTCCGATGGGCCGAACCTACCATCGGCGGTGCATGAATGCCAGGCGGGAAAGGAAAGTCCGCAAAGTGCCCGGCGAGCTATGCGTGGCGCCGTTGACGAGCGTCAACGCCAGCGTGCGCACGCGGCGCGATGCTTATCGAAGGAAGCGGCGTGGGCGTTCCGCGCGATGCCAAGACAACCGGAGAACTGCATGAGAACGATCAGGGTTTGGGCGGCCGTCGTCGCCATGGGCATGAGCACGGCGAGCCAGGGCGCCTTGCTCGTCAACGGCGATTTCCAGAGCGGAGATTTCACCGGCTGGACCTTGTTCACCAATCCGGGCGGCAGCCTGGGAACCGATGCATACCCCGGCGACCTCGGCAACCCGACCTTCCCGCGGCCGCCGAAGCCCGCGACGCCGTCCGTGCAGCCATTCGATACCGACGGCGACGGCACGACTTCGCTCGCCGCCGCGTTCGATGCCGGCATCGACGCCTGGCCCGCCACCGAAGGCGGCGGCGGCCTGATCCAGGTCCTGAGCACCGGCGCCGGAACGCTCGACATCGCGTTCGCGGTCGCGGCGTGGGTCCCGCTGTTCACCAATGGCGACGCCGGCACAATCACGCTCAGCGTCGACGGAGTGGAACTCGATCGACACGCCTTCGGCGAGGTCGACACGGGCTTCCCGGGCTCGACCGCGGGCGCCGTGGTGCGCGCGGCGCTGTCCGGGTCGGCCGGGGTCGGCGCCGGAGCGCACGAACTGCGCATCGGCGTGCTGCGCGGCTACGGCAATTCGACCGACACGCCTCTTCAATACATCGACGACGTCACCGTGGCATTCACGCCCGTGCCGATTCCGGCAGCGGCGCTGTTGCTTGGCGGCGCGTTGCCGCTGCTCGGCCGGCGCCGGCGCTGATCCGGGCCGGCCGCCGCTCAGCGCAGGTGGTCGGCGTACAGCGCGCGCAGTTCGCGGAAGTGACGCTCGGCGTCGTCCTGCTTGTAGATCGGGAAATCCGCCATGGTCCAGCCGTGCAGCGCGCCGGGCCAGATCTCGCAGCGGTGCGGCACGCCGGCGTCGGTGAGGGCCTTTTCCAATTGCGCGTGCATCTCGGGCGGGTAGGAGTTGTCCTGGTCCGCGCCGGCGACATAGATGAACCCCTTCATCTTCGGTGCGAGCAGGTGCGGGCTCAGCGGTGAATCGCTCGCGAGGCCGCCGCCGTGGAAGCTCGCGGCGACTGCGATCCGGTCCGGATAGGTACCCGCGGCGGTGAGCGACCAGCCGCCGCCCATGCAGTAGCCGGTGGTGCCGACCTTGCGGCCGAGCACGTCGGTTCGCGTGTCCAGGTAGGCGAGGAAGGCGCCGGTGTCCTGCGCCCCGCGCGCGTTGTCGCTGCTGGCGAACAGGTGCCCGAGCGTCTTGCGGATGTCCGGTGTCGCCAGCACCACCTTCGGGTCCATCGGCTCGTAGGGACCGGCGCGGTAGAACATGTCCGGCAGCAGCACGACGTAGCCGTCGGCCGCGATCCGCTCGGCCATGTCCAGCAGCAGCGGGCGGATCGCGAGCCCGTCCATGAAGAAGATGACGGCGGGCCAGCGCCCGGCGCCGCCGGGCGTGAAAACCCAGGTCTTGCAGATGCCGTCGGCGGTGCGGATTTCGACTTGTTCGCGGCTCATGACCGTTCTCCTTGCTGTGGTGTTTCGCGCGCGCGGACGGCGCGTGCGAAGGGCCCGGGAACCAGGATGCGGCGCGCCGCGTCCGGGTCGATGAAGAAATCGCCCGGCGCGGTGCCCGGCGGCCGCGGCTCGCCGCGCCAGTCGGCGAAGCCGCCGATGAGATCCATGCGCCCGACGGCCTCGGTATCGACCGGGTGGGAATAGCGTTGGTCGACCAGGAACGGATCGTCGAGCTCGCAGCGCTCCATGGTACCGCAGGCCGGCACGCCTGCGGTGGCGAGCACCGTCACCCATTCCTCGACGGTGCGCGATTGCAGGGCCGCGGCAATGCCGGCCGCACGCGTGGTGTCGTCCGCGGCACCCATGTCCTGTAGATCGAGCACTTCCAGCAACGCCACGCGCTGCGCGGGAGTGGTGGCGGCGATCGCGATCCAGCGGTCCCTCGCCCGGTAGAAGCGCCGCCACGCATTCGGGCCGGGGTGATCCACGCCGCCCACCGCGCGTGCCGGACGGCCTGCGTAGTCGGTCAGTTCCCCGCTCTGCAGCAGCGTCGAACTCGCGGCGAGCGAGGCGAATACCCGCTGCGCCGTCCCGCGCGTCGCGCGCACGTAAAGCGCCGCCAGCGTGCCGAGCGCACCCATCGCACCGGTGGCGACGTCATGAACCGGCGCCGAGGTTGCCACCGGCCGCCCGCTGCCGCCCTGGATCGCGGCCAGGCCGCTCATGGTCTGCAACAACGGGTCGAAGCCGGGAAACGCCGCCCAGGGTCCGTGCTGGCCGAATGCGGTGATCGAACACCGGACCAGATCCGGATTCGCGCGCGCGAAAACCTCGGGCGCCAGGCGCAGCCGGGCGAGGCTCGCCGGCACGAGGTTGTCGACCGCGACGTCGGCGCCCGCGAGCAGCGCCAGGAACTGCGATCGATCGCTGTCCGCGCGCAGGTCCAGGCGCAGCACGCGCTTGTGCTCGTTGATGGCCGCGTAGGGCGCGGTGAAGACACTGTACGGATCGCCCGCGGGGCTTTCGATCTTCACCACGTCCGCGCCGTGCGTGGCGAGCAGGCTGCTGACGAAAGGGCCGGCAAGGAAGGAGGCCGCGTCGATCACCTTCAGGCCGGCGAGCGGCAGCCCGGCCGCATTTGCGCGATCGCCTCCGGCCGGTGCGGGAGCGTCGACGCCGGTCCAGACATCGCGCAGGTCGCCGGCCGCGCCGTGCAGCGCGGGGTCGCCGCCGCGCGCGGGGGTCGCATCGAGTTCGACCGGTACGCCGGGCATGGTGATTTCGCCCAGTTCGCGGTGCGCGCGTCGCAGCGGCGGGCACGCGCCGGCGATCACCTCGCCGGTGAGCCAGTCCGCGGGTGCGCACTGGCGCGCCGCCGGCACGTCCACCTCGGCGAAGGCGGCAAGCCACGCGTCCGTCGAGCGGGTGAGGAACACCGCTTCGAGATCCGCGCCGACCGAGGCGGCGATGTCCGGCCGCATGATGTTGACGAAATCACCGGCGATGTCCTCGCGCGCCATGATGTCCAGGCGCCCGAGCACTTCCAGCGCGCGGAAGAGGATTTCCGGCGACAGCGCCCCCAGGAACATCCACTGCCCGTCGCCGGCCTGGTACAGGCGGAACTGCGGGCCGCCGGTCACCGCCTTGCCGACCGAGATGATCGGCGGGCCGTCAATCGCGCGCGCCACCAGGGTGCACAACGCCGCGCCGACCGCCTGCAACCCGGTCACGGTAACCGCGCGCCCCCGGCCATCGCGGGTGCGGGCGAGCAGGCCAGCCACCGCCGCGCCCGCCGCCATCGCGCCGTGCAGATGCAGGCGCGCCGGCACCACCGATGCCACCGGGCACTCCTGCGTCGCCGGATGATGGGCGGCGAAACCGGCGACGGCGTCCAGCAGCAGATCGTCGTGCGGGAGCTGGCTCCAGCGCCCGCCGGCCGCGATCGGCGGCATCCACAGGTGCACGAGCGCCGGGGCCGCGGCGTTCATGGTCGCCGAGTCCAGCCCTCGTGATTCGAGCTTGCCGGGGCGGGCATCGGCGATGAGGATGTCCGCGCGCAGCGCAAGCCGGCGGATCTCCACCGCCGCCCACGGCCCGCCCGGGTCGCGCACCAGCGTCTTGCCGCGGTTCCAGCACACGAAGCCGGGCAGGTCTTCGGCGCACGGGGGTGCCGCGCCCAGCGGGCGGACCACCTCGGCGCCGAGATCCGCGAGCAGCATGCCGGCGGTCTGCGCCGCGATGCCGGTGCTCAGTTCGAGCACGCGGATGCCCGCCAGCGGCGGGGCATTCAGCGCCGGCATCGGCCCGGAACCCGCAAGCGGATTGAATACGTTCGCGACATGGAACTCCCGATCATCGATGCCCGTCCCCCGGTCATGCGGCGCATCTTGGCGCCCGCGACCGCGCCGGCGCAACCCGCGGCGCTGGCGGCCGGGCAGGCGCGACGCTACGATTGCGGGCGAAAGCGTGCCCGCACGGCGCCTCGAAAGGTCATTGCGACCGAGCCGGCCGCCCCTTCGTCGTCGCGAGCGCAGCGAAGCGACCCGTTCGGCCTCGATGCCGCTGGCGGCGATCGATCGATAGAAGGTGCCTGGATCCTCGCCCCGGGCTTCCCAGCCCGGAGACGGCGCCGACGCCGGCGGCGTCGGTGAACAACGTGCAGGCACCCGTCGTGGAACGCAAAAACGCATCGACCGTCGTACTCGTCGCGCTCGCGATCAGCGCCCTGCCACTGGCGTTCTCCTCGGCGATGATCTACACCGCGCTGGCGACCCTGCAGCGCGAGTTCGCCGATCCGGCCGCCGTCGGCTGGCTGATCACCGGCTTCCTATTGGTCTCCACGGCATTCGCCGCGCTCGGCGGCCGCCTCGGGGATCTGTACGGCCGCAGCCGCATGCTGCTGGCCACGCTGCTGCTGACCGGCATCGGCGGGCTTGTCAGCGCCGTGGCCGACGACGTGCGCTGGGTGATCGCCGGCCGCTGCCTGCAGGGCTGCTCGGCGGCGATCCTGCCGCTGTGCATCGGGTTGGTGCGCGAGAACCTGGAGCGGCAGCGGGTGCCGTTCGGGATCGGCATGGTCGTCACCGCCAATTCGGTCTTCGCCGGCCTGGGCGCGGTGCTGGCCGGTGCGATCGTGCAGTACGCCTCCTGGCCCTGGGTCTTCTTCGCCACCGCCTTCGCCGCCGGCCTGGGGCTGGTCGCGGTCTGGCGCTTCGTACCGCGGTCCCTGCCGATCCCCGGGGTGCGGATGGACCTGGGATCGGGCCTGCTGTTCGTGCCCGCCATCGCGGGCCTGGTGTTTCCGCTCACGCACCTGAACGACTGGGGCTGGCGCGATCCACGCACCCTGGCCTGGGTGGTGCCGAGCGCCGCGCTGCTCGCGTTCTGGTTCCGCGACCAGTGGCGGCGCGAACACCCCCTGATCGACGTGCGCATGCTCGCCGACCGGCAGGTCGCGCTCACCAACCTGCTCGGGGCCTGCATCGGCATGTCCATCTACCAGCTCGCGCTGTTCATGATGCTGCTGCTGCAGCAGCCGCTGTGGACCGGCGTGGGCATGGGCATCGGTGCAGCGCTGGCCGGCCTGCTCAAGCTGCCGTCGAACGCCATGTCGATGATCGGCGGCCCGCTGTCCGGCTGGCTCGCGGGCCGCTTCGGCGCCCGCATCGCGGCCGTGATCGGCGCGGCCTGCGGCGCGCTCGGCGGGCTGGCGATGCTGCTGTGGCACGACTCGGTGGTACAGATCATCGGTGCTTCGCTCGTCATCGGCATGTCGATCGCCATCACGAATACCGCCCTGCCGGCACTGCTGTTCGAGGTCGTGCCCGCGGATCGCACCTCCGAGAGCAACGGCGTGCTGGTGGTGATCCGCGGCGCCTTCCAGGCCGTGGGTGCGCAGGTCGTCACCGCGCTGCTCGCGGCCTCGCACGTGCTGGACGCCGCCGGCGTGCCGACGATCCACCCCGACCGCGCCGCCTACCTGCGCACCTTCGCCTGGGTCGCCGCGGCGATGACCGTGGGCACCGCCGTGGCGCTGGCGCTGCCACGCAGGCCCGGGGCGCGCTGAGGCGGGTGATCGAGGTTCACCAGGTCCTGCGATAGCGCAATCCGGCCCCTTCGCCCTGGGTCGCGTAGCCCATGCATTGCAGCGTCCGGTCCTCGGGGCTGCGCTGCGCGAACTGCCGCAGCGCGGCGGCCGCCGGGTCGGGTAATCGCGAGGCGACTCGCTCGAACGCCAGCGCCGCGTCCGTTCCGAGCCGGCCCGCCGCGTCCCACGGCAGCGGCATGACCAGCAGGCACTCGCGGATGTCGTCGGTCACAAGCACCGCGATCCCCAGGGCGACGAGGCTGTCTTCGAGCCGTTCCGCACTCCGCCGCTGCACCGCGAGCGATGCGCTGCGCTCGGCGAAGCATTGGAGCACGGACGCCAGCCCCCGATCGGCGAGCTGGAGCAGCGCGCGATCCGCCGCGGCGGCGCCCATGAAGGCGCGGCACAGGCGTGCCGGCTCCTCGTCCAGCGCGTGCGGAAGCGGGCGATCGAGATACCCGCGGTACAGGCCCGCGCCCCGGGCGTGTTCGATGCGGTCGAGGACGGCGGCAACATCGTCCGCGGCTGCCTGCGGCGCAGCGCTCAACGCCACTTCGCCGAAGGTCATGAAAACGTGTACGGCGCCGGCCGGGCCGCGATAGGCGCCCTGTGCGTCGCAAAGCAGGCAGGCCAGGGCCGCGAGTTCCCAGGCTTCGTCCTCGGTGCACTCGAACTTGCGGGTGGTCAGCCGCGGCCAGGCATGCCGCGCGCCGATATCGCGCAATTGCTGCGCATGCCGGCGCAGCGGCTCGGCGACGTCGGGATGGTCCCAGGCCCAGAGCCAGGTGCCGTCGCCGGCATTGTAGGTACCGATGATCTGCGCCTCGGCGGTTGCGGTCGCGCCCGAGGGCGTCGTGAAGACGAGCCGGCCATCGTCCTGGTCCAGGCTCCAGTCGGACTCGCCCAACCCCCAGGCCGCGTCATGCCCGGCCGTCTTCGCACGCAGGTCTTCGCGCGCGCGTTCGACCTGCGCGCGGTAGTCACCGCCCCCGCCGGAACCGCGCCTGCCGAACAACCGGTCCAGAATCCCCATCGGACGTCCCTCCCGATAGCGTTCCCGCACGGTGACGGCGTGCGTGCCGGACTGCGCGCTGTCGCGCGTTCCAGCGCAGTGTGCGGCCAACGCCCCGGCATGTCATCCCGCCGCGTACGTGCCCGGTGACGGCACCCCCGATTGACACGCGCCGGCCGCAGGCGGTGCAATTCATGCGTCCACGCGCGCCGTCGCGCAGGCGGACTCACATGGGAATGGATGACCGCAAGGACCCGGCTGCATGACCACCTCCCCGATCGACACGATCCGCGCGCTGATTGCCCGCACCCGGGAGGACTTTTCCGGCTACTTCCGCAGCGGCCCGCTCGAATCGCGTGCGCGGCTGCTGGTGCAGTGGGCCGCGGACGGCGATCCGCGCCTGGACGCCGCGCGCGGCGAGATCGACGCCATGCTCCCGGACACCGCGCAGGACGGCCGGTGGGAGGCTTCGTACGCCCTGAATACCGGCGGCATGATCCTGAACCTCATCGATCTGCGCGCGAGCGGCGATGAACGTCATTGCCGCGAAGCAGTGACGCTGTTCTTCGACTCGGTCGATTTCAAGGTGCAGCGGCAGTTGGAAAGCGCGGGCGTCCATGACCCCTCGCAGTCGCGGATCGCTTCGCACCCGCTGTACGTGCGCGAGCGGCATTGGTTCGATGGCCTGGCGAGCGGACTGGCAGCACCGGATTGAATGCCGGGCAGCGGGAAGGGGCCAGCCGCTCGCGCGGGATACCTGAGGCGCTTCCAGGGAGGTGGACGTGGCAACGCGTTACAAGGAGCGGATCGAAACCTATTGCACGCAGCGCGGCATCGCCATACCGCCCGGCTTCCGCCGTCACCCGGCGAGCCGCTACGCGGCGATCGACATGGGTGCGCAGCCGCCGCGCCTGATCGCGACGACCTGGTTCAAGATCGAAGATCTCGCGTACTACGTCCTGCACTCCGGCGCCGGACGGACCTTGAAGCTCCTGGATTTCAAGGATGACATCGAGCTTCGCATGGATGCCGGCGGCCGGCTCGAACGGGTGGGGCCGGCTTGAACGCTGCGCCATCCATGAACCGCACCCGTCATTGCGAGCCCCCAGTTTCGGTTTGAAACTGCACACGGACCCTGAACCGGCTAGAGTACAACCGGTCCCGCGGACAGCATGGCCGCTTTGCGCTCTGGCGCTTGGAT
>JBFXBD010000094.1:0-17599 GCA_050183625.1 Gammaproteobacteria bacterium
TATGCCTCGGCCTAGCTGTACGACCCGCCCGCGCGCCTGGCCGCGGCGCTGGCGGCGATCGACTCGCGCGCGAGTCGATCGCCGCGGGTAATTTTCGTCGGCTTCGCCGGGGACGGCCACTCGGACGTGTTCATGAACGAGGTACGGTACGCGCAACGCGTGGTGGCCGAACGCTTCGGTTCGGCCGGGCGCAGCTTGCTGCTGGTCAACAACCCGGGCACGCGGGGCTCCGCGCCGCTCGCCACGGCAACCAACCTCCGGCATGCGCTCGCGGGCCTGGCGCGGCACATGGACCCGCGCACCGACAT
The DNA here is from genome assembly GCA_050183625.1 of Gammaproteobacteria bacterium. Taxonomy (GTDB): domain Bacteria; phylum Pseudomonadota; class Gammaproteobacteria; order JADZEE01; family JADZEE01; genus JBFXBD01. Next base: position 309 of record JBFXBD010000094.1, read on the forward strand.
CCTGTTCCTGTACCTGGCCAGCCACGGCTCGGACGACTTCCGGCTCGCCGTGCGGCTCGGCGATGCTCCCATCAACGACCTGGGCGCGCCGGAACTGGCGCGGATCCTGGCGCAGATGCCGGTGCGCCGGAAGGTCGTCGTGATCTCGGCCTGCTACGCGGGCGGCTTCATCGACCACCTGCGCGGGCCGGAGACGCTCGTCATCGCCGCCGCGCGCCACGACCGGGTGTCGTTCGGCTGCGAACCGGACAACGAGCTCACTTTTTTCGGTCGCGCGTTCCTGCAGGATGCCCTCGCTCATGAAGCAGATATCGTCGCCGCGTTCGCGCGTGCGACGCGCGCCGTGCGGACACTGGAAGCGCGCCGGCACTTCGAGCACTCCGAGCCGCAGATCGCCGGCGGGCAAGCGCTGCGGGCGCACCTGGCGGCAATCGCGGCCGGTGTGCCCGCCACGCCCTGACCGGCGGCCGTCCCGACGGCGGTTCAGGAATGGCGGCGCCGGCCGCTACGTGCGGATCGACACCCCGTCCGCGACAGCGCCGCCATGAGCACCGTCCCCGCAGCACGCACCGCCGAAGACTGGAAGGCCCGTTGCCAGCAGCTAGGCGAGGAACACGACGAGTTCCGCCGCCAGAGCGTCCGCAACGAAACCCGGGTGCAGAAGTCCATCCTGCGGCTGGCGGTCACCTGCACCGGGGTCGATCCGGAATTCGATCGCCAGATCCTCGGGCTGAAGAACACCCTGCGCGCGGGCACCGACGAAGGAGCACGCCGCCGCGCCTTCGACGCCGTGCTCGAGGCCATGACCGGCCTGTCGGGGCGCCGTCCGCCGTCGGCCGCGCCCGCTGCAGCGGCGCATCGTCCCCTGGTCGCGCTGCTGGACCGGCTGCAGGTGCCGGACGCGCAGTTGTTCGAGCTGCGCCAGGTGCGCGCACGCCTGGAGCAGGACGGCGCGGACCTCGACGCGAGCATCGATCGCGTCGCCGGGCTCATCAACGACGCCCGCCGCTCGGGCGCGGACGACGCGTTCCAGATCCTGCTCGAACGCCTGCGCCTGAAGGGCGACTTCGGCATCCGGCTGATCGAGTTGCGGCGCCAGGGATCGCAGGCGCGCGAGAACGCCGCCCGCATGGCGGTGGTCGATGCCGTCGTCGCGCTCGTGCAGGATGCCTTCGAACGTCCTGCGGGGCGGCTCGACACCGAAGCGCTCACGCTCGCGGAAATCTCATCGGTGCTGGCCCAGCTGCTGGACTGGATGTCCCTGCCACCGGCCGCGCATGCGCGCGCCGAGGGCGTGCGCCGGCAGCTCGCCGCCGGCGTCGCCGAAGCCGAGCTCACCGGCGTTCTAAAGGAGATCGCCGGCATCGCCACCGACGTGCGCCGCGACCTGGAGCGCGAGCTGACCGATGTCGAGAGCTTCCTGCAGGGCCTGACGGCCACCCTGACGACCTTCGACGCCGAACTGCGCCTGGCGTCCGGCGCGCATCGCGACAGCGCCCTGGGCGCCGCGCAATTGCGAGACGACATGAATGCGCAGATCCAGGCGCTGCGCGCCGATGCCGACGGCGCCGACGCCCTGGAGGGCCTGCGCCGTTTCATCGAGAACCGCTGCGCCAGCATCGGCGCGACCATCGACGCCTTCGTCGCCGGTGCGGAACGCCGCCACGGTGAAGCCGGACGACGGGTCGAGGAACTGGAATCCGAGCTGCATGCGATGCGCGCGCGGATCGACGACCTCGGCGCGGCGCTCGCCACCGAGCAGCAGCGCGCGCGGATCGACGCGCTCACCGGGCTGCCGAACCGGCGTGCGCTCGATCAGCGCCTGGCGGCCGAGCATGCACGCTGGCTGCGCCACGGCGGTTCGCTGTGCGTGGCGATCCTGGATCTCGACCACTTCAAGCGCGTCAACGACACCTACGGCCATCCGGCCGGGGACAAGGTGCTCAGCAGCGTCGCCGAACTGTGCCGGACGCGCCTGCGCGCCGGGGATTTCCTGGCCCGCGCCGGCGGCGAGGAGTTCGTGCTGATCCTGCCGCAGACCGGGCTCGACGGCGCGCGCGCCGCGACCGACACGCTGCGGCGCGAAGTCGAACGCTGCCGCTTCCACTACCGCGGCACGCCCGTGCCGGTGACGTTCTCGATCGGACTGGCCGAACTCGAACCCGGGGAGAGTCCGGTCGCCGCGCTGGAGCGCGCCGATCGGCAGCTCTACCGCGCCAAGGCCGCCGGGCGCAACCGGGTTTGCGACGAGCGCGATCCGCACTGATGGGTGCGCGCCGGCCGCTGGGCTATGATGCGCACATGGCCCGGCCGATCCGCATTTCCAGCTCCGAGCATGGCGTGTACTACCGCGGTACGCGCGAGCAGCTCATCAATACCGGCCTGGCCACGCGCGAGATGTTTCCGGGACGCCACGAGGCCTGGCGCGGCAACGGCCTGGTGCGCGAAGCCGACGAACCGCTCTGGTCGGTCCAGCGCGCCGAAGGCGGCGACTTCATCGTCATGTGGGGGCTGTGCGTGGAGCCCGAGGTCGATTGAACCACGCTGCGATTCAGGCCCCGACTGCGCCGGTCGGACACGCGACGCCCGTGCCGCCCAGCCCGCAGTAGCCGCCGGGGTTCTTCGCCAGGTACTGCTGGTGGTACGGCTCGGCGTAGTAGAACGGCGCAGCGGGATCGATCGTCGTGGTGATTGCGCCGCGACCCGCGCGCGTCAATGCCTGCTGGTAGCGCTCGCGCGATTGCCATGCCGCCTCGGCCTGCACCGGCGAGGTGGTGAATATCGCGGAGCGGTACTGCGTGCCGACGTCATTGCCCTGGCGCATCCCCTGGGTCGGATCGTGCGCCTCCCAGAACACCGCAAGCAGCTTTTCGTAGGCCAGCACCTGCGGATCAAATACCACCAGCACCACTTCGGCGTGGCCGGTCAAGCCGCTGCAGACTTCCTCGTAGGTCGGGTTGGGCGTCGGCCCGCCGGCGTACCCCACCGCCGTGGACCATACGCCCGGCTGCTGCCAGAACCTGCGCTCGGCACCCCAGAAGCAGCCCAGGCCGAACAGGGCCTGCTCCATGCCCTGCGGAAACGGCTCTTCGAGCCGGTGGCCGTTGACGAAATGCGCGGCCGGTACCGGCATGCGAGCTTCGCGGCCGGGCAGCGCGCGCTGCGGCGTGGGCAGTTCGAGCTTCGCGGACGTTTTCCAGATCATCGTCGGACCTCCTGAACCGGCCCAGGTTGCATCGGTGCCGGTGTGAACAATCGTCTCGGCCGGGCACGTGCCGCCGGCGCACGGTTCGGCATGCGGCGGCCCGACCTTTGCATTTTGACCTGTTCGCGCCGGCGCGGCGATGCCTGGTGCGCTGCATGCGCTGCATGCGCTGCGTCGCCCACATCCGCATGGGACGGGACGGTTGTATTGCACTGCACAAGCAATCCACTAGAATGCAGCCGTTGTTGCACTGCAATAACGCAAACCCTCTCTCAGCGCAAGGAGTTTGTGAGTGGAAATCAAGAACAAGGTCGTAGTGGTCACGGGCGCCGCCAGCGGTATCGGCCAGGCGGTCTCCATCGAAATGGCCCGGCGCGGCGCCGCGGCGGTGGCCATGGTCGACATGACGCCCGCGATCGGCGACATCGCCGCCGACATCAACAAGGAACTCGGCCACCGGGTCGCCCGCCCCTACCAGGGCAACGTCACCGACGACGCCTTCCGCACCCACGTGTACGACGAACTGTGTGCTCAGTTCTCAGTGGTCAACGTGTGCATTCCCGCGGCCGGGATTACCCGCGACGCGCTGGCGGTGAAGGTCAATCGAGCGACCGGCCGCGCCGAGATCTATCCCAACGAAATGTTCCGACTGGTCACCGAAGTGGATCTCATCGCCCCGATCTACTGGGCGCTGGAACTGGTCGGGCGGATGGCGAACTTCCGCCTCGACCAGGGCATGAAGAAATGGGATCCGGCCGAGGGCGTACAGGGCGCGATTGTCTTCATCGGATCGGTCTCCTCGCAGGGCAACAAGGGCCAGATCGCCTACGCCGCCTCCAAGGCCGGCCTGGAAGGCGCGGCGGCGACGCTGCGCAAGGAAGCGATCTTCCACGGCGTGCGCTGCGCGGTGATCCACCCGGGCTTCACCGACACGCCGATGGTGCGGGCGCTGGGCAAGGACTACATCGACAAGCACGTGCTGCCGTCGACCCAGCTCGGCCGCCTGATCCGGCCCACCGAGATTGCCGACGCGATCTGCTTCCTGGTCTCGAACTCGGCCGTCAGTGGCGAACTGTTCGCCGATGCCGGGTGGCACCCGTCCGCCGCCTGAACGTGCCGGCGCGCCGGCCTGCTCAGGCCGCCGGCGCGTCGGCCCCGAAATAGGCGCGCAGGTAGCTCTCGAAGTCGATCGTGTCGGCGGCTTCGATCGCCGCCTGGGCCTGGAGCGACTCGGCCGCCATGGCCTGGAATCGGGCCAGGGGCTCGGGTGCGAGCGTCCGCCGCCGGCAGGTGTCGCGATGCGCGCGCGATAGATCGAGCGCGAATGCGGCGAACGCATCGCCACGTTCGCGCATGCGCCGCAGCACCCGCGCCGAGGGCAGGCCGTGCGGTTCGCGCAGTTTCTCGCGCTGTGCAGCCAGCGCGCGGCCGTAGGGGCGCTGCGTCAGGCCGGCGTCGAGCACGGCGCAGATCGGCTCCATCACCTCCAGGATCGCCCCCGCCCATTCCTGCAGCCGGCGCCAGCGCCCGGCGTCCTGCAGTTCGATTCCCGGCTCCCGGCCGCGCAGCGCCACCCGCAGTTCATTGTCGCCGATGATGCGCCGCTCCTCGGCCGAGATGGGCGGGCTGTCCAGCGCCAGGCAATAGAGCAGGAATGCCTCGATGAACCGCAGATCGTCCTCGCCCACGCCGGTGGGCTCGAAGGGATTGACGTCCAGCGCGCGGATCTCCACGTATTGCACGCCGCGCTCGCGCAACGCAGTGGAGGGCTTTTCCCCGCTTGCCGTGGTCTGCTTGGGCCGCACGAAGCTGTAGAACTCGTTCTCGATCTGCAGGATGTTGGTATTGAGCTGGCGATAGCCATGCGTGCCGATGACGCCGATGGCCTCGTACTCGGGGTACGGGGTACGGATGGCGTGCACGAGGCTGTCCACATAGGAATCCAGGGAATCGTAGGAGACGTTCAGCACCGCCTGGTTCTTGTTCTTGTAGCCGATGTCGCTCATGCGCAGCGAGGTCGCGTGCGGAAGGTACAGCGTCGTGGCGTCGAACTCCTGGAACCGCCCGGCGCGACCGGTGACGAACGACTTGCACAGCGCCGGCGAGGTGCCGAACAGGTAGGGCACCAGCCAGGCCAGACGCAGGAAGTTGCGGATCAGCGCGAAGTAGGTCGAGGAGATGAAATCGCGACGCGAGGCGCCCGCGCCCAGGGCATCGTGCAGCGCCGGCCAAAGGGACTCGGGCAGCGAGTAGTTGAAGTGCACGCCCGCGATCGCCTGCATCCTGCGACCGTAGCGGTGGTCCAGGCCGACACGGTAGACGTGCTTCATCCTGCCGATGTTGGAGCTGCCGTAGCGCGCAATCGGGATTTCGGCGTCGTCGCCGATCTCGCACGGCATGCTCGCCGCCCACAACAGTTCCCCGCCCAGGTGTGCATGCACGAACGCGTGGATGTCGCTCAACGCGGCAGCGGTCGCACCCGTGTCGTCGAACGGCGGGGTGATGAGTTCGATCAGCGCCTCGGAATAGTCGGTGGTGATCTGCGGATGGGTCAGCGCCGATCCGAGCGCACGCGGATGCGGCGACTGGGCGATGCGCCCCCCCGCGGTGACCCGCAGGCTCTCCTTCTCCAGGCCTTTCAGGCCGCTGCGCAGGCACGCGCTCCCGGCGTCGAGCAGATGACGCAGACGTCGCTCCGAATTCCAATCCATGCCGCCGCCCGATTCCGGTGCAAACCCGCATCATAACCGGAATCCATTTCCGGCGCGGGAAGCCGCCTGCCGCGCATGATCGCCGCTGCGGCGGAGGTTAATATGGCGATCGTCCGGCCGCGTCGGCGGCTCGCTCCACCCGAACCAGGCAACGACGATGCGCGAACCCAGCCCCAGGACCGTCCACCTCTCGGACTACACTGCCCCGGCCTACTTCATCGACCGCGTCGAACTGGACGTGGACATCCGCGCCGACGACGCGATCGTCACCGCCGAGATGATCGTGAGCCGCAACCCGGCCGCGCCCCCCGGCGCGCCGCTGCGCCTGGACGGCGAGGGCCTGGAACTGCGCTCGATCGCGCTCGACGGCCGCCCCCTGGCGCCTGGCGAATACACGCTCGAACCCGATGCGCTCGGACTCGCGCAGGCGCCGGAGCGCTTCACCCTGCGCACGGTCTCGCGCATCGTGCCGCAGAAGAACACCCAGCTCGAAGGCCTGTACGCGACCCGCAGTGGATTCGTCACGCAGTGCGAGGCGCAGGGTTTTCGCCGCATCACCTGGTACGTCGACCGCCCGGACGTAATGGCGCGATTCATTACCACGATCCACGGATCGCGCAGCGAGCAGCCGATCCTGCTCTCCAACGGCAACCTGATCGCGGCCGGCGAGGAGCCCGGCGACAGGCATTGGGCGCGCTTCGAAGACCCGTTTCCCAAGCCTTGCTACCTGTTCGCGCTCGTGGCGGCACGCCTGGATGTGCTCACCGACCGGTTCCAGACCCGCTCGGGCCGCAGCGCCGAACTGGCGATTTACGTCGAGCCGGGCAGGCTCGACCAGGCGCAATGGGCGATGGACTGCCTAAAGCGCGCGATGCGCTGGGACGAGCAGCGCTTCGGCCTGGAACTCGACCTCGACCAGTACAAGATCGTCGCCGTCGGCGATTTCAATTCCGGCGCGATGGAGAACAAGGGCCTGAACATCTTCAACGCCAAGTACATCCTGGCGCGCCCCGATACCGCCACCGACCTCGACTACCTCAACATCGACCGCGTGGTTGCCCACGAGTACTTCCACAACTGGACCGGCAACCGCGTCACCTGCCGCGACTGGTTCCAGCTCTCCCTGAAGGAGGGCCTGACCGTATTCCGCGACCAGGAGTACGGCGCCGACACCTGGTCGAGGGCGGTGACTCGCATACGCGAGGTGCGCCTGCTGCGCGCGAACCAGTTCGCCGAGGATGCCGGCCCGATGGCGCATCCGGTACGGCCGCAGTCGTACATGGAGATACGCAATTTCTACACCCTGACGGTCTACGAGAAGGGCGCCGAGGTGGTGCGCATGCAGCACACCCTGCTCGGCGAGGAGAAGTTCCAGGCCGGCATGCGGTTGTACTTCCGGCGCCATGACGGCCAGGCGGTGACCTGCGACGATTTCGTCGCCGCGATGGCCGATGCCTCCGGCACCGATCTGGCGCAGTTCAAGCGCTGGTACGACACCGCCGGCACGCCGCAGTTGCGCTGCCGGGGCCAATGGGACGCCGGCGCGGGCCGGTTCACGCTCGAAGTGGAGCAATCGCCCAACCCGCCCTTCCACATTCCGCTCGCCGTCGGACTGCTCGGTGCCGACGGCAGCGATTTGCTGCCCGAAGGCACGCGCGTGCTGTCGGTGCGTGCCCCCACGGAACGGTTCGTGTTCGACGATCTCCCGGCGCGACCGGTCCCGTCGCTGCTGCGCGGCTTCTCGGCGCCGGTCGTGCTGCGCTACGACTACACCGAGGACGAATTGCTGCACCTGCTCGCGCACGACACCGACCCCTTCAACCGCTGGGACGCGGGGCAGCGCCTGGCTTGCGCGATCATCCTGGAGCGCGGCGGCGAGGCCTCCGCCGCATTCCTCGAGGCGTGCGGCCGCGTGCTGGCCGCAGCCGCGACCGACCCGGCATTCGCCGCGGAAGTCCTGGCCCTGCCCACCGAGTCCTCGCTCGCCGAGCAGATCGACCGCGTCGACCCGGATGCGCTGCACTCCGCCCGCAACCGCCTGCGGCGCGCGATCGCTTCCACACTGCGCGACGGCCTGCAAAGCGCCTACGAGCGATTCGACTGCCCGGGCCCCTACTCCCCGGACGCCACCGCTTCCGGCCGGCGATCGCTGCGCAACCTGGCACTGGGCTACCTGATGGAACTCGACGACGGCGCGTTCCATGCGCTGTGCGCCAGGCAGTACGAACGTGCCGACAACATGACCGACGCCCTGGCGGCACTGGGATTGCTCGCCAACTGCGACTGCCCGCAGCGCCTGCCGGCGCTGGAGAGCTTCTACGGTCGCTGGCAGCACGAGCCGCTGGTGACCGACAAATGGCTGGCGGTACAGGCAGGGTCGCGATTGCCCGGCACGCTGGTGCGCGTACGCGAACTGCTCGCCCACCCTGCCTTCGACATCAAGGTGCCGAACAAGGTCTACGCGCTCGTGTCGAGCTTCAACGCCAACCACGTACGCTTCCATGCCGCCGACGGAGGCGGCTACCGCTTCCTGGCCGACATGGTCATCACGCTGAACCGCATCAATCCGCAGGTCGCCGCGCGCATGGCACGCGGCTTCGACCGCTGGCGGCGCTTCGATGCCGGGCGCCAGGCACATGCGCGCGCGGCGCTGACGAGCGTGCGCGATAGCGCCGGGCTTTCCAACGACGTCGCCGAGATCGTCACCAAGGCCCTGGACTGAGGAGATTCCCTATGCAAACCATCGGCCGGGTACGGGAGATCTGGCGCTACCCGGTGAAGTCGCTGCAGGGCGAGTCGCTCCAGGCGGCCGACGTGAACGCAATGGGGGTTGCCGGGGATCGCGGCTGGGCCGTACGCGACGACGCCGAAATCGTCGGCGCACGCCATTACCCGGCGCTCCTGCTATGCACCGCGCGCTATGCGCAGGAACCCGACGGCCACACCATCCCCGAAGCGCGCATCGGATTCCCGGACGGCAGCGCGAGCGATGCCAGCGATCCGCAGGCCGCGCGACGCCTGGGTGCGCTGCTTGGACGGCCGGTCTCGCTGCACCGGCTGCGCCCCGCGCAGGACCTCGACTATTACCGCCGCCGCGCACGCGATCCGGCGCAGATGGGCGAATTCATGCAAGCCCAGTTCGGGCGCGAGCCGGGCGAGCCGTTGCCGGATTTCAGCCAGTTTCCGCCCGAACTGATGCAGTTCAGCGCCATCCCGGGCATGCACTTCGACGTGACGCCGCTGCACATCGTCAGCACCGCGACGCTCGAATTCATGCGTGCCCGCAATCCGGCCGCGGACTGGGACCGGCGCCGCTTCCGCCCGAACATCCTCATCGAAACGGCGACCGGTACCGCCGACTGCATGGAGCACGCATGGAACGGGCGCCGGCTGCGGATCGGCGGCGCGCTGATCCTGTGCCAGGGGCCCACGCCCCGCTGCAGCATGCCGACCCGCGCGCAGGGCGAGCTGCGCCCGGATCCGTCCGTACTGCGAACCATCGTCCGCGAGGCCGGCCAGAACCTGGGCATGTACGCCGATGTCGGCTCCGCCGGCCGGATTGCCGTGGGCGACGCGGTCGAACTGTTCTGATCGCATCGGGCCATCGGGTCGCCGGCGGCGCGGAACTGCCCTCGCGAACCCTCAGCGCTCGACCTCGCTGACGAAATCCTCGAACTTGCCCCCGGGGCCGCGGGCGAGCGCATCGACGAACTCGAACTCGATCCTGAACGGGTGCCGCAATGCGTCGCGGATTACCTCGGCCAGGCGCGCGCATTCATCGGCATCCAGCGGCCGCTCCACGACCAGGCGCGCGAGCACGGTCGACAGGCTGCGCTGCACGATCTGGTACTGGCGCACCGGTGCGACGTGCCGGTAGCGGGCGAAGCCGACCAGCGGCCAGCGCCGGCTGCCGTCGGGCAGCACCAGCATGTTGCGCCGCCGGCCGAGGATGCGCGCGATCGACGGCAGGCCGCGGCCGCAACTACACGGCGCCCCGACCTCGGCGTAGTCGCGCAGATCGTAGCGGATGAGCGGCATCGCGAAATTGTGCAGCGTCGAGACCACCACGCGGCCGATCTCGCCCGGCATGCATGGTTCGCCGTCCTCGCGCAGCACCTCCACGCGCAGCGCTTCGGATTGCACGTGATACAGGCCGCTGCCGGACGGGCACTGCAACGCGACGTAGCCGACTTCCTGCGTGCTGTAGCTGTCGACGATGGGCGCGCCGAAGGCGGACTCGACACGCGCGCGCACGTCGCCATTGAGCTGCTCGCCGACGGTGCGTATTCCGCGCAAATTCGGCAGCGGACGCCCGCCGCCGGCAAAGACGTCCGCGAGCGCATCCAGGTTGCTCGGGTAGCTGAGCAGATAGACCGGATCCTCGCGCTCCAGCCAACGCGCCTGCACCGCGATGTCGGTGGACAAATCGAGCAGCGCCATCGGCCCGGTGCGATATACGGCGTCGGTGGCGGCGCCCCAGCCCGCGCGCTGCAGTCCGTCGGGACCATCGGCCACGCCGGGGTCGGTGACGCGGATCGCGCAGAGCTTGGCACCCAGATCGCGCCGGTGCCACTGGTGATCGCGCAGCGTCAGGGCGCGCCAGTAGAGCTGGCCGATGTCGGTGACGCACACCTGCACCGGCTCGCCGGTGGAACCCGAAGTCTGGGTCCGGAGCGTCCGTCCGTGCCCGGCGGGCACGGCCCGGCTTCGAAGCTCGGCGTGCGCGTCCTGCAAATCGGTGCGCGTGAGCAGCGGCAGGCTGCGCCAGCGCACGTCGTCCCAGTCGCCGCCGGGTTCGACTCCCGCCGCCGCGAACCGGTGCCGATACCATGGGACGGTGCGCGCGGCGTGTTCGAGCACGGCGGCGAGCTGGCGGAACTGCGCGCGCTCCAGCCGCTCCCGGGGCCACCACTGCGATTGCTCGAGCTGGTAGGCGAGCGCCAGCGCCAGCGCCCCGAGGCCGGCCGGCAGCGCCGGCCAGCACTCCCCCGCCAGGGCCGATCGCAGGCGCGATTCGTCGAGCGTGGGATTGACCTGCCGGACTTCTTCGGGCCACGCCATTATTGGAAGTTGGCCTCGGGTTTCGCGGCGAAGCCGCATGATCTCCTGAATGCTGCCGGGGTCTGCTGACCCAGGCTCGAGTGTGGTCGGATTTCATTGTAATGACGCCGCCACGTTTCGATAACCACCTTGGCTTCCCTGCGGTTGCGGAACCACTCCATCGCCAGGCACTCGTCCCGGAACTTCCCGTTGAAGCTCTCGTTCGTGCCGTTTTGCCAGGGCTTGCCAGGGTCGATCAACGCAGTCTCAAGTTGATTCTTCACCGCCCAACGCAGGATCGCCTTCGACACGAATTCCGGCCCGTTGTCCGAGCGCAGCACCGCGGGCTGGCCCCTTTCGCTGATCAACCGTGCCAGCACGTCGATGACCCGACCCGAGCGGATCGAGCCTGAGACGTCGATGGCCAGACTCTCGCGCGTGTATTCGTCAACCACCGTCAGGCACTTGAGCTGCTGACCATTGGCGCAGGCGTCGTACACAAAGTCGTACGCCCAGACCTGGTTGACCATCGTCGGCGCCTGCGGACGCAGCCTGGTACCGCTCGGGCGCCGACGCGGACGCTTGCGAGGCACCTGCAACCCGCTGAGCTTCCACAGCCGATGGGCCTTGTCCGTGCTCATCGCGAATCCATCGCGCTCGAGGAACACCTGGATCCGGCGATAGCCGTACCGCGGATATTGTGCCGAAAGATCTTTCATCGCCGACAGGATCGGCGCGTCGCGCTCGCTGAGCCTGGAGCGGTAATGCAGGGCCGAGCGGGCCACGTTCAACAGCGTGCAAGCCCGACGCTCGGACAGGCCACGCTGCCTTGCGTACCCGACCTGCTGGCGCCTGGCCTGCACGCTCACCATTTTTTTGAGGCGATTTCCTTCATCACCTCGATCTCCAGGTCCCGCTCGGCCACCAGCTTCTTCAGCCGGGCGTTCTCCTGCTCGAGCTGGCGCAGCCGCTTCACGTCCGCGGGGTCCAGCCCGCCGAAATGCTTGCGCCAGTTATACAGGGTCTGGTCGCTCACCCCGTACTTCTTGGCCACCTCCGGCACCGACGTCTTATCGGCCTCCCGGAGCATCTTGACCAATTGCTCTTCTGTAAACCGGGTCTTCTTCATCTCGCCTCCTCGGCTCAAGGAGGCCATCTTCCCAAATTTCAGCTGGTCCGAAGAACGCCGGGCAGGTCACCTACACCGGTGTCGCGTGGCGCTTCGGCCTGGCCAACGTGATACGCCGCGGCCGCGCCAGCGTAGTTCAGATCGTCGCGATCGGATTGGGGATCATGGTGATGCTGTTGCTGGTCATCGTGCGCGACGATCTGCTCGCGGGCTGGCGTGCACGACTCCCGCCGGACGCGCCCAACCGGTTCCTAATCAATATTCAGCCGCACGAACGTGACGCGATCAAAGCATGGTTCGTCGCCGAGGGGCTGCCGGCGCCGCGGCTCTACCCCATGGTGCGCGGACGCCTCACTCATATCAACGGAAACCCGGTGGATCTCGATCGCTACACCGAACCGCGCGCGCGCAGTCTCGCCGATCGCGAATTCAATCTTTCCTGGACCGACACGCTGCAAACCGACAATCGCGTCATCGACGGGCGTTTCTGGTCCCCCGACGATCGCACGCCACAGTTCTCATTCGAACGCGACATCATGACTTCGCTGGATCTGAAACTCGGCGATGCTCTCACGTTCCGCATCGCCGACCAGGACATCCAGGCCCCCATTACCAGCGTGCGTCACGTCGACTGGGATTCGTTCAACGTGAATTTCTTTACGGTTTCCCCGCCGGGCATGCTCGACGATTATCCGGCGACGTGGATCACCGCGTTCCGACTCGATGATAATTCCGCGCAGCGCATGGTGCGACTGGTGCGTGCGTTCCCCAGCGTCACCGTCATCGACATCGAAGCCCTGGAACGCCAGGTGCGCTCCATCATGGATCGCGCGGCGGCGGCGGTTGAATACGTGTTTGGCTTCACCCTGCTCGCGGGGATCATCGTACTCTACGCGGGAATCGCCATTACCCAGGATGCACGCATGCGCGAGGTCGCCGTGCTGCGCGCGCTGGGGGCCGCCGATCGCACGTTGCGCACCAGTATCGGTGCGGAGACAGCTGTTTTGGGGGCTGTCTGCGGCCTAACCGGGGCCATCGGCGCATTGCTGGCCGGGGCCCTCCTCGCGGGCCAGGTGTTCGATTTCCCGATTACGTTGAATCCCTGGTTGCTGCCAGCCGGCCTCCTGGCCGGCGTCGTCGGGGTCGGTGCGTTCGTTTGGCTGGGATTGCGCCGCATATTGCGCGCCACCGCGATCGCCACGCTGCGGCGCACATGAAGAGCACTACAATGCGCCGCGGCGCCGGTCACACGCGGCTGTGATACCCCGGCTTACGGTCACACGCCGTGCGCCGTGTAGGTGTCATGCGCCGTGTAGGTGTCAGGTCTTGTCTTTTGCCTGCCGCAACTAAGCGTGTCAGATCCTTCGCGTCGCGCATTCCGACCCATTCGAAAGCGCCCCGTCAAAAAGCAAGACCTGACCCCGAGGCTCCGTGACCCCGAGGCTCCGGAGGCTCCGTGACCCTGACCCCGAGGCTCCGTCACCCCGAGGCTCCGCGCCCGGCACACCTCGCCAGCATGTGACTACAATGTATGTGGCGGCTGCGGATGCGATGGCGGTGTGCCTCCCGGATCCTCGAGTCGCGGTCGGGTTGATTAACCAACAACGCCAAAACGAGGAGAATAGAAATGTCACGTAATAGTAGTGTGATGGTGTGGACATTGCTTATGCTTTGCGCGGCCAGCGTGGTATCTATTCGGGCACAGGCGGATAGCACGCGGGAAGAACTTGCGTGTATGCGGGAATGCGTGCCGCAGTGTCTTACCGGGAGCAACAGGGACGGGGGGCTCGCGGGCAATAGTGCGCAATGCGAGCGCAAGTGCGAGCAACACTGCGCCGTTCCTAAGGGGGCAACTCTGCGGGATGTTCTCGGCGGCCTGCCAAGACTGGGTGATTTAACGGGGGTCGTAGCTCCGGATTTCATTATCATCTGCGCCGGAGCGGCATGCGTCTGCAATACCGCTGATTCTTGCAATACCTTGATTGCAGAATGTCCCGGCGATTTTGTCCTACAGTGCAACCAGTTCGACGATATCGGGCAGCCCACTGGCTGTTCGTGTATTCGGGTAAATTAGTCATCGGTTTGCGGGACGGCATGCAATGCATGCAGGTGTCAGGTCTTGCGTTTTGCCTGCCGCGGCTAGGCGTGTCAGGTTCTTCGCGTCGCGCAATCCGACCCAATCGAACGCGCCCGGTCAAAAAGCAAGACCTGACACCCGAGGGGTGACACAATCCGACCCAATCGAACGCGCCCGGTCAAAAAGCAAGACCTGACACCCGAGGGGACTAGAGGGGACTAGAGGGGATTACGCGCCGCGGCGCCGGTCCTCGTAGTGGCGCCGCAACTCATCCTGAAAGCGCGAATCGATCGCGTAGGCACGCGCGGAAGGCTACTGGTCTGCTTGTCCTGCGCGTTCGGATTGGGACGGTTCTGTCCGAACTTTGCCTACAAACTCCGGACAACTATTCTCTTGCGTTTTGTCCGAATTCTGTATACAAATATCGGACAGGAGAAGACCGTGTCTGACCTCGGGAGCCGCATAGCCGCCACCATCGACGCCGCCTCGCCGGGGCGAGTCTGGGTTCCGGCGGATTTCGCCGCGCTCGGGAGCCGGGATGCCATCGACAAGGCGCTTCAGCGCCTTGTCGCGGCGGGCAACTTGCGCCGGATCGACCGGGGGCTCTACGACCGTCCGGCGATCAACCGCCTGACCAAGCGCCAGACGGTGCCCGACTACAGGGAAATTCTCAACGCGCTTGCTCGCCGCGACCAGATTCGGATGCTGGTTGACGGCATGACGGCGGCGAACGACTTGGGACTGACCAACGCCGTACCGGCGCGCGTCACTATCCACACCGACGCCCGCCGCCGCGCCATCAAGCTGGACAACCTTGTCATCGCGTTCAAACTGACGGCCCCGAGCCGCCTCTACTGGGCAGGACGGCCCGCGATGCGCGTCGTGCAAGCCCTGTACTGGCTCAAGGACACGCTTTCGCGGGATCGCGACACCATCGCCAGCCATCTCGCCGCCATCCTTGGCGACAAGAACAACGGTGCCGCCATCGCCCACGATCTGCGGCAGGGATTCGGTGTACTGCCTGCATGGATGCAGGACTTCTTGCGGACGGTGCCGGGATTCGACCTGTCTGCGCCCGCGCCTTCGCGAGCAGGCCGCAAGAAGACGGCGGACTCCGCGCCATGAACGAAGGCTTCGCCGCGATCATCAACGCGACCGACAAGGAACGGCTCGACCTGTTCCTCGGCACCTCGGCGCGGATGGGCACGGCAGTTCAAAACGTCGAGAAGGACTTCTGGGTCTGCTGGACGCTCGATGCGCTGTTCAACGGGCTGGAACCGGTCGGGCCGCGTCTGCTGTTCAAGGGCGGAACGTCGCTCTCCAAGGCGTTTGGCCTGATCCCACGCTTCTCCGAAGACATCGACATCACGGTGTTCCGTGGCGATCTGGGACAAGACGTTGAGGTCGAAGCTCTCGACGGACTGAGCGTCAAGCAGCGGCGCAAGCGCCTTGATGCCATTCGGGAAGCCTGTCAGGCATACCTCCACGGGCCGCTGACAGAGCAGCTTCATGCCATTCCCTCGCAACACATCGGCAAGGACCGCTACCGCCTGGACATCGACCCGAAGGACAAGGACGGGCAGACACTGATTCTGCACTACCCGGCGGTGACGGAGCACATCGACTACATACGATCCGCAGTGAAGATCGAGTCCGGTGCGAAGTCGGCGCTCGATCCGCATGTGGCGGCGAGCGAAGTATAGGAAGAATAAACCACCTTTTCGTACTTCTTCCGTCGCATTGAAATCGCCCTCCCCATCCTCAACGGCAACCTCAAGCGCCGCGTCATCCGCGAAGGCCTGCGCGCCTATCTTGCCGACAACGCCCAATCCTGGGAAATGACTTCCGACGGCGACTACCGCGTCGCCGCCTCGCGCCGCAGGCAACGCGTCTGCGCACAGGAACTGCTGCTCGCCGACCTGCGCGTTCCCAAGTGATCTAGCCGCGCAGCGCGGCAGCGGCTGATGCGTCCTTGGCAAGATCGGCGCCGATGGCTACGATGGTCATGTTTTCCCCTCCGATGACAGGTTGATCAGCGTTCCGACAAACTCGCCTTGGCATCTCGTTACTGATGCCTGTGTCCGTGTGGCACAACAGTCTTGGAGCGGGGAAGCTCCTGTCGTTTTCCCTCAACAGCGGCATAGACCTCCGAAACACACGATCTGACCATGCACACTTTTCTTCAAGCCTACTTCTGGTTCATGGTGGTCTATCTGCTTGCCACCGCGATTGGAATGCTGGTCAAGTCCAAGAAAATCGCGACGGCCCACCTCTCTGCCTCCATGTGGGGCGAGCAGTTGGCTTCATATGCACTCTTGATTGTTGGTCTCGTCGGGGTGTACGGCTACATCCATGCCACGCCGTTTCTGTTCGCCCTGTTTTGGCAGGCATTCCTCGTGATTTTTGCCTCGTTCGCCGCTCTTCAGCACCGCATGCCAAAGACCAGGCTGCTACGCGAAACACATGGTCCCAACGCCGTGGTCATTGCGTCGGTCGTTGGTGTGCTCTTGCTCCTGCCCATGTTCCTCGCCATCAGCATCTATGGCTTCGGCAGTGCAACACTCTGGTCGTAGGCATAACCCCGTAATGCGCCCGCTCGACGCGTGAAGGCGCGCCTGAACGGCAACGTGGCAACTGCATCATTGGGCCTCGTTGCACCATCGGGACACTAAGAGGGGCCATGGCGAGCGAAGCGTCGTGCCCACTCATGTGCGCCAGAGCAGGCTTCCATGCCGATCAGGCAGGGCGACAGGCTGGCGATCAGGGGTTCGAACTGCTCACGCTTGACGCTGGGCCGCACCAGTTCTGCCTTGCCCTCGCTACTGATGCCATGCACGGCAAATATGTTCTTGGCAAGATCGATGCCGATGGTTACGATGGTCATGATTTCCCCTCCCGAGTCGAGTTGATGAGCGTTTTGACAATCCCATCTTGGCACTTCGTTGCCGCTTTCCGTGTCCAGATCACACGGACGGCTTGGGACGGGGAAGTCCCTTTCATTCGTTCATACGTTAGTTCTTAAGGGGTGCCGTAAACGTGCTGCAGCCCGAGCTTGAGTCGACCGGACTTCGCCTCGCGCGCCGGATGCGCGCGGCGCGCGTTTGTCGCCAGGAAGTCGATGGCGTTCAT
>JBFXBD010000095.1:0-17358 GCA_050183625.1 Gammaproteobacteria bacterium
CGCGGCGCGAAAATCGCCGACGTGTCGGCGGACCTGGGCTTTTCGGCGCAAAGCAATTTCACGCGCTTCTTCCTCAACCAGGTCGGCATCCCGCCCTCCGAATACCGTCGCGCGGCGCAGCGCGAAGTCCACGGCACTTGAACCCGGCGGCGGGCCCGCCGCCGACGGTTCCGCAGTCCTGGCTCAGCGGGATTCGAAACCGAACGCCGCTATGATCTGCCTGACCACCGGCTGTGCCGATTCCGGGGTGTGGTCGCACCACTCGGCGAGATAGTCCGCGAAGCTCCCGGGCGCAGGCCCGCGGCTTGCATTGACGAACACGAGGGCGGCGAAACCGGACGGGTCGCGCTCGAAGATGCGCAGCAGGTGTGCCGCGACTTCCTCGTTGCGCGCTCGCTGGTAAGGATTGGTGCGCAGCGCCGGTTCGTGCAGGCGCAGCCATGCGGACAGGTCGGCGCCGTGCAGCGACGCACGGTGCGGCGCCTTGAGCAGCTGGTCGGCGAATTCGCGCATCGCGCCGGCGTGCGCCGCCAGTTGCGGGCCGAGCGCACCGGCCTGCGCGCGATCGGCAATGCGGCGCAAGGCATGCAGCGCAACCATGTCGCACAGCGCCTCCTCGAACCACTGGTAGCGCGCCAGCCCCGGATGGTGCGCGTGGCGTCCGTAGTTGGTGAGGATGTGGCCGAGCTCGTGGGCGAACTCGTAGACGTAGTCCGCCCATTCGCGGTCCCGGGCGCGCAGCAGCACGCGGTGCGAACCGTCGCGGCCGCGGCGGAACAGCACCATCGGCGACTCCGCGGTCGGCGCAACCTGCACGCGCAATGCCGGGTGAGCGGGGAACAGGGCGAGGAGTTCTGCCGCCACGCCGGAAAGCACCGCCTGGACCTCGGTCGCGTCGGCGGCACCCCAGTCTGCCTCGAGCACCGCAAGCTCGATGCGTGCCTCGGCGGGAGCTTCGCGCGCCTGTAACGGCAGCGCCATCAGCATGCCGGCCAGCACCCCGGCAAGGCGAAGGCTATAGACCGCATACATGGAAGGGGTTCCTGACGCCATGCCGAAGTCATTTAACCCCGCCTGGCGCAGGACCGTCAACCGCGGCCGAGCGGGACTGATCCAGAGTGTCCCTAGGTAGTCGCCGGGTCGCGGCTACGTATTAGTCCGGAGCATCTTTCCGGCCGCTGCCACGTCAAAAGGGTGTGAACGACGGGGCTGCAGGAAGCAGCTTCCCGCCGAAACGATCAACCACAACCGATAGGAGCATGACCATGAACCGCACCATCATCGCAGCCGCAGTCCTCGCCGTGTCCGCCACCCCCGTGTTCGCCGATCCGACGCCGTCGTTCAACGACTACCCGGTCGTGTTCACCACGCTGGCCGAAGGCGCGCATCACCAGTCCGCCGGCGTCGCGGCCGCCAACCCGCTGCCGTCGTTCGTCGACTTCGCCGAGCAGGCGGGCTACGAGCAGGGCCTGGCGGGGCGCTCGGCCACGGAAGCGCGCGCGGAAAGCACCCGCAGCGTGACCATCGACTCGATCTGGACCCCGGCGTACTAAGCCGGCACGCCGCGCAGGCGCGGCACAGTGGGACTATCGACGTCTCACTGTGCGGAATTGCACGGAACCAATTCGCCTGCGCAAGGACAATGCATACGGGTGCCCGTTCCTCCTCCCCTTAGGGCACCTGATGTACGGCCCGGCCGCGGCTAGCCCGCTGCCGGGCCTTTTTTCGCCTGCCCCCCGGTACAATCGATCCATGGGGGCGTTCTGCCGCCCCCATTCCCCCTACAAGAAGCCGGAGATGCTTGACGATGGCGGATCGCAAGTTCGGCATTGAAACGCTGTGCCTGCACGCGGGGCAGATCCCCGACGCGGCCACCGGCGCGCGCGCGGCGCCGATCTACCAGACCACGTCCTTCGTGTTCGATTCCGCGGAACACGCGGCCAGCCTCTTTAACCTGCAGACCTTCGGCAACGTCTATTCGCGCATTTCGAATCCCACCGTGGCGGTATTCGAGGAACGCATGGCGGCGATCGAGGGCGGGCGGGCCGCGCTCGCCACCGCCACGGGACAGGCCGCCGAGATGGTCGCGATCCTGACGCTGGTGAAGGGCGGCGACCACATCGTGTCGGCGTCCACGCTGTACGGCGGCACGCATTCGCTGCTGGGCGTGAACCTCGCCAAGCTCGGCGTCGAGACCACCTTTGTCGACCCGGACGACCCCGAGAACTTCCGCCGCGCGATCCGGAAGAACACCAAGCTCGTCTACGCCGAGACGCTGGGGAACCCGCTGATCAACATCGTCGACATCGAGAAGGTCGCGGCGATCGCGCACGACGCCGGCGTGCCGCTGATGCTGGACAACACCGTGCCCTCGCCCTACCTGTGCCGGCCGTTCGACTGGGGCGCCGACATCGTCGTGCATTCGGCGACCAAGTACATCGGCGGGCACGGCACCACGATGGGCGGGGTGGTGGTCGAATCGGGCAGGTTCAAGTGGGACAACGGCAACTTCCCCGAGATGACCGAGCCCTCGCCCGGCTACCACGGCGTGCGCTTCTACGAGACCTTCGGCGACTTCGGCTACACCATGAAGGCGCGCATGGAGGTGATGCGCACCTTCGGGCCGACGCTCGCGCCGCTGAACGCCTGGCTGCTGCTGCAAGGGCTGGAATCGCTGCACGTGAGGATGGAGCGGCACTGCGACAACACGCTGGCGGTGGCGAAGTTCCTGCAGGGCCACAAGCAGGTGGCGTGGGTGAACTACCCCGGCCTGCCCGACAACAGGTACCACGCGCTGGCGAAGAAGTACCTGCCGAAGGGCCAGTCGGGGCTGCTCAACTTCGGCGTCAGGGGCGGTGCGCGGGCGGGCGAGAAGTTCATCGACGCCGCGCAGTTCATGAGCCACCTGGCCAACATCGGCGACGCGAAGACGCTGATCATCCACCCGGCCTCGACCACGCACCGGCAGATGAGCGAGGAAGAACAGTTGAAGGCCGGCGTGAAGCCGGACATGATCCGCATGTCGGTCGGCATCGAGTCGCTGGACGACATCCTGTGGGACATCGACCAGGCACTGAGCGAGGCAGCGAAGACATGATCAGCTACGACGTCGTCGAACACGGCAGGCCGCTGCAGAAGGTGCTGAAGCAGACGCCGGTGCCCAAGGGCACCGAGGTGCTGGTGCGCGTCACGCGCTCGGGCGTGTGCCACTCCGACCTGCACATCTGGGACGGCTATTTCGATCTCGGCGGCGGCAAGAAGTTCTACGTCAAGGACCGCGGCTGCGTGCCGCCGTTCACCATGGGCCACGAGCCCTTCGGCGTCATCGAGGCGCTCGGTCCGGGAGTGTCGAAGGTCGCCAGGGGCGTCAGGGTGGGACAGAAGCGCATCGTGTTTCCGTGGATCGGCTGCGGCAAGTGCGCGGTCTGCAAGGACGGCCAGGACAACTACTGCCTCAACCAGCGCTTCATGGGCGTGTACATGCGCGGCGCCTACGGCACGCACATCACCGTGCCGCACCCGAAGTACCTGGTCGACGCATCCGGCGTGGACGAGGCCTTCGCCGCAACGCTGGCGTGTTCCGGGCTCACCGCATACAGCGCGATCAACAAGCTGCCGGCGCTGAATTCGCGCGACTGGGTCGCGGTGCTGGGCTGCGGCGGGCTGGGGCTGGTCGCCACCGCGATCCTGAAGGCAAAGGGAATACGCAACGTCATCGCCTGCGACATCGACCCGGTCAAGCTGGACGCGGCGAGGAAGCTCGGCGCGAAGCTGATGCTGGACACGCGCGCGCCGGACGCGGCGCAGAAACTCGCCGCGCTGGCGAAGGGCAGCCTTGCCGCGGCGATCGATTTCGTCGGCATGCCGGCGACGCACGCGGTAGCCTGGCCGGCGCTACGCAAGGGCGGGCGCTACATCCTCTGCGGCCTGTTCGGCGGCGAGATCACGCTGGCGATGCCGCCGATCGCGCAGCGCGCGGTGGCCGTCGTGGGCTCCTACGTCGGCAACGTGCAGGAACTGAAGGAAGTCGTAGCGCTGGCGAAGAAGGGGAAGCTCAAGCCCACGCCGGTCAGCACGCGACCGGCGGACGAACTCAACTCGATCCTGGAAGACCTCAAGGCCGGCCGCGTGCTCGGCCGGGTGGTGCTGGACATGGAGACGGTTGGGCGCTAGTTGAGCTTGTAGGACACCAGTTCGCTCTGCACGTCCGGGCCGTTCCATTGCCCGGAAACGGTTCTCCATTCGGCCTTCACCGATCTCTTCACTTGCGGGGCATACCAGTAAATGGCCTTGCGTTCGACCCCGGGGCCGTTCGGGATGATGATCTGCTCGACCTCCACCCGAATCGCCTCGAAAGTCCCGGCTGGGACCGTCACCGATTCGATCGCCACCGCCGTCGCGTGGAAACGGCAACTCCACTGCGGATGCGTGCTGCAGTTGCCCAGGTTCTGGAATGGAATGTCGCGCCAGCTATCTCCCACCTTGACGTCCTCGAAGGCGAGGATATAGGGCGACAGGTTGTAGGCGCTCGGATTGCCGAACCCGGAGATCTCCATGCTCGGCTTGAACACCCACTCGCGCTGTCCGCTGATCTGGCTCACGCGCCGCTCGAGCACCGCATCGTCCAGCACGGCCTTGACTTCGTTCTGCACCCGCATGGTCTTGCCGGGGGCGCTGGAGGTCCGGGTCTGATAGACCCACTGGTCGCCATCCTTGGGCGCGAACTGCCGCATGCCGCCCGGCGGCGCCGCGGCGATGGAAGCGACCTGTACCGGGGCAGGCTTCGGCACCGGCGCTGGAGCCGGCGGCGCTGACGCAGATGCCGCCTTCGTTGCCACCGGGGCAGGCGTCGAGGCGGCGGCCACCGGCGCGGGTACCGAGGCAGGCGCTGCGGCTGGCGTTGCGGCGGCTATGGGCGCAGCCGGCGCCGCGGCGGCCTGCCCCGCGCCGCGCGCCTTCAGTTCCGCTTCCAGGTCCGCGCGCTGCTTCGCCAGCATGTCGGCGATGAGCTTCCTCATCTGCGCCTGCAGCGCCTCGCGCTCCTTTGCCGCACGCGCTTCGGCCTGCTTCACCGCGTCGGTCACCGCGCGGTCGATCGCCGCCTGCTGGATCGCCGCTCCCGCGGCAGGATCGGCCGGCTGGAAGAAGAAGTCCCCGCGCAGCGACGAACTCTCCCACGGCACCTGGCGTTCCTTCGTATCCGCCATGACGCCATTGCGCACCTGCTTGAACATCTGCTCCACCGGCAGGCCCGGCTGGCGCAAGGCCTTCAGCAGGTGGCTGGTGTACAGCCCGTTCTCGCCCTCGCCGTCGGCCGCCACCTGCCCCGGCGCGGTGGCAAATGCGATCAGCGTACCGGCCGCGGCATCCATCTGCGCGAGTCCGGTCGACGCGAGCTTGAAGCTTCGCTGGAATGGATTGTTGCGGCAGGCATCCAGGATGACGAAGTTGGCGCTGTTGCGCGCGCTGTCCATCTTGGACAGCACCAGGTTCGCGTCCACCGCCTGGAACTCCACTTCGTCCTCGCGCTCGATCTCGACGTCCACCGGCACCAGGTAGTTGCGGTTCCGCACCTGCATGCCGTGCCCGGCGTAGTAAAACAGCCCCACCCCGCCGCGCAACAGAGAATCGCCGAAATCCCGGATCGCGCGGTGCATGCCGGCGCGGCCCGCGTCCTCGACCAGCAGTACCTCGAATCCCGTGCCGGCAAGCGCTTTCGCCATCGCGCGCGCGTCGTTCACAGGGTTCTTCAGCGGCGCGCCCTTGTAGGCACTGTTGCCGATCACCAGCGCCACGCGACGTTCTCCGCCCGGTGCGGGCGAAGCGGGTGCCAGCGTACTCCGCAGTTCGGCATGCGCCACGCCGGGCATCGCCATGCAGGCAGACAGTAGCCATGCAGCGATGCGCATCACTGAAGCTTGAACGAAACGAGTTCCGTCACCTGGGGTTCGAGCAGGATGCTGTTCCCGCGCACCTCGGATCTCACCGCGCGCCGCACTGCATCTGCATACCAGACGGTGAGCGTGGCTTCGATAGCGCCCGAAAATCCCGCCAGTATCAAGGAGCCGTTGTTGATTGCCACGATCTCTACCTCAACCCTGGCCGCGTCGAAGGTCCCCGCAGGAACCGTCACCTGCTCGCGCCCGGCAATGCGCGCCTTCGCCCGGCACTCAATGTGCACTGACGAGCAGGTGGAAACCGCCTGCAGCGTCACCTGACCAAGATCTTCGCCCGACCCTTCGGGGAGGTAGGCACGCAGATACGGCGAGAATTGCAGCATCCCTGGACTCGACAGGTAGACCCCGGTCGCGTGGCTCACCTGCACCCCGACGCCGCCGTCGACCTGGATGCTCTCCAGAATGGCGTTCCTGGCGACCTGCGAAACCTGCACCAGAGCGCTGCTGGTGCGGCCTGCGTTCATTTCTCGGCGCCGGTACTCCCAGCGATCGCCGACCTTCGGCACCGCCGGCCCGGCGAGAGCCTTTGCGCCATGCGTCGCGCCAGCACTGGCGACCACGGCTGGCGCCGCAAGATGCGTCCCCGTGGCACCCAGCGACACCGCGCCCAGGTTTCCAACCACGGCGCCCCCGTCCAGCTGGTAGCCCACGAGTTCCAGATCGACGTTCGGCTCGTTCATCGGCATCTGGTGCGTACCGCCCGAGGCTCGGCGCGAGAAGCGCACCGCGCGGCGCACTTCCGGCGCGTACCAGTAGGTCAGTTCGACGTGGCCCGACGCACTCAGGTGCTGGAGCAGCACGTCGACAACGACCTTGTAGGCATCAAACGTTCCGGCCTTCACGCTGACCTTCTCGCGTGAGGCGACACGGGCTTCGGCCCTGCAGCTCACCAGTCCGCGCCCGCAGGACTCCACCCGGCGAATCTCGATGTCGCCCCAGGTCTGCCCGACCTTCAGCTCGGCGCCTCGCGCAAGCGGCGAGAACGCCGTCCAGCCGCGCGCAAACCCCACGACCGTCGGCGTATCGGTGAACACCCACTGCGTGGCGGTTCCCGGACCGGTCACCGTTTCGAGCGCCCCGGCGGCGGTGGCACCGGCCAGTTCGACGCGGTACTCGAAGCGGTTCTCCGGCCGCTCGGGCTCCGCCCCCGCATACGACCAGCGGCTGCCTGAAGCAGGCACCGCTGGCGCTGCGGCGGGCGCCGCCGGCGGGGGCGCGGGGGCGATGCTCGCCACCTGCGCCGGCGCGGGCGCAGGCTTGGGCGCCGCCACGGTCGCGGCCGGTGGCGCCGGGGTTCCGGCGAGCCGATTGCGAGCGATCGGCGCGAACGCGCCCTGCGGGTAGCGCTCCAGGTACGCCTTGAAATCCGCCGGGTTGGCGCTCGCCTTGATCGAATCCCAGAACGCCAGCTCGACCTGCCGCTCGTGCGTCCCGGGCGCCACCGCGGCCACCGGGGACGGCAGGGCTGCAGCGGCAGGTGCCGGCGTCGCGCCGCGCTGCGCTTCCAGCTCCGCGCGCTGCTTAGCCAGCGCCTCCTGGATCATCTTCTCCATCGCGCTCTGCAGTTGCGCCCGCTCGCGCGCGCTGCGCTGCTCCTGCTCTCGCGTGGCGTCGATCACCGCCTGCTTCACGTCGTCGCGGCTGAGCTGGGGCGCCCCCGCCACCGGCGCCATGAAGTAGAAGTCTCCGCGCAAGGACGAGCTCTCCCACGGCACCTGCCGCTCCTTCGTATCCGCCATCACGCCGTTGCGCACCTGCTTGAACAACTGCTCCACCGGCACCCCGGGCTGGCGCACCTGCTGCAGCAGGTGCTTGGTGTACACCCCGTTGTCCCCGTCCCCGTCGGCCGCCACCGAGCCCGGCGCGGTCGCGAACGCGATCAGCGTCCCCGAGGGCGCCTCCATCTGCGCCAGGCCCTGCGTCGCCGAACGGAACGAGCGGTGGAACGGGTTGTTGCGGCACGCATCCAGGATCATGATGTTCAGCGCGTTCTTCGCCGTATCCATCTTCGTCAGCACGAAGTTCGCGTCCACCGCCTGGTCCTCGACCTCGTCCTCGCGCTGGATGTCCGCGTTCACCGGAATCAGGTAGTTGCGCCCGCGCACCTGCATGCCGTGCCCGGCGTAGTAAAAGAGCCCCGCCCCGCCGCGCAGCAACTCGTCGCCGAAGGCGCGGATCGCGCGCCGCATCGAGGTCTCCGTGCCGTCCTCCAGCAGCGTCACGCTGAACCCGGTCTCGGCCAGCGCCTGCGCCATCGCGCGCGCGTCGTTCACCGGGTTCCTCAGCGGCGAATGCTTGTACGCGCTGTTGCCGATCACCAGCGCCACTCGCCTCTCGCCTCCCGGCGCCGGCTTCGCCGCCGCCAGCGTCTGCACGCGCTCGGCCCAGGCCTGAGGAGCCGCCAACAGCAAGAACGCTGCAAGGAGCCTCAGGGTTCTCATTGCAGGCGCATGGACTGCAGCGTCATCTCGAAGTTCGGCGTCACGACTGCCGACCCGCTGCCGGTCCCGGCAGCTTTGACGAATCGTCGCGCCTGCGGGGCGTACCAGAAACTGAAGGAAAGCCGTCCGGCGCCGAAACTGCTGACGGCACGCTGGATCTGCACGTCCACCGTCACCTTGTTCGCCCGGAAAGTGCCCGCCGGCACGGTGACCGTCTCACCGCCTTCCACGCTGGCTTCGATGCTGCAGGTCTTGCTGCCGCCGCAATCCGGCAAGTGCGTCGCGACGATGTCGCCGCGGATCGCGCCCTGCGCGAGCGCGTCGTAGGCAAGCAGGTACGGCGAGAACTGCACGAATCCGGCACCGGACAGGTAGGCACCCGGGCCATGCGCGAGGGAAACCGTGCCAGCAGCGCCGCTTGCCACCGACTCGTGGATGCCGTCCGCGCCGATCGCGGTGACCTCGACCTCGTGCGTGCGGCTGCGGCCGGCGCTCAGGTCCTTGAATTCGTAGATCCAGCGATCGCCGGCCTTGGGCACTGCCGGCCCGGCGAGGGCCTTGGCGCCCAGCGTCGCGCCAGCGCTGGCGACCACGATCGATGCCGCGCGCTGCGCGCCCACGGCAACGGCAGGCACCTGGCGGAGGCTCCCGACAACCGCCCCCCCGTCCCGCTGATAGCCGACGAGTTCCAGTTCGATGCTGGGATCGGTGATCGCATTCTGGCCGCCGCCGCCGCCGAATGCGCGGTTGGTGAACCTGACCGGGCGCCCGACGGCATCGGCGACCCAGTAGGTCAGCGTCCTCGTACCGCTACCGAAGGTGGTGCGGATGAACAAGACCACCTCCACCTTGTACGCTTCGAAGCTGCCCGCCTTCACCGTGACCCGCTCGCGCCCGACCACCTTTGCCTCGGCTTCGCAGGTGGTCAGGCCTCGGCCGCAGGAATCCAGCCTGACCACCGGCACGCCGGACCACTCCATCCCTGCCTTCAGCGGCGTGCCCCCGACGAGCGGCGAGAAGGCGGCGAATCCTGACCCGAGCCCCACCAGCGCGGGCGCACTGCCGTGTACCCATTGTGTCGAGCCGTTGCGGCCGTGGGCAACTTCGAGTATCCCGGCCGTGCTCCTTCCCTGCTGTTCGACGAGAAAATCGAGCGTGCGCTCGCGGTTGTCGACGTCGAAGCCGCTGTACTGCCAGCGGCTGCCGGACGCCGGTGGCGCTGCCGGCGCGGGCGCCGCCGCGGCGGCATCGGGCGAAGCCAGCCGAGGCGCGGGCGCGATGCTGGCAACCTGCGCAGGTGCGGGCGCAGGCCTGGGCGCGGCCGGTTGCGCCGGGGTTCCGGCGAGCCGGTTGCGCGCGATCGGCGCGAACGCGCCCTGCGGATAGCGCTCGAGGTACGCCTTGAAATCCGCCGGGTTGGCGCTCGCCTTGATCGAATCCCAGAACGCCAGCTCGACCTGGCGCTCGTGCGTCCCGGGCGCCACCGCGGCCACCGGTGCCGGCGCGACGGCCGCTGGCGCCGTCGCGCCACGTTGCGCTTCCAGCTCCGCGCGCTGCCTCGCCAGCGCTTCATCGATCATCTTCTCCATCGCGCTCTGCAGTTGCGCCCGCTCCTGCGCGCTGCGTTGCTCGGATTCGCGCGCTGCCGCCTGCACCGCCTTGTGCAGCTGCTCCTCGGTCAGGCGAGACGATGCCGCCGCCGGCAGGAAGTAGAAGTCCCCGCGCAAGGACGAACTCTCCCACGGCACCTGCCGCTCCTTCGTATCCGCCATCACGCCGTTGCGCACCTGCTTGAACAACTGCTCCACCGGCACCCCGGGCTGGCGCACCTGCTGCAGCAGGTGCTTGGTGTACACCCCGTTGTCCCCGTCCCCGTCGGCCGCCACCGAGCCCGGCGCGGTCGCGAACGCGATCAGCGTCCCCGAGGGCGCCTCCATCTGCGCCAGGCCCTGCGTCGCCGAACGGAACGAGCGGTGGAACGGGTTGTTGCGGCACGCATCCAGGATCATGATGTTCAGCGCGTTCTTCGCCGTATCCATCTTCGTCAGCACGAAGTTCGCGTCCACCGCCTGGTCCTCGACCTCGTCCTCGCGCTGGATGTCCGCGTTCACCGGAATCAGGTAGTTGCGCCCGCGCACCTGCATGCCGTGCCCGGCGTAGTAAAAGAGCCCCGCCCCGCCGCGCAGCAACTCGTCGCCGAAGGCGCGGATCGCGCGCCGCATCGAGGTCTCCGTGCCGTCCTCCAGCAGCGTCACGCTGAACCCGGTCTCGGCCAGCGCCTGCGCCATCGCGCGCGCGTCGTTCACCGGGTTCCTCAGCGGCGAATGCTTGTACGCGCTGTTGCCGATCACCAGCGCCACTCGCCTCTCGCCTCCCGGCGCCGGCTTCGCCGCCGCCAGCGTCTGCACGCGCTCGGCCCACGCGACGGTACACGCGCAGGCGAGCAAAACAGCGGTCAGCAGCCTCCTCATGGCGGATAAAATATACCCCCCTCCCGCTCCCCGGAAAAGCGCCCCTGATGACGCCGTTCGACTGGAACCTGCCCTATACCTGGCCGCGCAAGCCGCTGCTGGCAAAGAACATTGTCACGACGTCCCAGCCGCTGGCGGCGCAGGCGGGGGTGCAGATGCTCGCGCAGGGGGGCAATGCGGTGGACGCCATCCTCGCCACCGCAATCACGCTGACGCTGGTCGAGCCGGTGTCCAACGGCATCGGCTCGGACCTGTACGCCATCCTGTGGGACGGCAAGGCGCTGCACGGACTGAATTCCTCCGGCCGCTCGCCGGCGGCATGGACGCACGATCGGTTCGGCGACGCGCCCGCAATGCCGCAGCGCGGCTGGGATACCGTCACCGTGCCGGGCTGCGTGGCCGGCTGGCGCGCGCTATCCGAGCGATTCGGCAAGCTTCCGTTCGAGAAACTCTTCGCGCCCGCGATCCGCTACGGGCGCGAGGGCTTCCTCGTATCGCCGACCATCGCGCGCCAGTGGGCGCTGCAGGCGAAGGAACTGCACGTGCAGCCGGGATTCAAGGAGGCGTTCATGCCCGGCGGCAGTCCGCCCGTGCCGGGGCAGCTGTTCCGCTTTCCCGATCACGCCGCCACGCTGGAGAAAATCGCGGCGACGAAAGGCGAGGCGTTCTACCGCGGCGAGTTCGCGCAGAAGCTCGAGGCGCACGCGAAGGAACACGGTGCGCTGATGCGCGCGAGCGACCTCGCGGCGCACGCGGCCGAGTGGGTGCAGCCGCTGGAAGTGAAGTACCGCGGCTATACCGTGCACGAGATTCCGCCGAACGGCCAGGGCATCGCCGCGCTGATCGCGCTCGGCATCCTGGAGCGCTTCGACCTCGCCAGCATGCCGGTGGACGGCGCGGACAGCCTGCACGTGCAGATGGAAGCGATGAAGCTCGCCTTCGCCGACGCGCTCGCCTACGTCGCGGACCTCGAGCACATGCCGTTCAAGCCCGAGCGCCTGCTGGATCCCGCGTATCTCGATTCGCGCGCGAAGCTGATCGACATGAAGCGCGCGCAGCCATTTGCCGCGGGCACGCCGCCCAAGGGTGGCACCGTGTACCTCACCGCGGCGGACGCCTCTGGCATGATGGTGTCGCTGATCCAGTCGAACTACATGGGCTTCGGCTCCGGCGTGGTGGTGCCGGGAACCGGCGTCTCGCTGCAGAACCGCGCCAGCACCTTCGTCACGACGAAGGGCCACCCGAACCGGTATGGGCCGTCCAAGCGCCCGTACCAGACCATCATCCCGGGCTTTCTCACGAAGGACGGCAAACCGGTGATGAGCTTCGGTGTCATGGGCGGCACCATGCAGCCTCAGGGCCATGTGCAGCTGGTGGTGCGCATCGCCGACTACGGCCAGAACCCGCAGGCGGCCTGCGACGCGCCGCGTTACCGCTGGGTCAAGGGCATGGAGATGAACGTCGAGGGCGGGCTCGCGCCATCGGTGCTGCAGGAACTGTCGCGCCGCGGCCACCAGCTCACCGAACTCAAGGAAGGCTACATGGACTTCGGCAGTTGCCAGGCGATCTGGAACCTGGGCGACGGCTATGTCGGCGCGAGCGATCCGCGCCGCGACGGCCAGGCCGTAGGATTCTGAGGAGCGAACGATGCTGAAAGTCTGGGGACGCGCGAATTCGGTCAATGTGAAAAAGGTGCTGTGGTGCCTCGAGGAACTGAACGTTCCCTACGAGCGCATCGACGCCGGCATGGCGTATGGCGTAGTCAACACGCCGGAGTACCGCCAGAAGAACCCGATGGGCCTGGTGCCCGCGATCGACGACGACGGCTTCGTGCTGTGGGAATCGCATGCCATCGTGCGCTACCTCGCCCAGAAGCACGGCGCAGGTTCGCTCTGGCCGGCCGAGCTGCGCGCGCGCGCCGATGCGGATCGCTGGATGGACTGGGCGGTGTCGTTCCAGACCGCATTCCGCCCGGTGTTCTGGGGCCTGGTGCGCACGCCTGCGGAGAAGCGCGACATGGCGGCGATCGAGGATGGAAAGAAGAAGTCCGCCGACCTGCTCGCGGTGCTCGACGGCGCGCTCGGCGGCCGTCAGTTCGTCGCCGGAGACGCCTTCACGATGGGCGACATACCCATCGGCTGCCACGTGCAGCTGTGGATGCGCCTCGCGATCAAGCGGCCGGCGCTGCCGAACCTGGAGGCCTGGTTCGGGCGCCTGTGCAAGCGCCCGGCATTCACCAAGGTGGTGGACCTGCCGCTGTCCTAGCGCTTGAAGGCGGCGACGCCGGAAACACCGTTTCCGGTGCCGTAGCCCGCGGTGAATCCCACCCCGGCACCCTCGGCCTGCGCGCCGGAGAAGAAACCGCCGAACGAGCCGGTGGGCGTGCCAGCTGAACACGGGCCAGTGCAGGTCACGCTGCTGAAACCGCCACTGAAGCGGCCGCTGACCGCCGACACGCCGGAACTGCCGTTCATCTGGAAGGTGTTGCCCGCGCCGGTGTTGGTCGCATTGATGTTCAATCCCACGGTGCGGTTGACGAAATCCGCGGTCAGCGAGGCGCTGTTCAGCGTGCCGTTGCCTCCATTGACGAGGCCGCCGACAGGCGAATACGACACGCTGCTGCCGAGAGCCGCCGGCAGCGTGTCGGTGACCGTGCCGGTGATCCAGGGAATGATCGCGCCCGCGGTGGTGGTGATACTGGCGTAGTTGAAATCCGTCACCTGCGCACCGGCGCCCTGCCACATGCCCCAGACCAGGTTGCCCGCCTCGGCGTTGCTGCCACTGATCGTGTTGGTAGCGCTGCCGACGTTGGCGCGCACCTGGCCTACCAGCGGGCCGAAATTCGTCAAGCGTCGCGACCCGTCCAGCGTGACGCCGGAATAGGTTTCGGAGCGCGCATCGGCGCCACCGCCAAGACGCGGCGTGACGATCGCCGCAGCGTCGGTGGTGGAAGGCGTCACCTGCGTCAGCGTTCCGGTCGCGTACCCGCTGCCGTCAACATCGGTGAGCCCGAGGGTCAGGGTCGCGGTGGAGCCGCTGATGGTGCCGCTGAACGTGATCGAGTTCGCGAAGCCGACCGTCCCGCCGGCGCCGCAAGTGGAGCAGCGGAACGCCCCCTGCTGGGTCGGGAAGTCGGACCGGTTGTACGTGACATTGAACGACACCGCGCCATTGCTGATCGTGATCGGCGCGCCGTCGGCGTTGAACGGCGTGCCGATGTTGATGACGCCGTCCGCGTCGAGCGCCGCCACGCGCACGTAGACGCGCTGCAGCCCGTAGTTCACCGCGATCGTGATGTCGCCCTGGGTGATGGGTGCGCAGGAGCCGTCGGTGCAGGTCACCGGCAGGTTCATCGACCCGGCCAGCCGGTAGAACTGCGTGCCGGTGAACCCCGACTGCACGCTCAACGGCACGCCGCTGGTGGTCTGCGTTTCGTTGGTGAGGAAGGCGTTCAGCTGCGTTGTCTCCGGCAGCACCAGCGGCGCCGAGCTCGACGTCGATGACGAGATGCTGGTATCGCCGGTGGTCGCGCCCAGGCCGGTCTGCGCCACCGTCTGCGCGGACTCGCCGCCGCTCGGCTGCGCCTGGCCCGGCGCCGCGGGCTTGGGCTTTTCCTGCGCTGCGCGCGCGCGGCCTTCCAGCGTGTCGCGCAGGAACCCCGGCGGCGCGATCAACTGCTGCGCCGCCGCCGTCGGGCTCGGGACATGGAAATACTGGTCGGCGCCGAACACCGACTCGCCGGACTGGTTCGTCACGCCGATGCGTCCGTCGGTGACGCCGCCATAGGTGCCGCTGGGCGCGATGGAGCCGTCGCGATTCCTGCAGTTCGACTCGCATTGCACCAGGCTGTAGTGGGTGCCGCGGATGCCGATGGTGGACGTGGGCGTCACCACCTTGTACTGATCGCGGTTGATGCGTCCGATCACGCCGGTCACGGTACGTACCCCGCCCCTGATCAGCTCGAACAATGCGCGCTGCTTCGTCTGGTCGCCGGCGGCGAACGCGAACTCGGTCAGCTTGAACGTGGTCTCCGGACGCAGTGCCAGGATCGACTCGTCGTTCAGGCGGATCTGTGCGTTGCTCTGCGCGCCGAGCTGGAACTGGTCGCCGCTGCGCACCTCCATGCCGTTGCGCGCCGGCGTACGCTGGCCGTTGCGCTCGATCGCCACGTCG
Organism: Gammaproteobacteria bacterium; assembly: GCA_050183625.1. Classification (GTDB taxonomy): domain Bacteria; phylum Pseudomonadota; class Gammaproteobacteria; order JADZEE01; family JADZEE01; genus JBFXBD01. Next base: position 15,043 of record JBFXBD010000095.1, read on the forward strand.
CCCACCGCGATCAGCACGCGGCCTGCGGCCTCCTGCGCCTGCGCGCCAGCCGTGGCCAGCATTGCCGCCGCGCCACACGCGGCCAGCCAGTTACTTGAATTCATAGCGAACCTTCACCGAGTACAGGTTGCGCGGGAACGCATACAGCGCGATGTTGGAGCGGTTCTCCGACACCAGCGCTTCGGCGCGCACCGACCAGTTGCGCGTCACGAGGTAGCTCACCGCGGCGTCGAATGCGTGGTAGTCGTCCTCGCGCTGCACGCCGAGGATCAGGTCGCGCGCCTTGTGGCGCGCATTCTGGTACGTGTAGCCCAGCGATATGCCCCACTTGGCTTCGGGCGTGAAGCTGACGCCGACGCGCGCGCCGTACAGGTCGCGGGACAGGTCGTCGCGGCCGGCGGCCACCGCGTCCTCGCGGCCCGCATTCACCGACGCGCTGAGGATCGGCTGCCAGGCGTGCGTGAAGAGCCTGCGATAGCCGAGCGCGAAGCCGCCGAAGTCCGCGTCGCGCGGCTTGTTGGCGCCGGTGTAGCTCAGCCGCGCCAGTTGCCCGCCGACGGAGAACGACTGGCGTTCGTCGAGTTGGTGCTGCCACTCCGCCGACACGCCGTTGGAGGAGCGGAAGCGATTGACGTCCACCGTGATCGTGCTGTGCAGCGCCCCGAGTCGCCACAGGTTGCGTTCCTTCAGGATCGACACGCCGCCAGAGACGCCGAAATTGCCCTGGTCGAACGCGGTGTCGTTGAAGTGGTTCTTCAACTCCGCCTGGCCGGTGGCAAACAGCGCCACGCCCGGCGCCACCGGGTGCGTGACGTGCCCGCCGATGCCCAGGTGCGAGAACGAGTCCGCGTTCTTGGTGCCGCCCTGGTTCAGCACCACGTTGCCGAGGTTGGGCAGGAAGATGTTGGGGTTGCTGACACCACCGTTGACGTTGGTGTCCATGCCCACCCCAGCTTCGAGGTACAGCCCGGTGCTGGTCGAGTAGCGCGACTCGCGCAGCCGGATGGCGTCGAGGAATCGGTCTATCGTCGCGGCGACGTCCGCCGGCGGATTGGCCTTGCGCAGATCCTCGAACTCCTCGCGCGCACGCGCATCCTCGCCCAGCGCGAAGTAGCCGCGCGCGAGCAGCAGCCGCGCCGATACGTTGGCGGGAAAGGACAGGATGTAGCGCTCCAGCGCCAGCACGCCCTCGCCCGCATTGCCGGTATTGATAGCCGCGACGCCGAAGAAAAAGTCGAAGGCCGGGTCGCCCAGCGCCTCCGGGTGCTTCCGGCCCAGTGCGTAGGCGTCCGCCACGCGACCGGCCTCGACCAGCGCTCGAACTTCATCCGCGGGCGCCGCCGTCGCGCCGTTCGACAGGACCAGGGCCAGTCCCACGGCAAAGCCCCATGACAGGGGGCGGATCAGGCGACTCGGGCGGTGCTGGAAACCAGCGGGTTGGCGGATGATGGCGATCGTCAGGAAAGGTGACGGCGCGGATCATAGGCTCGCGGCATGCGGAAAGCAATACGGCGCATTCGGTTCAGTTTCCGGCGAGCAGCGCGTCGCGTATCGCTTTGTCCAGCGCAGCGATCTGCCTCACCCTGGCATAGAAGCGCTCGAGGTCACCGCCCTCGGCGGCAAGCAGGCGGGCGAAGGCATCCACGTGCTGCGTGTAGGTGGCGAAGGAAGCCAGCAGCGCGTTGTTCGGCCCTGCTGCCGCGAAATAGCGGTCATAGCCGGAAAAGCCGTTCCAGCGCTCGCGCTTCAGCGCCGCGTAGTCAGCGGCCAGCGCGCGCAAGGCAGCGGCCTTGCGCGCGCGCTTTTCCTGCGGCGGCAGGTCTTCCGCGTACAGCGCCTCGAGCCGCCCGCGCGCGTCCGCCATCAGCCCGGCAAACTCGGCCGCGCGCGCCTGCGCGGCCGCAAACGCGGCGACCTCAGCATCGTTGCCGCGTGCCAGGAGCCAGCGGCGCACGCCCTCGCGCTCGACGGCGACCGCGAAGGATTCGTTGAAGCTGGTATCGCCCTTCACATACAGCACCTGGTGCGCCAGTTCGTGGAACACCAGCCGCGCGAGCTCGGCCTCCGGATAGCCGATGAACGTCGACAGCAAGGGATCGTCGAACCAGCCCAGCGTCGAGTACGCGGGAACGCCGCCGACGAAGACATCGTGGCCCTCGGCGCGCAGGCGCGCCGCATGGCGCTCGGCGTCCTCGCGCGCGTAGAAGCCGCGGTAGCTGACGCAGCCGGCCACCGGAAAGCAGGATTGCACCGGCTCGAGCGAGAACTCCGGCGCGGCGACGACGTTCCACACCGCGTAGGCCCTGCCGAGATCGG
>JBFXBD010000096.1:0-17100 GCA_050183625.1 Gammaproteobacteria bacterium
AGCCGCAACGCATGGTCACTGAAGGCCCGAACGGTGCCCCGAACAGGGGCTTGAACGAGAGGGGCTGTCCCGAAGCCAGGAGCGCCTGCATTGCACCCGACCCGGGTGAAGCGGTCGCTGGCGAGCGGGGCAAAACTGCACCGGTTATCGGGACGACGGCCGTTGCTGGCGAGTCCGGTGACGTTGGCGTTCTGATGACTCATCTCGGCCGAACCTCCGTATACGTGATCCGTATGTACGGTGGTGTGGGAGGGGTCGGGCCGTGAGGCCCGACCCTATCCCGATTGGGCTTGTCAGGAGGAATATTCATGACTGCAGAACTTCTCCCAGAATTTGATAAAGCGATGCGGGGCATTTACTCCTCCGCGCTTAATCTAAAGCCCCCGTATCGCCCGTCAGAATTTCTACGAATGGTCCAGTCGCACGGCGGTAAAGAAACCGCGGATCGCTTGCTGGCGACATCTAAACCGTCGTCCGGATTTACTGAGCTCTTTTTGCGGGGGAAAGAGAACTTGAAAATTAGCGTTGAATATCTCGTGCTTCAAACTCCGTGGCGTACATTGTTCACGGAAGAGCAATTGGCTGAGGCAAGGAAGCGCCTAAACGAAGTGCAGTGCCCGCTGCCGCCCGAAGACCTGCCGCAATTGTAATGTCGGCAGTGTGCGACCAGCCTATTGAGCCGATGCCAAGCAAAGGGCGGCGCCTCGCGGCGGACACGGTGGCCGGCGCCGCTCACACGTAGGGTTGCGGCGCAGAATGGGTTATGTGAAGCAATCTATATCTCTACAAGTGGATGTCGATTGGTATCGGCCGAGATCCAATGATGCTCCTTGGGCCTGGGGGGACCGCAAAGACACTCGTAGCGACCCTGCATGGTCGAAACGAAACATCATTTACCGATGGGTGCGCGCATCGGATGCCGCGATCGCGATGATCGGCGAAACTGAACGATTGCTTACGGAGCGAGTTGACAACTATATTCATGCGAAGGCGGAAGGGAGAGCCGGTCCCACGAACAAGCGGCTCAACGAGGAAGCGCGCAGCCTTTTGAACGGTAGCGATACTCTCTATATCGAGATCACCAGTGAAGTACCTGGTTACGATTTATCTGATACCCGCGAGCGGCGCTTTGCTGAATGCTTGCTAACGGCCGTCTGTCGTCCGTACCTCAAATGAAATCACTGCCCAACCAGCGCTTCGTACGGACGCCGGGTTCAAAGCAGGGGCGCTACGCGGTGTTGTCCGGGGCCGGCGCCGCACAAGCGCGACGTTGAGGTTGTAGAAAAAGGGGCTTTATGAAAAGCCGGCCAACGGGGCGTGTCAGGAATTCTGTGTTCGAGGTCGGTTGTGACATCGGCTCAGACGAGCGCCAGCCTTCTTAATACCGCCGCAGCAGGTGCTCCCGGCGAACGGCCAACTGATCGCCTCTCGCCCGCTCCGAAAACCCCGGCGTATCCCCCGGCAATACCCCCCGCACCCCCGCAAACGGCACCACCCTTCCCCTCGGCACCGGCGCATCCGTCGACCACAGCCACCGATAAATGATGATCCCGTTGCGCCTGGTCTCGGTACTGATCCAGTTCTGCACGCCGGGATCCGCGTGTGCGAACACGATGCGCACGCGGCCGTCGCTGTCCACGCGCGCCTGGCGATTGTTCAGGCTGGTGATGTGGTTGAGGAAGTCCGCCGAGTCGCCCCACGGCAGCCGGTGCCACTGCACGATCCAGTAGGGACCGTCCGGCGGCTCGAACTCCATCACCAGCGCCTCGTCGGGCGCCAGATCGAACTCGGTGCCGCCATAGCGGATGATCGGCGGTCCCGCCGCCTCCCGCTCCGGCTCGGAAAACACGTTCGGGCCGGCCGCGCGGGACAGGAAGCGGTCCTTGAATTGCTGCCCGGTCACGATGGACATGCGCATCCAGCGCGCCGCATCCGCGAAGCCGGCGACTAACGCATCCGCGGATACCTTGCCAGTCGAACGCCCGCGGGCGCTCGTGCACACAAGGCTCGCCGCCGGCGGTGCACCGCGCTCCCAGTCGAAGTAGTAGAGGCGGACGAACAGCCACTGCGCGCGCGGCGGGATCTCCAGCCAGTTGCCGTCGTGCGCGTCGCCGCTCAGGACGAGGTCCATGCGTCCGTCGACGACCTCCAGATCCCGCAGGCAGAGGTCGCCCCACTTCTCATGGGTGCCGTCGGCGGGGTCGCCGGCGTGCACGGAGACGATCATCTCGTCGATGGTCGCGACCGGGATGGACAGGCGGTACGTCTCGCGCCCGTCGATCTTCGCCGCCAGGTAGGTGTTGTCGATATTGGGAGCGTAGGGCGAAGCGCCGGCAGTGACCCGATCCCACCACAGCAGGCGCGGCTGCAGCGGATCGAAGCCGTCCAGCCGGTAGTCAAGTGCGCCGCGCAGCACGCGCGTGGCGAACTGCAGCGATTCGGCGGCCTCGTCGCCCGTGCCGGCGTGCTCGAGCCGCTGCAATTGCGGACCCAACGACTTCAACTCGTCGCAGAACGAGTTCCATGCGGCGTTCACATCCTCGATGCCGGCCATGTCAGTCACCTTCCCGACGTCGATCCCGATCCGCGGCCCGCTACGAGTGCCGGTCGAAGACCTCCCGGATGCGCCGGTACGGTTCGTATGCCCACGCGGGATCGACGCGCCCCAGCAGCACCTGGCCGGGAAGGCACGCCTTCTCCAGCCGCGACCGCTCTTCCTGCGGCAGCGCCGGCGCGCGCGGCTGGACACGCCCGCCGGTGACGAGCGACGCCGCCTGATCGATCCAGTCGCGATCCCCGGGCAGCCGGAAGAACTCCGCGATGCGCAGCAGCTCGCGGCGCGGATGCGCCTCCAGATCCTCGAAGCGTACGTCGAGCACCTGCTCCGGCCGCAGGTGGCGGAACGCCGAGTAGCCGTTGCAGATCAGGTAGGACCAGTAGTGCCCGTAGGTCTCGACCGGCGGCAGGTCCTTGCCGAAGAAGCGCCCGAACCGGTCCGCATCGCCGGGCTGCGGGTTGCGCACCGCCTCCTCCAGATCCTCCATCGACGGCGGGCGCTCAAACAGCTCCGCGGCCAGGATCCCCCAGTTGTGGTTGCGCATTGACAGCGCCGTCTCGGGGCCGTCGCGATGGATGTGCACGTACAACGCATCCGGGAATGCCCGGCAAAGCTCGGGTACCCAGCGCAGGCTCGCTCCGGTGCGCTCCACCCACGCCTTCTTGCCCAGCGACTCGCCCATCCAGCGCCACAGCGACCGGCAGTGGTCCGGGAAGCCCTGCGCCGGCTGGGCACGCGCGTAGGCGACGAGCTCGTCCAGGTAGGCCACCGGCTTGTCCGACAGGCTCGGCAGCGCCATCGCGAACAATGCCGGCTGGTACTTCACGCCCCAGCGTTGCAGATCCTGCGGCGTGGCCTGGAACTCGTGGTGGATGTCCTTGATCAGGAATCCGCGCGTGAGGCCGAGCAGCCCGATTTCATCCGTGCCGCACAGCGCCACCGCGAACTCCGCCCCGGTCAGCGGCCGCTGCGCCAGGCGCAGGCGCGAATCGAACGCGCCGAAGAACTCCGAAAGACTCAGCGTGCCCGGATCCTCGCCCAGCATCCGCGACAGCAGCGTCGACCCGGATCGGCTCGCGTTGACGACGAAGCGCTCGATGTTGTCCACGTAACGCACCTCTCCCTTGTTTGTCGCAATCCACCAGCCGTCCCCCCGTCGTTCAAATCCCCAGCGACGGGACCCTGCCGCCGTCGGCCCGGATGGTCGCACCGTTGATGAAATCGCACCTCGGGCTGCAGAGCATCGTGACGATGTCGCCGATTTCCTCGGGCGTGCCCAGCCGCCCAATCGGCGCCTTCACGGTCTCCGCCTGCGGGCTTTCCATGATCGCATCGTAGACGTGCCGGGGATCATCAGGGCTGCGCCCCGACGCGACGACGTGTTCGCGCACCATGTCGACGATCGAGCCGGTGGCGACCGTTCCGACGACCAGCGCATTGGAGGTGACACCGAACGGACCGTACTCCTTCGCCAGCGACGAGGAGATGTGAATCACCGCCGCCTTGCCCGCGCCGTACTCGGGAGCGAATGGGAGCCCCAGGGGCGCGGCCGTGCTGCTGATCTGCAGCAGGCGGCCCCAGCCGCGCGATTTCATCGCCGGCGCCAGCAGGCGGACCATCCTGACCATGCTGATGAGGTTCTCGTTGAGCAGATCGGTCCACGACTGCGGCGTCGTGTTCTCCCAGGTCCACCACCCGTAGCTGCCCGCGTTGTTCACCAGGATATCGATGCCGCCGAACGCCGTGTGCGCCGCGGCCGCGACCGACTCGGCGCCCGCGTCCGAGGCGAGATCGCCCAGTGCCACCGCGGCCCGGCCGTATTCCGATATGCCGCGTGCCACGGCGTTGGCCCGCGCCTCGTCGCGACCGTGAACGACGACCGCGGCGCCCTCGCGCGCCAGCGCCATCGCCATGGCCATGCCAATCCCGCTGCTGCTCCCGGTCACGAGCGCGCGCTTGCCGCGCAATCCCAGATCCATGGAAACTCCACCCCTGCATTCATTGACGGTGCCCCAGGCCGTCGAGATGACCAAGCCCTGCCGAGCGCCGGGCACGGACCCGTTGCGAAGGAAGCGCGAGCGCGGCCCCCCGCTGCGCAATATACGGGTTGCGCCGGCACCGGTATATCCGCCAGCTGATGCCAGGCGAACCGCCGTAAGACGACGAGCGGTTAACATGTGCAGAGCGGCAACGACGTACTGCGGACGATGCCATCGTCGCAATTCAGGCACAGGCCGCAGTGCCGGACGCGTAAAGGACGCCCCAACCGTGCGCGGAATATTTCGATTCCCCCAGGCGCGTGAGCGTTCGGCGCCCGTCGAAGCGTGGCTCGACGCGCAGCCGGGCGAGTTGGGCACGATCGCACGCACATGGTTCGCCTGCCTGCGCCGGTGCGGGGGCGACGTTCGGGATCTCATCCACGACGGATACCCCACCGCGTGCCTGGGCGACGCGGCCTTTGCCTACGTCGGTGTGTTCAAGGCCCATGTCAACGTCGGCTTCTTCCACGGCGCCGCGCTAGATGATCCGGCGGGCCTGCTGCAGGGCACGGGCAAGTACATGCGCCATGTGAAGATCAGGCCCGGCCTTGCCGAGGATCGCGCCGCCATCGAGGCGCTGATCGCTCGCGCATACCGCGACATCACCGCGAGGCTGAAGGCGCAACCGTGAGCCGCACCAGCCAGTCCCGACGCCGGTGCGGCTAAGCACCGCCCTGAGGTCGATACCGCGGAACTTCAGCCCTTGCCCCAGCCCACCCATTGGGAGATTCGTCCATGGCTTCGACCCTCATCGCCTTCCCGGCCGCACTCGCCGCCTACCTGGCCATCGACGTTCTTGCCAGCCGATGGTCGGGCGAGCAGCAATTCTCGCTTCCCATCGGCTGCGTCGTCGTCGGCGTGATATGTGTGGTCGTGGCTCACTTCGTCGCCCCATGGGCGGCGGCCGTGGTCTTCACCCTGCTCGCGGCGATGCGGCTGCGGGAGGCTTGGCTGGACCGCCGAAGCAGGAACGCCATTCACGCGGGCCGTGCGCCGGAAAGCGGGCCGTAGCGAGCCGTCCCGCACACTTGAATCCCGGCGGCTGGCGATGAGCGCCCATCTTCAGGTAGCGCAGGTGTGGGCGTTTCGGCGAAAGCGCGACCTCCCCAGGCGGTACGGCGCCCCTTGCGCACCGGAACACCGCCACCGGTTCGGTATCAGGCCGCATCCCTTCCTGGCGCCCAGACATCCCGGGCAACGGTTCGGCTTGCGAGCAGGAATACGGCCGCGGCCACGACCGCGAAGACGATGACGACGGACAGCGAATAACGCACGGCATCGTCACCGTAGCGCGGCTGGAACCCGTCGTTCAGCGCGCCGATCAGCAGCGGCCCGACCGTCAGGCCGACGAGTTGCGTGACCGTGCTGTACAGCGAGGCCGCGAACCCGCGCATGTGCGGCTTGGCGAGCGCGAGACCGGTCGCCAATGCGGGCCCGAAGGCGCAGGAGACGCAGAAGGCAAACGGAATGAACGCAACGAGCAGCAGCACCTTCGATTCGACCAGCAGGAAGACGGAGAACGGCACGGTGGACGCCAGCAGCGCCACGCTCGGGACGACGAGCGAAGCGCGCGGGCCCAGGCGCGTGAGACGATCAGACAGGTAGCCGCCCGCGAGGTTGCCGGTCATGGCGCCCAGCCCGCCGCCCAGGCCGAGCAGCAGCCCGGCCTCCGAGGTGGAGAAGCCATGCACGCGGATCAGGAACGCCGCCATCCACGCCATCCACATGGCGTTCAAGATCTGGTGCATCGATGCCGCGCAAAGAAGGAGTTGATAGGTCCGCAGCGAGAACAGATAACGCAGTACCGAGAATGCCGTCCGGCTGTCCGCATCGGCGCGCGAGACGCCATCCATTGCGCCGCGGACAGGTTCGCGTACCGTGAGACGAACCAGCAGGGCGAGCGCCAGCCCCGGGACGCCGAACAGCACGAACGCCGTGCGCCAACCGTAGTGCTCGGCGAGCAACCCCCCCAGGTACATGCCCAGGAACAGGCCCGCCGACGAGCCGACGAGCATGATGCCGATGACCGTCGCCCGGCGCTGCGTGGGGAACAGGTCCGAGAGGATGGAAAACGCGGCCGGTGCGGACCCGGATTCACCGATCGCCACCAGCATGCGCGTCGCCATCAACTGCGCGAACGACGTCACCGCGGCGGACGCCGCGGTCGCGGCGCTCCAGAACGCGATGGCGCACGCGATCAGCGTGCGCCGGTTCCAGCGATCGGCCAGGCGCCCGAGGAAGAGCCCCGCGAGCGCGTAGACCGCGCCGAACGCCGGCCCGGCGATGAGGCCCATCTGCGTGTCGCTGAGCTTGAGATCGGACTGGATCGGTACCAGCAGGATGGCGAGGATCTGCCGATCCATGAGATTGACGACGGAGGCCACGGTCAGGACCGCCAGGACGTAGTACGCCGTCCGCCGCGAGGCAACGCCTGCCGCCGCGACATCGGGCGCGGTCGCGCTCGTGTATTGATTCTTCTCCAAGCAGCCCCCCGGCTTTGCTCGCGCGTTCCCGGCCCCGGGCAATCTGAACCGCGTGGCGCGCAGAAGTTCCTCGGCCGAGCGGGTTTCCGTTCCCGGGCGCGAGGGAGACACGCTAAGCTGTTCATGGATTCAGGGCAACGAACGCTTACGCCAATCAAGCCGGGCGCAGTACAACTCATCCGGCAAGCCAGGGAGAGAGGGCATGACGCTCACCGGTGGATGTCACTGCGGGGCCATTCGCTACGAAGTCCAGGGCGAGCCGCTGACCCACGCGCTCTGCCACTGCAGCGACTGTCGCCGGCACGCGGGCGCACCGATGGTCGGATGGACGATGTATCCGGAGGCAGCGCTGCGCGTGACGCAGGGCGAGCCCAAGGTCTATTCGTCGTCCAGCCACGGCCGGCGGTATTTTTGCGCGGACTGCGGAACCGGGCTGTTCTACCGCAACGCCGAAGTGCTTCCCGGCCTCGTCGACGTGCAGAGCGCAACGAATGACGACCCGGCGGCGGTGCCGGCGCGGATTCATGTCCAGGTGGCCGAGCGCATCGCCTGGATGACGCACGCGCACGAGCTTCCCGAGCACCAGCGCTACCCGTCGCCCGGCTGAACGGCCGGTGATTGACGCTGGCCGGATTCCGGCACGCATGGCCCGCCTGGAACCCGCGCTGCTCGCGTGCATGCACGGTTCATCGTTCCGGGACGACGGCGCCGCATTGCTGCGCCGGCTATCCATGAACCGCACCCCGTCATTGCGAGCCCGAACCGGCCCAGGCTCCGGCAGATTGAAGCCATGAACCACCTCTGCGTCGTCGCGAGCGCAGCGAAGCGACCCACGCGGCCACGATGCCACCGGCAGCACGTGGATTGCTTCGTCGCTTCGCTCCTCGCAATGACGGGTACGGTTCATGGATAGGCAGCGTAGCGGCCGCGGCAATCCGTGCGGCCTCGCCGAAATCGGCGCCGCATGGATCGCTTCGCTGCGCTCGCGATGACGGGGGTGGCGGTTCATGGCCCCAATCGGCCGGGGATACCCCGGTTCGGACTCGCAAGCACTCCGGCAGCGGATCCCGAACCAAGTTCTCACTCGAAAAGCCCGAGCGGACGCAACCGATGACCCGAACCGACAGATTCCAGCCGCACGCCGCGTATATCGCGGCAGCGCCGCGGGACGTGCAGCCGATCCTTCGCCGCATCCAGGCCGAGGTGCAGGCCGCCGTGCCCGACGCCGAGCCCTGCCTCGGATACCGGATGCCGGCGTTCCGGCGCGGACGGATCTTCATCTACTTCGCCGCGTTCAAGAAGCACATCGGCGTCTATCCGCCGGTCACCGGCGACGCGGCACTGCGCAGCCAGCTCGCGCCGTTCCGCGGCCCGAAGGGCAACCTCATCTTCCCGTTGGCACAGCCGGTGCCGTTCGATCTCATCGCCCGGGTCGCCCGCGCCCTGGCGGCCGAGCACGGCGTAAAGGCCGGCGTGGAGCCACGGCGCAGCGAGCCTGAAAGGTCCAAGCGATCGCCAGCCGCCATCGCGCCGGCGCCGACCTTCCGGACATTGGCCCCGGCCGATATCGCCCCGATGCGGGCCATGCTCGATGTGTTCGGCCGCGCCTTCGAGGATCCTGAGCGATACTGCGCCCACCAGCCGGACGACCGCTACCTGCGCCGGCTGTTGCGCAGCGATGCATTCATCGCCATCGCGGCCCTGTCCGGGCGGGACGGTGCGGTCGTCGGCGGCCTGGCGGGCTACGTGCTGCCGAAGTTCGAGCAGGCTCGATCGGAGTTCTACCTCTACGATCTCGCCGTGGACGCGGCGCATCGCCGCCGGGGCATCGCCACCGGGCTCATCGCGCAGTTGCGGCGCATCGCCCACGCGCGCGGGATCGACGTCATCTTCGTGCAGGCCGATCGCGGCGACGCGCCCGCCATCGCGCTGTATTCGAAGCTCGGACGAAAGGCAGCGGTGTACCACTTCGACATTGCCCCATCGAAAAGCGGTCGTTAGGATCGCTGCGAGGCCTCGATCCCCCGGCCACGGAATATCGGCACCGCCCGGAGCACACAGTGGCAACGCGCATGAACCGAACGATCTCCGCATCGCCGATGTTGCTCGCCCTGGCCGCGGCTGCGCTGCCCGCGGCCGCCGCGGAACCCGCGCACGAGGACCTGCTCGGCTTCGCGCGCGGCGCCATTCCCGTGGCGGTGGAAGGCGCGGCATCGCTCGGGGTGGGGATGGAGCAGGCATTGCGGGCGATCGACGGCGATCCCGGCGTGTACGTGCTCACGCCCAAGCCCGGCGATGCGCAAAGCGCCGTCGCCTTCGTCTACGAGCTCCCGGCATTGACGACCTTCTCCGGCTTCGCGGTGCCCAATGTCCTGGAGACGCCGAGCCCCTCGCAGACCTTCGTCCGCAAGGTCGACATCTCCGGCTCGCGCAGTGGCCCCGGCGGGCCTTTCGAGCCGTTGGCCGGCGCGACGCTCGCGACCCATGCCGGCAAGGGGCAGGTGACGGAACTGCCGGCCGCCGCTACGCCGGTGCGGTGGATCCGCGTGGCGCTCGAAGGCGGCATCCACGTCGAGCGCGACCGAACCTTCCTGGAGTTCAGCGAGATTGCCGGCTACGGCACGCAGGAGAAGGTCCCCCTTTCGCAGGCGTTCAACGGTTTCTGGAAAGGCCGCGGCACCGTGCTGGCGCTGGTGCAGGACGGCGTGCGCGTCAGCGGCTGCTATGACGGCGAAGGCGAACTCACCGGCACGGTCGGCGGCAACCTGCTGTTCGCCACGGGTACGGCCGCCAAGAGCGGCGTTCCGAGCACCTTCGTGCTCGCGGCCGGGCCGGGCGGAGCAATCCGCGGCGTGCGCTCGACCAACGGCGCGCCGTTCAAGCTCTACGAGGCGCAGGCATCTTCCGTTGCGAAAGCCACCTGCGTGGCCAGGCCCGTGGTGCCGATCGGTTGCGGCGCGACGCTGCACGGCATCGGGTTCGACTACGACTCCGCCACCCTGCGGCCGGATTCCGCGAAGCACCTGGACGCGCTCGCCTCCGGATTGAAGGCTTCCGCAGCGGGCGCCGTCACGGTGATCGGGCACACTTCCAGCGAGGGCGAGACGGCGTACAACGAGCGCCTGTCCGAGCGTCGTGCACAGGCAGTCGCCGCCGCGGTCGTCGCCCGCGGCATCGACGCGGCACGCATCTCCGCCGCGGGGCGCGGCGAGACGCAACCGATCGCGGACAACGCCACCGAGGCCGGCCGCGCGCTGAACCGCCGCGTCGAGATCGCCTGCCGCTGACGGCGGCACGGTCGCGCGCGCGGCGCCGGAACGCAGCCAACCCGTGCCTTGGAATAAACGCGCGATTGCGGTTACGCTGGCACCATGATATCGCCCGTCCTGAATCGCGAAGAAGCCGTAGCGCGCCTGGCAGGCTGCGAGCACGAGATCCGCGCGATGGGCGTGACGCGGTTGGCGTTGTTCGGCTCCGTCCTCCGGGGCGATCCGAGAGTCGATAGCGACGTCGATGTCCTGGTTGAATTCAAACCCGGCGAAAAGACCTACAAGCATTTCCTGGCCCTTTCGGATCTGCTGGAGCAGCGGCTGGGCCGCCGGGTAGAGCTCGTCACGACCGACGCGCTTTCACCATTCATCGGCCCCCACATCCTGGCCGAAGCGAGCGATGTCCTTCGCGCCGCGTGAGTATCTTCGGCATATTCTCGTCGAGGCCGATTACCTCGCGTCGCGTTGCGCGGAATTATCCTGGGATGTCGTTCGCAATCATGTCCCGGCACTGCGATCTCAGATATCGGCAATGATTGAAAATTGACGACGCCCTTGAAGGCGCGCTCGAGCCACGCGAGCTGCACGGCAGAATGGTACGTAGCTGGCCGATCGAAGATCCGATGGCGGAATCGGGCTCAAGGAATCTTGCGCGGTCTCGATCGACGGGCTACATCGACCTCGGTGCTGGCCGCGCTATGGAGTGGAATCTGTCAGGGAGTGGATTTCAAGCATGACGCAGCAACTCCTCGTCACCGGCGCCGCCGGTGGCATGGGCAGGGCCATCAGCCGGCTGCTCGGCGCCTCGCACGAACTCGTGCTGACGGACACGTCGGTGCCGGCGCTGGAGGCTTTCGCCGCCGGGCTGCGCGAAGAAGGCTATCGCATCGCCGGGGTGCACGGCGGCGATCTGCGCGAGGCGGCCGTGATCGACGCCATCGCCGGCACGCTGGCCCCGGGCGGCCCGGCTCTGCTCGCGCACACCGCCGGTGTATCGGCGGCGCAGGCCGACTGGCGCACCGTGATGGACGTGAACCTCGTCGCCACCGAGCGCCTGCTGCGGATGTTCGAGGCACGCTTGGCGTCCGGCTCGGTCGCGGTGTTGATCGCCTCCGCAGCCGGCCACGCGGTAGCGCCGAAGCCGGACGTGGAGGCGCTACTGGATGCGCCGCTGGAGCCGGAGTTTCTCGACGCCATCGGCAAACGGATCGCGGAGATCGTGGCCCGCGGCGGGCCGTTGAACGCGCAACGGCTCGCCTACCATTTCAGCAAGAACGCCGTCATGCGCACCTGCCGGCGGCGCGCCAAGGCCTGGGGCGATCGCGGCGCGCGCATCGTGTCGATCTCGCCCGGATCCACGCGCACGCCGATGTTCGAGGCCGAAATCCAGTCCAACCCGACGGTCGAGGTGCTGGCCCGGGAGTCGCCGATCGGCCGCTCCTGCACGCCCATGGACATCGCCTTCGCCGTGCGCTTTCTCGCAAGCCCCGAAGCCGCTTTCATCACCGGCACCGATCTGCTGGTCGACGGCGGCCTGATGGCGCAGTTGAAGACTGCCCCGAAAGCGCGCTGATCGCCGTGCGCCGCGTGCGGAACGACGATGGCGGCAGGAATCGCGCGCGCACTGCGCCGCAGCCGGCATGACGGCCGCAGGGACCCTGGAACTGATCATGCTCGTAGGCGTCGCGGCCGGCGGCCCGGTCGCCGCGGTGATCTATTTCGCCCGAGAAGTCCTCGCATTGCGCAAGGTCCAGATGGAGAACGAGAAGCTGCGCCGTGAACTGGATCAATTCGCGATGGCGCGCAGAAAGCTGGAGCTGGAGATCCGCCGCCTGGAAAAGGAAATCGAAAATGCCACCGCCGATGAGGAGCGCGCTGCCGCCCACGCGGCGCTCACGCAGGCCAGGGCGCGCTCGCCCGCGGCGATCGAACTCCCGTCGATCGATGAGATTGCGCGGTACGGGGTCCACCTGGACCGGGAGCGTTATCTGCGAACGCTTCCGGGAACGCTGGATGCGGCAACCCGACAAGCCGCATGGTACGAAGTCGTGCAGGCAACCGCCCGCGAGGGCATTGGGCGCCGCATGCGGATCCTCGCGGCACTGCTGGCGCTGTCGGCGGCTTCGTTGATCGGCCTCGCCGCACTGCTGGCGCAAAGCCCATGAGCACGCCGCTGCGAGCGGCCGCCCGAAAGCCAGTGCCAGCGGCGCATGCTGCGGCCACCTGGCCCGCACGGGATTTGCTGGTCCAGAATCAACCACCGTCGCACGCGCGGACACCGGAGCCTCCATGCCCAAAACGGCTATGACGATACGCCCGGCCGCGGCCGAGGATCTGCCGCGATTGCAGGCGATCCGGCAGGCCGCGTTCGCGCCGGTGTTCGCATCGTTCCGGGACATGCTCGGCGATGCGCTCTACGAACTGGTGCAGAGACGCGAGGACGAAGCGCAGGCCGGTCTGCTGGCGTCGCTGCTCGCGCCAGGATCGGGATGGGAGGTCCGCGTCGCGCAGGCGGGCGGCGCGATCGCCGGCTTCGTCTCGATCCAGTTGAACGTGCAGACGCAGGTCGGCGAAATCGGCCTGAACGCGGTCCATCCGGATCACGCCGGGCAGGGGATCGGCACCGCCATGTACGAATTCGCCCTGGAGCGGATGAAAGGCGCGGGCATGCGCGCGGCGACGGTCTCCACCGGCGCCGACGCGAGCCATGCTCCGGCACGGCGGGCGTATCGCAAGGCGGGCTTCGACGCCGAGGTTCCGAGCGTCTGGATGTGCCGCCGCCTGTAGCCGCCCGGGTTGAAACCGCCCCCCGGCGGATCGACACTGGCGACCGTCACACAGCAATCCAGCGGGGGAAGCGATGTTCGAGATCCAACCCATCACCGGCGTGTTCGGCGCCGAGATCCACGGCATCGACCTGGGAATGGATCCCGATGCGGACACGCTCGCGGCGCTGCGCAAGGCCTTTCTCGACTACAAGGTACTGGTGTTTCCCGGCCAGCTTGGCCTGAAGCCGGCGCACCTCGTCGCGCTCGGCCGGCACTTCGGCGAACTGGAGATCCATCCGTTCCATCCGCACCTGGACGATCACCCGGAGGTCATCATCCTGCGTTCGGACAAGACCGGCGCCCCGCGCGAGAACTGGCATTCCGACGTCAGCTTCCGCGAGACCCCCTCGCTCGGCTCGATCCTGGCCGCGGTCGACGTGCCGCCCTACGGGCGCGACACCGCGTTCGCGGACATGGAGGCGGTATACGGCAGCCTGTCCGCGCCGATGCAGCGCATGCTGGCGGATCTGCAGGGCGTACACGACTGGCGCCACGTGTTCGGCGAAAAGGGCCGCGGCGGCTATTCGCGCCAGGATGGCGGCTCCGAAGGCGAGATGCCCCCGGCCCGCCATCCGCTCGTACGTACCCACCCGCAGACCGGCCGCAAATGCATCTACGTCAACCCGGTGTTCACCACCCACATCGCCGGGATGCACCGCGACGAGAGCGCCGCCGTGCTGCGCATGCTGTACGACAAGATCAACCTGCCGGAGCATCAGCTTCGCTGCCGCTGGGCGCCTGGCACCGTGGCGATGTGGGACAACCGCAGCGTGCAGCACGCGCTGGTGTTCGATCGCGCCTATCCGCGCGTCATGCACCGCGTGACGATCATCGGCGACCGGCCGGCCTGAGCAACCGGCCCGCGCCTGTCGCGGCCGATGGTTCGATCCGCGGGTGGCCGGGGCACGCGGATCGCTGTCGAGGTTTTTTACACTTTCCCGGTGCGCATCGCATGGCCACGCCGTAGCCGCTTGATTTTGCTGAGGCGGCGCGCCGGTTGCATGACACGGCGAAACGATTGCAGGAGAAGATCCGGTGAAGACGATGAATCTTGCGGCCTCCCGCCTGGGCGTGCTCTGCGCGCTCGCCATGACCTCGGCATTCGCCGCCGCGGCCACGGTCTCGGACACGTTCGACGCCGGGCCGACCCTGGCCTGGGGCAACGAGTCCGGCAACTGGTCCGCCGCGGGCGGGAACTATGGCGCAGGCGCGCCGGCGAATTTTCCCAATGCCTATACCAGCCTGGCCTACGAACTCACCCAGTTCGAGCTGGCGGTGGACATCGCGGGGATCAGCGACGGCGGCGTCTGGGTCCACAGCACCCATACCGGCACCGGCACCATCGGCGTGCGCGGAATCCTGCTCGTGACCCTGGGCAACTCGCTGTACTGGCACGACGTCACCAACGACAGCTCCTACGGCGCGTCGATCAACGTCGCGAACGCGGGAGCTTACTCGCGGCTGCGCGTCACCGTCGCGGACAACGGCGCCGGCTTCTCCTACGCGGCCTATGTCGACGGCGGCGCCTCGCCGGTCACGCAGTATGCGTCCGCGAGCTTCGCCAGCGGCCAGGCGGCGCTTTATTCCAACTCCGCACAGCGCTTCGACAACTTCACCCTGACCGGCAGCGACGCGGAGGTTCCGCCCGTTCCGCTCCCGGCCGCGGCGTGGTTGCTCGCGCCCGGCCTGGCAGCGCTCGGGGTACGCCGCAAGCTTCAGTCCTGAGCGGCGCTGCGCGCCTGCCGTCTTTGCGAGGGGCGAAACAGCGAAGCAATCCACGCGGCCTCGACGCCGCCGGCAGCGCGTGGATTGCTTCGTCGCTACGCTCCTCGCAATGACGGGCGCGGTTCATGGATAGCGCTGCGAATTGACCCATCCGGCGCCGAATTCGGCTGGGCCCGTGGCGCATCGCCCGAGTAGGGCTGGTTCGTGGACTATGTCGAAACCCCGGGGCTGGCCGGACTCTTCGCCACCAACGTCGACCTGCGCGGCGCGGTGGATCTCCCGCTGCGCCGGCAGGTGACGATGCGCGGCCTGCGGGCGGTCGGAGCGCTGCCTCCCGTCCCGGGCGCCGGGATTCCTTCGCGCGCGCCCTGAGAATCTGTCTCGGACCTGCCGGCCCATAATCAGGGATTCCCTCATGGCGCCGCCGCCGGCGGCGCCTATACGCTGTGATCGGCGCGCTGCGCGACGATTTCGTCCGGCGGGCGCGTCATCCATACGGGGGGAACATGAGAAACCATCAGCGCACCTGCGCTGCCGCTCTGTCAGCGTTGCTGCTGGCCGGCTGCGCATCCAATCCGGACAAGATCTCCACCATCTACGTCTCGCCGCTGAAGTACAAGGACTACAACTGCGATCAAGTCGGGCAGGAGATCGAGCACGTAGGCCACCGGACGTCGTTGCTCTACAACCAGCTCAAGAAGGAACGCACGGCGGACAACTGGCAGATGGGTGTCGGCCTGCTGCTGTTCTGGCCGGCCCTGTTCGCGCTGGAGGGCGGCGACGGACCCCAGGCGACCGAATACGCGCAGTTGAAGGGCGAGTACGAAGCGCTGCGGGAAGCGTCGGTCAGCAAGAGCTGCAACATCCAGGCGCGGTCGCCCGAAGAAATCATCAAGGAAGCCGAGGAAGCCCGCAAGAAGGAAGCCGAGGCAGCGAAAGCGGCCAAGGCGGCGCACTAGGGCCGCGCATTCAGGATGAGTAACAGATGGCGACGATCACAGGCACGAGCGGAAACGACCCGGCGCTGACCGGCACCGACGGTGCGGACAGCATCTCCGGCCTGGCCGGCAACGACACGCTGCTGGGGCTCGACGGCGCGGACACGCTCAACGGAGGCACCGGCGCCGATGAAATGATCGGCGGCCGCGGTGACGACATCTACACCGTCGACAATGCCGGCGACGTCGTCATTGAAGACCCCGATGCCGGGGTCGACACCGTGCGCAGCAGCATCGCCTATGTGCTCGCCGCCGACATCGAGCGGCTGCAATTGCTCGGCAGTGCCGCCATCGCCGGCACCGGCAACGACCTCGACAACGTCATCACGGGCAACAACGCCGCCAACCGGCTCGAGGGCGGCGCCGGCAACGACACGCTCGATGGACGCGGTGGCGCGGACATGCTCGTCGGCGGTGTCGGTGACGACATCTACGTCGTCGACAACGCAGGCGACGCCGTCGTCGAGGATCCAGGTGCGGGCACGGATCTCGTGCGCTCGAAGGTCGGCTTCGTGCTGGCGGCAAGCGTCGAGAACCTGGAGCTGCAAGGCTCGGCCTCCATCAACGGCACCGGCAATGATCTCGACAATGTGATCACCGGCAACAACGCCGCCAACCGGATCGAGGGCGGTGCCGGCGACGACACGCTCGACGGGCGCGCGGGCGCGGACACGCTCGTGGGCGGCACGGGGGACGACATCTACGTCGTCGACAACGTCGGCGACACGGTCGTCGAGGACCCGGACGCCGGCACGGATCTCGTTCGCTCGAAGCTGACCTTCGTGCTGCCGGTCAATGTCGAGAACCTGGAATTGCAGGGCTCTGGATCCATCAATGGCACCGGCAATGATCTCGACAACGTCATCACCGGCAACAATGGCGCCAATCAGCTTGCCGGCGGCGCGGGCAACGATACGCTGGACGGCGGCGCCGGCAACGACACGCTGGACGGTGGGCCGGGCGCGGACGTGCTCGTGGGCGGCACCGGCAACGACATCCACATCGTCGACGACACCGGCGATGCGGTGGTCGAGCAATCCGGCGGGGGCACCGACACCGTCCGCAGCAGCGTCAGCTCATACGTTAGTTCTTAAGGGGTGCCGTAAACGTGCTGCAGCCCGAGCTTGAGTCGACCGGACTTCGCCTCGCGCGCCGGATGCGCGCGGCGCGCGTTTGTCGCCAGGAAGTCGATGGCGTTCAT
>JBFXBD010000097.1:0-16747 GCA_050183625.1 Gammaproteobacteria bacterium
GAACATGGTGTTGGTTTCGTTTACAAGACCGTGAATCCCGAAGCTGTCTCCTGGGCCCTTGCGCGCGTCACCGGAAAGCGGCCCTCGGAGCTGATCAGCGAGCGCATCTGGACGAAACTCGGAGCCGAGGAAGACGCCTATGTGACCCTCGATCCGGTCGGCAGCGAAATGATGGGTGGCGGGATGAGCGCGACTGCTCGCGATCTTGCGCGGTTCGGCGAAATGCTTCGCCGCGACGGCCGGTTCAACGGAGAGCAAATCGTGCCGGCAGCCGTCGTTGCCGATCTCTTTCGGGGTGGTGATACGGAGAAGTTCAAGGCCGACCCGCAACGCCGCAACATGGCCGGCTTTTCGTACCATAATTTCTGGTGGAAGCCACCCGCCGAGGGCGTCATCGAGGCGTTGGGCGGCTTTGGCCAGCATATCCACGTGAACAGGGATGCTGGTACGGTGATAGTCAAGCTGTCCTCTGCCGCGATTGGAAGCGCCTATGACGAGGCGCGCCGGCTCGATGCGCTCGCATTCACGGCGATCGACGAGGCGCTCGGACCGAAAAAGAGCAGCACTGCGCGCGCGGATCGATGATGCCATGAGGAACCAGGATTGGTCCCGTCTGCGCGCCGCCATTTTGCTGGATGGTGTTCTGAATTGGTGAACGGGCCGAGGACTGCTTGATGGAACCATTCAAGTTCGACGTCGGTAGCGGCAGCATCGCCGGCATCCGCAGCACACCCGCGGGGGCGTCCCGCGCGCGCCTGATCGCCTTTCATGGTGGGGGGTACGACCATCATTACTGGCACGATCCGGAGAATTCGGCCGCGTCGCTGCCCTTGCTGGGTGCGGAGTTGGGCTTTGAGACGCTTGTACCCGACAGACCAGGTTATGCGGGTTCGCGCGACGGATGGCCAACAGGGCTAAGTGTTGCCGACCAGGTCGACGTGCTCGGGCCAAGCGCCTTGTTCGACACGCAGTTGCCGGTCTTCGTCATCGGTCATTCGACGGGCGGCTCGCTCGCGATTGCAATGGCAGCCAGCGCGTATGCAGACCGTATCGCGGCTATCGACGTGTCCGGCGTAGCACTGCGTTACCCGCCGGAGACAGCGGAAAGGCGATCGAGACTGAGCCGGCTGACCGCGACCGGCGCGTCGCACCTGCCCGCATTCGATCTCAACGCCCGGCGTGCAGTCTTCTTCAGCGATCCGCGACATTACGATGCGGCAGTGCCCGCGCGCACTCCCGACAACCCAATGCCAACCGTGGAATATGCCGATGCGGTTACGGGGCCGGCAATCATGCCGGAGCAGATGCGGCACATTCGGTGCCCCGTACGTTGGACCGCCGCCGCGCACGAAGCGACCTCCGAAACCGGTGAGCCCTTGCTGTCCTACGTTCGAGGGCTGCTTACCATGAGCCGTTACGTCGAGACCTGGCTTCAGGACGCGAGCGGACACAACGTCAGTCAGCATCATGTCGCACGCGCCTATCACCTGCGGGCGTTCGCGTTTTTTGAAGAAGTGATGGCCCGACGACTTTAGGGAATGCGGCGGCGCGCTTGATTGGCGACCCGGGCGGCTGCGTCGGGTGGCGCCATGGGCGGGCTAGGAATCTTCACTTGTGATTTCGTCGCAAACGAGAATTCCATTTCGCGAAAAGGACAAACCCGGCATGTTCCTCCTCATGGTCGACAGTGCCGGAGGCCGCACCGCGGCGCGCGGGCAGAAGTCACGACGCTGCTGCCGTCAGTCGGCAGGCGCTCGAGCGGATTTGCCTGGATTTCCTGTCACCATGAGTTCGCACGGCGGATTTGACGCGCGTGGAAGAACGTTGTTAGGCTGGATTTTTCTAAAAGGATAGTCGGAAATTGTTGCGCGACGTACGATCTTTAAGCCCGGCGATTGGATCGATCGTTTCGGGCCTCGATTTGGCTCGCGATGCCGACGAGCCTTTGATGCGGTCGCTCATTCAGCTTCTCTTTGAGCGTGGCGTTATCGTCATCAAGGGCCAATCTCTTACCGATGGAGAATATCTTCGGTTTGGGCGGTTTTGGGGGCGTCCGCTGCAGTTTTTTATTCCCGGCCATCGAAAATCGGACTATCCAGAGATAATCCGAATCGACAACAACCCATCGACTCCCGTCGCGATGCGCGATGGCGCGGTACATTGGCATTCCGACAGCAGCTACGAGGCAGTTCCGGCAAGCGTGACGATGCTGTACGGGGTTCTATCGCCATTGGACGGTGGGGTTACCGAATTTGCCAGCACTTCGGCAGCGTATGACGCATTGCCCGAGGAAATGAAAGTGCGTCTGGAAGGGTATGTGGCGATCCATGAACTGGGGAAAGCCCCATGGATTGAAGGCGAAACAATGCCCCATACGGACAGGCCGGCGCACGGCATGCCACAGGTCCGTCATCGGCTCGTCATGGCGCATCCAGTCACAGGCCGCAAGGGCATTTTTACCTCAGGAACGGCATGCGGAATCGAAGGCATGCCCGATGGCGAGGCAACTGAATTGATCCGAGCCTTGCGCAACCACGTGATCAGACCGGAGTTTCGGACGGCGTACAAAGTTATGCCGGGAGACGTCGTTTTGTGGGATAACTTCGGGACGGTTCATTGCGCTTCTCCCATTGAATATTCAAACGACGAGGGGAAGCGGCGGTTGCTTCACAGAATCAGCACCAAGGGCATTCCTGATTTGTGCAAGGTGCCGGGTCGGACCGACTGACGGAACAGGAGTCCAATGTTGCTTTCAGCAACAGGGATCAGGCAACACAGCCCAGGAATGTTACCCTAGAGCAATCGTGCCGGGCACAGGATAGACGCCAGACGAGCTTGTGTCCTACCCGGGTATCAGAAGATTCGGTTGCTGTACCTGGGGCTAGTCGTTCGCCTCCTCCGGTCTGCCGGCTGCACGGGCGCCGGCTTGATACCCATGCCGAAGCGATCCCGACGACCAACCCGGTTGGTCCGGGTTCAGACCGAGAGCGGTGTTCAGAGTCACTGCACGGTTCGGAACGTTGAACCGGCGGCCAGTCCGAGGAGTAACAGGCAGTAATCGCGCGGGACGGAATGGAATCGCGACGTGGCTCCGGCAACGCGGTAACAAAGTGGCCCGGCGCACGTGCTGCCCCCCCCTGGATGCCGACCAGGAAATCAATATAGGGGGTCGACCGCGATCGATATCGAAGTGGTACATCCAATACTCGGGGCACGTGTGGACAACAGACCGTTTCCACGCGCGGCGCTGCTGGAATCGGTATTGTTGAGATTGTCGGAACCGTAACGCGCCGATTCCGATGCCGGGCATGTGGAGTCAAATCTATCGTCGGGCGTAGTGGCGCCGCGGCGGCGGGAGGCAGGGCATGAGACTCGAAGGCAGGCGTGCAGTGGTCACCGGTTCCTCGCAGGGGATGGGGCGCGACATTGCCCTGCTGCTCGCGCGCCAGGGCGCGAGCGTGGTCGTCAACGCGCGCGGCAGCGGGCCGACCGGGACCAAGGCGCTGCAGGACGTTGCCGATGAAATCAACGACGGCGGCGGGCGCGCGATCGCCTGCCCGGGTGCGGTGAACGACATCCGGGACGCCGAGCGGATCATCCAGGCGTGCGTGGAGGGGTTCGGCGGCATCGACATCCTGGTGAACAACGCCGGCGTGCTCGGCCTGGGCGCGGTCGACAACTGCAGCCCGGAGCACTGGCGCGAAGTGCTCGACATCAACCTGAACGGCACGTACTACTGCACCCACTTCGCGGTGAAGCACATGCGCAGGCAGCGCTGGGGGCGGGTGGTGCACGCGACCTCCGAGGCCGCGCTCGGCGTGCTCGGCGGCGCCTGCTACGCGGCCTCCAAGGGCGCGGTGATCAGCCTGACCTGCGCGATGGCGCGCGATCTCGGCATGTACGGCATCACCGTGAACGCCTACAACCCGGAGGCGCGCTCGCGCCTGAGCGACGGGCACTCCGACGAATACTTCGTGAACATGCTCGAATCGATGGTCCGGCGCGGCTTCATGGAACGCGCCCGCATCGATTACCTGAAGGACATGGGGCCGAGCGAGGCGATCGCGCCCTGGGTGGTGTACCTGTGCACCGAGGATGCGTCCTATCTCAACGGCCGGGTGTTCGCGGTGGAGGCCCGCCGCATCGCCATGCTGGCGCTGCAGGAGGAGGAACGCGTGCTGTACCGCGACCACGCGCGCCACGGCGTGTGGAGCCTGGACGAACTGGCCGGCATCGCGCCGGTCGCCTTCCCGGTGCACAACCGCTGGGCGCGCCGCAGCGAGGCGGAAATCGCCGAGGCCCTGCGCGGCATCGATCCGATCCTGCTGTAGCCGGCGGGCGGGGCGGGTGGTTCCGCCCGTCGTCGCGAGCCCGGTTCGGGCTCGCAATGACGGAGCGCGGTTCACGGTTTGCGCGGCGCAGCGACCCGTGCGGTCTCGATGCCGCCGGCAGCGCGTGGATTGCTTCGTCGCTTCGCTCCTCGCAAGGACGGGTGCGGCAGGTTCCGGATGGGTCGGGCCGGGTCGCTTTCGACACCTCGCCTGCAATCCGGGTACCCCGCGCCGTATACTGGCCGGGACGTTCAGCGGAGGGTACCCACATGGCATTCGATCTCGTAATCCGCGGTGGCATGGTCGTCGACGGGACGGGGCTTGCGGGCTATCCGGCCGACGTGGCAGTACAGGACGGCCGCATCGCCGCCATCGGCCGGCTGAAGGAGCGGGGCCGGCGCGAGATCGACGCCGCCGGCCAGGTCGTGACGCCGGGCTTCATCGACGGCCACACGCACATGGATGCGCAGATTTTCTGGGACCGCGACGGAAGCTGCTCCTCCTGGCATGGCGTCACCAGCGTCGTGATGGGCAACTGCGGCTTCTCGCTCGCGCCGGCGAGCAAGGACAAGCGCCTGCTCGCGGTGCGCAACCTGGAGCGCGCCGAGGACATCTCGCGCGCGGCCATGGACGCCGGGATCGACTGGACCTGGGAGTCCTTTCCCGAGTACCTGGATGCGATCGACCGCCTGCCCAAGGCGATCAACTACGCGGCCAACATCGGCCACTCCACGCTGCGCACCTGGGCGATGGGCGAGCGCGCGTTCACCGAGACTGCCGGCGAGGACGACCTGCGGCGGATGCAGGCGCAGATCCGCGCGGCGATGGCCGCGGGCGCGATGGGCTTCACCACCTCGCGGTCGGATTCGCACGAGACGGCGGACAACCGCCCGGTGGCCTCGCGCATCGCGGCGTGGGAGGAAGTGCGGGCGCTGGTGGGCGCGATGAGCGACACCGGCGGGGTGTTCGAACTGGCGCAGTCGGCGGCGATGTTCGCGCCCGATCCGCAGTTGCGCCGCGCCGAGCAGGAGCGGCTGGCCGCGCTCGCGGTCGACACCGGCGTTGCGGTGAGCTTCGGCCTCATTCCCGGTTTCGCGCCGGCGGCCATGTGGCGCGAAGCGCTGCAGATGATGGAGGGCGCCGCACGCCGCGGCGGGCGCATGTTCGGCCAGACGCACAGCCGCGGCGTGAGCACGGTACTTTCGTTCGCTGCCCACCTGCCGTTCGATCGGCTCGCCGAATGGCAGGAACTGCGCGCGCTGCCGCTGGCGGAGCAGGCGCGGCGCCTGCGCGATCCTGCCCTGCGCGCGCGCCTGGTGCGGGCAGCGAACGAGGGCGACTACGGCACGGCGATCGGCGCCGAGGCGCGCCGGCCGCACTGGGGCCGGCTGTTCGTGTTCGACCGGCCGCTGCCGCCGTTCCGCGCGGTGGCCGAGGTGGCGGCCGAGCGCGGCGTGGACCCGGTCGATGCCATGATCGATCTCGCCCTGGAGTCGGAGATGCAGGCGCTGTTCCTGCAGCCGCTGCGCGACTACGCCGACGACGATTTGATCGAGCTGATGAAGCATCCGCGCTGCGTGATGACCTTCTCCGACTCGGGGGCGCACGTGAGCCAGATCATGGATGCGTCGATCCAGTCCTACCTGTTCGCGTGGTGGGTGCGGGAACGGCAGGTGATCCGGCTGGAGGACGCGGTGCGCATGGTGACCCTGGCGCCTGCGGTGGCCTGGGGCTTTGCCGACCGCGGGGTCGTGCGAGAGGGGATGGTGGCGGACCTGAACGTCTTCGACCCGGACCGGATCACGCCGCAGGTACCGGTCCTCAGCGCGGATCTGCCGGCCGGCGGCAAGCGCCTGGTGTCCAGGGCCGACGGGATCCGCGCGACCCTGGTGGCGGGCGAAGTCATCGCCGAGAACGGCCGGTCCACCGGCGCGACGCCGGGGCGCCTGCTGCGGCGCGCGGGAGCGCGGGTCCGCGGCGGCAGTGCAGCGGCATGACGCGGGTACCGCTGCTGCCGGAAGCCGACATCGTCGCCATGCCGGAGACGCTCGAGACCGTGCGCCGCCGGCGCGGCGGTACCCTCATGGATCTCGATCGATTGCTGCTGCACAGCGAGCCGGTCACGCGCGGCTGGCACGCGCTGTTCGGCGCGCTGGCGAGCGAGTGCGACGTCGACATCCGCACGCGCGAGCTGGCGCTGCTGCGGATCGGCATCCTCAACGACGGGCGCTACGAGTACTACCAGCACCGGCGGATCGCGCTGCGTGCCGGAATTACCGAGGCGGAGATCGAGGGGCTGAAGGACTGGCGCGCGAGCGAGCTGTACACGTCGCGCGACCGCGCGGTGCTGGCCTATACCGATGCCATGACGCGTGACGTGCAGGTTCCCGACGAGGTATTCGAGGCGTTGCGGCCGCATTTCAACGAGCGGCAGCTCGTCGAGCTCACCGCGAACATCGCCGGCTACAACATGGTGACGCGTTTCATGGAAGCGCTGGCGCTCGTGCCCTGAGGCGCCGCGGAGAGCAGGGCCATGACGGACCGACCGCCCGCGGACGCGGGCTCGATGAGCAATCTCTGCGCCATCGCCCGCGCGCTCGGCATCGCGTACGGCGACGATGCGCCGCCGTCGGAGGGTTTCCTCCAGTCCAACGGCCTGCGCATGCACTGGCTCGACTGGGGCGGTGCGGACCGGCCGACCGTGCTGTTCCTGCACGGCGCCGCGCTCACCGCGCACACCTGGGATCTGGTTTGCCTCGCGCTGCGCGGGCAGTACCGCTGCGTCGCGCTGGATCAGCGCGGGCACGGGCTGACGGACGGCGCACATGCCTTCGGCGTCGAGGAGCCGCGCGCGGATCTGCGCGGCGCGATCCAGGCCCTCGGCCTGCGCCGCTTCGCGATCGTCGGCATGAGCATGGGCGGCAACAACGCGATCGCCTACGCGGGCGCGCACCCGGAGGGCCTGGCCGGCGTCGTGTTCGTCGACGTATGCCCGACCGTGCTGCCCACCGGCTACCAGGACTCGGTCGAGCACGACGCGGCGATCGCGTGCGCGCGCACGTTCGAGGGGGCGGTCGAGGCCGCGCATCGCCACAACCCGCGCGGCAGCCGCGAATACAAGCGCTACACGCTGTCGTTCAGCCTGGAGAAGTTCGCCGACGGCTGTTGGCACATGCGCTACGAGCGCGAGCGTCCGCCGCCGCGTTCCGAGGCCGAGACCGCGGCCTGGATGGCGCAGCGGCGCGCGACGCTCTGGTCGCTGGTGCCGCGCATCGCCTGCCCGGCGCTGGTGGTGCACGGCGGTGACAGCCGCGCTCAGAGCCGCGAGAACCTCGAGGAATTCCGGCGCCGCCTGCCGGACGCGCGGCTGGTGCAGGTCCCCGGCGCGAGCCACGACGTGCAGGAAGACCAGCCCGCGGCGCTCACTGCCGAGTTGCGTGCCTTTCTCGGCGCGCTCGCGTTTTGATTGACCCGATGACGAGGATGCCCATGAAGAAGATCGCACTGCTTGCCGTCACCGCCGCCTGCTTCGCCGGCCCGCTGCCGGCGCCCGCCGCCGACGCCGGTGCCGGCTGCGTACCGTACAGGAACGTGGATTTCCTCTGCGGCCCGGACTCGGTCGAAGATCTGGTCGGCGTCCCCGGGACGCGCTGGGTGGTGGGCAGCGGTTTCGCGCGCCCCGGCAAGCCCGGGCACCTGCACCTGATCGATACCGCGGCGCGCAAGTGGCGCGCCGTGTTTCCGGACGCGGCTGCCCGCGTCGCCCACGACACGAAGGCCTACGGCCAATGTCCCGGCGCGCCCGACGCGCAATTGTTCTCTGCCCATGGCCTGGCACTGCGCGCGGGGCAGGGCGGCCACCACACGCTCATGGCCGTCAACCACGGCGGGCGCGAAGCGGTGGAGTTCTTCGAACTGGACGCGACCGCCGAAGTGCCGGCGCTCACCTGGGTCGGGTGCCTGCCGATGCCCAAGGGCGTGGATCTGAATTCCATCGCCGCATTACCCGACGGCGGCCTGCTGCTGACGCGTTTCCGCGGCGAGCACGAATCGATCGACGACATCCTCGCCGGCAAGGCGAACGGCGCGGTTTACACCTGGCGTCCCGGCGGCGCGGTGACCGAAATCCCCGGCAGCGCGGTGGCCGGTGCGAACGGCATCGAGGTCTCCGCGGACGGCCGGCGGATGTTCGTCGCCGCCTGGGCCGGCCGCGAACTGGTGCGTTTCGATCGCGGCAGCCAGCTTGCGGGCCGCAAGTCGGTGAAGCTGGACTTCATGCCGGACAACCTGCGCTGGGCGCCCGACGGCTCCTTGCTGGTAGCCGGCCAGAACGCCATGGTCAAGGGCGCGGAGGCCGGCCACGTGCAGCCGAAGGGCTGGGCCGTAGTGCGCGTGGATCCCGAGACGCTGGAAGTGACTCCGCTGCTGCGCGACGACGGCACCTCGCCGCTGCAGGGCGTCGCCTCCGCGCTGCAGGTCGGCGACAGGATCTGGCTCGGCTCCTTCCAATCCGACCGCATCGGCCACACCCCCGCCAAAACGGGGTCGGAGTGATTTAATCCGCCGAAAATCACTCCGACCCCTTTTCCGCGCACGAAACGGGGTCGGAGTGATTTTTCCCGGGCGTAATTCACTCCGACCCCGTTTCGGTTGGAAGGTGTGAGTCGCGAGGCCTGCCGCAGATGGAGCCAGCTATACGCGTAGAGGTTATACTGCGGCCGGTGCTTGCGCGGAAATCGGCCGGAGCATGGTTGCGGACAGTTACGACTACGTCATCGTCGGCGGTGGCAGTGCCGGCTGCGTACTTGCCAACCGGCTGAGCGCCGGCGGCGGGCGCAGCGTGCTGCTGATAGAGGCCGGCGGCAGCGATCGGACCTTCGCGGTGCGCTCGACGATCGGATTCGCGACCATGCTCGGCAATCCGCGCTACGACTGGCGCTTCACCTACGGCCCGGAGCCGCACCTGGGCGGCCGGACCATGCCCTGCCCGCGCGGGCGGGTGCTCGGCGGGTCCAGTTCGACCAACGCCATGCTCTGGGTGCGCGGCCCGAGGCAGGACTACGACCACTGGCGCGATCTCGGCAATCCCGGCTGGGGCTGGGAGGAGGTCGAGCCGGTGTTCCGGCGCATCGAGGACTACGCCTCGCCGGGTGACGCGCGGCGCGGCAGCGGCGGCCCGGTGGGCGTCACGCTCAACCCCTCCTGGCATCCGGTGTCGCAGCGGCTGCTGGACGCCGCGGTGCAGGCGGGCATCGGCACCTGCCAGGACTACAACGCAACCGAGCCGCGCGGGCTCGCCCGCGGCCAGCTCTTCCTGCGCGGCGGGCGGCGCTGTGGCAGCGCGGCGGCGTACCTGGAGCCGGCGCGCGGGCGCCCGAACCTCGACGTGATCACCGGTGCCACGGCACATTCGATCCTGTTCGAAGGCCGGCGCGCGGCCGGCGTCGCCTACCGTCTAGGCAATACCGCGCGCCGGGCGCGCGTGCGGCGCGAACTGATCCTCGGCGCCGGTGCGATCGGCACGCCGCACCTGCTGGAGTTGTCCGGCGTCGGCGCGGGTGCGCGGCTGCAGGCGCTGGGCATCCCGGTGGTCCACGATCTGCCCGCCGTCGGCGAGTACCTCCAGGATCACTACCTGGTGTGGATCAAGCAACGCCTGGCGCACGTACCGAGCATGAACGCCGAGGTGCGCGGGCTGCGCGCCGCGCGCAACCTGCTCGCGTACGTGCTGTTCAACCGCGGCCCGCTCGCGGGCACGTTCACGCACGTCACCGGCCACGCGATGGTCGCGCCGGGCGGCGAGCCGGCGATCGTCCAGTTCACCAGCTCGCCGGTCAGCTTCACGCGCAACAGCGGCGGGCTGGGGGTGGCGATCGACGCCCAGGCCGGCGTGATGCTGGGCATCAACCAGGGCCGTCCGCGCAGCCGCGGGCAGGTCCACGCGCAGTCGCCGCGGATGGAAGACGGGCCGCGGATCGTGGCCAACTTCCTCGCCGATCCGTACGACGCCGCGGTCACGGTCGAGGGCCTGCGGCTGTGCCGGCGGATCTTCGCGCAGGCGCCGTTCGTCCAGGCCGGCGGCGGGGAGACCGAGCCCGGCCCGGCGGTGACGGACGAGGCCGGGTTGCTCGACTACGCCCGCCTCAGCGGCGACTCGGCCTATCATCCGGTGGGCACCTGCCGCATGGGCGCGGATCCGGCGCAGTCCGTCGTCGACGCCCGCCTGCGCGTGCACGGCATCCAGGGCCTGCGGATCGTCGACGCGTCCGTCATGCCGGCCATCGTCTCGGCCAACACCCATGCGCCGACGACCATGATCGCCGAGCGTGCCGCGCAATGGATAATCGAGGAGGAGAAGGCATGATCCGGTTCGTTTCCTGGGCCACTGGCGGCATCGGCACGGTGGCCCTGCGCACCGCGTTGAAGCGCGGCCACCAATGCGTGGGCGTGCTGTGCTACGGGCCGGAGAAGGTCGGGCGCGACGCCGGTGAACTCGCCGGGCTGGATCTGCGCACCGGCGTCGCCGCCACCCGCGACAAGGAGGCCATCTACGCGCTCGATGCGGACGTGGTGCTGCACGCGCCGATGATCCACCCGGACAAGCCGCACGAGTTCCACGCCGAGATCCTGCGCCTGCTCGAATCGGGCAAGAACGTGATCACCACCGTGGACTATTTCTTCATCGCCGGGGCACGCTATCCGAAGATGGCCGAGGAGATCGAGGCCGCCTGCCGGCGCGGCAACAGCACCATCATGGGCACGGGCAATTCGCCGGGCTACATCGTCGAGGCGCTCACGAGCACGCTCACGCGCCACATCGCCGAGGTCGAGCACATCGAGATCCTGGAAAGGATGGACTGCTCCTACATGAGCCCGCTCGGTTTCCCGGTGATGGGATTCGGCATGTCGCCGGAGGAGTTCGAGCACATCGGCATCGCCGCGATGTGGGACCACATGTTCCGACAGTCGCCCGCGGCGGTGTGCCGGCTCATGAACGCGCCGGTCGAGGACGTGGTCATGTCGCGCCGGGTCGCGGTGGCCGAGCGCGAGCTGGTGTTGCCATCGAAGGTGACGGTGGCGCCGGGAAAGGTGATCGCCAATGCCTGGCGCTGGTCGGCGATCGTGCGCGGCAGGCCGCTGGTGGAGTACGAGACGCGCTGGATGCTCGATCCGGCGATGCCGGGCTGGGAGGCTGACAATTCCTGGACCATCACCATCGAGGGCACGCCGTCGATCCAGCTCACCCACAAGCGCGCGGTATCGTGGAAGGACGGCGTGCGCCGCGGCGGCGCGTATGGCGACGAGCGCTATCCATACAAGCAATGCGTGTTCGGCAGCGCCGGCGGCATGCTGGTGAACTCGATGCCGGGCGTGGTTGCCGCGCCGCCGGGCAACCTGCTGGCGCCGGTGTTCGGCGTGTACCAGTGGTTCGATCGGCAGGCGGTGCGCTGATGCGGCGCGCACGTCACGCCGGATGCGCCATGCGGGCAACGCGCGGCCAACCGTTGGGCAGGGATCGCCATGGCGAACGCTGAGCCTGTCCGCATCGGCCTCATCCAGGACTGGGCCATCGGCACGCAGACCACGCGCGACTTCTACGACGCGCTCGCGCTCGGCTTCGACGAGGCGCTGCGCACCGGCGTCATCGATCGCCCCGTGCGCACCGTGCTGCGCGAACAGCCGGCCTATCCGCTCGGCCCGGACGAGGCCGTGGTCGACGCGTGGGAGGATCTGGTCCGCAACGAGGGCGTCATTGGCGTCATCGGCCCGCAGGTAACGCAGGCCAACGTGCTGCTGCGCGATCGGGTCAACGCCAGCGGCATCCCGATGCTGGCCTACTGCGGTACGGAGGAGTTTCATGGGCCGGCCTGCTTCCTGATGCCCAACGGCTACTTCCCGGACGAGGTACGCCTGCCGCTGGCGTACATGCTCCGGCGCGGGCATCGTTCGGTCGGCGTCATCTGGGACGACAACCACCAGGGCCATGAGTACATGCGCTACCTGCGTCCGGCGGCGCGCCGGATGGGCATGGAAATCCGCATCGACGAGATGTCGTTCCACGACCTGCCGCCGGAAGGGGTGCGTCCGCACCTGGAGCGGATCCGGGCCGCGGGTCCGGATGCCCTGTTGTACCTGGGCAATGCCAACCTGATGAAGGGGATCGTGCCGGCGCTGCGGGCGATGCACTGGGCACCGCCGCGCTACATGGCGGTGGCCTTCATTATCGCCAACTTCTTCGGTGCGCAGGGCCTGGACCTGTGCGAGGGCTGGACCGGCATCGACCAGTACCACGAGGGCAACCCCGAGTTGCAGCGCCTGCTGGCGCTGTTCGAGCGCCGCCACGGCCGCCGGCCGATGCACATGTACACCGCCATGGGCTGGGACATGGCACGCACGATCGCCGAAGCCATCCATTTCGCGCCCTCGCCCGACGCGGACGGACTGCGGCGCGGCCTGGAGAACGTGCGGCGGCTGCCGGCCGCGATCGGTGCGCCGGGCACCACCATCGGCTTCGCGCGCTGGGATCACCGCGGCTTCAAGGGCGAGTATCTCGTCATGCGCACGGTGCGCGACGGCATCAACGTGCTCGCGGACTGAGGCGCGGCGCCCGGTGGCGGACATCGTCATCGTCGAGGACGAGCCCGGCATCGCCGCGAACCTGCGCTACGCGCTCGAACGCGACGCGCACAACGTGCACCACTGCCTGCTGGGCACCGAGGGCATCGAGGCCGTGCGCGCGCAGCCCTGCGATCTCGTCATCCTGGACGTCGGCCTGCCGGACGCGAGCGGCTTCGAGGTCTGCCGGAGGATCCGCGCCTTCTCGGACGTGCCGATCATCTTCCTCACGGCGCGCGGGGACGAGGTCGATCGCGTCGTCGGCCTGGAGATCGGTGCCGACGACTACGTGGTCAAGCCGTTCAGCGTGCGAGAGCTGATCGCGCGCGTGCAGGTCGTCCTGCGACGGCGCGGCGCGCGCGCGCTGGTGGCCGCGCCGGCCGCTGCGCCGGGCCTGGTTCTGGACGAGCGCCGGGCTCGGATCGCCTGGCGCGGCCAGGCGCTGGACCTGACCCGCTACGAGTACCTGGTGCTCAAGCTTCTGATGTCGGCACCGGGCCGGGTGTACTCGCGCGCGCAGATCATGGATCACGTCTGGCCCACGGCCAGCGGCAGCGGTGATCGCACGGTCGATACGCACATCAAGTCGCTGCGCGCCAAGATCAAGTCGATCGACCCGCTCGCCGAACCGATCGCGACGCATCGGGGCCTGGGATACAGCCTGACGGACTCCCCGTGAGGCTCGGAAACCGCATCTTCATCGGCTACATCGCATTGCTGGGGGTGAGCTCGCTGCTGCTGCTGAACTCGGCGCTCGACACCCTGAAGCCGGCGATGCGCCAGTCCGCCGAGGAGACCCTGGTCGATACCGCCCACCTGCTCGCGGTGCTGGTGGCCGATGAAGTGCGCGACGGCACGGTCGCGGGCGGCGACTTCGCGCGCAGGATGGCGGCCTACCGGGGGCTGGTCATGAACGCGCGCGTCTGGGGCGTGGACAAGCTGCGCCCGAATCACCGCGTCTACATCACCGATGCGGCCGGGCGGGTGATCTACGATTCCAGCGGACGCGACGTCGGCGCCGACTACTCGCGCTGGAACGACGTCCACCTCACCCTGCGCGGCCGGTACGGAGCGCGGTCCACGCCCGAGGAACCCGGGAACGACGGTTCGACGGTGATGTACGTGGCCGCCCCGGTGCGCGACGGCGACCGGATTATCGGCGTGCTGACCGTGGCCAAGCCCAACGTCAGCATGCAGCCGTTCATCGATCGCAGCAGCCGCAGGCTGCTGCTGGCCGGTGCCGTGGTCCTGCTGGCGGCGATCGGCGCGAGCGTCGCGGTCGCCTGGTGGATCGCGCGCCCGATGCGCAGGCTCGCCGACTACGCGCGCTCGGTGTCGGTCGGTCGGCGCGCCGCGCTTCCGCGGCTGCGCGAGCCGGGGTTCGCCGCGCTCGCGGCGGCGCTGGAGCAG
This sequence comes from Gammaproteobacteria bacterium, assembly GCA_050183625.1. GTDB lineage: Bacteria > Pseudomonadota > Gammaproteobacteria > JADZEE01 > JADZEE01 > JBFXBD01. Next base: position 14,358 of record JBFXBD010000097.1, read on the forward strand.
ATGCGCACGCGCCTGGACGGCAAGGCGTACGTCGAACGGTACGTGCAAACCCTGACGCACGAACTCAAGAGCCCGCTCGCCTCGATCGCGGGCGCGGCCGAACTGCTGCAGGAAACCCTGCCCGACGCGGATCGGGCGCGCTTCGTCTCCAACATCCAGGCCGAAGCGGCTCGCATCCGCGAACTGGTGGATCGGCTGCTTGACCTGGCCCAGATCGAACAGAGGCGCGAACTCACCGACCCGGGTCCGGTGGACCTGCACGCACTGCTGGACGAGCTGGGCGAAAGCGCCGCGGCGCGGCTGCGAACCCGCGATCTCACCCTGCGCAACGAGATTCCCGCGGATTGCCTCGTGCACGGCGATCGGTTCCTGCTGCGCCAGGCCTTTGCGAACCTGCTCGACAATGCCGTGGACTTCACGCCGCGCGGAGGCGTCATCGGCTTCAGTGCCGTGCGCGCGGCGCAGTCGTGGGAAGTCCGCTGCCACAACAGCGGCGCGGCGATCCCGGAGTTCGCCCTGGCACGCATCGGCGAGCGCTTCTTCTCCCTGCCGCGGCCGGATACGGGCCGCAAGGGCAGCGGGCTGGGGCTGTGCTTCGTGCGCGAGGTCGCGGCGCTGCACGCCGGGACGTTCGGGATCGCGAACGACGCCTCGGGCGTGGCGGCGTGCCTGCGCCTGGCAGCGGCCTGAGACGCGGTTTCACGCCCTCTTCACCCCGATTTCACCCACGCCGCACGCAGTACACACGCGGGGCGCGCAGCCTGTATCCGTCAATCCAACCGACGGAGAACCGCGATGCCCCGATGGCTCGACAACAAGTTCGTGATGCCCGCGCTGGTTGCCTGCGCGATCCTCATCCCGCTCGACATGATCCAGGGCCTGGTCGGGGAGCGCCAGGAACGCCACCGGCAGGCGGTGCAGGAGATGGCCGCGACTTCCACCGGCCCGCAGTGGCTGATGGGACCGGTGCTGGTCGTGCCGTGCACGGAAACCTACCTGGTCGAGGAGCGCGACGAACAGACCCGGCAGGTGCGGCAAACCGAGCGCACGCGCGACTGTACCCGGTTCGCGCTGCCGGACCGCCTGGACCTGAACGGCACGCTGGCGACCGACGAACGCAGCCGCGGCATTCACTCGGCGCTGTTCTATGACGCGGACCTGGCGCTGCAGGCGCGCTTCACCGTGCCGGGCGGCTTCGGCAGCGGTGCGCGGGACGCCAGGATCGCGCTGGGATCCGCACGCATTGGCATCGGCATTCGCGATCCGCGCGGCGTGCTCAATGTGCCCGAGCTGCTGCTGGACGGCCGCCCGCTGCGCGTGGCGCCGGGCTCCGGCCTGCCGGTCCTGGGCCCGGGCATCCATGCGGATCTCGGCCCGGTCCGCCCCGATCAGGCGATGGAGGTGAGCCTGCCGCTGCGCCTGCGCGGACTTGAGCGCCTGGACGTGGTGCCGCTGGGCCGGCTGACGCAGTTCAGGCTGGAGTCGGCCTGGCCGCATCCGAGCTTCGTGGGCCGCTTCCTGCCTGCCTCGCGGCAGGTGTCCGAACGGGGCTTCGAGGCGCAGTGGTCGACCTCCCATTTCGCCACGGGCCTGCAGGAAACGTTCGCCGGGCATTTCCTGGACGACGCGCCGGCGGAGGAGATCACCGCGGTGAGCCTGGGCGTGAACCTCATCGACCCGGTGGACCTGTACACGCAGACCGATCGGGCGATGAAGTACGGTTTCCTGTTCGTCGCGCTGACCTTCATCGCGCTGCTCGGGACCGAGCTGGCGCGCGGGCTGCGGCTGCACGCGATGCAGTACGCGATGGTCGGCGTGGCGCTGGCGATGTTCTTCCTGCTGCTGCTGTCGCTGGCCGAGCACATCGGCTTCGCCCGTGCCTACCTTTGCGCGGCCTGTGCCTGCGTGGCGCTGCTGGGCTACTACCTGCGGCATGGCCTGCAGAGCGTCGGCGCGGGCGCCGGCTACGGCGCGAGCCTCGCGGTGCTCTACGCGCTCCTGTTCGCCCTGTTGCGCAGCGAGGATTATGCGCTGGTGGCGGGCTCGGTCTTCGTGTTCGGCGTGCTCGCGGCGCTGATGGTCGCCACGCGCCGCCTGGACTGGCATGCGCTCGGCGCGGCCGCCCGTGCGCCGCTGCGCGCGGGCGCACCCGCGGCCGGCGAGTGAGTGTTCGCGCGGGGCGTGTCCGCCGGCGGTGCACGCCCCGCGCCGGCGCGCGTGCGGGGCAATCTCGTCAATGCAGGCGATCTTTGTTAGCCTGCGGTCATAGGTAGGATCTTATAACGCTCTGATCCGTGAACCTTTTCGTTCGCCATCGATCAGATCCCGCAGTGCCGCGTTCGGCGGCGTAGTGCGGGAGATCTGCGGTGGCGAGGATCGATGCATCGACG
>JBFXBD010000098.1:0-16271 GCA_050183625.1 Gammaproteobacteria bacterium
TTCCCTCCGAACGCCCCGGGGTACTGCGGCGCGGCTATCGGCTCGCGGACGACACGGGCGCGTGCGATCTCGTCCTGACCGACCTGGTGCTCGAGGATGGCGCGTTGCTGGCAGCGCCGGGCGCGGCCGGGGAACTGCTGGAGTACGCCATCGATCGGGCCACGCTTGCCTTCACCGCACAGGCGGTCGGTGCGATGCAGGCGGTGCTGGCGATCGTGTCCGCGTACCTGAAGACGCGGGTGCAGTTCGGCCAGCCGATCGGCAAATTCCAGGCCCTGCAGCACCGCATGGCGGACATGTTCGTGGAGGCGCAGGAAGCGCGCTCGATCCTGTACCAGGGCATGGCCTGGCTGGATGCGCAGGCGCCACGCCGCCGGCACGCGGTGTCCTGCGCCAAGGTGGTCGCGGCCAATGCCGGGCTGTTCGTGGCCGGCCAGGGGATCCAGCTCCACGGCGGCGTCGGCGTGACCGAGGAGTTCGAAGTCGGCCAGTACTACAAGCGCATGCTGGTATTCGAGAAGCTGTTCGGAGATACCGACCAGCATCTGGCGCGCATAGCCGCCAACGCCGACGACGACTGACCCGGCAGCGCGGCTCGGTCGCGCCCCGGCTCAGCTGCCGGGCTCGGAGGGCATCTTCAGCACCGCCTTGGCCAGGATGTTGCGCTGGATTTCGTTCGCGCCGGCGAAGATCGAGATCGGCCGCACCATCATCACCTGCCAGTGCAGATCGACCACAGCATCGCCGATGACCGCGTCGCCGACGATCGCTCCGTGCTCCGCGGCCAGTTCGACGTTGAACTCGGTGATCCGCTGCACCAGCTCGGAGGCGTAGATCTTCAGCACCGAGACCTCCGGCCCCGGTGCCTCGCCGGCGGCCGTGCGATCGCAGATTTCGCTGTAGAGCAGGCGGTAGTCGTGGGCGTCGGCGGTCAGTTGCGCCAGCCGATCCAGCCAGCCCAGGTCGGTGCCGCGGCCGATGCCGTCGACCAGGACCTGGGAAAGCTCCAGCGCGCGATTGATGAGCACCGGCGCACCGTTCATGACCCGCTCGTGCCCGAGCTGGGCCTTGGCGATGTTCCAGCCCTCGTCCAGGGTGCCGACCAGTTCGTCCACGGGCACGCGTACGTCGTCGAAGAACACCTCGCAGAACTCCGACTCGCCGGCGATGTTGTTGATCGGCCGGACGGTGACACCCGGGGTCGCCATGTCGATCAGCAGGAAGCTGATGCCCTGCTGCTTCTTCGGGAACTTCCCGGTGCGCACCAGCGCGAAGATGTGGGTCGCGTCGGTGGCATGGGTGGTCCAGATCTTCTGGCCGTTGACGACGAAATGATCGCCGTCGCGCACCGCCTGCGTGCGCAGGCTGGCCAGATCCGAGCCGGCGTTCGGCTCGGAGTACCCCTGGCACCAGACGTGCTCGTAGGTGAGCATCGGCGGCAGGTAGCGATCCTTCTGCGCCTGGGTGCCGAACTGCATCAGCACCGGGCCGAGCAGGCTCTCGCCCATGTCGATGATGCGCGCGACGCGCGCGCGGGCGAACTCCTCGGCGTAGATGAGCTGCTTGCGGAACGACAGGCCCATGCCACCGTACTCGCGCGGCCACGCCGGCGCGCGCCAGCCATGCTCGAGCATCAGCCGGTTCCAGCGCACCGCGTCGGCACCGCGCAGGCGACGGAACGGCCGGCGCAGATCGGTGCGGAACTCGGTCGGGAAGTAACCAGCCAGCCACGCCCGCAGGCGGGCACGGAATTCGTCATCCGGCAGCAGGCCGGGATCTTCGTGCCGGGTCGGTTCAAGCATGATGGGCAGCTCCCTGGCGGCTGGCGGCGAGCAGGCGCCGGCGATGATCGACCGCGCCGCCGAGCCAGCCGGCGGCGGACATCGCCATGCGCAGGTAGACGCCGATCGGCGCGTCCTCCGTGAAACCGATGGCGCCGTGCATCTGCACCGCGCTGCGGCCGACGAGCGTCGCGGTATCGCCGCAGCGCGCCTTGGCGGCGCTGATCGCGGCATTGGTCGCCGCCGTGCCGGGAGCCCGCTCCAATGCGTGGATGGCGTTGCGCAGCGACGCGGCGGACAGCTCCACGGCGATGCGCAGATCCACGCAGCGATGCTGGATGGTCTGGAACGAGCCGATGGCCCGATCGAACTGCTTGCGCATGCCCACCCACTGCAGGGTGCGATCCAGCGCACCCGCGGCCAGCCCGAGCAACTGCGCGGCCAGGGCTGCGCGCCCGGCGGCCAGGGCCGCGTGCAATGCCACGGTGGCGGCCGTGCCGGCCAGCAGCGGGGCACCGCCCAGGATGGGTGCGTCGCGGAAGTCGACATCGGCACCGCTGCCGAGCCCGGTGGCGTGATGCGCCATGCGCACGCCGGGCGCATCGGCGGCCACGGCGACGATGCATGGCGTATCGTCCGTGCGCGCGCTCACCAGCAGCACGCCGTCGTCCTCGGCGGCGGCGACGAAGCGCTTGCGCCCGTGCACGCGGCCGGACGCCAGGCGCGTCTCCGGCACCGGCGGATCGATTTGCCCGGCAGCCTCCTGCCAGGCGAGCGCGAACAGGCGCGTGCCCTCGCCGCAGGCGCGGGCCAGGCCGGTGCCGGTCTCGTCCGTGCATGCCGCGAGGACGGCGCAGGGCAGGACCGAGGCGGCGACGTAGGGTTCGGGAAACACGTGCGAGCCGAACAGTTCACTCAGCACCGCCTGCTCGGCGATGCCCAGGCCGGAGCCGCCGAGGCTTTCGGGCAGGGCGAGCGCGAGCCAGCCGAGGTCGGCCATCTCGCGCCAGACGCTGCGATCGATGGCCCTGCGCTGCCCGATCGCGCCGCGCGCGGCAGCGGCGAAGTCCCTGCCGTCGAGAAACTGCGCCGCGCTCTCGCGCAGCATGGTCTGGATTTCCTGGGTGGGTTCCATGGGTGGAGTCGCAATGGATCGAGCCCGGAAATCTAGCATCGTGTACCGCGCGCGCACAATCGCGGTTTCGCGGCGGCAACGCGGATGCGAACTTTTCGCCCGGATATGGCTAAATGGGCTTGGCCGGGCACCGCTTGCGGCCTTGCGGGACCGGACCGGGCCCGGGTCCGGCCGATTGCGGCCATGAACCGCCCCTTCGTCGTCGCGAGCGCGCCGCCGTCATTGCGAGCGCGCCGCCGTCATTGCGAGCGCAGCGCCGTCATTGCGAGCGCAGCGACGCAATCCATGCGGCGCCGATTTCGCCAAGGCCGCATGGATTGCCGCGGCCGCTGCGCGGCCTCGCAATGACGGGGTGGTTCGTGCGCGGCCTCGCAATGACGGGGCGTCGCGATGCCGGGGAGTGTCCGAACCGCAAGGAGTCCGTGATATGCACACACACGAAGTGATTTCCTCCTGCCGGATCTGCGCCGGCCAGTGCGGGCTGCGGCTCACCGTGGCCGAGGGCCGCGTCGTGCGCGCGGTGCCGGATCGGGACAATCCGCAATCGCGCGGCTATGCGTGCATCAAGGGTCTGTACCTGCACGAGGCGCACAACGATCCGCAGCGCCTGCTGCGACCGTTGAAGCGCCGGCCCGACGGCACCTTCGAGGGCATCTCCTCGCAGCAGGCGCTGGACGAGATCGCTGCGCGCCTGCAGGCCATCCTGCGCGCGCACGGACCGGAGGCGATCGCCGGGTTCCGCGGCACCATGAGCTACACCAACCTGCCGGCGAACCACATGCTCCCGGCATGGCTCGCCGCGCTCGGGTCGAACTCGTTCTTCTCGACCATGACGATCGACCAGTCGGCCAAGTGGGTTACCTTCGAGCGCCTGGGCGGCTGGGCCGGCGGGCGCGATCCGTTCGCGACGGCGCAGGTCCTGCTGCTGGTGGGCACGAACCCGCTGGTGTCGCTGTCGACGTTCAATTTCCCGCTGCAGGATCCGCTGCGGGCGCTGCAGGCGGCGCGTGACCGGGGCATGCGCCTCATCGTCATCGACCCGCGCCGATCGGAGACCGCGCGTCACGCCGACCTGTTCCTGCAACCGCTGCCGGGCGAGGACGTGACGCTGCTCGCGGCCCTGCTGCGCGAGATCCTGGCGCAGGGCTGGCACGATGAAGCATTCTGCGCGCGCCATGTGCATGGCCTGGAACGCCTCCAGGCGGCACTGGAACCATTCACGCCCGCATATGCAGCCACGCGCGCCGGCGTGCCCGCGGAACTCATCGTGCGCGCGGCGCGCATGTTCGCCCACGACGCGCGACGCGGATCCGCGGCCTCCGGCGTCGGCCCGGACATGGGGCCGCACTCGAACCTCGCCGAACACCTGGTCGAATGCCTGAACGTGGTCTGCGGGCGCTACGCGCGCGCGGGCGATCCGGTGCCCAACCCCGGCGTGGTCGGGCCGCGGATCCCGCGCCGGGCGCAGGTGATCGCGCCACGCCGCTCCTGGGAACACGGCCCGCGCAGCCGCGTGCGCAACCTGGGGCTGGTGTTCGGCGAGAAGATGTCCGGCGCGCTCGCGGACGAGATCCTCACGCCGGGGCCCGGGCAGATCCGCGCCCTGGTCGTCGACGGCGGCAACCCGGTCAACGCGATCCCGGACCAGCGCCGGGCCGCGCAGGCGCTGGGCGCGCTCGACCTGCTGGTGGCGATCGAGCCGTTCATGACCGCCACCGCGCGCCTGTCGCATTACATCCTGCCGCCGCGGCTGATGTTCGAGCGCCACGATCTGGGTTCGCGCGACTACGAGTCCATCGTCCAGTTCCAACCCTATGCGATGTACAACGCGCCGGTGGTGGAACCGCCGCCGGGCTCGGACCTGGTCGACGACTGGTACGTCTTCTGGGCCCTGGCCAGGCGCCTGGGGCGCACGATCGTCCTGGACGGCGCCGCGCTGGACATGGATTCGCCACCCTCGACCGAGGACATCCTGCGCCTGCTCGCCCGCCACGGGCAGGTGCCGTTCGACGAAATCAAGCGCCACCCGCACGGCGCCATCCACGCCGTGCCGGCGCAGTTCGTCGAAGCCGCCGATCCCGATTGCACGGCGCGTTTCGACGTTGCACCCGATGACGTCGCCGCCGAACTGGCCGCGGTCCGGGCCGAGCCGCTCCCGGCCCCAGGCGCATTCGCGCTGCGCCTGGCGGTCCGGCGCATGCGTGCAGTCAGCAACACGATGTTCCACCACCTGCCCGCGATCCGGCGCCGGCACCGCCACAATCCCGCCTTCCTGCATCCGGAGGAACTGGCCGCGCACGGCATCGCCGACGGTGACCGGATCGCGATCGTGTCCGCCCACGGACGCGTCGAGGCGATCGCCCGCGCCGATGCGGACGTGCGGCGCGGGGTGATCAGCATGGCCCATGGCTGGGGCGGGCTGCCGGATGCGCCGCCCGGCGGGCTGGACGCAGGGGTCTGCACCAACCTGCTGCTGGCGGTCGACGACCGCGCCGATCCGATCAACTCGATGCCGGTGATGACCGGCGAACCGGTGCGCGTGGAACGGCTCGATCGCTGACCGGGAGAGGGCGATGCAGTTCGGGATCAACCTGCTCAACTTCGGCCCGCACGCACTGCCGGAGAATTTCGAGCGCTGGGCGGGCTTCCTGGATCGCGGGCAGTTCCATTTCGCGATGGTGTCCGATCACGTCGCGGTGACGCCGCAGGTGCAGGCCCAGTACCCCGCACCGTTCTACGATCCGTTCCTGCTGCTGGGATGGCTGGCCTCGCGCACGCACCGGATCCGCCTCGGAACGACGGTGATCGTCCTGCCGTACCGGCACCCGCTGCACACCGCGCGGCTGGTCGCCAACCTCGATCGGCTGAGCGGCGGCAGGCTCATCCTCGGCGTCGGTGCCGGCTGGGCGCGCGAGGAATTCGAGGCACTGGGGTTGCCCTACGGCCGGCGTGGTGCGGCGACGGACGACGCCCTGGGAGCGCTTCGCGCCTGCCTCGCGCAGCCGGTGGCCGCCTACCGCGGCCGTCACCTGTCGTTTACCGGCATCCACACCGAGCCCGCCCCGGTGCAGGTGCCGGGTCCGCCCCTGTGGATTGGCGGCGCATCGCCGGCGGCGATCCGGCGCGCGGCGCTGCACGGCGACGGCTGGCACCCGCTGATGTTCCGCATGCCATGGCTGCGCGACGAAGGCCTGCCGGCGCTCGCCCGGGCGGCCGCCCGCGCTGGACGCCCGCCGCCGGCGCTGTGCCCACGCATCAAGCTCGAGCCCGCGGCCCGGCCGCTGCCCGAGCACGACAGGCTCCCCGGGCAGGGTTCCTGGGCGCAGATCCGCGCCGATCTGGAACGACTCCAGGCGCTCGGTGCGACGCACGTGCTGTTCGACAGCTACGCCGGGCCCGCGCAGCCGATGCCGGATCCGGCGCGGGAGATGGCACTGTTCGGCGAGCTCGCCGACCGGCTGCTGGATCTGCCGGGGCAGGCACTGCGATGAACCGTCCGCCGCACGCACGCGCGGGACGCGCGCGTGCGGCAGCGGTGCTTCAGGCGGCCAGCCGCTCGGGCGTGCGATAGTTGAAGATGCGGTCGAAGTTGTCCAGGGTGACCTTGCGCCGCGCCGCCGCCGGTACCGCATCGAACAACCCGTGCAGGGTCTGCTGGGTGTGCGGGAACGTGCCTTCCAGGTGCGGATAGTCGCAACCGAACAGGACGTTCTCGTAGCCGGTGGCAAGCATGATTGGCAACGCGCTCGCGTCGTGCTGGAACGAGCAGTAGACCTGGCCGTAGACCATCTCCTTGATGTCGCGCGTGAGCTTGGGGCGCACGAACATCGCGTGCTGGCGATAGGCCTCGACCATGCGATCCACCAGGGCCGGGATCCACGAACTGCCGCCCTCGGCGATCATCACGTTCAGCTTCGGGTGGCGATCCAGGACGCCCGAGGCGACCAGGTGGGTGATGCAGCGCTGCGCGGGAATCGCGGTTTCCACGTAGTTGATGATCGCCCCGCCCGCGCCGGTGGTGAAATGCAACGGCTGCGGGCCGGTGCCGATGTGCAGGCACACCGGCACGCCGGCTTCCTCGCACATCGACCAGATCGGCTCCCACACCGGCTGGTTGTACTCCACGCCCGCGGGCAGGGTGGTGGGGAAGAAGATGGCCTTGAAGCCCAGGTTCAACACCCGTTCGGTTTCCGCGATCGTGGCCTGCGCGTCCACCAGGGGCAGCACCGCGGCGCCGATGAGGCGCGGGCGGCGGTTGATCTCGGCGTGGCACCAGTCGTTGTAGGCGCGCGCGCAGGCGGCCTGGGCCTCCCGGTCCGCCATCGAGGCGATCCAGATCCCGGTGGAAGGAAAGGCCACCGAGGCCCAGATCCCCTGTGCATCCAGGTCCTGCATGCGCAGGTCCAGATCCTTGGAGCCGGGTGGTTCCATCGCCTCCTTGAAGGACAGCGGGGTGCGGAACACCTGGCGCCCCTCAAGGTAGTAGATCTGGCGGTCGTCCTCGATCCGCGTGTAGGGCGCGAGCGCCAGCAGCCGTTCCGGCATGCCGGACTGCCGCCACAGGTCCGCCGGCTCGTAGACGTGGTCGTCGGCGGAATTGACCCAGATTTTAGTTTCAACGGTCCCGTTCATTATCATTCTCCTGCCATGCGCCCGATGCGGCCGCCGTTACGGCCCGGGTGACAATAAAAGTATACTCTTGGCTTCGACAGTCAGACAGGCGAGGCGTTCGTGAACTTCGACATCGATCCGGCGGACGAGGCGTTCCGCCAGGAAGTGCGCGGCTACCTGCGCGAGCACCTGCCGGCGGATCTCCTGTTCCGCGCCCGCTTCGGCGACCACTCCCCGCGCGAGGACCAGGCGCAGGTGCTGCGCATCCTGCACCGGCGCGGCTGGTCCGTGCCGCACTGGCCCAGGGAGCACGGCGGCCCGGGCTGGTCGGCGATGCAGCGCCACATCTTCATGGAAGAGTTGTACGCGGCCGGCGCGCCGTACCTGTCGCGCATCGGCCTGAACATGGTCGGCCCGGTGGTGGCGGCGTTCGGCTCGCCCGAGCAGCAGCGCCGCTTCCTGCCGCCGCTGGCGCGGGGCGAGGAGTTCTGGTGCCAGGGGTTCTCCGAGCCGAACTCGGGCTCGGATCTCGCCTCGCTGCGCACGCGCGCGGTGCGCGACGGCGACCACTACGTGGTCAACGGAGGCAAGATCTGGACCTCCGAGGGGCACTACGCCGACTGGATGTTCGCGCTGGTGCGCACCAACGCCGACGTCAAGCCGCAGTTGGGCATCTCGGTGCTGTGCATTCCGATGTCGGCGCCGGGGATCAAGGTCCGGCCGCTCATCTCGATCGACGGCGGCCACACCCTGAACCAGGTGTTCCTGGACGACGTGCGCGTCCCGGTGCAGAACCTGCTGGGCGAGGAGGGCAAGGGCTGGAGCTACGCCAAGTTCCTGCTCACCTTCGAGCGCTCCATGAACGCCGAATCGCCGATGACGCGCAAGGATCTGGAAACGCTCAAGCGGATCGCCGCGCAGGTGAATGCGAACGGCCGCCCGCTGCTGGACGATCCGCAGTTCCGTGCCCGGCTGGCCGCCCTGGAGGTGGATCTGCTGGCACTGGACTACTCGGTCCTGCGGGTGCTGACGCTGCCGGAGGACGACCCCACGCTGCTGTCGGTGGCCGGCGTGCTCAAGGTGCGCGGCTCGGAGCTGTACCAGCGGGTGATGGAACTGTCGATGGAGGCCATCGGCCCGTACGCGGCGGTGCAGTATCCGCCGCCGGAGGACGCGCACCTGCCCCGGGAGCAACTGCCGCCGCAGGTGGATCCCGCGCTCGGCCTGACCAGCCGGGCGATGTTCCGCCGCGCCGCCACGGTGTATGGCGGCTCGAACGAAATCCAGCGCAACATCATCGCCAAGGCGATCCTCGACCTGTAAGGGAACCGGACACGTGGACTTCCTGCTGACAGAAGAACAGAAAATGATCCAGGACGGCGTGCGTCGCTTCCGCGAGGACGAGTACGGCTTCGACGCCCGGCGCAAGCTGCTGGAAACCCCGGAAGGGCGCAGCGCAGCGCACTGGCGTACCTTCGCCGAGCTGGGCTGGCTGTCGATCGGGCTGCCGGAGGACGTCGGCGGCCTGGGCGGAACGATCGTCGAAACCGGCGTGGTGATGGAGGAGTTCGGCCGAGCGCTGCTGGTGGAGCCGTACCTGAACTGCGCCGTGCTCGCCGGCCAGATCATCGACGCCACGGGCTCGCCGGCGCAACGCGAGGCACTGCTCGGCGCCATCGGCGCGGGCGAAATCACGATCGCCGTCGCGCACGCCGAGCCGCAGGCCCGCGGAGTAATCGAGGACATCCACACCCGTGCCGAACGCCAGGCGGACGGCAGCTACCGCCTGCATGGCGGCAAGTGCGTGGTGGCCGGCGCGCCGCTGGCCGATCGCCTGCTGGTCCCGGCGCGGGTGTCCGGCGCCGAGCGTGATCGCGACGGCATCGGCCTGTTCCTGGTCGGCCGCGAGCAGGATGGCGTCGCCTTGCAGTCCTACCGCACGATCGACGGCCTGCGCGCGGCGGACGTGACGCTCGCGGGCGCGCGCGTCGGCGCCGAGGACGTTCTCGGCACGCCCGGAGACGCCTGGCCGGCACTGGACCGCGCCATCGCCTATGCGATCACGGCCGCCTGCGCCGAGGCGCTCGGCGCGATGGACCAGGCGCTGTGGATCACTCGCGACTATCTCAAGACGCGCAAGCAGTTCGGCGTCACCCTCAACACCTTCCAGGCGCTGCAGCACCGCATGGCCGACATGCTGATCGAGGTCGAGCAGTCGCGCTCGATCCTGTATCGCGCCTACGAGGCGATGGGCTACGCCGACGCGGACGCACGCCGCAAGGGCGTCTCGGCGGCCAAGGCGCACATCGGCCGCAGCGGCCGGTTCGTGTGCGGCCACGCCATCCAGCTCCACGGCGGCATCGGCGTCACCGAGGAGCACAGCATCGGGCACTACTACAAGCGCCTGATGGCGTTCGAGAACCAGTTCGGCAACACCGACTTCCACCTGCAGCGCTTCGCCGGCCTGTAGCGGCGATTGGCGCATGGCCGGCGGGGCGAAGGAGAAGCTGTCGACCCAGATCGCGCGCAAGATCGTGCGCCGGATCATTCGCGCCGGCTGGCCGGTGGGCGAGAACCTGGGCACCGAGCCTCAGCTCATGGCCTTCTACGGCGTGAGCCGCGAGCCCTTGCGCGAGGCCCTGCGTATCCTGGAACACCAGGGCGTGGTGAAGATGCGCCAGGGCGCCAGCGGCGGCCTGGTCGTGACCGAGCCGGCCGAGGCGGCGATCGCCAACCTCATCCGCAGCTACCTGGAGTTCAGCGCGATCACCTTCACCCAGGTGCGGGAGGCGCGCGGCATCATCAAGCGCTATGCGCTGGAACTGGCGATGAGGCGCATCGGCCGGCCCGAGATTGCCCAATTGCGCACCCTGGTGGAAGCGGCGCGCATCGAACTCGACGCCGATCCTGCCAATGCACCGGATTTCTGGCGCATGCTGGCGTGGATCGAGCCGCATTCGGGCAACCCCAGCCTGTTCGTGTTCGACTCGGCGCTGCGCGGGATCGTGCGCGACTTCAGCCGGCTGCGGCACCTGGCCCGGCGCCCGCTGCGGGTGCGGCTCGCCGAGACGCTGCCGTACTTCGAACACCTGTGCGACGATCTGGAGCGCGGCGACCTCGTCCGCGCGCAGGCGACGATTGACGAGTACCTGAACCACGTCACCCGCGCCCTGAGCTACCCCAAGACGGTGGAGGGCTCGATCTGGCACGCCCCCTACCTGGAGGAGGCGGTCAACGAGACGATCGTCGACCTGGACCGGCCGAAGAAGAAAGGTGCCGCCCTGGCCAACCGGATCATGGCCGATCTGCGCCAGCGCGATGCGCCGGTGGGCACGTTCATCGGCACCGAGAGCGAGCTGCTGGCACGCTACCGGTTCAGCCGCGCGATCCTGCGCGAATCGATCCGCATGCTCGAATTCTTCGGCGTCGTGCGCTCCCGGCGCGGCAAGGGCGGCGGGCTGACGCTGTCGGTGCCGGACCCGACTTCCACCATCGAGGCGGTGCAGTCCTACCTCGAGTTCGCGCGCTTCGAGACCGGCCCGCTCGAGGCGACGCGGCACCGCCTGGAGCTGGAATCGATCCGGCTCGCGGTGGCGCGCATGACCGCGGGCGAGCGCGAGGAATTGATCAAGCTGCGCGAGCTGGTCGGCGTCGCCGTTACCGATTCCGAGTTCGCGACCGCGAGCGAACTGCTCTACCGCAGGGTCATGCAGCAGTCCAAGAATCACGCCCTGGATCTGTTCACGAACGCGCTGTACGTCATCTGCCGCGACCGGCGTACCGGCCTGCGCGCCGATGTCGATCGTGAAAGCCTGCGCCGGCGCACGCGCGCGACGCTGGTGCGGTTCGCGAGCGCGATTGTCGATTCGGACGCGAACGCGGCCGTGGAACTGTGGGGGCGGCAGCGGCAGATCACGGACAGCCACTTCGGCCCCTGATCGGCACGTGCCGCGGTTCCCGGCCGCGCGACCCGACCGGTATACTGAAATGTCGCCGCCACGATCGGCGCGCCGGCTGCCCGGGTTCAAGGCGCGCGCCGGCATCGAACCCAACCAGAATGGAGCACGTCATGTCCGTAGTGAGTTACAACATCGACGGTGGCATCGCCGTCGTCAGCATCGACAATCCGCCGGTCAACGCGCTCGGCCATGCCGTCCGCACCGGCCTCGCCGAGTCCATGCAGCGCGCGAAGTCCGATGCCGCCGTGACGGCCATCGTCGTCGTCTGCCGCGGGCGGACGTTCTCGGCCGGCGCCGACATCACCGAATTCGGCACCCCGGCGGCCACGCGCGATCCGCACCTGCGCGATCTGCTCGCCGCAATCGAGGCCGTGGGCAAGCCCGTGATCGCGGCGATCCACGGCACCGCGCTCGGCGGCGGGCTGGAACTTGCCATGGCCTGCACCTGGCGCGTGGCGGTCGCGGACGCCAAGGTCGGGCTGCCGGAGGTCAACCTCGGGCTCATCCCGGGCGCCGGCGGCACGCAGCGGCTGCCGCGGCTGGTGGGGCCCGTCACGGCGATGGAGATCAACACCTCCGGCCGGCATTTCGACGCGCAGTTCGCGCTCGGGTGCGGGCTCGTCGACGAAGTCGTCGCCGGCGATCTGCAGGCCGGCGCGGTCGAGTTCGCGCGCCGCGTGGTGGCCGAGGGCCGTGCGCTGCGCGTCACCAGCCGCATGGACGAGAAGGTGCGCAACGTCGATCCTTCCGTATTCGCGAACTTCCGCAAGTCGCTCGAGCGCCGCGCGCGCGGCCTGCTGGCGCCGTGGAAGTGCGTGGACGGCGTCGAGATCGCCTGCCGCGACAGCTTCGAGGCCGGCTCGAAGTTCGAGGCCGACGCATTTGCCGAGTGCCTGGCGAGCCCGCAGCGCGCGGCGCTCACGCACCTGTTCAACGCCGAGCGCCGCGCGCGCAAGATCCCCGACGTGCCGGCCTCGATCGCGCCGCAGCCGATCCGCAAGGCGGCGGTCATCGGCGCCGGCACCATGGGCGGCGGCATCGCGATGAATTTCGCCAATGCCGGCATCGCAGCGGTCATGATCGACGTCTCGGCGCAGGCGCTGGAGAAGGGCCTGGGCGTGGTGCGCAGGAACTACGCGACGTCGGTCGAACGCGGCAGCACGACCCAGGCGCAGATGGATCGGGCGCTGGCGCTCATCTCCACCGCGACCGACTACGCCGCGCTCGGCGATGCCGACATCGTCATCGAGGCGGTGTTCGAGGAGATGAGCCTGAAGAAGGACATCTTCGCGCGCATGGACGCCGCCGCGGCGCCGCACGCGATCCTCGGCAGCAACACCTCCTCGCTGAACATCGACGAAATCGCCACCGCGACTCGCCGCCCGGACAAGGTCATCGGCACGCATTTCTTCAGCCCGGCGAACGTGATGAAGCTGCTGGAGAACGTGCGCGGAGCGAAGACCTCGCCGCAGACCATTGCCACCGCCATGGAGATGGGCAAGCGGATCGACAAGGTCTGCGTGCTGGCGGGCAATTGCGACGGCTTCATCGGCAATCGCATGTACCAGTTCTACACCGGCGGCTGCGAATACCTGCTGGAGGAGGGCGCGACGCCGGAGCAGATCGATCGGGCGCTGGAGAATTTCGGCATGGCGATGGGGCCGCTGGCCACGCGCGACATGTCCGGGCTCGACGTCGGCGCGCTGGTGCGCAAGGCGCGGCGGCCGACGCTGCCGAAGGAGGAACGGCTCTCGAACCTGCTCGAACGCATCGTCGACATGGGCCGCCTGGGCCAGAAGACCGGCGCGGGCTTCTACAAGTACGAGGGCAGGAAGCGCATCAACGATCCGCTGGTACTGGACATGGCCGCCGAGGAGGCGCGCAACCTGGGCATCGTCCAGCGCACGTTCACGGATCAGGAAATCGTCGAGCGCCTGCTGCTGCCGCTGGTCAACGAGGGCGCGAAGATCCTGGAAGAGGGCATCGCGCTGCGGGCCAGCGACATCGACGTCACCTACTGCCACGGCTACGGCTTTCCGAAGTACTACGGCGGGCCGATGTTCTGGGCCGAGCGCAACGGCTTGCAGAAGATCGTCACGCTGATGGAGTCGCTGCAGCAGCGCTTCGGCCCGCGCTACGCACCGGCGCCGCTGGTGCGGCGGCTGGCGCAGTCCGGCCAGGGCTGGTCCAGCCTGGAGTCCTGAGGTCGTCCCATCCGTTGCGGTGCCGGCATGCCCTGGTTGCGTGCCGGCACCGCGGCGGTGCGCCCCTTGGGGATCCGTCGCGCGCGATTCGTCGCGAGGCCGAACCGGCCCAGGCTCCGGCCTTGCAATGACGGAGCGGTGCCGTCCCGTCATTGCGTCTTGTCGCGTGAAACTGCCTGCGCCCGGCGTCGCCTGCAATCCTATTTCCCGGTGTCTGTGGACAACTGCGCCGGCGACCGAGCCAATTAGCCCGGATCCGCGTACATTCTGAAAAACATCGCGAACTGCCGGTGAAAAGCCGCGGGGTTGCGATTACATTGCCAGCACCGATCGATGCGCGCGCAGCGCACGCGCGCCACACTCGCCATGCCGAAGCACCTCGATCTCGACCATCGCCCGCCTGTCGCGGGCACGCGCCAGGCGCCGCCGTGCGCGCCGATGCGGCGCCGCGCCCGAACGAAGCGCTAGCCGATCATGTCGGCCATGGATCGCGACGACCTGCCCGCCCTGCGCGTCCTCGTCATCGAGGCGCGGCGTCGCGACGCCTCCGTGCTGCGCGCCTGCCTTACGGGCGAGGTCGGCGGCATCGCGCCCGCCGCGATCGCGCAGTCCCTGGCCGAAGGCATCGGCTGCCTGCGGGAAGGCAGCTTCGATGCGGTGCTCGCGGACGTGGATTCGGTGCATGCCGAAGGCATCGGTGCCGTGGCCTCGATCCGCGCGCAAAGTCCCGATGCGGCGATCGTCGTCGTCTGTGCCGAACCGGGTGCAGCCGGAGAACGCGCGCTGTTCGCCGCCGGGGCGCACGAGGTGCTTCCCGCGGAGGTCCTCAGTGCCAGGGCGTTGCGCCGCGCGCTGAGCCACGCGGTGGAACGGTTGCGATCGGTGGCGGCGTTCCGCGCCCATGCCCGCCGCGCCGCGCTCGCAATCGAAGCCGCCGACGCCGGCGTGTTCGAATGGGACCTGCTTTCCGGCGCCGCGTGGCACTCGCCCCGGCTAGCGGAAGTACTCGGCCTGCCGGCCGACCTGCCGCAAGAGAGCCTGTCGGGCTGGTTCGATCGCATCGACCCGGAGGATCGATCGCGATTGCGCGCCGCGCTGGACGACCTGCACGCGGGGCGCGTCGCGCGCCTGGACTGCGAGTTCCGCGTGTCTGCCGGCGATCGGCCCCCGATTTGGGTACACGCGACCGGCCGGCTGGGCGGCGGCGCCGGCACGGGGAACCGCGTCATCGGCCTGGCGACCGACATCACCGCGCGCAAGCAGGCCGAGGCACGGCTGCTGCACGACACGCTGCACGACCCGCTCACCCGGCTCGCGAACCGGGTGCTGTTCCTGGATCGCCTCCAGCACGCCTGGCGCGGCTACCAGCGCGATCACCGCGAGCGGTTCGCCATCCTGTACCTGGACCTGGATCGGTTCAAGGACATCAACGATCGGCTCGGCCATGCCGCGGGCGATGCCATGCTGGTCGAGATCGGGCACCGCATTGCCTCCGTGGTCAGGCCGCGCGACACGGTGGCCAGGATGGGCGGGGACGAATTCTGCGTCCTGCTGGCGGACTTCGATCACGAGAACGCCGTCCTGGACGTCGCGGCACGGATCCGCGACGCCTTTCGCCCCGGGGTGCGCTGGGACGGCGAGTTGCTCGATGCCGGCGCCAGCATCGGCATCGCCGTCGTGCACCCGGGTGTGCGCCGCCCCGAGGACCTGCTCAGGGCGGCCGACGCGGCGATGTACCGGGCCAAGCCGACCGAGTCGAAGATCGTCGTGGCCGAGGCAGGTGATCCGGCCTTTGCCGGCGCCGTGCGTCCGGCCGCGGGCGTGGTCCGCAGGGCGATCCAGGAACGGCGCTACACGCTGCATTACCAGCCGATCGTGTCGGTCGACGACGGCATGATCATCGCGCTGGAAGCATTGCTGCGCTTCCCGCCGGACGCCGGACCCGGGCTGGGGCCGCGCAACTTCGCCGCCGATGCCGACGCCGCCGGCATGCTCGGGCCCTTCATGGCGCAGGTGCTCGGCGAAGCCTGCGCGCAGGTGCATCGGTGGCAGTCCGATCACCGCGATCGCCCGGCGCTGAGATTGCATTTCAATCTCGACGGCGCACTTGCCGCAGGCGGCCATCTGCCGACGCAGGTGGCGGCGGCGATCGCCGGCAGCGGCATCGCACCGCGCGATCTGTGGCTGGAAATCCCCGAGCCGGCCATCGCGGGCGCCGATGCGGCCACGCGCGCGATGCTTGCGGCATTGGATCGGCTGGAAATCGCGCTGGTGGTGGACAACTTCGGTGCGGCCCAGGTGCCCGGCGAGTACCTCGCCCATTACGGCCTGGCAGCGTTGAAGATCGACGCATCGATCGTGGCCGCGCTCCAGGCCGGTGGACGCGCCGCCAGCCTGGTCGATTCGCTGGTCGCCTATGGCACGGCAACCGGAACGCGGATCATCGCTGCCGGCGTCGTGACCACGGCCCAGTGCCGGGATCTGCGCGCCCGCGGCGTGGAGTATGCGCAGGGCTTCCTGTTCTGCCCGGCGCGCCCGGCGCCTGAAATCGATGCACTGCTCGCGCAGGGGCGCCTGCGCG
>JBFXBD010000099.1:0-15625 GCA_050183625.1 Gammaproteobacteria bacterium
CGACGTTGATGCGGAACATGGCGTCCCAGTCGGCGGAGGAGACCTCCCACGCGGTCGGGCCCATGGCGAAGCCGCCGGCGACGTTGAACAGCGCGTCGACGCGGCCGATCCGGGCGAAGCAATCACGCACCGCCTGCGCGTCGGTCAGGTCCACGACCAGCCGTTGTTCGCCCGCTGCCGGCGCGCCGGCGCCGGCAACGACGTCCAGCGACACCACGCCCGCACCCAGTGCGAGCGCCTTTGCCACCACCGCCCGGCCGAGCGCGCCCGCGCCGCCGGTCACCACCACACGCTTGCCCGTCAGATTCATGCTCGTTCTCTCATCGCTTCGGAATGACCCGCCGGCCGCATTCTAACCCAGCCCCGCGCAACGCCATCAGGCCAGCAGGCAGCGCAGCGCCGCCACCAGTGCCAGCGGTTGATCCAGCGGCACGTGGTGCCAGGCACCGGGGATGGCGATCGGCCCGCGGCCGCGCGGCAGCAGGCCGACGATGCGCGCGGCGATGTCCGGCCGCACCACGGTGCTGTATTCGCCGTACAGGTAGTCCACCGGCACCTGCACGCGCGCGAGCAGCTCGGCGACGTCGGTCTCGACCGTGCCCACCGGCAGGCGCTCGTCCCATTTCCAGGTCCAGCCGTCCACGACACGGCGCAGCGAGTGCCGGGCGACGTAGTCGTGCACCCAGGCCGGCGCCCGGCCGTCGTCCGGCGTGAGCCGGAAGCGTGCGGCGGCCGTGTCGGCATCGGCATAGGTACGGCGCCTGATCGGCGGCGAGCGCCAGCGCGACTCGTGCACGTCGTCGAAGCGGTAGCCGGTGTCCACCGCGATCACCCGCGCGACCAGATCCGGGCGCTCGGCGGCGGCGCGCAATGCCCGCGCACCGCCGACGCTGTGGCCGACCAGGATCGCCGGTGCCAGGCACTCATGCTCGATCAGGGCCACCACGTCCAGGGCGAAGTTCAGCGCCGAGTACGGGCTGCCGCGGCGGTCGTCGCTGTCGCCCATGCCGAGCAGATCCGGCGCGAAGACGCGGTGCGTGGCGGTGAAGAACGGGGCGATGAAATCCCACCAGCGCGCGTGGGCGCGGAACCCGTGCACCAACACCAGCGCCGGCTTGCGCGCATCCTCGCCCCAGGCAAGATAGTGCAGCCGATCGCCGTGGATGGTGAGGTGCCGCGACTGCCCGGCCTGGGCAATCGCGGCGCCGAACCACTCAGGCGCGCCCGCGCCGGCCGGCGGCGCGGGCGGTTGCCCGGCCTTCAGGCGGCGAACTCCGCGCGGCCGTTGTTCAGCACCACCACGTCGCGCTCGACGACGCGGCAGCGGAACGCGGCCTTGCCCGGGCCGTCGCGCCAGGCCTCGGTGCGGATCGTCTCCCCGGGGTACACCGGGCTGGAAAATCGCACGTTCAACACCCGCAGCCTGGTCGCGTCGTTGCCGCAGAACAGCCTGGCGATCGCGCGCCCGGCGGTACCGTAGCTGCACAGCCCGTGCAGGATCGGCTTGGGGAATCCGGCCGCTGTGCCGACCGCCGGATCGATGTGCAGCGGGTTGTAGTCGCCGGACAGGCGGTAGATCAGCGCCTGGTCGATGCGCGTGGGCAGGTCGAGCGTCACATCGGGCGGGCGGTCCGCCGGGATCGGATGCGGCTTGGGCGACTCGCCCGTGTTGCCGCCGCAGCCGCCATTGCCGCGCAGGAACGCCGAGGATGTCAGCGTGGCGAGCAGGGTACCGTCGGCGGCATTGCGGATCTCGCGCTCCATGTACACCACCGCGCCCTTCTCCCGGCCCTTGTCGTAGATCTCCAGGAACTTCGACTGGCCGGTGACCGTCGCCGCCGGCGGCAGCGGCCGGTGCACGGTCAGCATCTGCTCGCCGTGCAGCAGCTTGGTGAAGTCCACGCCGAGGTTCGGATCCTCGACCCAGCGCTCGACGTCCGGCGCCAGCACCACGGCCATGGTGGGCAGCGCGACCAGATCCTTCTCGTAGCAGTAGCGCAGCTCTCCGGCATCGAGCGGATCGGTGCTGCCCACGCCCACGCCCAGGGCGTAGAGCATGGTGTCGCGTTCGGTGTAGGTCTGGCTGGCCTGCTTGAACTTCCAGCCCAGCAGCTTCTCGGCGCTGAATGTCATCGTGCTTGCTCCCGTTTGAGTTCGCGTGTGCGGCCGGCGGCCGCGATCAATCCTTCGGTCCCCACTGCCAGAAGCGGTCGCCCTCGTCCATGTAGAACCGCGACAGCACCATCTTGTGGACTTCGGAGGCACCGTCGACCAGGCGCGCCTGGCGCGCGTAGCGGTACATCCACTCCACCACCGTGTCCTTGCTGTAGCCGCGCGCGCCCTGGAGCTGCAGCGCGGTGTCCACCACCTTGTGCAGCAGCTCGGAGACCAGGATCTTGGCGATCGAGATCTCCTTGCGCGCCATGCCGCCCTGGTCGAGCTTCCAGGCCGCCTTCATCACCACCAGCCGGCCGATCTCGATCTGGGTCGCGCACTCGCCCACCAGCCACTGCACGCCCTCGTGCTCGGCGAGCGTGGAGCCGAAGCTGCGGCGCTCGCGGATGTATTGCGCGGCGATCTCCATCGCCCGCTTGGCCATGCCGAGCCAGCGCATGCAGTGCGTCAGGCGCGCCGGCCCGAGGCGGATCTGGGTGATCTTCAGGCCGTCGCCGACGTTCATGAGCCGGTTCTCGTCCGCGATCTCCAGGCCGTCGAACTCCAGCTCGCAGTGCCCGCCGTGCTCCTCGGGGCCCATGATCGGAATGCGGCGCACGATCCGCCAGCCGGGCTGATCGGCGTGGAACAGGAAGCCGGACAGGCCCTTGCGCTCGTCGTCGCTGGTGCGGGCGACGAGGATGAAGTGCTTGGCCGCGCCGGCGCCGGTGATGAACCACTTGCGTCCGTAGACGCGCCAACGGTCACCGGCACGCTCGGCGCGGGTGAGCATGGTCGACGGATCGCTGCCCGAGCCCGGCATCGGCTCGGTCATGCAGAACGCCGAGCGCACCTTGCCCTCCACCACGGGCCGCAGCCACCAGTCCTTCTGCGCCTCGGTGCCCACGCGCTGGATGACGCGCATGTTGCCGTCGTCCGGCGCCGCGCCGTTGAAGCAGGCCGGGCCGAAGATCGAGCGGTTCATCTCCTCGTACAGCGCCGCGACGCCGACCATCGGCAGCCCCAGGCCGCCGTACTCGGGCTTGATCTGCGGCGCCCACAGGCCCGCAGCCTTGACCTTGGCCCGCACGCGCTCGAGCACGGCCTCGTCGATGTTCTCGTGGGCGTCGTAGCTGGCCGGGTCCGACTCCCGCGGAATGATTTCGCGATCGACGAAGTCGCGCACCTTCAGGCGCAGGTCTTCGATGTCCTTGGGCAGGGTGAAATCCATGGCGTGGCTCCAGTGGGAAGACGTTCAGAGTGTGCCGACGAGATGGCCGCCGTCGACGGGAATGACCGTGCCGGTCATGTACGAGCCGGCGCCGGAGGCGAGCAGCAGCAGGGCGCCGTCGAGTTCCTCCGGGTTGCCGAGCCGGCGCTGCGGAATGCGTTTGACCAGGGCCTGGCCGGCGTCGCTGCCGAGGAACTCGCGGTTCAATTCGGTGGAGAAATAACCCGGGGCGAGCGCGTTCACGCGGATGCCGTGGCGGGCCCATTCGAAGGCCAGGATCCGGGTCAGCTGCGTCAGGCCGGCCTTGGACACGGCATAGCTCACCACGGCGCCGGCCTGGCGCAGGCCGAGGATAGAACCGATGTTGACGATGCTGCCGCCGCGCTTGTGGCGCAGCATCTGGCGGGCGACTTCCTGGGCCATCAGGAACGGGCCCTTGAGGTTGGTGTCGAGGATCTCGTCCCACACCGCCTCGGTCTGCTCCAGCGCCGGCATCGACGCGGTGACGCCGGCGTTGTTCACCAGCACGTCGATCGGCCCCAGGTCGCGCTCGACCTCGGCCGCGGCTTCGCGGATGGACTCGCCGCGGGTCACGTCCAGGGCCACCGCCAGCGCCGCGGCGCCGGCGGCCCGCACCGCGGCCACGGTGGCGGAGAGCGAATCGGTGCGGCGGGCGGTCACCGCGATCTTCGCGCCATGGCGCGCCAGGGTCACGGCCATGTGCTGGCCCAGGCCGCGCGAGGCGCCGGTCACCAGCACCACGCGGCCGCTCATGTCGAACATCGATGCCATCGTCTGCGAAGCCTCCGGTCGGCACGGCCCGGCACCGGAGCGGCCGCGTGGACGTGCGGCCTACATCACGGGGGACGGCTCCGTCGGTCGGTACGCAGGCAGGGCGGACGATCGCAACGGCACCGCGGGCGGGTGCGTGGCGGCATTCTAACCGTTTTTCGCGCACACGCCGGGACCGGCAATTCGCCGGCGCCGGCGCAGCGCGATGATCAGCGGCGTGCGCCGGCGGCCGCGGCGGCGTAGCCGAACAGCCGGCCGTCGCGGATCGCCTCGGCCACGGAGGCCGGCACCATCGACTCCCAGCACATATCGCCGCGCTGGATGCAGGACAGGACCTCGGGCGACTGGATCCTGAGGAACTCCTCGTTGTACTTGGTCAGTTGCACCACGCAGCCGCGCTCGACCAGGAAGCGGTAGAGCTGCTGCAGCGGCCCGCCCACGTGCAGGTTCGCGACCGTGTGCAGTGCGCCGTTTTCCGGATCGCGCATCGGGTAGATGTACAGGCGCAGGTCGTTCTTGAACAGGCGGCCGAAGGATTCGAGGATCCCGCCCTGCAGGTGCGCGTAGTAGCGCTCGTCGAACAGGTCCGCGAGGCTTCCGGCGCCCATCGCGATGCCGATCCGGCGCGAGGTGTAGCGCGCCAGGTACTCGGCCAGGCGGTAGTACTCGAAATAGTCCGAGATCAGCACGGCGTGGCCGGTGGTCGCCAGCACGTCGGCGCGGGCGAGGAAGTCGCCCAGGTCGATTTCCGTCCCGCCGCAGCGCAGGTTGTGCATCGTGATTTCCATCAGCGTCACGGTCTCGCCGGGCGCGATGTCGTTCTCGCCCTCGAACTGCGCCAGGGCACTGTCGATCATGTCGAGGTTCACGTGCGTGACCGGGCGGAACCGGCCGCGTTCCACCAGCACCGGGCGCTTGCGCAGCACCTCGGAGGGCTGCAGCACCCGGCCCTCGGCCGAGAACATCGCCGCGCCCGTCAGCCCGAGCTGCACCAGGCGCAGGCTCATCACCCGGTTCTCGACGTGCCGGAACTCGATGCCCGAGAACTCGATCATGTCGATCTCGATGCGCTCGGTGCTCAGGCTGTCCAGCAGCGATTCGACCAGCCGATCCGGCTCGTAGTACAGGAAGCAGGCGCCGTAGACCAGGTTCACGCCGACGATGCCCAAGGCCTCCTGCTGCAGGGTGTTCTCCACGTCCAGCATGCGCACGTGCAGCACGATCTGGCTGGATTCGTCGCGCGGGTGGGACTGGAACTTGATCCCCATCCAGCCGTGGCACTCGTTCGTGCCCTGGAAGTTGCGGGCCGAGACGGTGTCGGCGAAGGTGAAGAAGGCGGTGCTGTCGCCGCGCTTGTCGGCCAGGCGGGTGAGGTTGAGATCCTGCTCGTAGTCGAGCATCGCCTGCAGGCGCTCGCGGCAGACGTAGCGCGGGCAGTCGCCGTAGATGGCGTCGCTCACGGTCATGTCGTAGGCCGAGATGCTCTTGGAGATGGTGCCGGCGGCGCCGCCGGCCTGGAAGAACCAGCGCACGACTTCCTGGCCGGCGCCGATCTCGGCGAAGGTGCCATAGCGCCGCGCGCTCAGGTTGACGGCCAGCGCCTTGTCCAGCGGGCTGACCGGATGGGTTCGTTCGGACATGCAGGTCTCCTCGCGCGGCCCCCGCGGCCTGCACGGCCGCGGGCTTGCCTGTGCTTAAGAATAGCAATAACCGTGCGCGCGGTGCGGCCACGTCGGAACCCCCGGTGGTGGCGGGTGCGCACCCGTTCGGGGCACACTCTCACGGCTGCGATACACGAAGGTGCGGCACCGGAGCGGACACCTGCCGCGGCAGCCTGCTGCCGGCGCGGGAGCGCGGTTGCCGTACCGGCGCCGCGATGCACGTGCCGGTGCAACGGGCCGGCGGGCGCAGCACCGCAGCGCGTGCGTCGGCCAGGACCGGCAATCGAAACGAGGCAATCCATGCGCGATCTCTTCGACCTCAGCGGCCAGACCGCCCTCATCACCGGCTCCACCAAGGGCCTGGGTCGGTGCATCGCCGAGCGCTTCGTCGAGTACGGTGCGCGCGGCGTCACCATCAGCAGCCGCAACCCGGCCGACTGCGACGCGGTCGCCGCGGACATCAACCGGGCAGCGGGCGCGGAGGTCGCGCTCGCGCAGCCGGCGGACCTGGAGGACGTTGCGAGCCTGGAGCGGCTGGTGG
The DNA here is from genome assembly GCA_050183625.1 of Gammaproteobacteria bacterium. GTDB lineage: Bacteria > Pseudomonadota > Gammaproteobacteria > JADZEE01 > JADZEE01 > JBFXBD01. The sequence continues at coordinate 6,380 of JBFXBD010000099.1, forward strand.
ACCGCGCCCTGCAGGCCTGGGGCTCGGTCGACACCATCGTCCTGAACGCCGCGCTGATGGGGATCTATACCAACGAGGAGAACACCGACCCGGAGGTGTTCTCGCGCATGCTGGTGGCCAACCTGCGCAACAACTTCCTGCTCGTCAAGCGGGCGCTGCCCGGCATGCGCGCGCGCCGCGCCGGCAACATCATCTTCATGTCCTCCACCGCCGGCACCGGCGCCACGCCGACCGTGGCCGTGTACGCCATCGTCAAGCGCGCGATGATCCAGATGGTGGAGAACCTGGCCGTGGACCTGGCCCCGCACGGCATCCGCGTGAACGCGATCTCGCCCGCGTTCACGCGCTCGGACGGCAACCGCGCGCTGTGGGAGAACGATGCCGCGCACCGGGCCAAGGCCGCCAGCATTCCGCTCGGCCGCATCGGCGAGGCGGACGACATCGCCGCGGCCGCAATCTACCTCTCGGCCAAGGCCGGCGCGTTCGTGACCGGCCAGAACCTCATCGTCGACGGCGGCGACACGCTGCGCCGGCCGCGCAACATGGAATCGACGATGCTGACCACCGACCGGCCGCTGGGCTGACGCACCGGCACCGGCGTCGCGGGGCGCGCGCCTGCCGGAACCGCAGCCCGCGGTGCGCGCGAAAGCTGACCAACGTCACATTCGCGGGGGCAAGGCGCCCGCCGCATTGAACCATTTCCCGAACCCCGCGGATCCAGCAACAGCGCATCGGCCAAGCCATCGCTGCGGTCCGGCAGGCCGGAACCCGACCCGATGGCGACCGCCCCGCGCACCGCGGGCGGCGTCCCGTCGAGGCCGCCGCCGGCGCAATGCATCGTTATCAACCCCTCCAAGGACTTTCCGATGACCCATTCGAACCTCAAGCGCCTGGCAGGCATGGCGGCGGTCGTGGCCGGCCTGGGCGCCCAGCCCGCCGGCGCGGCCGGCGTCAATCCCGATCTTTCCACCTGGGCCTGTACCGGCAGTTGCGGCACGCTCGGCGCCGACGGCGACATCACGCTCTCGCCCTACGGCAGTGCCCGCTACGCCTACCTGACGACCAGCAATTCAGCCGCGCACGGCGTCTCCCCGCTCGACATCGTCGAAAGCGGCGGCGGCGGCGCGGACTTCAGCCAGACCAACGGCTCGGCCTATACCTCGGCGCCGTTCACGCTCGCGGCCGGCGAATCCGTCGAGGCGTACTTCAACTACGTCTCCACCGACGGCAAGGGCTTCGACGACTACGCCTGGGCCCGGCTCATCGACGGCAACGGCGCCACCGCGGCCTGGCTGTTCACCGCGCGCAGCACCAACGGCAACAAGCAGAACGTCGTCCCCGGCAATGCGCTGAGCAAGGCTACCAACAACACAGTGGACTTCGATCCGGACGCCACCATCGTCAATTACCAGGATTTCGAGTTCAACACGCGCACGACCCAGTCGAGCGACTTCGACCCGATCGACTGGTCGCCGCTCGGCGCCTGGAACGGCACCTGCTGGCGCGACAACGCCGAGGGCTGCGGCTTCAGCGGCTGGCTGCTGTCGCGCGTGACGCCGGGCGCCGGTACCTACCAGATGGAAGTCGGCGTGGTGAATTTCGGCGACGAAGCCTGGGATTCGGGCATCGCGTTCGATCTGCAGGGCCTCGCCGCGCCGCAGCCGGTTCCGGTGCCGGCCGCGCTCTGGCTGCTCGGCAGCGCCATCCCGCTGCTGGCCCGCAGCCGCCGCCGCGCCTCCTGACCTTCCGAAAAAGGGGACATTCCACATTATTTCGATAATGTGGGATGCCCCCTTTTTGTTGCCCCGGCCCCGACCGGCCGCTTCGAAATGGCGTGAACTAGGGCGCCTTGCGCAGGCGCGCCAGGGCGAGCAGGCCGGGCGCGAGCAGCCACGCGGCGCCGGGCAGCGGCACCGGGGCCGGCGGCAGGCTGAACACCGCGCCGTAGATGTTGGTGCTGAAGCCGTCGGCGTCGTCGTCCGACTGCCAGACCATGCGGACGGTGCCGTCCGGATCGACGAAGACGTCGTTCAGCGCTTCGTTGTTGAAGAAGGTGTCGGAAACCCTGAACAGGCGCTGGGTGAGAAGGTCGAACAGCAGAATGTCTGCCGGTGCCTGCGGCGTCAGGCGATTCTCGAAGCTGATCAACGAGCCGGAGATGTGCGGGTTGCTGTCGACGCCATCGAGCAGCAACCGGAACTCCTCCCCGCCGGCCACGGCCCGGTAGTGGATGTCCGCCTCGTTGCCCGCATCTTTCACGTAGACGACGACCTCGCCGTTCGTGTCCGGATCGTTTTCCTCGGCCGCGGTATTGGCGACGTCGACCTCGCTGAAGGTCGCGTCCGGCTGCCGCACCGCCTGGACGACGTCGCAGCTCAACAGGGTCTCGCAGCGCTGCCAGACGACGACGTTGCCGTCCGGCGATACCTGCGGGTTTACATCACGCAGGCCGCTGCTGGACAGCTGGGTCACGATCCCGGTGATCAGGTCGAAGTGCATCACCGTGCCGGGCTGCGGGGTGAAGAGCGAGTAGTGATCGACATAGGCCACGGAATTGCCGCCGATGGCGCTGTTGCTGCGAGCCGAGTCCGAGCTTTCGTTGATCTCGACCGGCTCCAGGCTGCCGAGTTCGGCGTCGAACAGCATCACGTCAGACTCGGTGTTGGGGGAGTTGATTCGGGTGAAGGTGATGTATGGCCCGCTCACGCCGGCCAGTTGGTCGATCGAGCGGGTACCGTCGCCCGCGAGGTTCGTGATCGGCGTATCGACCCCGGTCGAGAAGCGGTAGTAGCGGATCTCCTGCGTACCGGCGAAATTCGAGTAAGCGACCAGGTCCCCCGACACGTGCGGATCGGTCTGGTCGCCGGGGCTGTCGTTGATGACGATGCGGTTGATCGCGAGGGGCTCGGCGGCCGACAAGGCAATCGCGACCGCGGCGGCGGAAAGCAGGACGGGCATGGCGCTCTCTCCCTGAGATGTCGGCCGGCGGCACCAGCACCGCCGGCACCCGGCCGGGGCGGCCGGGGTCTCCTGAAACCTACGCTACCACACTCTTAACGGAACGCACCCCGGCGACTGCAACGAACTGTCACGCGCCGAAAAAGGGGACATTCCACGTTTCAGGGAACCACGGATCTCCACGGCGCGCTAGAGTATCGCTCGGCCGAATAATGAAAAAAGGACAACCTGCATGAGCGCGACTCCCAACCGCGGCCAAACCATCCGCTTCGACGGCCGGGTGGCCATCGTCACCGGCGCCGGCAGCGGACTGGGCCGGGACTATGCCCTGAACCTGGCGGCGCGCGGCGCCCGGGTGGTGGTCAACGACCTGGGTACCGATACCCGGGGGCGCATCGTCAATGCCGGCGGCGAAAGCTCCGCCCAGGCGGTGGTTCGTGAGATCAGGTCCGCCGGCGGCGAGGCCGTGGCCTGCCACGAGAGCTGCGCCACCCGCGCCGGCGGCAAGGCCATCGTCGAGACCGCGCTGTCGGCCTTCGGGCGGGTGGACGTCCTCATCCACAACGCCGGCTTCCTGCGCAACGCGGCGTTCGAGGCGCTCACCGACGAGCAGATCGACGCGGTCATGAACGTGCACCTGATGGCGGGCTTCTACGTCGGCCAGCCGGCGTTCGCGGCCATGAAGAGCCAGGGCTACGGGCGCATCCTGCTGACCAGCTCGGCTTCAGGGGCGTTCGGCACGCCCTGGCAGGCGAACTACGCAGCCGCGAAGATGGGGCTGGCGGGCCTGGTGAACGTGATCGCGCTGGAAGGCGCCGCGCACGGCATCACCGCCAACGGCCTGCTGCCGACGGGATCCGGCCGCCTGGGCAGGAACGAGGACCTGGACTGGCCCCCGGAAATGGCGGCGATGGCCCCGGCCAACATGGAGGCGATCGCCCCGGCGATGCGCAACGAGTACGTGACGCCGATGGTGCTGTGGCTGGTGAGCGAACGCTGCCGTGCCTCGCACGCGCTCTACAGCGCCACCGCCGGGCGCTACGCGCGCGTCTTCATCGGCGCCGCCTCCGGCTGGCTGAGCGACCCCGTCCAGCCACCGCAGGCCGAGGACATCGAGTCCCACCTGGCCCGGATCGACGACACCTCGACCTTCGACATCCCGGCCGACGTGTTCGACGAATTCCGGCCGATCATCGCCGCCGCCCTCGCCGCACGGAATTAGGCGCCGGCCGGCGGTGACTCCGCCGGCACCGGGCCCGCAATGGATTGTCGATAGCCCCGCCGCCGCAGCCCGATAAAGGGGACATTCCGCTTTTCCAGGAAATGTGGAATGTCCCCATTAATTCATTCGGCGCCGAAGTTGTAGGTCAGGGTGAAGCCGAAGGTGCGCGGGTCGCCGGGGATGATCGAGTTGAACATCAGGCCGTCCATGTTCGAGGAGAAATCCCCGACCACGTACTCCCGGTCGGTGGCGTTGCGCATGTAGAACGCGGCGTCGAAGCGGGAGCCGGCGATCTTCTTCCAGTCCGCGTTGATGTTCAGCAGGCCGTAGGCCGGGGTCTTGAAGTAGCCCTTGTTGTCCCAGCCGTGGCTGCGGTTGTAGTAATGCGCGCCGAGGCTGATCTCGCCCCAGGCCGCCGGCAGCATGGTCAGCCCGTAGCGGAACCCGGCGGTGAAGGTGAACTCCGGCGCGGTGTAGCTGCGGCCGGTGCCGTAGGCCTGGTTGCCGGCGAAGCCGTAGTCGATGACGACCTGGCGGCGCGCGTCGCGGAGCTGAAAGTTGGGGAAGTCGTCGCCCCACTCCGCGTAGTTCCAGGCGAAGGTGAAGTCCACCGACAGGTTCTCCAGCGGCAGCGCGTTCGCCTCGATCTCCACCCCGTGCAGGTTGATCGAGCCCTGGGTCTCGGCGGTGTTCACCAGCAGGATGGTGGCGCCGCGCTGCGCGGTGCGCGGGATGGTCACCTGCAGGTTGTCCCACCACACCTTGTAGAAGTCGGCATTGAAGCGCACCGGCATGGAGCCGACCTCGAACTCGGACTTCACGCCAATCTCCATGTCGAGCGCGATTTCCTTGTCCCACGGCCCGACCTCGTCGAAGCCGGTGGCGCGCGCGGCGAAGGCACCGGTGCGGTAGCCGCGCCGGTGCGCGACGTAGGCCATCAGCCGGTCGGTGAACTGGTAGGCGAAGTTGATGTTGTAGCTCGGGTCGCTCCAGCTCTCGGACAGCTCGACCAGGCAGTTCGCCGGGGCGCCGACGAAGGCGCAGGTCTGCAGGTCCGGGGCGCGGTTGTCGATGGAGATGTAGCGGTCGTCCTTGGTGTAGCGCACGCCCGCGGTGAAGGTGAGCTGGTCGGTGACCTTCCAGTTGCCCTGCACGAAGGCGGCGTAGCTGGTGTTGTTCGCGCCGGCGCGGTTGGCGCGGTAGTTGCCGCCCAGGAGCTGGTTGCGCAGGGTCCAGTCGCGGCCGACGTTGTTGAAGAAGAAGAAGCCCGCGATCCAGTCCACCTTGCCGTTGAAGCTGGTGCCCTGGACCTGGAATTCCTCGCTGTACTGGTCGGCCTCGAACTGGTTCTCGGTCTGCAGGATGTTCAGCGCCGAGCCGTCGATGTCCTCGAACAGAGCGTAGTCGGTACGGCGGAAGCCGAACACGTTCTTGATGCGCAGGTTCTCGTTGATCTCGAACTCGGTGTGGTTGGTGATGCCGATGTTGTGGACGTCGTCGTACGGCAGCTTCTGGTGGCGCGAGTTCGGCGAGCCGGGATAGGCGTTGGACTCGAAGGTCTCGAAGCCGCGCGGAAGCTGGCGTGCGAGCGCGGCCTGGAAGTTGGTGATGTACGTCTGCCCGAACCCGGTGAGCGTGGCCGGGATGCAGTAGGTGCGCGGATCGCCGGCGAAGGTCGCGATACAGGCGGGCCGGCCGACCGTGACCACATCCGGGTTCGGCTGCGTGACCGGAAAGCCGACGTTGTTCAGGATCATCGCGTTGCCGCTTTCCTTGTGCGACATGTGGTCGTACACGATGTAGGTCTTGAGCCGGTCCGTGAGCTCGATCTCGGCCGAGACGCGCCAGGCGTAGGAATCCTGGTCGTCGAACTCCTGGCCGCTGAGGATGTTGGTGTTGTAGCCGTCGTGGTAGGTGTGCACGGCGCCGACGCGGACCGCGACCCGGTCGTTGACCGGGATGTTGACCACGCCCTCCAGCGTATAGGCGCCGTAGTCGCCGAAGCCGCCCTTGGCGTAGCCGCCGAATTCCTTTTTCGGCCGCACCGGTTCGATCAGCACGGCGCCGCCGGTGCTGTTGCGGCCGAACAGGGTACCCTGCGGGCCCTTGAGCACCTGCACGCTGGCGATGTCGAAGAAGCCCTGGTTCTGGCCCACCGGCGAGGTGATCGGTGCCTCGGCGAAGTACAGGCCGATGGTGGAATCCTCGGTGAGCTGGCGGCCACCCGAGTCGTAGCCGCGGATCGAGAAGTTCAGCGTGGACTTGCGGAAGGTGCCCGGGCCGACGGTGACGCTCGGAGTGGCGAACTGCAGCTCGCTGATGGAGGCCACGCCGCGGTTCTCCAGCCCCTCGGCACTCAGCGCCGACACCGCGATGGGCACGGTCTGGAGGTTCTCCTCGCGCCGGCGGGCGGTCACGGTGATCTCCTCCAGTCCCCCGCTCTGCGCCATGACCGCCGCGGACACCAGCGCCGGCACCGCGAGCGCGATCAGTTCCAGAGCCACGTACGTATGCTTGCGATCCATGGACATCCCTCCCCGAGGTTGACCGCGAGAATCTAGCCGGACGCGGGGCTCGCATCTGTCCCCAGTTGGGGACAAAATGCAGGGGTTCCGCGGAAAGCGCCGCCGGAAGTAACCCGGTACCTATTCAAGATTTCGGATGCAACCCGACCGATGAACGAGCGGATGGATCTGCTGGTCCGCGACATCCACCGCGGCGTGCTGGAGGAACCGCCCTGGCAGTCGTTCATCCGCGCCCTGCGGCTGGAACTGCGCGGCGGCTACGCCGACATGATCTTCCATCACGACGAGCGCGCGCCCGGGCGAGGGTTCGAGGTTTGCGACATCGAGTTCGCGCCGCCGGATCACCAGCAGCGCTATTTCACCCACTTCCACCGCTTCGATCCGTTCCCCTACGCGACGATGCAGGCCGGGCGCGCCTACCTGCTGCACGAGCTGATCGACACCCGCGACGCGGCAGCCGGGGTGTTCTACCACCAGTTCATGAAGCGCGCGCGCATGGATTACGAAATCATGTTCCACATTGCCGACCCGGGCGGCTGCCGCGCCTGGGTCGCGGTCACGCGCCCCGGGGAGCGCGGCGACTTCGACGCCGCGGATCGTGCATTGTGCGAGCGACTCGTCCCGCACCTCGGCGACGCACTGGCCGTGTTCGCCCGCCTGCGTGGGCTGCAGTTCGAGCGCGACGCCTACGCCAACGCCTTCGACAGCATGGGGGTGGGCGTGATCGGCCTGGACGCGGGCGGGCGGGTGACGCGTGCCGACGAGGCGGCGCGCCGGCTGTGTGCGCGGCGCGCCGCGCTGCGGATCGCCGGTGGCGAACTGCAGGCGGCCGATCCGCGCGACGAGGCGGCGCTGCGCGCGCTGATCCGCGCCGGGCTCGATTGCGCGCCGGGCGGCTTCGCGCGCGCAATCCGCATCGGCGCGCTGGACGCGATCGGCGTCCTGGCGCGCGCGGTCACCCGGGCCCCGGTGTATGCGGACCGCGCCGAGCCGCGCCTGGTGCTGTACCTGAGCGACGCGAGCGGATTCGCCGCGGACGCCGGGCGCCTGCGCGAGCTGTTCGGGTTGAGCGCCCGCGAGGCCGCGCTCGCGGCGGAGCTGGCCCGCGGGAGCACGCTGACACAGGCGGCCGCGGCCGTGGGCATCACCGAGCAGACCGCGCGCACCTATTCCAAGCGCATCTTCGCCAAGACCGGCACCCGCGGGCAGACCGACCTCGTGCGGCTGATCCTGGCGAGCGCCGCACTGGTCGCCTGACCGCGGTCGGGTTCAGCCGTCGACCAGCTTCAGGGCCGTCAGGTCGAACTGCGGCTCCGGTACGGGCACGGCGTCGGCAAGCGTCGTTCCGGGCGGATCCAGGGCAAGGCCACTGAGATCGTACGCGGGCGCCTGGACCTGCACCGGTTCCACCAGCGTGACGCCGACCTCGGCGAGCGAGAGCGCGGAGGTGTCGATCGGAGGCGGCGCCACCGTCACGGGCTCCACCAGGATCGCGCCGGGCTCGGCCATGGTCATCGAGTCCGGCGCCTGCGGGGGTTGCGGTGCTGCGGACGTGGTCGCCCCGGCCGAAGCGCCGGCCGGCGGTTGCGCGGGATGCGGCGCCGATGGCGCGGATCCGGCAGGCGCCGGCGCGCCTCCCGTGGCCTGTGCGTTTGCTGCGGCCGGGGCCGCGGCTGCCGGCGGCGCCGATGCCGGGGCACGGACGATCTCCGCCATGGCACCGGCCTTGGCCAGCGCCCCCTGGTAGCCGCGGGCGCCGGCCTCGTCCAGGCCGCGGCGCAATACCGTGCGCTGGCCGGTGAACAGCGCCTCGATGCGCGCCGCGTCGGCCTTGAACAGGCGCATCAGGTTGGCGCGCACCGTGGCCGGATCCGCGCCCTGGACCAGCCGCCCCTGGAACACCACCGCGAAATCGCCCTCCGCCATGCCCGTGCCCCCCGGTTTCAGCGCCATGCTCCGATATCGGCACGCCGGCACCGAAGCGGAACTGCGGCGGATTGTATTGCACGCCGCCCGCAGGATCGAAGGCGGCGTGCTTCTCAAGCCGGCGCGGCGCGCGCCGACACAGTGCGATGACGCGCGCGCCCGGGGGCGGACGGCCGCGCATGGACATCCCGGACACGCCGCCCCGTGCAGCCGTACCCGTCGGCCCATGAACGAACGGCGCAACTACTACCGGATCCTGCACGTGCAGCCGGACGCACCCGCGGAGATCATCGCCGCGAGCTATCGCAGCCTGATGACCACGCTGCGCCGCCATCCGGATCGCGGCGGCGACCACGAGACCGCGGCCGCCATCAACCAGGCCTACGATGTGCTCAGCGATCCGGCGCGCCGGCGCGCCTACGATCGGCGCCTGGGCGAGCGCCTGCCACAGGCGCAGCGCGGCCGGGCCGGCGCGGCAAACCCGGCCACGAACGCGCAGGCGGAGCCGGAACGCACCCGGGGCCGCTGCGCCTTCTGCGGCGACCCGGTACCCGCCGTGGTCGATGTCGAGACGCGCTGCGGCGCCAGCGCCAGCCCCCAGGCGCCGCTGGCGGT
>JBFXBD010000100.1:0-15025 GCA_050183625.1 Gammaproteobacteria bacterium
CCGGCGCGGGACGCATCATAGCCACATCACTCCCGGCGGGCGCGAGGGGTCACATGGCGATCGGGATCGGACGTCTGGTCGGCGAATACGTGCCGGCCACCGGGTTTGGCGACTGGGCCGGCGTATGGCGCAACTGCCTGGACTTCGCGTTCGAGGACATCGCCGCGCGCGACGGCATCGACCAGCCGATCGAGATCGCGGTGCGGCAGGTCGAGGGCCTGCCCACCGGCGGCCAGCACGCCGTGGTGAAGGCGTGGCGCGAGCTCGAGGCCGAGGGCGTGCTGGCGATCATGGGGCCGTCGAACGCCGACAACGGCCGCGCGGTGCGCGACACCGCCAACGCCGGGGAGGTATCGACCTTCCTGTTCGGCTGCTCGGAACAGCTCGCCAGCCCCTGGACGTTCGGCATGCCCTGGGGCGCGGCGCCGGAGGACGCGCTGCTTGCCGCGAGCTGGCTGCATCGCCAGGGGCACCGCCGCATCGGCGTGCTGTGGGACACCGCCTGGCACGGCGAGGAATGGATGCACTATGCGCGCATCGGCGCGCGGCGCTTCGGTCTGGAGATCGTCGGCGAGGCAAGAATCCCCGCGCTCGTGCTCGACGCCGCGGCGCGCGCGCGCCAGGGCCAGGCGGCACGTGCCGGCGTCGCGCGCCTGCGTGCGCTCGGGCCGGACGCACTGCTGATGATGACCAGCCACGGCTCGCTGCCGTTCATCGAGGCCGTTGCCGACGCAGGCTGGGACGTGCCGAGGGTGGTGGCCGGCGGTTCCTTCGCGCCGGCGGCGCGGCTGCTGCCCGGGCGCATGCAGGGCTGGGTCGGCACGTCGCTGTTCGACGAACGCAATCCGCGCGCGGTGCGGTTGTTCCGCCGCTATCGCGAGCGGCACGGCGAGCCGCCGCCGGAACTGGAGGACATGATCATCGCCGTGCACGACGGCGCCCGGGCGCTGCTGGAAGGCATCTCGCTCGCGCCGATCATGACCCGCGCCGGGGTACGGCGCGGCATCGAGCAGGTCAAGCATCTGCCCGCGACCAGCGGCGCGCCGACCTCCATCATTTCCTTCAGCGAGCACGACCACCGCGGCTTCAAGGGCCCGGCGATCTCGGTGCTGCGCCGCCAGGCCGGCCCGACCCGTGCCGATTTCGTCTTCGAGGGCGAGTACACGCAGCCTCGGGAATGACGGCGCCCCGCTAAGGACGTGCCGCCAGCGACATCAGCTCGCGCTGCAAGTCCGGCGCAGTGACGGCGCGCACGTCGCGCGCGAGCGGGAACGATTCGGTTCCCGCATGCACCACATAGCGTGCCGATGCATGGATGTCGCCCGCTGCGATCTGGAATCCCCGGCTCGTGACAGGGGCGCTGCTGCGCTTGATCTCGATGGCCCACCGCTGGCGCTTCGGCAATTCGAGCACGAGATCGATTTCGGCACCGGCGGAGCTTCGGTAGAAATACGCCTGCGTGGCCGGGGGCGCGACGGCGAGCAGGTTCTCCATCACCCAACCCTCCCAGCTTCCGCCCGCGACCGGATGGGCGATGACGTCGTCGAAGTCGGTGAGTCCGAGCAGTGCGTGGACGATCCCGCTGTCGCGCACATAGACCTTGGGCGTGCGTACCAACCGCTTGCCGGCATTGTTCGCCCACGGCCGCAGCCGCCGCACCAGCATCAGATCGCAAAGCAGATCGATGTAACGCGCGACGGTCTGGCCGCTGACCGCGAGCGAGCCGGCGAGTTTGGCCGCATTGACGAGCTGACCCTGCTCGTGGGCGAGCATGGTCCACAAGCGGCGCAGGGTTTCCGCCGGGATGCGAGGCCCCAACTGGGGAATGTCGCGTTCGAGATACGTGGCGATGAATTGCTGTCGCCAGCGCAGGCTGGCCTCGTCGCTCGGGGCTTTGAACGACTCGGGGAATCCGCCGCGTATCCACAGGCGGCCAGCATCTTCGGCCGCAACTTCGATCGTGGCCAGTGGCGGCAGTTCCAGGTATGCGATGCGGCCGGCGAGGCTTTCGGCGGATTGTGCCAGCAATGCTCCGGTGGCCGATCCCAACAGCAGGAACTGGCCGTGGCGTTGCCCGGCGCGCCGGCGCTTGTCGATGACGCCTCGCAGCGTGGCAAACAACGCCGGGGCACGCTGCACTTCGTCGATGACGACGAGTCGGTCCGCGTGCTGTTCGAAGTACAACGCCGGCTCGGCGATTCTGGCAGCGTCGTCCGGGGCCTCCAGATCGAGGTACACCGCGGACGGCTGATCGCTGATGAGTTCCAACGCCAGTGTCGTCTTGCCGACCTGACGCGGACCGAGAATCGCCACGGCAGGGAATTCGCCCAGCAACTGGCGCAGGTATGGCAAAAGGAACCGGGGGAGCACATTGCAATTATTCCACGGCATGGAAGATTTGCAAGGTATAGTGTCCCGCGCTTTCAGACCGGATCCGCGGCCCGGAAAGGCCCGACTGGCTCGGGCCGTCGTCGCAAACGCCGCATTCGCCGCCAGGACGCTCGATGAATCGGCCGCGCGTGCGGTAGGCTTGAAGGATGAGCGAATCCAACACCAGGGCCGCGATGCCGGCTTCCACCGTGGTCGTGGTGCGCGCCGGCGCTACGGGGCTGGAAACCTTGATGCTGCGGCGCAGTTCGCGGGGGGCATTCGGCGGCATGTGGGTGTTCCCCGGCGGCAAGGTCGATCCGCAGGACTTCGCCGGGCTCGCGCCCGGCGAGGAACTCGGCGCGGCGCGCCGTGCCGCCGTGCGCGAAGCGCACGAGGAGGCCGGAATTGCGCTCGAGCCGGATTCGCTGCGGTATTTTTCCCACTGGACCCCGCCCGCGATTGCTCCGGTGCGGTTCCCTACCTGGTTCTTCATCGCGCCGGCGCCGCATGGGCAGGTGGAGATCGATGGCAACGAGATCCACGACCATGCGTGGTTGCATCCGCAGGATGCGATCCGCCGGCGCGATGCCGGCGAGATCGAAATGGCGCCGCCGACCTGGGTCACGCTGCATCGCCTGGCCGTGTTCACGGCGCCGGAGGCGGCGATCACCGCCCTCGCGGCCGGCACCCCACGCGTCTACATCACCCGCATCGCGGAACTCGACGGCGCAAGGGTGTCGCTGTGGGAAGGCGATGCCGGCTACGACGACGGCGATGTCTCCCGCCCCGGGCCGCGCCACCGCCTGAGCCTGCTGCCCGGCGGCTGGCACTACGAGGACACGGTCAACTCCTGATTGGCTGTCGCGGACCGCGCTATGCGGCGGCGGGCGGGATCCAGCTTGCCGGCGCCTGGATGCCGTACACGCGTGCCGCGTTGCCGCACAGCACCGCGCGCTGGCCGGCGGCATCGAAGCGGCCCAGCGTCTGCGCGGCCTTCTCCTGCACCCCCGGGTACAGCGACTGCGGGTGCGGGTAGTCGGTTTCGAACATCAGGTTGCCGGTGCCGAACGTCTCGATGAAATCCGCGACGCTGTCCTCGAACCAGTACGAGGCGTAGATCTGGCGCTTGAAGTACTCGATCGGCCGCAGGCTGTACTTGCGCCGCTGCTGCGCGGTGAGCATCTCGTCGAAGGTCCACTCCAGCGACTTCAGCACGAACGGGATCCAGCCCGCGCCGCTTTCGACCGAGACGAAGTTCAGGCGCGGATGGCGCTCGCACACCCCGGTGAGGATGAGATTGACGATGTCGCGGAAGTTGTGGATGAACAGCGAGGTGGAGATGTAGACCACCGATTCCATCAGGTCCGCCTCGCGATCCCAGTAGCCGGCGGCGTGCACGTCCAGGGCGCCCGAGCCGATGTGGAAGTTCACCGGCAGGTTCAGGTCCTCGCAGGTCTTCCACAGCGGTTCCCAGTATGGCGTGGACAGTGCCGGCAGGCCGAAGTGCTGGGGCTGGTCGGTCATGACGAAGCCGGTCAGGCCGAGCCGCTCGCGGCAGCGCGTCAGCTCGCGCAGCGACTCGTCCGGATCCCAGAACGGCAGCGCGGCCTGCGGGTACAGCCGCCCCTGCCCTCGGGCCTGCAGATCGGCGATGGCGTCGTTGTAGGCGCGGACGTGGAAGTTCAGCAGTTCCCGATCCTCGGTGACCTTCAGCAGCGCCTGCGCGCCGAAGCCGATCACGTTCGGATAGATGAGCTGGCCCCAGATCCCGAGCCGATCCATGTCGCGCAGGCGTGCCGCCGGATCGGTGCCGCCGGGGGTCATGCCGTCGAAGCGGTCGATGGTGAGCGTGCCGCGGGCCTTGGAGCCGTCCGGCCGCACGACGTTGTTGCCGGGGCTGGCGACCATCTGGTCGCCGAAGAACCAGCCCTGGCCGCCGCCGGGCAGATCCCGCACGTGCAGGACGCGATCCCGGAACCGCGCGGGCGCCCGCGAGGTCCACAGGTCCGGCGGCTCGGTGAAGTGCGAGTCGATGTCGATGATCGGGATGCCGGCGGCGAGCGTCTGCGTGGTCATGCGCGAACTCCTGGTCCGGGGGATCGGCCGATGCCCGGGCGTTCGGGGAGTATAAACCACGCCCGCACCGGCTCCCGGCAGCCCGGTCCGGTCCGGCCGCCGCCGCCCGCACCGAACACCGCATGCTCGGCCGGCGGCTGCTCGATGCCCGCGCCCGCGGGTCGCGCTCGCGATCCGGACGTATCGAATCGCCTCGCGCGAGTGTCGATCCCGGAACGCGACACCGAGCTGTCGAGGCCACGCGCGCTGGAATCGCGACCGGCACGATGTCAGACTCGCTGGCGGGCATCGCACCGCCCCACGCACGGGCCATCCGGTTTCGGGCTCGCCTCGGGCAGCATTGGAGATCGCCGTGGACCAGATGAACCTGCGTACCGTAGTCGTGCTGATCCTGATTGGCCTGGTCGTGATGGTCGGGCCCGCGATGGTGGCGCTCTATACCGACTGGTTGTGGTTCGGCGAAGTCGGTTACCGCGACGTCTTCCTGCGCACGTTGTCCGCGCGCGTGTGGCTCGGCGGCGCGGCATTCCTGCTCGGCTTCGCCTTCCTCTACTTCAACATGCGTGTCGCTCTGCAGGGCATGCGGCCCTACGAGTTCACGGTCATGACGCAGCAGGGCGAGCGCACGATCCGGGTCGATCCGGCCCGATTTCGGCCGCTCCTGTACGTGGTTGCGGGGATCGCCGCCGTCCTGCTCGGCTTGTACGCGTCCGCGCGCTGGGACCTGTGGTTGATGGCGTCGCACGCCGCGCCCTTCGGCGCCGCGGATCCGGTACTGGAGCGCGACGTCGGGTTCTATGTGTTCCGGCTCCCGTTCCTGAAGTTCATCCACGGCATCCTGTTCACGACGGTCTTGCTGGCGCTCGCCGGCGTGTTCCTGGCGCACCGCGTCAGCGGCGGCCTGCGATTCGATCAGGAGCGCGGACTCATCCTCGGCGATGGCGCCCGCCGCCACATGAGCTGGCTGGCGGCGGCGATGCTGCTGCTCACGGCATTCAGCGCGTGGCTTCGGATCCCGGAGTTGTTGACCAGCCCGGGCGGCATCATCCACGGCGCGTCGTTCGTCGATGTCAACGCCCGCATCCCCGTGCAGTGGATCCTGGTCGGCGTCGCCTGCATCGGCGCCCTGCTCGCCATCTACCAGACGCGGGTCCAGCGGTTGCGGCCGATTCTGGTCGCGGTCGGTGCGTATTTCGTCGTTTCGATCGCGGGGGGAGTCTATGCCGCGCTTCTGCAACGATTCTACGTCGCGCCGAACGAGCAGGTACGCGAAACGCCCTTCATCGCCCACAACATCGCGGCCACGCGCGCAGGCTTCGCGCTGGACCGGGTGATCGAGCGTGAACTGTCGGGCGAAGCGCAGCTTACCGCCGGGGACATAGCGCGCAACGCGGCGACGCTCGACAACGTCCCGCTGTGGAGCGAGCAGCAGCTTCTCGACTCCTTCGGGCAGATTCAGGAAATCCGCACGTACTACGACTTCGTCTCGGTGGACAACGACCGCTACGTCATCGACGGCGAATACCGCCAGATCATGCTCTCCGCCCGCGAGTTGAACTCGGCCAGCCTGCCCAGCCGCACCTGGATCAACGAACGCCTGACGTTCACGCACGGCTACGGCATCACCCTCGGGCCGGTCAATGAGGTCACCCCCGAGGGCCTGCCCGTCCTGTTCGTCAAGGATCTGCCGCTCGACTCGACCGTGGATCTCGAGATAACGCAGCCGGCGATCTACTTCGGCGAGCTTTCCAACGACCATGTGTTCGTTCGCACCGCGACGCCGGAGTTCGACTACCCGCGCGGCGACGACAACGTGTTCGGCAAGTACGAGGGCGAGGGTGGAGTAGCGCTGGGTGGCCTGCTGCGCCGCGCGTTGCTCGCGGTCCGGTTCGGTTCCACCGATACGCTGTTTTCGCCGAGCCTGTCTGCCGACAGCCGCGTGCTGATGTACCGCCGCATCTCCGAGCGCGTCAAGCGTATCGCGCCGTTCCTGCAGTACGACGCGGATCCCTACCTGGCGATTTCCGAAGGGCGGCTGGTGTGGATCCTGGACGCCTACACCATCAGCGCGCGCTATCCATACTCCAGCCCGGCTGCCAACGGGATCAACTACATCCGCAACTCCGTGAAGGTGACGATCGATGCCTATCACGGCACGGTATCGTTCTACGTGATCGATCCCAAGGACCCGATCGCCGCCACGCTGGCCGGGATCTTCCCGGGCCTGCTGAAGCCGCTCGCGCAGATGCCGGAGGATCTGCGCACGCGGCTGCGCTACCCCCAGGGGATCTTCACCCTGCAGGCGGCGATGTTCTCGACGTTCCACATGACCAATCCCGACACGCTGTACAACCGCGAGGACCAGTGGGAAATACCCGTGAGCGATCTCGGCCAGGACGCGCCGCGCATGCGGCCGTACTACACCATCATGAAGCTGCCCGGCGAATCCGGCCCGGAGTACATACAGATGGTGCCGTATACGCCACGGCAGAAGGACAACCTCGCCGCCTGGATGGCCGCACGCAGCGACGGCGACAACTACGGCCAGCTCGTGGTGTTTCAACTGCCCAAGCAGACCGTGATCTTCGGGCCCCGGCAGATGGCCGCGCGCATCAACCAGGACCAGGAGATCGCGCCGCAGATCACGCTCTGGAACCAGCAGGGCTCCGAGGTGATCCAGGGGCCACTGCTCATCATCCCGATCGAGGAATCGCTCCTGTACATTCGCCCGCTTTACCTGCGTGCCGCGGGCGGCCGCATCGCCGAGCTCAAGCGGGTCGTGGTCGCCTACAGGAACAGCATCGTGATGGCGGAAACCCTCGATGCGGGGTTGGCGCGGCTGTTCCCCGCTGCCGTACCCGAGCACGTCCCGGCCCTTCCGGAAGCGGTGCCGACCGGAGCCGGCGCGGCGGTCGCACCGGTGCCCGATTCGCTGGCGCGCGAGGCGCAGTCGCATTACCAGCGCGCAATCCAGGCGCAGCAGGCGGGTGACTGGGCGCAGTACGGCGAGGAGTTGAAGCGCCTGGGCAGGATCCTCGAGCAGATGAACGCCGCGCAGTAATCCGAGGCGACGCGACGCCGGCGCGAATGGCGGCAGCGCGATCGCAGCCGTGTACGCCGAACGCGCGCCGGTGCCGGGCCCGGCGAACCGTGCCTGAGCGCGGTTGATCCCGGCCGCCGGATTCCAGTCTAATTCATCCAACCCAATCCGAGGAGAACGCGACGTGGCCTGGGAGACGATCACCTACGAGGTCCGCGACCGCACGGCGCTCATCACGCTGAACCGGCCCGAGATGCTGAACGCCATCAGCGACACCATGATCCGGGAGCTTCCCGAGGCCTATGCCCGGGCGGAGGCCGATCCGGAAGTGTGGACGCTCATGGTCACGGGCGCCGGCAGGGGGTTCTGCTCGGGCGCGGATCTCAGCGGCTCGGAGAACGCGACCGCCAGCGACATCGAGTCGACGCCGGGCCTGAAGTGGTCCTTCCCCGGCGACGGATACCTGGAGAAGTTCCGCGGCTGGGAGGCGCCGCAGGAGGCCACGCGCGACTACCTGCACCAGGCCAAGCCGATGATCGCGGTGATCAACGGCGTGTGCGCCGGGGCGGGCATGGATTTCGTCACCACCAGCGACATCGTCGTCGCCTCGGACAAGGCCTCGTTCCTGGATCCGCACGTGGGCATCGGCATCGTCTCCGGCCGGGAGATGGTGCGCCTGGCGCGCGTGCTGCCGCTGAACATCGCCATGCGCCTGGCGCTGATGGGCAAGCAGGAGCGCATGAGCGCCGAGCGCGCGTATCAGCTCGGGCTGGTGAGCGAGGTCATCCCGCACGGCACGCTGATGCAACGCGCCTGGGAAATCGCCGGCATGTTGAACGCCAACGCGCCGCTCGCGGTGCGCGGAACGCGCCTGGCGATCCGCAAGAGCCTGTCGCTGCCGATCAACGAAGCCGAGCTGCTCGCCGAGCAGTACCGGATCCGGGTCGCGGCCACCGAGGACGCGGTCGAAGGCCCGAAGGCGTTCATGGAAAAGCGCCCGCCACGGTGGAAGGGCAGATGATCGCCGCCAGGCCGCCGCATCGAACGAATCCGAATCGAGGCAATACGACGTGGATCTGAGCTTTCCCAAGGAGTACGACGGCTATCGCGAGGAGGTCAGGCAGTTCCTGGCCGGGCACTGGCCGCCGCGCGGCGACGCCGCGAAGCTGCCGCGCAAGCAGCAGATGACGCATTTCCTCAGCGCCGCGATCGAACGCGGCTACCTGGCGCGCAACGTGCCCAGGCGCTACGGCGGGTCGGAGCAGCCCGAGGACGCGGTGCAGGCGACCATCATCCGCGAGGAGTTCACCCGCGCCGGGGCGCCGCGTTCGGCGCTGGGCAACTACATGATCATGATCCCGGCGCTGCTGCAGTTCGGCACCGAGTGGCAGCGCGAGAAGTTCATCCGCAATGCAATCATCGGCGTGGATACCTGGTGCCAGGGTTTCAGCGAGCCCGGCGCCGGCTCGGATCTCGCCTCGCTGCGCACGCGCGCGGAACTGGTCGGCGACGAATGGGTGATCACCGGGCAGAAGATCTGGACCACCTACGCGCACATCTCCGACTACATCTTCATGCTCGTGCGCACCGATCCGGCCGCACCGAAGCACCAGGGCATCTCCTACCTGCTGGTGAACATGAAGCAGCCCGGGATCGAGGTGCGGCCGCTGAAGCAGTTGTCCGGGGACGCCGAGTTCAACGAGGTGTTCTTCACCGAAGCCCGGGCGCCGAAGGACTGGATGGTCGGCGAGCCCGGCCAGGGCTGGGCGGTCAAGAGCGCCACGCTCAAGGCCGAGCGCACCGGCAGCGGCGGAGAGCCGTCGATGGCGATGTTCGACCGGGTGCTCAAGCTCGCCCGCAAGGCCACGCGCAACGGTGCGCCGGCCATGCGGGATCCCGAGGTGCGCCAGTGGCTGGCGAACCTGGAGGCCATGGCGGTCGCGCACCTGTACTCGGGGCATCGGTTGCTGGCGCGGGATGCCAAGGGCGCCGATCCCGGCCCCTGGGCGTACATGAACAAGCTCTACAGCACCGATTTCTTCGCCCAGGAGGCGATGCGCATCGCCCGCGAACTGATCGGCGACGACGGCCTGCTGCTGCCGCGCCCGCGCGGCATCGACTGGCCGAAGTACAACGACCGCGAAATCGGCGACGAGCGTTGGGTGTCGACGATGTTCACCACGCTGTCCTACCTGATCGCCGGCGGCACTTCGAACATCCAGCGCAACATCATCGCCGAGCGCGGGTACGGCCTGCCGCGCGACAAGGACAGCGGAGCCGGCAAATGAATTTCGACCTGAGCGAAGAGCAGTACAGCCTGCAGGACACGGTGCGCAGGTTCCTTTCCGACAGCCTGCCGCCGCAGCGGCTCATCCGGATCTACGATCGCGACGAAGGCCTGGACCGCGGCTACTGGAAGGCGCTGGCCGATCTCGGCGTGGCCGGCATCCTCGCGCCGGAGGAACACGGCGGCCTGGGGCTGTCGCTGCTGGACCAGGCGATCGTCTCGGAGGTCGCCGGCTACTGCGGCGCGCCGGATCCGCTGCTCGCGCACGCCCTGGCGACCCTGGCGATCGCCCTTTGCGGCAGCGAGGAGCACAAGCGCCGCTGGCTACCGGGGCTCGCGTCCGGCGAGATCGTGGCTTCCTATGCGGTGGCCGAGCAGGGCGATCGCTGGCAGCCCGGGCAGTGGCGGCTCGCCGCCGCGAACGGCCGGCTCACCGGCAGCAAGCGCAACGTGCTGTTCGCGGCCGACGCGGACCTGTTCCTGGTCGGGCTGGCGGGCGGCACGTTCGCGCTGGTCGAGAAGGGCGCGCCGGGGCTCACGGTCGAGGCGGTGGACGGTATCGACCGCACGCGCCGCATCGGCTGGCTGCATTTCGCCGATACCCCCTGCGATGCGCTCCCGGGCGGCGCCGCGCAAGCCGCGCGCGTGCACGACGCCGGTCTGGTGCTGCTCGCGGCGGACGCCTTCGGCGGCGCGTCGCGCGCCATCGACATGACGGTGGAGTACGCGAAGCAGCGCGAGCAGTTCGGGCGCGCGATCGCCACCTTCCAGGGCGTGAAACACCAGATCGCCAACATCGGCACCCACGTCGAGACCACGCGCGGGCTGTACTGGTACGCCGCGTACGCGTTCGATCACCGCCCGGAGGAATCCGCGCGCGTGGCGGCGCTGGCCAAGGCGCTGTGCACGGATCGTTACTTCGACGCCGCGCGGGCGATGATCGAACTGCACGGCGGCATCGGCTACACGTGGCAGTTCCACGCCCAGGTCTGGTACAAGCGCGCGGTCTTCGACCGCCAGTACTTCGGCCCGCCCTCCGAGCATCGCGAGCGCGCCGCCGCCCTGGCCGGCTGGTAACCAAAAAAGGGGACATTCATCATTTCCACGGAAATGATGAATGTCCCCTTTTTCGCAGTCATTGCGAGACCGAAACGATCCATATCGCGTCCTCCCCGGTCGAGGCGGCATGGATTGCCGCGGCCGCTTCGCGGCCTCGCAATGACGGGGTGGCTCAGCGTTCGCGGTCCCAGGTCCCGGGGCCGATCCCCTGCGCGCGCAGCGCGTTCTTGAGCACCTTGGTGGACTGGTTGCGCGGCAGCGCGGCGACGAAGTCGATGTAGCGCGGCAGCATGAAGCGCGGCAGGCGCGGCTCCAGGAACGTAGTGAGTTCCGCGGCGGCGAGCGTCGCGCCCGGATGCAGCGCGATCACCGCGCGCACTTCCTGGTCGCCGGCGATCTCCCCAGGCGCGGCCACCACAGCGCATTCCAGCACGGCCGGGTGCGCCGCGATCGCCTGCTCGACCTCGAACGAGGAGACGTTCTCGCCGCGGCGCTTGATGCTGTCCTTGAGCCGGTCGACGAAGTAGTACCAGCCCTCGGCATCGCGCCAGAACGCGTCGCCGGTGTGGAACCAGCCGTTGCGCCAGGCATCCGCGGTGGCCTGCGGATTGCCGAGGTAGCCGATGCAGATCTCCCACGGCCGGTCCGTGCGCACGACCAGTTCGCCCACGGTGCCCGCCGGCACCTCGACGTCATGCTCGTCGACGATCCGCACCTGCGCGCCCGGGCGCACCCTGCCGGCGCTGCGATGATTCGCCGGGTTCGGGCCGGTCTGCAGCGGCGCGGAGATCTCGCTCATGTTGAAGAACGTGAACACCGTGTCGACGCCGAAGCGTGCGCGCCAGTCCTCCAGGTACGGCGGCAGCATGCCGGTCAGCACCCAGCGCAGCGTGTTGTCCGCATCGTCCGGGCGTGGCGGCTGCTTCCACAGGAACTCCAGCATCATGATGGTGCCGGCGGTGGCCCGGTGCTTGCGCACCCGCTCCCAGTACTGCGCCGAGGAGAATTTCGGATAGAACACCATCTGCCCGCCCGTGCACAGCATCACGTACAGCGACAGCAGGCCGCTGACGTGGAACATCGGCGAGTCGATCAGATAGACGTCGTCCGGGCCGAGCCAGCGCAGCAGGTTGTGCTCCACCACCGCGTGGATCTGCGCGTAGGGCGACAGCGCGGCCTTCGACGGGCCGGTGGTACCGGAGGTGAACACCGCGCAGTACGGATCCCAGAAATGGATCGGCTCGACCTCCGGCGCGCTCGCCGGCATGTCCGCGGCCGCCGCCGCGGGCACGATCTCGAATCGCTCCCGGAGCGATTCGACGAGCGCGGCCGGCGCGTCGCCCGCGACCACGAGGGTGCGCAGCGACGCGAGTTCGAGCGCCGCGATCCGTTCCAGGAACGCAGCGCTGCAAAGCGCCACCCGCGCGCCGCACAGGTCGAGCGCGTGGCGCAGCACCTCGCCGCGGTAGGCGTCGTTCACCGGCGCGGCGACCGCGCCCAGCCGCAGCGCGCCGAGCATGAAGCGCAGGTGATCCGGCGCCGCCTCGTGGAACAGCGCGACCGCGTCCCCCCGGCCCACGCCCAGGCGGCGCAGCAGATGCGCGGCGCGGCTGGCCTCGGCGTCGGCGCGGGCCCAGGTCCAGTGCTCGTCGCCGTGCGCGGGGAAGCGGGCGCAGGTGCGCTCCGGCGTGCGCCCGGCCCAGTGCGCAAGCCGGTAGGTGTGCACGAGGCCGGCGTCCGTGCGCGGATCCGCAGCGTAGGTCATCGGTGCAAACCTCCTGGCGCCGCCGATGGCGCGGCGACCGATTATCCGGCGGCCGCGCAACGCCCGGCAATCCAAGGTGCGGCTGTCGACCGTGCGCCGGCCCTATGGCACGATGCGGGCAGGCCGCGATTGCGCGGACCGGCCCTGGCTCATGCCGTGACGGCCGGGACGCCCCAGCCCGAAGAACCCATGCCAGCCGACAAGACCGCCCATCCGTCGCCAGACGCCGAGCCCGCCGCGCCGCGCCGCGCCGGCATCCTGCCTTCGCAGGAGATCGCGGCGCTGTTCCGCGCCAGCGGCGAGATCGATGCCGCGTATCCGATCCTGGATGATCAACTCCAGCCCGCCAGCCTGGACCTGCGCCTGGGCGAGTGTGCGTACCGCGTGCGTGCCAGCTTCCTGCCGGGCCGCGATGCGACCGTGGAGCAGAAGCTGGACGAACTGGCGATGCACCGCATGGACATCCGTGCCGGCGGCGTGCTCGAGCGCGGCTGCGTGTACATCGTGCCGTTGCTGGAGCGCCTGGCACTCGGGCCGCACCTGTCGGCGCGCGGCAATCCGAAGAGCTCGACCGGCCGCCTGGACGTGTTCACCCGCCTCATCGCCGACCAGGGCACCGAGTTCGACCGCGTGCGCGCCGGCTATCGCGGCGGGCTGTATGCCGAGATTTCCCCGCGCACGTTCAGCGTGCTGGTGCGCACCGGCACCCGCCTGGCGCAGTTGCGGTTCGCGCGTGGCGCACCGGCCGTGAGCGACGAGGAGCACCGGCGCCTGCAGCGGGAGCAGGGGCTGGTCGGGTCGGATCTGCGCGACGAGGAAATCCGCGACGGCGTGCCGGTGATGGTGGACGTGCGCGGCGATCGCAGCGACGGCATCATCGGCTTCAAGGCACGCGCGCACGCCGGCCTCATCGACGTGGACAAGGTGCGGCACTACGACGTCGCCGACTACTGGGAGCCGGTGCGCGCGCCGCGCCGCGGCGGGCTGGTGCTGGATCCGGACGACTTCTACATCCTGGGCTCGCGCGACGCTGTGAAGGTCCCGCCGACGCACGCCGCGGAGATGATCGCCTACGACACGCTGGTGGGCGAGTTCCGGGTCCACTACGCCGGCTTCTTCGACCCCGGCTTCGGCCACGCCGAGGCGGGCGGGGAGGGTTCGCGCGCGGTGCTGGAAGTGCGCTCCTACGAGGTGCCGTTCGTGATCGAGCACGGCCAGGTGGTCGGCCGGCTGGTCTACGAGCCGCTGACCGCCACGCCCGAACGGCTCTACGGCCGCGACGTGAAGTCCAACTACCAGCGCCAGGGCATCGCCCTGAGCAAGCACTTCAAGCCCTGGGCATGACGACCATGAAGGAAAATTCGCTGCTCGGCCTGGATCCGCGCGGATTCCACCGCATCGCCTATACCGAGTGGGGCCGCCCGGACAATCCGCGCGTGGTGCTGTGCCTGCACGGGCTGACGCGCAACGGCCGCGACTTCGACCCGCTGGCTGCGGCCCTGGCCCCGGATTTCCGCGTGCTGTGCCCGGATGTGTGCGGCCGCGGCCGCAGCGACTGGCTGCACGATGGCGCCGACTACACCTATCCGCAGTACTGCGCGGACATGACCGCGCTGATCGCGCGTGCGAACGTCGAGTCGGTGGATGTCGTCGGCACGTCCATGGGCGGCTTCATCGGCATGATGCTGGCCTCGCGGCCGGGGCACCCCCTCCGGCGCCTGGTGCTGAACGACATCGGCCCGTTCGTGCCCAAGGAGTTCTCGGCGCGGCTCGCGGGCTACGTCGGCATGGATCCGGCGTTCGACACCGTGGCGGACTTCGAGCGCGACCTGCGCGCGAACAGCGCCGCCTACGGCAAGCTGCCCGACGAACTCTGGCGCCACTACGCGCTGCACGGGCACCGCATCGACGCGCAGGGCCGGTACCGCTACGCCTACGACCCGGCCATCGGCACGCCGTTCCGGCACCCGCAGCAACGCGACGTGGAGATGTGGCCGATCTGGGAGGACGTCGACTGCCCGGTGCTGCTGCTGCGCGGGATGACGTCCGACCTCATGCTGCCGGCGACCGTCGAGCGCATGGCCCGGCGTGCGGCGCCGTTCGAGGTGATGGAAGTGCCCGGCGTCGGCCACGTGCCGGCGCTGGCGGACGCGGCCCAGATCGACCGCATCCGCGCGTTCCTGCTGCATTCCTGAGCGATCCGGCCATCGCAAGTCCGAACCCGGGCAGCCCCGGCCGATCGCGGCCAGGAACGATCGTCGTCGCGAGCGAAGCGAAGCGACCCACGCGGCCTGGATGCCACCGGCAGCGCGTGGATTGCTTCGTCGCTTCGCTCCTTTCCATGAACCCCCTAGGCTTGGGTCTGTTGTTGTAGCGGCACCAGTTGTTGGCCAAGCTCATTGGCCAGCCGGGTCAGCGCGCGCCGCTT
>JBFXBD010000101.1:0-14989 GCA_050183625.1 Gammaproteobacteria bacterium
GGATCGGCCCGGAGCTGATGATCAAGGCCGCCATGTTCCTGGCCGAGCAGGACGCCCGCGGCGTCACGGCGATGGTTGCGACGGATCAGGAACTCATCAACTGGCACGCGTTGTAGGCGCGTGTGCCGGGGTCGCCTCGCGCTGCGACCGCGACTGCCGGGCGGTTCAAGCCTGCCGCACGGCGCGCAGCGCCGGGATGACCTCGGCGACCGTCATGCGGTAGCTCTCCTCGCCCGACGCGCCCTGGTCCAGCGGCGTCGTGAGCCAGAGCCGGTCGTAGCCCAGGGCGACGATCGCGGCCAGCCGCTCCAGGCAGCGCTCGGGCCTGCCCACGACGGCGAAATCGTCGATGAAGGCGTCGTCCAGGACGGCGGCCTGCGCGCCCCCCTGGCCGTGGGTCTTCATGTCGTAGACCTGCGCAAGCCGCTCGAGCACCTCGCGCTGGTGCGCGGTCACCGGGCCGACGATGCGCTTGTTCATGATCGAGAATCGGGCCGTGCCCGAGACGGCGCCCAGCGCGTGCCTGCGCGCCTGGCGGATGTCGTCGTGCGCGTGCAGCGGGACGAGCGCGCCGAAGCGGATCGTGGCCGGATCGCGGCCGGCCCGTTCAGCGGCCTCGCGCGCCACGCCGATGGCCCAGGCCAGCCTGCGTTCGTCCGCGCCGACCGCCACGCTCACGATCTCGGCCCGGCGCGCGCCGATGGCGATGACGCGCGGCCCGGTCGCCAGGACCTCCATGGGCACCTTGGCGTATCCCTCGGGCAGCCATTTCAGCCAGCTTCCGGGCAGGGTCTGCGCCAGCGCCAGGTTTTCGTAGCCCTGGCGCGCGCCTGACAGCATCGAGGCGGCCTCGTCCATCGGCACGGATTCCCCGCCCAGGTAGCGCTGAAGCACCGTCAGCCGGCGTTCGAACTCGTCCAGCGGAGCGGGGGAGGCGCCGATGTAGGCGAGCGCCGAATCGCCGCGGCCGATGCCCAGCACCGCGCGGCCGCCCGAGAGCACCTGCAGCGTGGCGGCGGCGCCGGCGACGACGGACGGGTGGCGCGTGATCGGGTTGGTGACGCCCGTCGACAGGCGCAGGCGCGAGGTCGCGCCCGCGCACAGTGCCAGGCACATGAAGGCGTCGTTGGCGATGCACTGCGTGTCGACGAACGTGCCGCCGTCCCAGCCGTCGGCTTCGATCCGCTTCGCGCGCGCCACCGGGGCGAGCGGATTGCCGGTCTGCGCCGTGGACAGGTTGGTCCACAGTTCCAGTCGTGACGCCAAGACCCGGTCTCCCTCGGTGCGCCGCGCGCTCAGTGGACGTTCAGCCGGTACAGTTCGGTGACGTTGTCGGCCAGGATCCAGCGCTTCTCCCGCTCGCCCATGCCGGCCGTGTGCTCGGCCAGCAGTTCCTGGCTCCCGGGCCAGGTCGAATCGCTGTGCGGGAAGTCGTTCGCCCACAGCAACCTGCGCGGGTTGCACATGTCGAGCATCCGGAACGCGACCCAGTCGTCCTGGAAGGTCAGGTAGACGTTATCGTGGAAATACTCGCTCGGCAGGCGCGCCATGTCGCCGATCCTGAGCATGTAGCGCAGGCGCTTGTACGCATGATCCATGCGGTACATGAAGTGCGGTGCCCAGCCGGCATCGGCCTCGACGCAGACGATGCGCAGGTCCGGATGGCGCTCGAAGACCCGGCCCCAGATGAAATTGCCGATGATGTCCTGGTTCGGGCGGATGGCGCCGTGGGTTCCGAGCACGCCGCGGGAGACGTCCTCGGCGTGCACGCCGTTCAAGGTCTTGGTATTGCCGCGCCTGGACGTCAGGATGTGAAAGCTGAGCGGCAGGCCGAGTTCCACGGCCGCCTTCCAGAGCGGATCGAAGATCGGATCGTAGTAATCCTGCTCGGTGCAGGGCTCGCCCGGCATCATCACCCCGGCGAAGCCCATTTCCTTGATGCGCCGCAGGTCCTCGATCGCCTCGGCCACCGAGGTGACCGCCGTCTGGCCCATCCCGAACAGGCGCCCCGGCGCCGCCGCGCAGAACTCCTGCAGCCAGCGGTTGTAGGCCTGGAAGCAGGCGTTCTTGTAGGCCGGCTCCGGATGATTGCAAAGCACCATGCCGACCGAGGGGTAGATGATTTCCGCCGCCACGCCGTCCCGATCCTGGTCGGCCAGGCGGGCCCTGGGATCGTAGCCTCCGGGGTGGATCTCCTCGATTTTGCGCCCGCTCATCGTGATCTTGCGCGGGTCGAGCCCGGCCGCGGAAATGATCGACACGGGAACCGTGCCGGGCATGCCGTCGATCGCGAACGAATCACCGCCGTCCTGCTCGCGCACGATGCGCGGCGCGCGCGCCCTGAACGCCGGGTCGATGTAGTCAATGTAGCAGTTGCGCGGCTCGGTGACGTGCGAGTCTGCCGAGATCGGCCTGAAAGCGGCAGGCGTGTTCATGAGGCCCCCGGACGGATCGATCGAATGGGTGCCCAATCTAGCCCGGGAATCCCGCGCGCTGCAAACGCGGGGCGGCGCAGCGACTTAGTGGCTTCGTCGCGATGGGACCGGATGAATCCATCAGGCCGCGGATCGCTCCGCGTACGACCTCAACCCAACAGGTCGAGCTGGTTGACGATCCCGGCCAGGTGCCAGGCACCGTCGAGCTTGCGATATTGTCCGAAGTACCGGGCCACGCCCACCACGACGGGCGGGCTGCCCTTCCTGAAGCGCAGGCCGCAGGAGTAGCAGCGGCTGGTCGCCGTTTCGCCGTTGTCGGCCACCTCCACGATCAGGTTGGAGATGATGTGGCGGCCCACCGTGCCGTCCTCGATCGGGCCCAGGATCTTCCTGTGGAAGCGCTGGATGTCGTCCTTGCCCCGCAGGATCCTGCCCGGCGCCTGCCCGGGCATCACGAACTGGAAACTGGCGCGTTGGAAGAGATCCCCCAGCGCCTCGAAGTCGCGCTGGTCGACGGCCTCGACATAGGCGTGCAGCAGGTTGGAGATATGTTGTTCGTCGTGCATGGTGCGGGCCGCCGGACCTATCGCGCGCCCGGATCGACGATCACGCCCTCGGGGTCCATGTCGACGCCGAAGGTCTCCAGCAGGCGCGACACCATCATGTAGGTGCCGATGGCGACCATGAGATCGGCCACCTGGTTGTCCGTCAGGTGCCGGCGCACCTCGGCCAGCGTCGCGTCGCCGGCGCGCACGTTGGCGACCACGTCGTCGGTGAATGCGAGCACCGCGCGTTCGACCGCGTCGTAGCAGCCGGCGTCCGCACCGCGCGCCGTGCCGGCAATCTTGTCCTGGGCAAAGCCCAGGTTGCGGCACAGGCCCTCGTGCTGGTGCACTTCGTAGCGCGACCTGCTCAGGTGCCCGACGCGCAGGATCGCCAGTTCGCGCAGCAGCGGCGGCAGGTTGGAGCCGCCGCCGAGCAGCGCCATGCCCATCTTCGAGAATCCCGCGTGCACCGGCTCGGACAGGTGCCCCATCATTCGCCCGACGTTCAAGGGGCTGCGTTGCACCATCGCGCGTTGTGTCGGCGACAGGGCTTCCGGGTCGGGGTAGGGTATTCGCGCCATCGTTCACTCCGTCGGGGTTGGGTGTGCGTGTGCACGTGCGGGGCGGCAGTGCGCGACTGCGACGGGAGTACACTTCATCAGGCGCGCCCCGGTCAAGGCCGGGGTGCGGACGGCGAGCCGCGTGGAGAGTCGTGCGGCCGCTGAGGCTGAACAGCGTTTGAAAATCCTGGACAATGATCGGCATGCGTTGAGAGCGCGCGGGCCGGGTGACCGGCCGGGCACCGACCGGAGGCGAGAATGCAGTCTGTCAATGCAGCAGCACGGGAATTCGACGCAGTCATCGTCGGCGCGGGCTTCGCGGGCATGTACATGCTGCACCGCCTGCGCGGGCTCGGCCTGTCGGTGCGGGTGATCGAGGCCGCGAGCGACGTCGGCGGAACGTGGTACTGGAACCGCTACCCGGGGGCGCGCTGCGACGTGCAGAGCATGGAGTACTGCTACCAGTTCTCGCCGGAATTGCTGCAGGCCTGGAACTGGACCGAGCGTTTCGCCGGCCAGCCAGAGATCCTGGCGTACGCGCGCCACGTCGCCGAGCGTTTCGACCTGCGCCGGGACATCGACTTCGACACCCGCGTCGAAAGCGCGCATTACGACGCCGCCGGCCGCTGCTGGCGGATCCGCACCGCTGCGGGCGGGACGATCGCCGCGCGCTGGTGCGTCATGGCCACCGGGTGCCTGTCGGCAACGAATACGCCCGAATTCCCGGGGCTGGAGGACTACTCCGGCGCGCGTTATCACACCGGGGACTGGCCGCACACGCCGGTGGACTTCACCGGCCTGCGCGTCGGCGTCATCGGCACCGGCTCGTCCGGGATCCAGGCCATCCCGATCATCGCCGAACAGGCCCGGCACCTGTACGTGTTCCAGCGCTCGCCGAACTACTCCGTGCCGGCGCGCAACCGGCCGCTGGGTCAGGCCGAGATGGACGCCATCAAGGCCGACTATCCCGGTTTCCTCGCCTCGCTGCGGAACATGACCTACGACGGCGGGAACGGCAATTTCGGCGCCCGTGCCGATGCCGGGGCGCGGCGGCGCGTGTTCGACGACCAATGGGCGCGCGGCAGCACGCGCTATCTGGCCGCGTACGACGATTTGCTCATCGATCCGGGCGTCAACGAGAGCGCGGCCGAGTACATCCGCGAGCGCATCCGCGAGACCGTGCGCGATCCGGCGGTCGCCGCGCTGCTGTGCCCGGACGACGTGGTGGGCTGCAAGCGCATCTGCGCCGACACCGACTACTACACCACCTTCAACCGCGACAACGTCACGCTGGTGGACGTGCGCGCCGCGCCGATCGAGACCTTCACGCCCGCCGGGATCCGCACCGCGGCGGCCGAGTATCCGCTCGACTGCGTGGTGTTCGCGACCGGCTTCGATGCGATGACCGGCGCGCTGCTGCGCATGGACATCCGCGGGCGGGATGGGCTGCGGCTGGCCGACGAGTGGGCCGGCGGCCCGCGGACCTACCTCGGCATTGGACTGGCGGGCTTCCCGAACCTGTTCGTCATCACCGGCCCGGGCAGCCCCTCGGTGTGGGCGAACGTGCTCAATGCGATCGAGCAGCACGTGGACTGGATCACAGGCCTGCTGGCACATGCGCGCGCGCAGGGGTGCGGCACCGTGGAGGCGAGCCGGCAGGCGCAGGACGCGTGGGTGGCACACGTGAACGAGGTGGCGGAGGCGACGCTGCTCGTGACCTGCAACTCCTGGTACCTCGGGTCCAACATCCCCGGCAAGCCGCGCGTGTTCATGCCGTACCTGGGCGTCGACAACTACAACCGCAGGTGCGCGCAGATCGCCGCACAGGGCTACGCGGGGTTCGAGCTTTCGCCGTGAACCGCGCCGCGCCCGCGAAGCGCTGCGCAACGAACGTCGACGGACTAATTCGAAGATGAAGACCGCGCGCCTGCACCTGGACGTCAGCCGCTGGGTCGACCTGCCCGGGCCGCTGCACACCGCGGCGAGCGTGCACTACGAACCCGCCGCGCTCGGGCCGGATCCTCTGGTCGTGTTCGCCTTTCCCGGCGGCGGCTACGGCCGCGGCTACTTCGACATCCGTCGCCCGGAACTCGACGGACCGACGCAGGCCGCGTTCCACTGCGCGCGCGGCTGCGTGTTCGTCGCCTGCGATCACCTCGGCGTGGGCGAGTCGAGCCTGCCGGATCCCGCGGTGATCACGTTCGCGCACCTGGCGGCGGCCAACCACGGCACCGTGGTCGCAGTGCTCGAGGCGCTGGCCGCAGGCACGGTCGCGCCGGATCTGCCGCGGATCGCGGATCCCTTCGTCATCGGCGTCGGGCATTCGATGGGTGGATGCATCGGCGTCGTGCAGCAGGCGCGGCATCGTACTTTCCGCGCGCTCGCCGTGCTCGGCTACAGCGGCGCACGCATGAACATGCGCGAGCCGCCGCCCGGGCGGGACCAGCTCGCCTGGCTGTTCCACTGGGACGAGACGCCGAAGGCGCTCATCGACGCCGACATGGCAGATTCCTCGCTGCCCTGGCGCAGCGCGTCCATGCCGGACTGCGTGCCGCCGATGGCCGGCTCCGGCTTGATTGTCGCCGAGGCGGCGACGATCGACGTGCCGTTGTTCGTCGGCGCGGGCGAGCGCGACACGATCGACGACCTCTACACCGAACCCGACGCCTACCGCGCCGCCACCGACATCACGCTGTTCCGGCTCATGCGCTCGGCGCACCTGCACAACTTCGCCCCGACGCGCGCGCGCCTGTGGGCCCGCCTGCACACTTGGTTCGACACCGTCCGCCACCCATAAAAAGGGGACATTCATCATTTCGTCGGTCTGGAAAATGATGAATGTCCCCATCATCTTTTTTGGCGGGGGCCGGGGGTGAAGGTGACGGGCAGGTTCACCACGCCCTGGTTCACGCCCTTGGCCGGGTAGGTCTCCACGGCGGCCACGTCGACGTGGTAGTCGGGCAGGCGGTCGAGCACCTGGCCGAGCATCTCCTTGAACAGCGCGCGGGCGACGGTGGAGCCGGCGCAGCGGTGCGCCCCGAACCCGAACGAGGCATGGCGGTTCGGGAAGCGATCGATGTCGACCTGGTACGGGCGCTCGAACACCGCCGGATCGTGGTTCGCCGCCAGCCAGGACAGCCACACCTTCTCGCCGGCGTGCATGTGCTGGCCGTCGACCTCGGTTTCGCGCGTCACCCGCCGGCCCAGGCCGGTGACCGGGCAGAACACGCGCAGGAACTCCTCGGTGGCGTTGTCGAGCAGGCTCCGGTTCGTGCGCAGGCGCTCGCGCACCTCGGGGTGCCGGTACAGGTGCAGCAGCGTCTGCCCGGTGAGCGAGGTGGTGGTGTCCACGCCGCCGATGATGAGCAGGTAGATCGTGCATTCCAGCTCGTAGTCGGTCAGCGGCCGGCCCATCACCTGCTGCCGGCACAGGTGGCTGATTGCGTCCTCGCGCGGGTGCGCGCGCTTGTCCGCGATGGCCGCGCGGATTTGATCGAACACCCAGCCCTCGCGCGCGAACGCGGCTTGGCTGCGCGGCGCACCAGGCGGCTGGGACACGGCGTCGTGCATGATCTCGGCGTATTCGCCCCAGTCGTCGGAGTTCATGCCCAGCCACTCGATCGTGAAGGCCGCCGGCACGGGGCTGGCGAATTCGGTGACCAGGTCGCAGGCGCCGCGCTCGATGAAGCGGTCGATGAAGAAGCCGGTCCAGCGCGCGAACGCGGGCTTCATCCGCTCCACCGCGGCCGGCGAGGTCAGCGGATTGATCAGGCGGCGGAACTCGAAGAACTCGGGCGGATCCAGCTCGATCGGGTACTGGTGCCGCATCGGCAGCGGCGGGATCATCACCGTTGCGTCGCCGCTGTCCGGGCGGCGCGAGGAGGCGAAGGTGGCGTCGTCGTTGGCGATCTTCGCCAGCGGCGCGTAGCCGGTCACGGCCCAGAAGCCGCCGTGCGCGCCGGTCCAGGCGATCGGGCAGACCGCGCGCGCGGCGTCCAGGCTGCCCTTCGGATCGGCGGCGAAGGCGGGCGAGTGATGGTCGAGATCGATCGTGGGGCGCTCGGTACTCATGTCGGAGGATCTCCCTGCGTCGGGCGTGGTGCCGGAAGTCGCTGACCGGCTCTTCCTGGAACAGCGGGCGGCATGCGGCCGGCGACCTACGGCTGTAGGACGCGATTGTAGAAAGCTCGCGCGCAGGTGACTACCCGAAAGGCCTCCGGCGGATCCCTTCTCTCGCATCACGCCCGGTGCCATCCTGTCCCCGAGCCCATCGCGCAGGCAGCCGACCCGTTGCCGAGGTCCGGGCGGCGGGATCGCGGAAGGGAAAGGGGGAAATCCGGTGGCAATGCGGCGTATTCGTGTGGCGGGGATTTCGACAAGGATCCGGTTCGCGGCGATCGTGCTGGCCGCGTGCCTGGGCGCGAGCGCATTCGCGAGCGCGGATGCAGATCTGATCTTCGTTCACGCCAATGTTATTCCGATGACGGGGCCGGACATCCGGGCGCAGGCACTGGCGGTGAAGAACGGCAGGATCGTTGCCGTGGGCAGCGACACCGAAGTGGAGCGCCATCGCGGCCGCGCGACTCGCGTGATCGATCTGCGCGGGCGCACGATGCTGCCCGGCTTCATCGATGCGCACGGCCACCTCGCGGGGGTTGCCCAGCGCTCAGGGCACGCGAAGCTCGATCCGCCGCCGGTCGGTCCGGTCGCCGATATCGCCAGCCTGCAGGATGCGCTGCGCGCGCGTGCGCGCGCCTCGCCGGACGGCTGGATCGTCGGATCCGGCTACGACGACGCACAGTTGGCCGAAGGTCGCCATCCGACGCGCCAGGAACTCGATCAGGTGTCGGTCGATCGGCCGATCCTCGCATTCCACGTCTCGGGGCACCTGGCGGCGCTGAATACCCGCGCGCTGGAGATCGCGGGCATGCTGCATCCCGTGCAGGACCCGCCCGGCGGCGTGATCCGCCGCGAAGACGACGGCGCGACCGCATCGGGCGTGGTCGAGGAGTCGGCCGTATTCGCGGCCTACGCCAGGATGCCCCAGGCGTCGCTGGACGAAAGGCTGGAGTGGTTGAAGGCGGCGCAGTACCTGTATGCGCAAAACGGGCTGACGACCGCGCAGGATGGTGCGACGACACCGGACGGCTGGGCGCTGCTGCAGGAAGCCGCGCGGCGGAACGCTTTGTTCATCGACGTTCATGCGCTGCCGCTGGCCATGGCGAAGTGGCCGGACCTGGATCGCATCGCCTTCAATGCGCCATACGACCGCCACCTGCGCGCGGCGGGGATCAAGATCATCGCCGACGGTTCGCCGCAGGGCCGCACGGCGTGGCTCAGCCGGCCGTATCGCGTGCCGCCGCCGGGGCGCGGTGCGGGCTACGCGGGATACCGGCAGATCCCCGACGAGGTCTTCCGGGCAACGCTGATGAAGGCCGCTGGCCGCGGGTGGCAGGTCTTCGTTCACGTCAACGGCGATGCCGCGATCCAGCAGCTCATCGACGGCGTGCGCGCCATCGCGGCCGATGGCCGCAACCCCCTCCGGCGCACCATCGCCATTCATGCCCAGACGGCGCGGCGGGATCAGCTCGAACAAATGAAGGCGCTCGACATCGAGCCGAGCTTTTTCGCCGCCCACACCTATTACTGGGGTGACTGGCACCGCGAGGTCGTGCTCGGACCCGAACGCGCCGAGCGCATTTCTCCGCAACGCGAAGCGTTCGACATCGGCTTGCATCCGACGATCCACAACGACGCGCCGGTCGTGCCGCCGGACATGGCCCGGTTGATCTGGTCGGCGGTGACGCGGCGCACGCGTTCGAACGACATCCTCGGCGCGGCCGGGCGCGTGACGCCCTACGAGGCGCTGGAGGAAGTGACGGTGAACGCGGCGTACCAGATCCACGAGGAGGCGGCCAAGGGCCGGCTCGAACCCGGCAAACTCGCGGATCTGGTCGTACTCGACGCCGACCCGCTATCCGTGCCGGCCGAGCAGTTGCCGGATCTGCGGGTCGTGGCCACGATCAAGGAGGGGCGGCTCATCCACGGCGGGTTCTGACGCCGCCGGGCCTACGCCCAGCCCTCGTCCAGCGGCACGAAGTGAAAGAACGTGGCGTCGCGCACCGCGAACCGCCACTGCCCGTCGACGCGCCGCAGCGTGTCGTCGTAGTAGCCCGAGCCGATGAAGCTGCGGCCGTCGGCGACGGTACGGACTTCCAGCGAGCAGGTCGATTTCGCGCGGTCGCCGTCGATCTCGATCACGAAGTTGTGGATGCAGGGGATCGCCTGCCCCGGTTTCAACCCGCCCATGTAGCGGCGCAAGGCGGCGTGGCCGCGCACCTCGGTGGCCGGCCGCGCCGGGTGCAGGTAGCGGGTGTAGAACTCGCCGTCCTCGGTGAACATCGCGGCGACCTCATCGCCTCGGGCATGCGCGATGGCGTGGGCGTAGCGCGCGATCAATTCCTTGATCTGATCGCGATCCACCAGCCGCCGTACCTGCTGTTCGAGCGTCATCGCCGTCCTGCGCCTCGTCGATTGAGCGTTCCTGAATACCGTGCCGTCAACGTGCGGCGGCCGCGGCCGGATCCGCCACGCCATACAGCCGCGCCGCGTTCTCGAACAGCACCTTGCGCTGCACCTGTGCCGGCAGCGCACCCAGGACTTCCTCGGCGTACCGGCGCGGACCGACTGCCTTGGGCGCGGACGTACCGGGGTACTGGCAGACGATGTGCGGGATGTCGGTCTCCAGCATCAGGTTGTCGGCGAAGGCGTCCAGCGCCGCGCTCATCGCGCCGCGCTCGAACCAGAACGAACCGTGGATCTGCCTGCGGAAGTACTCCGACGGCAACCGATCGAATCCGGTATCGCGATCGGCGCCCAGGTTCTCGAACTGCCAGTCCAGCGCTTCGAGCAGGAATGGCAGGTAGCCGGCACCGCTCTCCACCGATACCAGGTTCAGCCGCGGAAACCGCTGGCAGACGCCGCCCATGATCAGGTCGGCGATGCAGCGGGCATTGTCCATGAACAGCATCGCCGAGACCCGCGCGGCGTTGCCCAGCGTCGACATGCCCTCGGGAACGTCGCGGAACTGGCCCAGGATGTCGCCGCCGCCGATGTGGAAATTGACCGGCACGCCGGCTTCCTCGGCTCGTGCGTAGATCGGGTCCCAGTGGCGGTGGAAGATGGGCGGCAGGCCGAAATCCTGCGGCGCGGTGCAGAAATTCAGGCCGCGGTGCCCCTTCTTCACGCAGCGTTCGACCTCGGCGACCGACGCCTCGACGTCCCAGAACGGCAGCGAGGTGATCGGCAGCAGGCGCCGCGGATCGGCGCTGGCGAACTCGGTGATGAAGTCGTTGTACGCGCGCACGCAGGCGAGCGCGAGTTCGCGGTCGCTCATCCGCACCCAGAACCCGGCGCCGAAGCCGCCGACGTTCGGATACAGCACCTGGGCATGGATGCCGAGTTCGTCGAGCAGCCGCAGCCGTGCATCGGGCTGCCATGCCGCCGGCATCATCTCCTCGTAGGAGGCCGGGCCGGGCAGCGTGCCGTCGTAGCCGGCCAGGCAGTTGCTGCCGGGGTCGTAGGTATAGCGGCCGCCGTCGGCCACCCAGGTGTTGCGGCCGCGAATGGTCTCGACATGCGGGATCCCGGCACCCCAGCGCGGATCGACGCGCGAAGTCCAGACGTCGGGCGGCTCGGTCACGTGGGAGTCGATGTCGATGACCGGGATGCGGTCGTAGAGAGGTTCCTGCATCGGTGTGGTCCTGCCCGCCTGTGACACGCGGACGGTACCGCGAATTCCGCCCTGCGGTCCACCGCGCCCGCGCGTGTTGTCCGCGCCCCTGATCTGCGCCACCATTCCGGTACCGGAGCGCAGCGCGAATCCCAGCGTACTGTGCCCGCGGATGTTCCCGGACCGCGAGGCCTACCCGAGGCCGGAGCGCTGGAACTTGCCGCATACGAACATATTCCGCCACGGGCCGGGACCGGTCCGCCGCGCCGAGGGCAGGGGATGGAATTCGACTGGACCGAAGATCAACAGGCTTTCCGCAAGGAACTGGCAACCACGCTCGAAGCGTTCGTCGAGCCGGGCTTCGACTTCTGGGATCTGTCGGAGAAGGAGGCCGCGCAGCGCTCGCTCGGCACCTGCCCGCGGCTCGCCGGGCAGGGCTGGCTGACGCCGGCCTGGCCAAAGGAGTACGGCGGCCGCGCCGCCACGCCCTGGGAGCAGCTCATCGTCGCCGAGGAGATGATCACCCACGGCGAGCCGCGCGCCGGCCAATACATGAACGTGAACTTCATCGGCCCGATGATCATGCTCTACGGCACCGAGGCGCAGAAGGCCTACCACCTCAAGCGCATCAGCGCCGGGAGCGTGATCTGGTGCCAGGGGTTCTCCGAGCCGAATGCAGGATCCGATCTCGCCTCGCTCAGGACCCGCGCGGTGCTCGACGGCGATCACTACGTCGTCAACGGCGAGAAGATCTGGACCTCGTACGCGGATGCCGCCGAGTTCTGCCTGCTGCTGGTGCGCACCGATCCGGCGGCCAAGAAGCAGGAGGGCATCAGCGTGCTGCTGGCGCCGGTGGCCACGCCCGGCATCACGGTGTGGCCGGTGCACGGCATCGTTGGCGACGGCGCCTTCAACCTGGTGAGCTTCACCGACGCGCGCATCCCGGTCTCGTGCAGGCTCGGCCCGGAGAACCAGGGCTGGACCATCGTGCGCAAGGCGCTCGCGCTGGAGCGCGTCGGCGTCGCGCGCTTCGCCCGCACGGCGATGGAACTGGACCGAATCGCCGCCTGGGCGCGCGAGAACGGCCGCATGGACGAGACGAACCGCAGGATCCTGGCGCGCGCGTACACCGCCACCGAGCTTGCGCGCGCGCTGGTGCACAAGGTGGTCGACGACCAGGTACACGGCGATCGCGACGCCCCTTCGCCATACGTCTACCGCGCCGCCGTGGTCTGGGCCGAGCGCGCCACGCACGAGGCGGCGTTCCAGGTCATGGGCACGCAGGCCCTCGCGGGTGGCAGCCTGGCGGACAAGCAGTTCAAGTGGGGCATCGCCGCGGGCGTGGCGAGCGGCTCCTACGAGATGCAGCTCAACCTCATCGCCTCGCTGATCCTGAACATGCCGCGGAACTGACCATGGACTACC
Source organism: Gammaproteobacteria bacterium (assembly GCA_050183625.1). Taxonomy (GTDB): domain Bacteria; phylum Pseudomonadota; class Gammaproteobacteria; order JADZEE01; family JADZEE01; genus JBFXBD01. Next base: position 12,698 of record JBFXBD010000101.1, read on the forward strand.
GACTCGACGACGATCAACGCGAAATCCAGGCGGCCGTCGGCAAGCTGCTCGAACGCCACGCCGGGCCCGCGCGGGCGCGCGCCGTCGCGGCGGGCAGCGGCACGGATCGCGAACTGCTCGCCGCACTGGAGGAGGCCGGGTACCTGGACCTGTTCCGGTACGACCGGGCCGGGCCGCTGAACGCCACGCTGGCGGTCGAGCAGATCGCCTCCGCGGCCGGGCTCGCGCCGGCGGCGCAGCGCATGCTGGTGGCGCCGGCGCTGATCGAGGGCGATCTGCCGCGGGCGGTCGTCGTGGTCGATCGCGCCGACCCCGGCCCGGTGCGCTATGCGGCCGATGCCGACCTGCTGATCGCGATCGACGGCGACCGGGCCGTCGTCGCGCGCGCCGGCGAATGGACCGCGACACGATTGAAATCGCAGTACGGCTATCCGTTCGCACGCGTGGCATTGAACGGCGGCAGGCCGCTCGGCACCGGCTCGGCCGCGGTCGCGCGCCGCTGGTGGCAGGTCGCGATCGCGATCGAGGCCGCGGGCGCCGCGCGTTCCGCGCTCGACATGACGGTGAAGTACCTGTGCGTGCGCACCCAGTTCGGCCGCGCGCTCGGCGCGAACCAGGCCTTGCAGCACCGGCTCGCCGAGTGCCACGTCTCGATCGAGGGCGTGTCCTGGCTGGCGCGCCAGGCCGCGTGGCGCGGCACCGACGAAGCCGCCGCCGCGGCCGCGATCGCCGCCGCCGAGATGGCCGGGCGGGTGCTGCTGGAGATGCACCAGATGAGCGGCGCCATCGGCTTCACCACCGAGTACGACCTGCACCTGTTCACGATGCGCCTGGAAGCCCTGCGCGTGGAGGCCGGCGGCGTGCACGCGCACGCCGACGACTTCGCCCGGGCTCGCTGGGCAGTCTGAACGGCGGCCCGCGACGTGCTCCGCCCATCGTCGCCAGTCCGGAGCCCGGCCCATTGCGGTCATGCACCGCCCCTTCGTCATTGCGAGCGCAGCGAAGCAATCCAAGCGGCGCCGATGTCAGCGAGGCCGCATGGATTGCCGCGGCCGCTGCGCGGCCTCGCAATGACGGGCGTGGTTCCGACATCGTTGGCGCAGGACGGGGTGCGGATCATGGCCGGCATTGACTGACACACCGAGGGAGACAACCACCCATGTGGGATTTCGAGACCGAACCCGAGTTCCAGGCCCAGCTCGACTGGGCGGATCGTTTCGTGCGCGAAGAGGTCGAGCCAGTCGACCTGTTCTTCCACGACAACCGCCACGCGCAGTACGACACCGGCAACCCGGTGGTGACGAAGATGATCAAGCCGCTGCAGGCGCAGGTGAAGAAACAGGGCCTGTGGGCCTGCCACCTGACGCCCGAACTCGGCGGCAAGGGGTTCGGCCAGCTCAAGCTGGCGCTGCTGAACGAAGTGCTCGGTCGCAGCGCCTTCGCGCCGCGCGTGTTCGGCTGCCAGGCGCCGGATACCGGCAATGCCGAGTTGATCGCCCACTTCGGCACCGAGGAACAGAAGCGCAGGTACCTGGTGCCGCTGCTGGAGGGTGACATCGTCTCCTGCTTCTCGATGACCGAGCCGCACGGCGGCGCGGACCCGAAGGTGTTCAAGTGCCGGGCCTGGCGCGAGGGCAACGAGTACGTCATCGAGGGCGAGAAGTGGTTCTCCTCCAACGCCCGCTACGCCGAGTTCCTGCTGGTGATGGTGGTCACCGATCCGGAGGTACCGATCCAGCAGGGCGCCTCCATCATGCTGGTGCCGCGCGACGCGCCGGGGCTGGAAATCGTCCGCAACGTCGGCCTGGGCGGTGAGAAGATCGGCCACGGCTCGCACGGCTACGTACGCTACAACAAGGTACGCGTGCCGCTGGAGAACTGCATCGGCGGCGAGGGGCGCGGCTTCGCCGCGGCGCAGGTGCGCCTGGGCGGCGGCCGGGTCCACCACGCCATGCGCACCGTCGCCAAGCTCAAGTCCGCCTTCGACATGATGTGCGAGCGCGCAGTGTCCCGCTTTACCCAGGGCGGCATGCTCGGCGAGAAGCAGATGGTGCAGGAGGCCATCGCCGATTCCTACATCCAGATGCAGCAGTTCCGCCTGCACGTGCTCTACGCGGCGTGGCTGATCGACAAGCACCGGTCCTACAACCGGATCGTGCGCACGGAGATCGCCGCCACCAAGGTCGCCACCGCCAAGGTGATCCACGACATCGTCTACCGCGCAATCCACCTGCACGGGTCGCTCGGGGCCACCAACGAGATGCCGCTGATGCAGATGTGGCAGGACGTGAT
>JBFXBD010000102.1:0-13749 GCA_050183625.1 Gammaproteobacteria bacterium
CACCGGCGGCATCTGGCATTGCTGCCAGATGGACCTCCGCCTGGAGCCCACGGTGCGGGCGGAGGCGATCCTTCGCATCCCCGGCGAGGCGCGCCCGGCTCTCGCGCGCGCCTTCGCCGGCGCCGGAATGCGCGTCATCCGCTGGATGCAGGAAGCCGGCATCCGCTTCATCAAGGGTCCGTACGACTACCAGGCCTTCATGCTCTCGCCGCCGACGATCACGCCGCAGGGCCGGCAGTGGGAAGGGCGGGGCGGGGACGTGATGCTGCGTACCTTCGAGGCGGCGCTCGCCAGGCTCGGCGGTGCGGTGCTGCGCGGCCACAAGGCCACCGCGCTGGTGCGCGAGGCCGGTCGGATCACCGGGATCGAAGGCGAACACGCCGGCGGCATGTTTCAGGTCCGTGCCGGTGCCGTAGTGCTCGCCGACGGCGGCTTCCAGGCGAACCCCGAGGTGATCCGCGGCCCGATCACGCCCGTGCCCGAGCGTGTGTTCCAACGCAACGGCCGCACCGGCATGGGCGATGCGCTGCGCATGGCGATCGCGGTTGGTGCCGCGCAGACCGACATGCGCGGTTTCTACGGCCACGTGCTCTCCGTCGACGCCTACACCAACGATCGGCTCTGGCCCTATGCCTGGCTGGATTTCGTGGTCGCCGCCGGCATCGCCGTCGGCCGCGACGGGCAGCGCTTCGACGACGAGGGCCTGGGCGGGGTGCACATGGCCAACGCGATCGCCGCGCGCACCGATCCGGCCGACGTGCTCGTCGTCGCCGACGAACTCGTCTGGCAGGAACGCGGCACCTTCAACATCCTGCCGCCCAACCCGCGCCTGGTCGAGGCCGGTGGCACGATGCACCGTGCCGACACGCTCGCGGCGCTGGCGGAGAAAGCGGGCATCGCCGCCGAGCCGTTCCTGGCCACCGTCGAGCGTTACAACGCGGCGGTGAAGGCCGGTGCGGGCGCGCAGCTCGCTCCGCCGCGCTCGGCGCACAAGTTCCAGGCCTACGCAATCGAAAAGCCGCCGTTCTACGCCTTCCCCGCCGTCGCGGGGATCACCTACACCATGGGTGGCATCGCGATCGACGCCTGCTGCCGCGTGCTCGATGCCTCCGGCACGCCGATCCCGGCGCTGTATGCGGTCGGCTGCTGCACCGGAGGCCTGGAGGGCGGCGGCAAGTGGGGCTACGTCGGCGGGCTGGTGAAGTCCAGCGTCACCGGCCTGCGCGCGGGCGACCACATCCTGGGCCAGTTGCAGGCAGCGTCGTGAGTGCGGTCGCGCAGCCCGGCCCGGCCGGGCATCGGGACCTCATCGACGCACTGGCCGCGTATGCGGCCGGGGTGCGCCTGCAGCACATGCCGGAGGGCGCGCGCCGGCAGGCGCGACTGTGCATTCTCGACACGATCGGCGCGATCGTCGCCGGCAGCCGGACGGACGACTACCGGCCGCTGCTGGAGGTCGAATCGCGCGAGCACCCGGCGCCGGAAGCGGCCGTGGTCGGTGCCGGGCGACGCCTGTCGGTGCAGGCGGCGGCGCGCGTGAACGCCTACATGGGCGACATCTTCGAACTGAACGATCTCATCGGCGGCCACGCCAGCATCGGCAACGTTTCCGCGCTCGTGGCGCTGGCCGAGTCGCTCGGCGCCGGTGGCGCGCGGCTGGTGGAGGCGGTGGCGATCGGGATCGAGGTCACCGCGCGCGTGTACGCGGGCTATTACCCTGCCATCAAGCCCTTCACCGAGGTCGGCATGAACCCGGTCGGGTTCCCGGCCTCGCTGGGCGTCGCCGCCGGCGCGGCGCACCTGCTGGGCTTGTCGCGCGAGCAGGCCGCGCACGCGATCGGCATCGGCGCTGCACTCGCCGGCTGGTGTCCCTCGGAGGTGATCTTCGGCGACGGCGGCTCGGTCAAGCCGATGCTGTTCGGCGCCTGCCCGGCGACCGCGGGCCTGGCCGGCGCGCGCTATGCGCAGGCCGGCATGACCGGGCCGCATCTGCTGCTGGAAGGATCGCGCGGATACTTCAACACCGCGGCCCGGCGTTCGTTCCCTGAGGCCGTGCTCGATCGCGATATCTGGTACCTGCAGCAGCCGCGCCGCAAGCTGCACGCCTGCTGCGGCTACATCCACGGCCCGATCGACACCGTGGTGCAGATGCGCCGGGCCGGCGTGCCGGTCGCGGACGCCGCCGCGATCCGCATCGGCATGACGGCGCTGACGATCCCCGCGGTGTCCAAGCCCGGCCCGCCGGTGAGCGCCACCGACGCACGCTTTCACCTGCAGTACTGCGTCGCACTCGCCGCGCTCGGCGAGGACGTCATCGCGCCGGAGCACAGCATGGATTTCGCCGCGCACATGACGCGCCCGGAAATCGCCTCGCTGGTGCCGAGGATCCGGGTGGTGGACGACCCGGCGCTCACGCACTACCACCAGTGCACCGTGGCGTTGCTCGATGCCACGGGCGCGGTCGTCGAGAAACGTACGGGCACCGTGCCCAAGGGCGCCCCGGGCAACCCGATGAGCGACGACGAGGTGCGCGCCAAGTTCCGGCGCCTCGCGGCCGCGCGCATGCCGGCGGACGACATCGATGCCTACATCGGCCGGATCGAGCGCCTGGAGAGCGACGACGACCTGCGCTGGGTGGCGGGCAGCTTCGGCTGACGCTGCCGCCGGCCGTCGTCACGAATGCGAACGCACACGGAACCACCCCTGCGCTCGCGACGACGCAGGGGTGGGTCGGCCACGCATGGATGAACCGAACGCGCCCGGCAACCCCCGACGGATGCCATGGACATGAATGTTTATCGTCAGGAAGCAATGCCATGACCGACAACACGCAGGCGCTCGTCCAGACCCGCATCGAGGATCGCATCGCCATCGTCACCATGGTCGACCCGAAGCGCCGCAATCCCTTTTCGCTGGCCGTGCGCGCCGGGCTCCTCGAAGCGTTCTCCAGCCTCTACCGCGACCCCGGATGCGCGGCGATCGTGCTCACCGGCGCGGGCGGGCACTTCTGCTCCGGCGGCGACATCAGCGAGATGGGTGCGGTCGGCGTCATCGAGGGCCGCAATCGCATGGTCGCGACCACCGATCTCGCTCGCCTGATCGTCACCGGGCAGAAGCCGGTGATCGCGGCCGTGGAAGGCTTCGCCATCGGTGCCGGCGTGTCGTTGACCGCGGCGGCGGATTTCGCCGTCGCCTCGCGCGAGGCGCGCTTCGGCTGCGCCTTCATCAAGGTGGGCCTGCTGCCCGACACCGGCGCACTGTGGACGGTGCCGCGCAAGGTCGGCCCGGGCAAGGCCATGGAACTGTTCGGCCTGGGCGAGCAGTTCGACGCTGCCGAGGCGCATCGTATCGGCCTGGTGAACCGGCTCGCCGAGCCGGGCGGCGCGCTCGAAGCCGCGGTCGAAGTGGCACGCAAGTACGCGGCGCTGCCGCTGGCCAGCTTCGCGGTGCTCAAGGGCGTGCTCTCCAAGGCCTCCGCCTCCCTGGAGGACGCCCTGCATGCCGAAACCGCGCTGCAGCCGATGCTGAAGTACACCGACGACCACCGCGAAGCCGTGGCCGCATTCATGGAAAAGCGCCCGCCCCGCTTCACCGGCCGCTGACATCGGCCGCGGCGGGACGAGCGCCCGCCCCGGTCTCCAGGCATGGCCTGAACCGGCGGCGCGGCCTCGCCGCGCCGTCCCGCCGCTCCCCCCGGGGGTGAATCGAATCGCCGCGCGACTGCGTATAGGATGGAACCGCGGTTTTCCGCCGCCCGCCCCCCGGCGCGTGCGACGGTGGAATCCGAAGGAGGCGATGCTTGGGAACGGCCACCTATCTCGACACCGCGCGTGCGCTCTACCGCGACGCCGCGCTGACACCGCAGTCCGGCTTGTGCTGCACCGTTTCGCCGGTGTGGCAGCTTCCGGAACTGACGGTCCCGGGGCGGATGCTGGAGATGAACTACGGTTGCGGTACCACCGTCCATCCGCGCGATCTGGCGGGCAGCCCGAAGGTCCTCTACGTCGGCGTCGGCGGCGGACTGGAACTGCTGCAGTTCGCGTGGTTCAACCGGAAGGCGGGGGCCGTCATCGGGGTCGACGCGGTGCCGGAGATGCTGGCCGCCTGTGATTCGAACCTGCGCGAGGCGGCCGCAACCAATGGATGGTTCCGGCGTGAGTTCGTGGATCTGCGCGCCGGCGATGCGCTGGCGCTGCCGATAGACGACGGCGTCATCGACGTCGCCGCGCAGAACTGCCTGTTCAACATCTTCACGCACGCGGATCTCGCCCGGGCACTGCGCGAGATCCACCGGGTGCTCAGGCCGCATGGCCGGCTGCTGCTGTCCGATCCGATCTGCGAGCAGCCGATCCCACCGGCCCTGCGCGAGGATGACCGCCTGCGGGCGTCGTGCCTGAGCGGCGCGCTGCCGCTGCGCGAATATGTCGACATGATCACCGGCGCGGGGTTCGGCACCGTGGAGATCCGCGCCCGGCGGCCCTACCGCGTGCTGGCGCCGCCGCAGTACCCGATCGCCGGGCGCATCTACGTCGAGAGCGTGGAGATCTGTGCCATCAAGGATCCGATACCCGCGGACGGGCCATGCGTCTTCACCGGCCGCTGCGCGATCTATTTCGGCGAAGAGGGTGCGTTCGACGACGGCAAGGGGCATCTGCTCGCCAACAACCAGCCCCTGGCCGTGTGCGACAAGACCGCAGCCGCGATCGAGCGCCTGGGCCGGCCGGACATCCTGGTCACGCCGCCGACCTGGTTCCACGACGGCGGCGGCTGCTGCTGACCGGGTGCAGGCGATGCCCTCGTCCGCGCAGCCATCCGGAGCCGGCCACGAGACGGCACGATCCGAGCGCGCCGCGGCGGTCGGCCGCGCGAAAGGGCGCATGCTGGGCGTCGGCTCGGCGACCCAGATCCTCGGGCGCACGCAGGCCATCGGCTGCACCGCGGTCGAGATCACCCAGCGCTGCAATCTCGACTGCACGTTGTGCTATCTGTCCGAGCACTCCGAGCAGGTCGCGGACGTGCCCATCGAGGAAGTGTTCCGGCGCCTGGATCTGATCCGCCGCGAGTACGGCCCGTGCACGAACGTGCAAATTACCGGCGGCGATCCGACCCTGCGCAAGCACGACGAACTCGAAGCGATCGTGCGCTACGCGCGCGGGCTGGACCTGTATCCGGCACTGTTCACGAACGGCATCGCCGCCACGCGCAAGGTCCTGCGGCGCCTTGCGCGTGCCGGCCTGGCGGATGTCGCGTTCCACGTGGACACGACGCAGCGCCGCGGCACGGCGGGCGAGATCGAGCTGAACGAGGTGCGACGCGACTACATCGAGCGCGCACGCGGGCTGGGGCTCGCGGTCGTGTTCAATACCACGGTGCACGAGGGCAACCTCGGGGACGTGGCCGCCCTGGCGAGGTTCTTCGTGGAGCACAGCGACGTCGTCGGCTTCGCCTCGTTCCAGCTCCAGGCCGACACCGGCCGCGGGCAGTGGCGCGATCGCGCCGATGCCGTGTCGATGGAATCGGTGCGCGCCCGGATCGACACCGGCGCGGGGCGCGCAATGCCGTGGGATGTGATCCGCATCGGTCATCCGCGCTGCCACAGCTACGCGCCGGCATTCGTGGCCGGCGGGCGCGTATTCCCATTGATGGACGATCCCGGCCTGTTCGCGCGCTATCTGCGCGACTTCGCCGATCTGGTGGTGGACCGCCGCATGCCCTGGACGACCATCGCCGCGCGCCACGCGCCGGTGCTGCTGCGACGTCCGCGCTGGTGGCTGGACGGCCTGGGATACCTGGGGCGCAGGCTGTGGGAGGCGCGGCGGGCGCTGCTCGCGGCGCGTGGAAGGGTGCGCAAGCTGTCGTTCTTCGTGCACGATTTCATGCACGCGCAGGCGCTGGACCCGGAGCGGGTCGAGGCCTGCTCCTTCATGGTGATGACCGCGTCCGGGCCGGTATCGATGTGCGAGCACAACGCCCGCCGCGACGAGTACATCCTCGCGCCGATCACCATCACCCGCCGGGACGGCAGCAGCTACACCTTCCGGCCGCTGCGCGCGCGTGACGCGCAGCCGGTGCCATGACGGCGCGGTTCGCCTGGGTGATGCTCGCGCTGGCACTGTGCGTGCCGGCATCGCCAGTCCGTGCCGCCGGCACCGCCGAAGCCGGCGCGGCGTGGGCCGCGGTGTTGCAGCGCTTCGTCGACGATCGCGGGCGGGTGGCGTTCGAGCGGCTGCGGGAGGACCGGGCCGATCTGGATCGCTACGTGGCGTGGATCGCGGGGGTGAGCCCGCGGTCCGACCCACGCGCGTTCGCGGGCCGGGATCAGGTGCTGGCCTATTACATCAATGCCTACAACGCGCTGGCGATGCACGGCGTCCTGGAAGCGGGGCTGCCGGAGGACTTCGGCAGCTTCCTCAAGCGCGCGCGGTTCTTCAAGTTCCGGGCCGTGACGATCGGCGGGGAGCGGACCTCGCTGTACGATCTGGAGAACGACGTCATCCGCCCGCTCGGCGAACCGCGGGTGCACTTCGCGCTGAACTGCATGGTGCGCGCCTGCCCTCGGCTGCCGCGCGAGCCGTTCGACGCGGTGACGCTGGACGCCCGGCTGGACGCCGCGGCGCGCGAGTTCTTCGCCAGCGACACCCACCTGCGGATCGACGACGCGCGCCGGGAGATCCGCGTATCGGAGATCCTGAAGTTCTACACGGAGGACTTCGTCGCCGGCGGCAAGGTCCAGGATCTGCCGGGCTACATCGACCGTTATCGCAGCCCGCCGCTGCCGGCGCACTACCGGGTGCGCTTCATCCCCTACGATTGGACGCTCAACCGCCAGCCGTGAGCGGTCGATCGGTACGCGCCGGCGCCGTGCTCGCGTCGTGCCTGTGTGTCGCGCACGGCGTGACGGGAGAGGAGGCGGCCTACGCCGGTTCGTCGTTTCGCGCCGTCAGCCAGGCCGTGTTCGAGGAGCCGTATGCCCGGCTTCCGCATCACCCAGTGGAACTTCAAGCGTTCGATGCCGTTGGCGCGGACCCCGGAAACCGCCTGCGCCACGCAGCGCGCCGGACGCTGACGCAGGCTGCCGATCTGCTCGACTTCCCCGGCGGGCGCAAGCTGCTCCAGGCCAACGGGATTTGCTTCAGCGGTGCCTGGCGCGCCACGGCGCAGACCCCATGGACCGGCCTGTTCGCCGCCGGTACCGACGTGCCGGCGATCGCGCGTGCCTCGGTTGCCTTGGGCGCGACCACGCGCGGTTCGCGGCGCGCCTTCGGCCTGGCGGTCAAGCTCTTTCCGGCGGCCTCGCCGGATGAAGTCGTGCCGACCGCCAACTTCTTCGTCATGGACTCGCTGGCCGGTTCGTTCGCGCCGCGCTTCCTCGATGCGACCCTGGACAATGAACCGGCGCTGGGCGGGCTACCGGGCGGCCTCGCCGCGATCCGCCTGGGGCTGCGGATCCGCGACGACATGACCGCCGCCGACGCCGAGGCGAGCCCGGGCGGGCCGGACTATGCCTACCGCCCGGTCGCGCAGATCGCGCGCGCCGGCATGGCCCCGGGCGCGCCGGTGCGCGCCCCGCGCTGGCTGCGGCTGCGCGCGGATCCGGCGCTGCCGCGCAACGACGCCGAGGACTTTCGCGACGAACTGCGCCTGGAACGCTTCCCCGAACGCCGGCTGATCCTTACGGTCGATGCAGCTGATGCGGTGCCAGGCACCGGCAAGCGCGGCGCCGCCTGGCGGCGCGTGGGGAAACTGGAATTCACGCGCGATGTCGTCTCGCCCGGCTGCGACGGTCGGCTGCATTTCGCGCATCCGCGGATCGAGTAGGGCGCATGCAGAAGATCCTCGTTTACCTGGATGAGCAACGGGCTGAGGCCGAAGCCGCCGCTTCCCCGGCTTCGGATCAGGCCAGGCGGCGCTTGTAGGAAGCATGCCGCGCGAGGAGTTGGGCGCGCCGCTGCCCGGGGGTCAGCCACACCGTGTGGCCGGGCAGTTCTTCGCGCAGCCGTGACAGGCGCACGAGCTTCACGTCCCTGAGCGCGCCTTCCGCCGTCGTCATCGACGGCGGCGTGCCCTGCCAGCGGATCTGGATCACGCCTTCGCGTATCCCGCCGGTATCGAGCCAGTTGTGCACACCGGGATCCCGATTCGCAATGACGAAGGTGCAGGTACCGTCCGGATTCAAGCTGGCTTGTGCGATGTTGAAGCTGCCGGTATGGCGCGAGGCTTCCATGGCGATCCACCAGTGATTGCCGAGCATGATGCTGAAGTACGGCGCGTCCAGCGGGTCGGTGGTCACGATCAGAGCCTCGTCGTCTTTGACCGCGTAATGGGTATTGACGATGAAACCCCAGCCGCCCGCCCGCGCACGCACCGGCACCTTACGGTTCACCGTGTAGGACTCCCGGTTGCGCCCGATGTAGCCGTGCTTGAACTCGGACCAGAACCGCGTGAAGGACACGACCACTTCGGCCGCCGCGTCGATCAGCGCCTGCTCGCTGCGCGGCGGAGTCTGCGGGCCCGCGACGCGTTCGATTGCCAGGCCGTCGTGCGTCTGCCTGGTCCAGTCGGAGAGCGTGTCGCGGATGAACAGCACGCGCGCCTGCTCCGTCGTCTGGATGTGATTCGGACGGCCGTTCGCGGGGTCGGCGTCGATGGTGATCGTGAAGGAGCCGTCCGCTGAGATCGCCATGTCGCGATCCTGGAGCATCGAGATCTGGTCGCCCATCTCGGCGTCGGCCTTGATCGGTGCCGCCGCCCGGTCGCCGAGGCTGTAGCGCAGGCCCGGCACGGTGGTTTTCAGCTCGTAGGTCACCTGGGCGGGCGCTGGCCGGTGCCGGATGCCTCGAAGCAGGTAGCGCGAATCGTGCGAGATGGGGATGACCCGGTAGACGTTGTCCGGATTCTCCAGCCCGCCGTGCAGCGCCGAGGGGAACGTACGGCCGGCGACTTCGTGCTCGTATTGGGAGATGACGAGGATCCTCGGGTGGTGCGGATCCAGGTTGGTCACGCGCTGCACGGCGGCGTATGCATGCTGCATCGCTGCATCGTCCAGCGAGGCCTGGCCGTCCGGTGTCGCCGCCACCGGATCCGCGAGCAGGATCGAACGCGCCTGCGCCATCGCCTCCTGCACCTCGGGTGCCTGGATCAGGCGCAGCGCCAGAAGTTCGAGTTCGACCTGCGCCCCCGGAGTTCGGGCGTTCGTCTCGTGACCCGCGGCGATCGCGGCCCGATTCGCGGCGACGATGGACGCGACGAGCAGCTTCAGGACGCGGCGCCGGCGAGGATGCGTGTGCTCGAACAACGTACCAGCCCTCCGTCACCGCCGTGAATCGACGATTCGCGCCGGAAGCGGCGGGATCGCGATTGCGCTTCCGGCGGGAAGAGCATGCGCGAGATCCCGCGCCGTGCGCAAGCAACACGCCCGCCCGGCGCCGGAAGGAACGGCGGCATGGCGATCGGCGCGATGCGCGAGCAGTGGCGGGAGAATCAAGGGGAGGAGGTCGAATCCGGCGATGTCGAGGTGGTCTATACTCCGCGCTCGGCCGACCCTCGAAATCGCCGCACCGTTCGCAGGCCGGTGCGGCGGCGACCCGGCGTCGGCAACGGGAACCGACGCATGACCTCATCCGACGGCGTTTCGCGAACCGGCGGCACGCAGCCGGCGACCGAAGGCCGCCAGCCGCCGTCCCGCGCCGGCACCGCGGCGCAGGTTCCGGCCGCCGATGGATCGGACGATGGACGCCGCGAGCACGCAACCGGGTTCACCGGGGCGAATGCGTCGGGCTTGCCGCGCCGGCCCTTCCCGCGCACGCCGTGGTATCACGGCTGGAACGTCCTCGGCGTGGGTATCTTCACCGTCGCCTGCACCATCGGCACGGTCAATTTCTCGTTTACGTTCTGGGTGATGGAATGGATGGCGGCGTTCGGCTCCTCGCGCGCCGAAACGCTGCTCGCACTGTCCGTCGCGCACGTGGTCGCGGGCTTTTTGTTTCCGTTCACCGGCCACGCCATGGACCGCTTTTCCATCCGCTGGCTGGCGAGCGCGGGGATCGGGTGCATGGCGATCGCGTTCCTGCTGATATCGCGGGTAAACGCGCTGTGGCAGATCATGCTCGTCTACGGGCTGTTCATCTCGGCGATGGACGCGCTGGCCGGTCCGATCGTCGCCCAGGCGCTGGCCGCGAAGTGGTTCCGCAGGCGGCGCGGAATGGCCATCGGGCTGGCGGCGCTCGGGACGTCGGTAGGTGGCCTGCTGATGCCGCCCCTGGTTGCCTTCCTGCTCGTGCAATTCGGCTGGCGCTCGGCGCACGCCATCCTGGCCGTGCTCGCGCTCGTCCTGGTGATCCCCGCGATACTGGCGATCGTGCGCAATACTCCCGAATCCGCCGGCATCGCGCCGGAGCCCGAATCCCGCGATTCACCCGGCGGCCACGCGGGGTCGCCGGACCCGGCCTGGACTACGCGAACCATCCTGCGCGAACCGAACTTCTGGCTCATCGTCCTGGGCTTCCTTCCGGCGATGGAGATGACCACCGGCGTGCAGACAAACCTCGGGCCGTATACGGCGGACCTCGGCATCGATACGCAGAGCGCCGCCTATCTCATGTCGATCTGGTCGATGACGATGATCGCCGGGAAGATCCTGTTCGGCGTGCTCGCCGACCGGATCGATCACCGCGTTCTGTACTACGTCGGCATTCTCGCGCTCGCGCTCGCCCTGACGCTGCTCGCCGGCGAACCGCGCTACACCACGCTGGTGGCGATCATGGCGGTGCTCGGCTTCGCGACCGGCGGCCAGCTTCCGCTCGCCGGCGCGATGATCGGCCGCTACTTCGGCCCACTCGCGTTCGGAAGCGTGATGGGGCTGTTCTACCTCTGCATCCGGCCGATTGCGTTCAGCGGCCCGATCGGCGGCTGGGTGCGCGACACCTTCGACACCTACGACTACTTCTGGCTCGGCGGCCTCGTGGTCGCGCTGCTGTGCTCGGTGCCGATGTACCGTTTCGATGCGCAGTGCCGTCGCTAGGGCGACGTCGGGGCGATATCGACATCGTCAGCCAGGACTCGGCTTGAGCAGCGGAAAGCGGAAGCAGAACAGCAACGGCAGGCCGACCAGGTTCATCACCGCGACGAGCTTGAACGAATCGACGATTGCGCCCAGCTGGGCCTGCTGCCCCACTTCACGCGCCATGATCTGCAGCGCCATCGGGTCGGTGGCAGGCAGATTCATCCCGCCGAGGTAGTCCGACACCGCCGGGCTTACCGCGGTGATCTGCCCACCGAGGTGCTGCCAGCCGATTTGAGTGTGGCGTTCGAGGACGGTCATCGTCGTCGCCACGCCGATCGCGGCGCCGAGATTGCGCATCAGGTTGTACATGCCGGCGGCTTCCGCCACGTGCTCACGCGCCAGCGTGGTATAGGCCGCGATGGTCAGCGGCACCATCGCAAATGCGGTGCCGAATCCCTGCACGAATCCAGGCCATACAAGCGACCAGATCCCGACCTGCGGCCCGTACTGGCTCATGAACAACTGCCCGATCGCCATCACGATCATGCCGAATGCCAGCATCGCCCGCGGATCGACGACCCGGGTCAACCGGCTGATCGTCGCCATGCCGAAGATCAGGGCAACGCCGCGCGGCAGCACCAGTTCACCTGCGATCATCGGCGGATAGCCGTACACCGATTGCAGCAGGAACGGGTGAATCACCATGCTCCCCATCATGCCGAAATTCACCACGGTGGTAGTAATGAGGGCGGCGCTGTAATTCCAATCGCGGAAAATCGCGAAGTTGAAAATCGGATGCGCCCGCGCCCGCAGGCTGTGCACGACGAAGCCCAGCAACGCCGCCGCGGCGACCGCGCAGGTCGTGACGATCAGGGAACTCTCGAACCAGTCGAGCCGGTTTCCGCGGTCGAGGGTGTATTGGCCGGCCGCGACGGCGAGACCGAGCAGTGCGAATCCGACCCAATCCATGCTGCGAGGCTGCCGCGCGCTGTCCGGAATATGACGCAGCGCCAACGCGATCGCCGCCAGCCCGAACGGCACGTTGATGAAGAACGCCCAGCGCCAGGACCACAGATCGGTGATCCAGCCGCCGAGCGTCGGCCCCATCAGCGGCCCGACCATCATGCCGATGCCGGCGTAGGCCATCGCCTTCGGACGCTCTTCCGCCGTGTAAAGCTGCAGGATGATGGCCTGTGCGATTGGCCCCATGGTCGCGCCCGAGATGCCCTGCAGCAGGCGGAAAATCACGAGTTCGTTGACGTTGAGTGCCGTGCCGCAGAGCAATGACGACGCGATGAACCCGGCGATGCTGCCGATCAGCAGGCGCTTTTGTCCGAAGCGGTCGGTCAGGTAGCCGCTGAGCGGCATCACGACCGCCGTGGCGACGATGTAGCTCGTCAGCACCCAGCCGATTTCATCGGTCGTGCTGCCGAGTTGGCCTTGCATCTGCGGCAGCGCCACGTTGACGATCGTGGCGTCGATGGTCTGCATCATCGCCGCGGTCAGTGTCGCTGCCAATGCCAGGACCCGGTTGAATGAACGGACGCCCGCAGCCTTGTCCGCGGCGGGGCCCGGGTCGTCCAGGGTAACCGCGCTCATCTGATCGGACGAACTGGACGGGATGCGCGGTCGCAAGTTCCCCTTTTCGATTCGCTGCGCACCGGGGCAGTATAGCCGCAAGGATGCGGACGCCCCGGGCATCGCCCAATCGGCCTCGATCTGCGAGACAATTGCGCGACCCGCGAGCGCTCGACGGTGGAAGTGGTGAGTCGTCGCCCGGCGGCTGCGCGCGCCTCTTCCAGGCCACCGATCAGAACCCCAGGAGGCACCGTGGCACCGAGTACCCTGACCGCGATTGGCGAATCACCGGCCGGCGGTGGCCGCGACGCCAGCCCCGACGTGGTGGTGGTGGGCGCCGGCTTTGCCGGCCTGTACATGCTGCACAAGCTGCGCACGCTGGGTTTCAGCGCCCGGGTGATCGAGGCGGCATCGGACGTCGGTGGCACCTGGTACTGGAACCGCTATCCCGGCGCGCGCTGCGACGTCACCACCGCCGACTACACCTACGGTTTCGACCCGGATCTGGAAGCCGCCTGGACCTGGTCGGAGAAGTACGCCACGCAGCCGGAGATCCTGCGTTATGCCCGGTTCGTGGCCGAGCGCTACGATCTCTATCGCGACATCGACTTCGATACCAGCGTGGACCGGGCGCGCTGGGACGAGGACGGCGGCCGCTGGCAGGTGCACACCAGCCGCGGCGAGGTGCTAGCTCCACGCTTCTACGTGATGGCCACCGGCTGCCTTTCGGCACCGAAGGCGCCCGACATCCCCGGCGCCGGACGTTTCAGCGGCCCCACGTACATCACCGGCCGCTGGCCGCACGAAGACGTCGACTTCACCGGCCGGCGGGTGGCGGTGATCGGCACCGGCTCGTCCGGCGTGCAGTCGATCCCGCTCATTGCCGGGCAGGCGGCGCAGGTCACCGTGTTCCAGCGCACGGCCAACTTCTCGATCCCGGCGCGCAACGGGCAGATCAGCCAGTGGCGGCGCGCGCTGCTGGCCAGGGATCGCGCCGCCTACCGGCAGGCGGCGAAGTTCTCGCGCGCCGGCGTGCCGATGCCTGAGAACACGGTGTATGGCCGCTACGCACAGCCCGATTTGCGCGATCAACTGCTGGAGGCCGGATGGGAATCGGGCGAGCTGGTCGCGGCGATCAGCATCTTCGCCGACCAGGGCCTGTTCGAAGA
>JBFXBD010000103.1:0-12884 GCA_050183625.1 Gammaproteobacteria bacterium
AGCAGGAACAGCGCCTTGCCTCCGGTGGCAATCACCACCAGGCCCATGCCCGCGAGGATGGCCAGGAATATCGCCGAAAGCCCCAACGCGACGCCGAGAATGAGAAAGCCGAGCAACGCGACGCCGACGACGGCGCGCAGGTAGCTGGCTGGGCGTTCGCGCGCCTGCTGTTCCAGATTGGCAATGAGGGCTTCGTAGCGCTGCGTCTCCATGCAGTCCTTCCCGACTGGTCAGGCATTTCCGATTGCGCTCGCCACACGGGCGATCGACGCCGGTGTGCCTTCGTTTCGCGCCGGCTGCCCTCGATGCCGCGCTCGCCCGGCGTGCGGTGCCTAAACGACCCTGCCCGGCCGGGCCGCCGTGTATTCTCCGCGGTCGACCAGGACCTCGCCGTTGACGACGACCTGGGCGATGCCCTGCGGGTGGCGCACGTAGCGGCCGGTGCCGCCCGGTACGTCATTGACGTAGACCTCCTCGCCGCGTGCGATCGTGTCCGGATCGAACACCACGAGATCAGCGAGGCGGCCGGTGGCGATCGTGCCGCGGTCGGCGATTTTCCAGTCGCGGGCGATGTCGCCGCTCAGGCGCTGCACGGCGTGCTCCAGGGAAAACAGCTTCGCCCCGCGCACGAAGCGCTCGAACAGGTAGCAGGTGTCGCCGGCGCCGGCGAACTGGCCGATGTGCGCGCCGGCATCCGCGGAACCGATGTGCAGGCCCGGATGCCCGAGCAGCACCGCGACCCGCTCGGCGTCGGCGTGGATGTAGTCGGTGAGGGCGAACTCGGCCTCGAGGTCGTCCGCGAGGGCGATGTCGAGCATCACCTCGGTGTAGCTGCGTTTCTCCTCGGCGGCGATGTCGCGCACCTTGCGGCCGATGTAGCGCCGGTACTGCCCGGTCTCCACGTTCTTGACGCTCACGTTGTCGAAGAAACCGCGCAGTGGCTTCAACTCGGCATCGAGCCGGCCCCACTGCAAGCGGTCGCTCAATGCCGCGATCCGCTCCGGAAGCGCCGAATGCATGATGCCGCTCCAGGTCGGCAGCTTGGTGAGCGCCAGCGAGCCGCGCGAGAGGCGGAAGGTCTGGTCCAGCGGCCGGGTCTGCGTCTGCGCGTACAGCGGCGCGCCGCGCGCCCGCCATGAGGAGAATTTCGTCAGCATGCGCAGCCAGGTGTCGCCCAGGTTGGGCGTGTAGAGTATCGGCGAGTAGGTGTGGGTCACGCCGGTGCGCGAGGCGATTTCACCGCACTCGTCGATGAGCGCCATGACGTTGCCCGGATCGGCGAAGTTCGGCGTCGTCTCCACCATGCCGCGGCCGATCCGGGCGAGTGCGTCCGCCAGCGCCAGGCGCTCCTCGAAGGTCGCGAAGCTGCACGGCAGCTTGCGGCCGTGCTCGTCCAGGTGACCGAAGGAGTACGACAGGCCGAACGCGCCGCCGCGCACCGCTTCCTGGAGCAACTCGCACATGCGCCCGAGCTCCTCGGGCGTCGCGGCGCGTTCCTGCGCCGCGGCTCCCATGACGTACAGCCGCAGCACGGAGTGGCCGACGAACACGCCGACGTTCGGCCCGAGCCGGCCGCGCATGCTCCGGACGTACTCGGGAAAGCTCTCCCAGGCGTAGGACACGCCGGCTTCGAAGCACGAGTAGTGCAGATCTTCGACCACCCCGAACAGGCGCGTGACGCGATCGCGGCCCTCGGGCCGAACGGGCGCCAAGCTGAGCGAGCAATTGCCGGCGATCAGCGTGGTGACGCCGTGCTCCGGCGAGGGCGTGGCCAGGCCGTCCCAGCAGAGTTGCGGATCGTAGTGGGTGTGCGGATCGATGAAGCCCGGCGCCAGCACGCGGCCGGCGGCGTCCACCTCCACGGCGGCGCGGCCTTCGACCCGGCCGACGGCCGTGATGCGGTCGCCAAGCACGCCCACGTCGCCCGCGAAGGCCGGCGCGCCGGTACCGTCGACGATGCGCGCGTTGCGAATGGCCAGGGTCAGTTCGCTCATGATCGTGCTCCTCGGTTTCCGGCGCGGCAGGCCGCGCGTACGATTGCGGAAGAATGCCCGAAGCAGGGGCCGGAACGGACCTGCCGGGCTTTGCCGGGCACTATACCGCCAACCCTGCCCGGCGCCGCGCGCGGGCGCCGCACTCAGGGCAGGCCGAGGACGCGCACGGATTCGGCCGGCGTCGCGATCCGGCGGCCGGCGGCACGCGCGAGCGCGACGGCCTCGGCGACGAGTTCGGCATTCGAAGGCTGGCGATCGCCGGCCAGATCCTCCAGCCCCAGGCGCAGATGTCCGCCGCGCGCGACCGCGGCCGCGGCGACCGGGGACCGCGTCACGTCGCCGCCGACCACGGCCACGGCCCAGGGGATCGGCGCGTCGCCGAGCATCGCCAGGTAGGCATCCAGGCTCGCCAGGGTCGGAGGCAGGCCGAAGGTGATCGGCGTGCGCGCGCCGGTGAACAGATTGTGGTCGCCACCGAAGTAGAACTTGATCATCGCCCCGGCCGGCAACCGCCCGGCGCGATGGTAGGCCAGCACCACGCGCAGGAACCCGGGCTCGAAGACCGCGATGCTCGGCCCCAGGCCCAGGCGGGCGCAGGCATCCATCATGTAGCGGCAGTCGTCGTAGGTGTTCTCGTAGACCGACGCGCCGGCCGGCAACCCCTCGTCGTCGGCGTGGCCGACGTTGGTCGAGCCGGTGTCGATGTAGGAGATCCGCGTGAGCCCCTGCCGGGCGAGGCGCCAGATGTGCGCGCTGCGGTCCGCGGCCGCGCGGAAATTGCGGAACGTGGCGTAGAACAGCGCCTGCGGTAGCTGCGCGAGCACCGGCGTCCAGGCCGCCGCGTAATGCGCGACCGTCTCCTCGACGCCGGCCGTGAGATCCGGCGCGTGGGTATGCACGATCGCGGCACCGGCGTCCAGGCAGGCGAGCGCATCTGCGGCGATCTCCTGCGCGCTCACCGGCACGCGCGGATTGCGCGCCTTGGGCGTCATGCCGTTGACGGCTGCTTCGATGATGAGTGGAACGTCGGCCGTGCCGCCGGTCGCATTTGCCATCGCATTCGCCCTCCGCCCGCAGCCCGCCCGGGCCCCGGCGGCTAATGTAGTCCCGGCGCCGCGACGGACTCAATCGCCACCGCGCCCGGCCGCGGTCAACTCCATGCGCGCGGGTCGAGCCGATAGTAGGCGCGGAGCTGGTCGAAAAGCGCGGTGTGGGTCCGCGCCAGTTCGTGCGCGCGCTCGAAGAAGGCCTCGCTCGCCACGGCGAAGAACTCCGGCGGGCTGTGGGCACCGTAGGGGTCGATCAGCGTGTAGCGGCCGCGATCGGCGGCTTCCCGCAGCCGTTCGAACTCGACCTGGAACACCGCCGCCCAGGACCGGCGCTGGTCCGGACCGTCGAGCAGTGGCGCCCCTTCCATGCCGCCGTCCTCCAGGTCGAGCTGGTGCGCGAACTCGTGGATCACCACGTTGTAGCCGTCCGCGGCCAGCGCCCCGGCGCGCACGTCCTCCCAGCTGAAGATGACCTGGCCGCTCTGCCAGGACTCGCCGCTGCGCGCCTCCATGCCGGTGGCGTGCACGCCCGCCTCGTCGACCGATTCCACCGGCACCTCGAACGCGCCGGGGTAGACCAGGACGCTGCGCACGCGCGCGAAGCAGTCGTTCGGGCGCGCGGCTATCAACAGGCAGGCCTGGGCGGCGATGGTCACACGCACGGCATCGGTGATCTCGAAGCCGTCGCAGCCATGGAAGGATTTTTCCGCGACGAATACCTGCACCAGCCCTTTCAGGCGTTCGCGCAGGTCCGCCGGCAGCCGGCGCCAGGTCGGCCAGCGCCGCAGCAGGAAACGCTCCCATTCCTCCGGCATCGGCTGCTGCGCGAGCCGGCGCCGGCGCGCCGCGTCCAGGAACGGCCCGCCCGCCACCCACGCGAGCGCAACCGCGGCCAGCAGCGCGATCGCCAGTATCTCCGCGCTCACCACTCCCCCATCAAGCGGGGACGTCCCACGTTTTTCCGCCCAAGAGTCGTGACCGGTTCCATTGTCCGGGCGGGACGGACAAAAGGCCGCACCGCCCGGTTCGGCGCAGGGGGGTGGGGGCCGGGAAACACGCCGTGCCGTCGGAGGTGCCGGGCAGGCGCTGGGCGGTGCGGACCGGGAGCAGTATCCGCGCTGCCCGTGACGGCCGCGTGACTGCCCGCACCGGTCACGACGCGCCGGGGCGCCCGGGCGGCAGGGCGAGCACCATCTCCACGCCGGAAATCACGGGCGCGAGATTCAACTGCGCCAGGATGGCGTCGCGCCGCGGATGGCGCGCCACCAGCACAATCGGCGCGGCGGCGAGATCACCGGCCGTCACCTGCGCCGGCAGCTTCACCACCGACCACCTTCCCAGGTAGTAGTGGACCCAGTCGTACTGGGTACTCTGGCGCCGCGGCCCCGGCGGGTTGTTCGGATTGTCGCCGATGACCAGCACCGGGGCGCCCGGGGGCATTTCGCGATCGATGCGCGCCAGCATCGCCGCGTTCGCCGGCCGGGTATCCCGAAACCAGCGCTGCGGCGCGGTCGCGGCCAGCAGCAGGGCGGCGCCCGCGAGCGCACAGGCCACGTGCACCGGGCGCGGCACGCGCGCGCGCGTCAGGCGTACCAGGACGCCCCCGGCGAGTATCGCGAGCGCCGGGATCACCGGGTACAGGTACCGCACATCGTGATCCGGCTTGATGCTCGCCCCGGCGACCAGGACCGCGACCCAGGCGACCAGCAGCGCTGCGCGCGCACGCTCGTCGCGCGGACGATCGCGGCGCACCAGCTCCCGGCATGCCCCCGCATAACCGATCAGCATGAAAGGCAGCCAGGGCCAATAGCGCTTGAGCGGCTTTTCCACATACTCCTCGACCGCCGAGGGCAGCTTCGCCGCGCTCGGCTCGTCCTCGCCGCGGCGGGCGTCGGCCGCGAATTCGGTCCAGACCCTGGCGCCGTGCTCGCCGTAGAGATGTCCGTACCAGGCCAGGGGCAGCACGAGCACCAGCGCCCCGAACAGCCAGCCGCGCGCGCGGCCGGGCCACTTGCCGGCGGCCAGCGCATGGCCGATGGCCAGCAGCAGCACGGCGAGCGCCGGCGGCCCCTTGCTCATGATCGCGATCGCCACGCCGGCGAATGCCAGCGCCGGCCCGCCGCGCCGTGCGCCGTTGAAGTAGCCCAGCAGCGCCAGCAGCATGCCGGCGGTGAGCATCGGATCCATCCGCAGGGTGGTGCTGAATTGGTGGATGGTGCTGTTGGTGAGCACGATCAACCCCGCCCACCAGCCCACCGCGGGGCCGTACAGCCGCCGGCCGAGCGCCCAGGTGAGCATCACCACCGCGACTCCGCAAAGGCGGGTCCACAACGTCGCGGCCAGGTGCGTCGGGCCGAGCAGGTGCACCGCGGCCGCGGTCAACCACAGCATGAGCGGCGGCTTGAGCAGGTAGGCATCGGCACCGCGGTAGGGTGCGAGCGGATCGCCGGTATCGGCAATCACGCGCGCCAGGCTGGCGTAGAACGCGGCCGTGCCGTGGACTTCCTTGACCGCCGCGTCGACGAACAGCACGCCCAACGACAACAGCACCAGTGCAAGGGCGGCGAGGCGGTCGCGCGCGGGCGCGGCGGCTGAGGGCTCGGGGGAGGTCATGGGCTTCGGGCTGCGCGTTCGGGCCGGGCATTATCGTCGATGCGTGCGCCACTTGCCCGCATCGCCGCGTGCGGCAATCATACGGAGCCATGTCTCCCCCGCACGAGGCCGCCGGCGGCGCCGCTCCGGGCACACACCTGGGCGTGCAGATCGAGCCGCAGCCCGACCTGCGTTCCTGCGGTGCCACCTGCCTGCACTCGATCTACCGCTTCTACGGCCTGGATCTGGATCTGCACCACCTCGCCGGCTCGATCGAACAACTGGCAAGCGGCGGCACCCTGGACGTATTCCTGGCCTGCGATGCGCTCCGGCGCGGCTTCCAGGCCACAATCCACACCTACAACCTGCAGGTTTTCGATCCGACCTGGTTCGACGATCCGGACGTCGACATCGGCGCCAGGCTCGAAGCCCAGATGCGACACAAGCGCGGCATCCGCCTGACCGCGGCCAGCCGCGGCTACCAGGAGTTCCTGCGCCTGGGCGGACGGCTGCGGTTCGTGGATCTCACCCGGCGCCTGCTGCGCGACATCCTGAACCGGGGAAGTCCGATCATCACGGGGCTGTCCGCCACCTATCTTTACCGCACCATGCGCGAGGTCGCCGCCGATGACACCGACGACGACGTGCGCGGCACGCCGGCGGGGCATTTCGTGGTGCTGTCCGGTTACGACCGCAGGGAGCGCACGATCCGGGTCAGCGATCCGCTCGAACCGAACCCATTGAGCGGCGATCGAAACTATTGGATCCACATCGACCGCGTCATCGGCGCAATCCTGCTCGGCGTGCTCACCCATGACGCCAACCTGCTGGTGATCCGGCCGACCTAGTCCAACGACAGGGAAAGCAGCGTCAACCATGTCCGCACTGATCGTCGTCGATAACCCGCAACGCTGGCCGTTCGAAATCCCGGGCGTGGCGGTGACCTCGGGCCGGGACTATCTCACCGATCCGCGCTACAGCGAGGATCGCTCGCTCAAGGTGTTCAACCTGTGCCGTTCCTACAGGTACCAGACCGTCGGCTACTACGTCTCGCTGCTGGCGGAGGCGCGCGGCCACAAGCCGTTGCCCAATGCGAGCACGATCCAGGACCTCAAGTCGCAGCACGTGATCCGCAGCCTGTCCGAGGAGGTCGACGACGTCGTCCAGCGGGCGTTGAAACCGCTGCGTTCGTCGAGCTTCACGCTCAGCATCTATTTCGGACAGAACATGGCCAAGCGCTACGCGCGCCTGGCATTGTGGCTGTTCAACCTGTTCCCGGTACCGATGCTGCGCGCCCGCTTCACGCTCTCGGAAGGGCGCTGGGATCTGCAATGGATCCGGCCCATCGCCACCAGCGACATCCCCGACGGGCACCGCAAGTTCGTGGTCCAGGCCGCGGCGGCCTATTTTACCCGTGGCAAGCGCGTGCGCCGCCGCGCGGCGGCCCGCTTCGACATCGCCCTGCTGCGCAATCCGCTCGATCCCCAGGCGCCGTCGAACGAGCGCGCGCTCGCGCGCTTCGAGAAGGCAGCCGAGGCGGTTGGCCTGGACCTTGAATTCATCGACCGAGACGACTTCGCCCGCATCGCCGAGTTCGACGCCTTGTTCATCCGCGAGACCACCGCGGTGAACCACCATACCTACCGCTTCTCGCGCCGCGCCGTCGCCGAGGGCCTGGTGGTGATCGACGACCCGGCGTCGATCGTGAAGTGCTCGAACAAGGTCTACCTGCACGAGCTGATGGAGCGCCACGGCGTACCCACGCCCAAGACGCTCATCGTCCACCGCGGCAACGTCGACAGCATCAGGCGCGAACTTGGCCTGCCGGTGGTGCTCAAGCAGCCCGACAGCGCGTTTTCGCTCGGCGTGACCCTGGCCGAGGACGAGCGCGCGCTCGACGAGGCCGTCAGCGCGCTGCTGGACAAGTCCGACCTCATCATCGCCCAGGAATTCGTGCCCACGGAGTTCGACTGGCGGGTGGGCGTGCTCGACCAGCGACCGCTGTACGTGTGCCGTTACTACATGGCGCGGCGGCACTGGCAAATCATCCACCGCGACGAGCACGGCCGCACCGGCGAAGGCGATGCCGACACGCTCACCATCGGCGAGGCACCCGAGGAGGTCGTGCGGCTGGCGGTGAAGGCGGCGAACCTCATCGGCGACGGCCTGTACGGCGTGGACCTGAAGCAGATCGGTAGGCGCTGCGTGGTCATGGAGATCAACGACAACCCCAACATCGACGCCGGCACCGAGGACCGGATCCTGAAGGACGCGCTGTACCGGGAAGTCATGGGTGTGTTCCTCAAGCGCATCGAGGCGCGCAAGGCGCGCGCCGGTCGCTGAGGCGGCACCATGCAGCCTGTACGCGCCTTCCAGGCCACCGGGATCGAGATCGAGTACATGATCGTCGACCGGCGTACCTTCGAGGTGCTGCCGGCGAGCGATCGGCTGCTGCACGCGGTGGCCGGCGGGTACGCAGACGAAGTCGAGCAGGGCGCACTGTGCTGGTCGAACGAACTGGTGCTGCACGTGCTCGAGCTCAAGACCAACGGCCCGGCAGCGGCGCTCGCGCCGCTACCGGCGGCCTTCACGGCCGATGTCGCGCGCATCGACGCACTGCTTGAACCGCTGGGCGGCACGCTCATGCCAGGCGCCGCGCACCCGTGGATGGACCCGGACCGCGACATGCGCCTGTGGCCGCACGGCTACAACGCCATCTACGCGCACTTCAATCGCATCTTCGACTGCCGCGGCCACGGCTGGTCGAACCTGCAGTCCATGCACGTCAACCTGCCCTTCGCCGACGACGCCGAGTTCGGCGCACTGCATACCGCCATCCGCGCGCTGCTGCCGATCATGCCGGCGCTGTCGGCGGCCTCGCCCCTCATCGGTGCGCGCGCCACCGGCCTCATGGACACGCGCCTGGAGTACTACCGCGGCAATGCGCGCGCCATCGCCTCGATCACCGGGCTGGTCGTTCCTGAACCGGTGCGCAGCCGCGAGGAGTATGCACGGGTGATCCTGGCACCGATGTACCGGGACATCGCCCCGCACGACCCGGAGGGGATACTGCAGGAGGAGTGGCTGAACTCGCGCGGGGCGATCGCGCGCTTCGACCGCGGCGCCATCGAGATCCGGATCCTGGATTCCCAGGAGCGCGCGACGGCGGACCTGGCCATTGCCGCGGCCGTGATCGGCGCGGTACGCATGCTCTACGAACAGCGCTGGACGGACACCGCCCAGCAACTGCGCCTGCCCACCGAGGCACTCGCGGCGTTGCTGCTCGAATCAATCCGCGACGCCGAGCGCGCGGTGCTGCGCGACCGGGCGCTGCTGGCCACCTACGGCTTCCCCGAGCGCAGCGGCACGTTGGGAGAGATCTGGCAGCATCTGGCAGAAAGCGGCGCGCCAACGCTCGGCGGCGCGGACGAACCGCTGCGGGATGCACTCGACGTCATCCTGCGGCGCGGTACGCTCGCCCGGCGCATGCTCGCCGCGTGCGGACCCGAGCCCTCACCCGCCCGACTGCGCGCCCTCGCCGCCGCGTTGTGCGACTGCCTGCGCCGCGACCGGCCGTTCCTGGACCTGGACTAGTCCGAAGGCGAAGTCGTGTACGCGCCGACCATCGCGCCGGGCGCGCGCCTCGAACCGCGTCAACGGCCGCCAGCGCGGCCGCGGCACCCGCGGGCCGTCCACGCCCAGGCCCTGCAGCAGCGGTACGCAGCGCGCGGCTTCGAGCACGGACTCCGCATAGTCCTCCCAGTCGGTGGCGACGTACATCCGGCCGTGCGCGGCCAGGCTCTCGGCGACGCGGGTCATGAACGCCGGCTGCAGCAGGCGGCGCTTGTGGTGGCGGGTCTTCGGCCAGGGATCGGGGAAGAACACGCATACGGCGGTGAGGCTCGCGGGCGCGATCCGGGTCTCGAACACCTCCTGGGCGTCGGCACACAGCAGCCGTGCGTTGCGGTAATCGTGCCGTTCGAGCGCCTGCAAAATGCGGCCGATGCCGGGCTGGAAGACCTCGATACCCAGGCAGTCGTTCTCGGGATGCTCGCCAGCCAGCGCGAGCAGCGTTTCACCGGCGCCGCAGCCGACTTCGACGATCCTCGGCGCGCGGCGGCCGAACACGGCGTCGAGATCGATGCGCCCGCCCCGCTCGTCCAGGCACCAGCGGCCGCCAAGCTCGGCGACCGCGCGCCGCTGCGCCGGGGTGAAGCGCCCCTCGCGACGCACGAAGCTCCTGACGCTACGCGCCACCGGCGCGGCGGGATCGGCGCGGCTCAGAAGAACGCACCGTCCAGCGGCGAGGACGCCGAAGCGTAGCGGCGCCGCGCCATGCGGCCGGCGCGGTAGGCCTCGCGCCCGGCCTCCACGCCCTTGCGCATCGCCGAGGCCATGAGGATCGGTTCGCGCGCCTCGGCGATCGCCGTGTTCATCAGCACGCCGTCGCAGCCCAATTCCATCGCGACCGCGGCATCGGAAGCGGTGCCGACCCCGGCATCCACCAGGATCGGCACCTTGGCGTTCTCGACGATGGTGCGGATGTTGTAGGGGTTGCGGATCCCGAGCCCGGAGCCAATCGGCGCGGCGAGCGGCATCACTGCGACGCACCCGGCCGCCTCGAAGCGCCGGGCCATGACCGGGTCGTCGCTGGTGTAGACCATGACCTTGAAACCCTCGCGCACGAGCGTCTCGGCCGCCAGCAGGGTGGCCGGAACGTCCGGGTAGAGGGTCTTGTCGTCGCCGAGCACCTCGAGCTTGACCAGATCGTGGCCGTCGAGCAGTTCGCGCGCCAGCCGGCACGTGCGCAGGGCCGACTCCACGTCGTAGCAACCTGCCGTATTGGGCAGGAGCGTGTAACGGTCCGGCGGCAGGTAGTCGAGCAGATTCGGTTCGCCGGCATTCTGGCCGATGTTGGTGCGGCGCACGGCCACGGTCACGATCTGGGCGCCGCTGGCCTCGATGGCAAGGCGGGTCTGTTCGAGGTCCTTGTACTTTCCGGTGCCGACCAGCAGCCGCGAGCTGTAGCTGCGGCCGGCAATGATCAGCGGATCGGCGGCGGGGGACTGCGTCGTCATTGGCGCATTATCGAAGATGCGCGGCCGCTACGCCATCCGCGCGCGATCAACCGCCGCCGATCGCGCGCACGATCTCGACCCGGTCCTGCGGTTGCAACTCGACCTCGGCGTGGGTGCTGCGGGGAACCACCGCGCCGTTGACCTCCACCGCGAATCGCCCGGTGATCCCCAGCGCCGCGACGAGGTCGGCGACCGGGCAACCGGGCCGGACCTCGCGTACTTCGCCGTTGACCTCGATTCGCATCGCCGCGCGCGGGGTTCGCCGCCCGCTCAGACCTCCACGACCATGCCTTCGCAGGCGATTTCGCATTCCAGGGACGCGCCGCGGTCGCGCACGATCTCCTCGGCATGGGCATGGATGGCCCGGATCTGGTCGTCGTTGTAGCTCGGGTCGTGGTGGTAAAGGTAGAGCTTGCGCACGCCGGCATCGATCGCCGAGTTGACCGTATCGATGTAGCAGGAATGTCCCCAACCGCGCTTCCTGTCGTAGTCGCGGGGGGTGTACTGGGCATCGTGAATGAGGATGTCGGCGCCGGCGATGAACTTCAGCTCCGCGGCCCGCTCCTCCTCGTTCACCCGCATCATGACCTCGTGGTCGGCGGCGTCGAATTCCTCCTGCCGCTGCGCTATCGACTTGGCCAGGAACAGGAATTCGTTGTCCGAGACGTACACGATCGACTTGCCGTCGATCGCCACCCGGTAGCCATAGGTGACGCCGGGATGGTGCACGTTGTGGTACTGGATCTGCATCGGCCCGTGCTTCAGGCCGCCCTTGCGGGGGCTCAGGTAGGAGATGTTCGCCGCCCAGGTCTCGGTTTCGACCGGGAAGTACGGCGCCTTCATCTGCGCCGCGAGCTTGTTTTCGATGTCCTTGGCGCTTTCGCCCGGGCCGAAGAACTTGATGTTCCAGTCGCGCTGGAATGCCGGCACGAAGAACGGCATGCCGCAGATGTGATCCCAATGGTAATGCGTGAAGACGATGAGCAGATCGTGACGGACCGTGGAGCGGATGAGTTCCTCGCCCAGGGGGATGATTCCGGTGCCGCCGTCGCAGACCAGGAGGTGATCGCCGGCGCGGATCTCCACGCAGGAGGTATTGCCGCCGACGTTCAGGTGCGACGCGAACGGCGCCGCGTAGGAGCCACGCACCCCCCAGAACCGTATCCGTGCCCGGCTCATCCTCAGCCGGTTCCCTCACCCTTCGGGCGGACCCCGGTGTGGCGGGCGATGAGATCCTGGATCCGCTGGGTGGTCACCGGCTTGGGAACGAAGTCCAGCGCGCCGAGATCGCGGGCGGTGGCCCGATCCTGCGCATAGTCCTTGGAACTGATGACGACGAACCGCGTATCCCGGTGCCGCGGATCCCGGCGCAGTTCCTGCAGAAAGGTCAGCCCGTCCTTGTCCGGCATGATGATGTCCAGGAATACGAGATCCGGTGCAGCGCCGTCGAGATAGGGCTGGGCATCGGCCGCCGTCTCGAAGCTGTGCACGTTCACGCCCATGTCGGTCGCGATACGCTCGAAGAACGCGCGCACCGTGGCACTATCATCGACGACGACGACCGTTGGCTTGGTTTCGCTCATGGACACGGATGCCACGACACCGCATCGGCGTTGGGCTCCCCTCGAATTGCGCACATGCGCGCGGCCCTGATTCTGAAGTATACCCCGGCTCCGGGCTTATCTTTCTGATGCTGCGGGAAACGCGACGCGTTAGTTGTTTTTCGACGCGCCCTGTCCGCGGGCCGACGCAGGCCAGCCCGATGCGCCTCCCCGACACACCGGACGTCGTCCCGAGAGCCATGCTACACGATCTTTCGCGGGCTTACCTCAGCCGTACAGCCCCCCGGTTGTGGCCGTTCGTCGCCCGCGGACACGCCGCGCACGCACGCGAGGCCGGCCCGGCGGGTTCGTTGACTGCCCGTGATCGGACGTTAGAATGCCTGCAATTCGCTCCGTCTACGCCGATGCGGGTGTAGTTCAATGGTAGAACATCAGCTTCCCAAGCTGAGAACGTGGGTTCGATTCCCATCACCCGCTCCACCGCATCATTCTGCGGACTTCCGCAGAAGTCCAAGAGAGTCTGCAAGTCGTTGCCACACAAGGACTTTTCCTCTCTTTGACGTTCTGCCGCGGTCCACTGCGATCCATCTACAGCCGGGACTTTTAAGT
>JBFXBD010000104.1:0-12681 GCA_050183625.1 Gammaproteobacteria bacterium
GTGTGCTCTTCCGATCTGGCTCCGAGTTTCGTCCAGATGCGCTCGCTGATCAGCTCCGAGGGCCGCTTTCCGGTGACGCGCGCAAGGGCCCAGGAGACAGCTTCGGGATTCACGGTCTTGTAAACGAAACCAACACCATGTTCTCCCTCCTGGGGCAGCATGGTCAGCATATGATAGATGTCGCGCGGTCCGTCATATCCCGGCGGTGGAGGGAAGGTTCCGCTCGCTACGCCATAGTAGCGCTGGACATCGCTCTTCGGGTCCTTGATATCCTCGTTGTATCGGACGCCGACCGTCATATCGAGGGTCTGCTGCATCGTGGCAGTACCCCAGGCCGACTGCGCAAGTTCAGGCACATAGCTCGCCACTGGCGCGCCCGGATCGATCTTGCCTTCATTGGCCAGCATTGCAGCGATGACACCGACGAACGACTTGCTCACCGACTGGAGCGTGTGCGGGGAGCTTGGGTCAACGCCAGGGGCGTAGCCTTCGAATACGACCAGACCGCGATGCAGGATTACAAGCGCATCGGCATGCGAGCGGCGCATCCAGTCCTCGAAACTGACAGGAGTGCCATCCGTGTCGGAAAAGGCCGGTGGAGAAAAAGGCCTTCCGACACGCAGGTGCGAGACAGGAGCCTCGCCCCGGCGGATGACCGCGGTCGGCAGCAGCATGCGCATATGCGTCAGCGACCACCGCAGGTTTTTCGCCGCGATGTGGTTGATGCGGTTCACCACCCGGTCCGCGGGCGGCGGCGAGCCTTGCATGACAGGTTCCGCGCCTTGGTCGGGCAGCACGGTGGACGAGGCATTTGCCGTCAGAAGACATGCCAGGGATGCAGCCAGGAGCCTGGCTCGAATGGTTTTCATTGCCGTTCTCCAAGAAAGCCCCGGTTCGGGAAGCGAAAGCGGGCAAATTGCCCCCTTTCGTCTGGCCTGGTAATTCAGACGGCGAGGGTCCGATCCAGGAAGGCCACCTGCTCCGCCATCGCCTCGCGATCCTCCGGCGTACCGAAGAAGCCACCGTGCGGCATCGCCTCGAACACGTGCAGTTCGGCCGCGATGCAGGCGCGGCGCAGCGCGCGATGCATGAGCACGGTGTTGGAGAGGAACAGGTCGCGGGTGCCGGTCATCAGAAAGGTGGGGCAATAGCCCTTGCCGAAATCGCCGAATATCGCCGACAGGTAAGGGTCGCGCAGGTCGTGGCCGCCGGCGTACAGGAGGTTGGCCGCCGTCAGCCGGCGTTTCAGGACCACATCGATTTCGCGATTGGTCTCGAAGGAATCGCCGCTTTCGGTGAGATCGCATTCGGGGGTGAGCAACAGTGCAGCGGCGGGCAGTGGCAAACCCAGGTCGCGAATCCTGAGCACGGCCGAGGCGGCCAGTCCGCCGCCCGCGGAAACACCGGCCATGGCCGACTTCTCCGCCGCATGCCGTGACAGCACGAAACGCCAGGCTTCGACCGTGTCGTCCAATCCATGCGGGTAGGGGTAGTCGGGCGGCATGCGGTAATCGACTGAATAAACGCGACACTGCGCGGCGCGCGCCAGAAACTCCGTCATCCGTACCGCGGCAATCCCGCCACCCATGATGTAGGCGCCGCCGTGCACAAACAGCAGTGCGCGATCGCGATTGCGTTCGGGAATCTGTTCCGGCACCAGTTCGTACAACGCAGCATGGGCCAAGGCATGAGTCTCGACGCGCCCGGGGAACGCCGGCATCCGGGCGAACCTGCGCATCATGAGCGCTTCGCGTTCGGCTATGAAGGCCTTCCACACCGCCGTATCGTCGGTATCCGGCCAGGGTGGCGAGACAAACCCGGGGTTGCGCAAGGCCGCTCGCGCCT
Organism: Gammaproteobacteria bacterium; assembly: GCA_050183625.1. Taxonomy (GTDB): domain Bacteria; phylum Pseudomonadota; class Gammaproteobacteria; order JADZEE01; family JADZEE01; genus JBFXBD01. The sequence goes on from JBFXBD010000104.1 coordinate 1,846, forward strand.
CATCGCTGATCATCGCAGGCAGCGGAATCACCCGCTCCGGCAAGTGCAGGTTCCCTGCATCATCGAGATACGCTTCGCTCATCGTTTCGCCTCCTGCCTTTTTTTTCCTTTCGAATGAATCGAATCCGCGATCGACAACCGGCAGTTGCCCGTTCGCTTGCGTGGCCGGGCGCTGCCTGACGAATTCAGCCTTTGCAACCCAGGTCGTCGGACGACGGGCATCAAGTCAGGCGGCCAGGATCCGGTCGCGAAATCCTACCTGCTTCCGCAATGCCTCGAAATCCTTGGACGAGCCGCCCCCCGTGAGGCATGGCGTCAAACTCGTGCCGTCCGGCGGCGATACCGGCGCGATGCACGATGGATGATCACAGTATTGGAGAGTAACGGGGCGCGAGTGCCGCTGGGCGATGTCGCGCCTCATCCCCTGCGAGGAGCCCGTAACCACCGCGGGCGCATGACTTCGAGTCCAATGCCGCGCCTCCCGCCGCCGCGCCCCTACGCGCGGCAATAGATTTAACCTAACATGCCCGGCATCGGGATTGACCGGGAGCGCCGACATGAGCTCGCAGACCGAGGGCGGCAGCGCCGTGCTGGACGCATCCGCCATCACCCCCCCGCCCGCGCACGTGCCCCCTGAACTGGCCATCGCCTACGAGCCGCAGATCGATCCGGACTATCCGCGGCTGGGCTGGCAGGTCTTCGCGCGCGGCGCGGAGCGCCTGCCGCCGATCTTCTGGTCCACGATTTTCGGCGGCGGCTGGGTGTTCACCCGCGCCGCGCTGGTGCGCGAGGCCTACCCGAACTGGGAGCTGTTCTCCAGCCGCAATGCCTCGCAGTCGGCGTTCGCGCGCCGGCTGCTGCCGATCGACTCGGATCCGCCTCAGCATTCCGTGTACCGCGGCATCGTCAGCCTGGGATTCGCGCCGCGCGCGGTGGATCGGATGGAAGGCTGGCTGCGCGACATCGCCCGCGATCTGGTCGGCGCCGTCGCGGCGCGCGGCCGGTGCGACTTCGGCGTGGAGATCGCCGATCAGATGCCCACGCTGGTGTTCACCCGGCTGATGGGCCTGCCGGGCGAGGAGGCGGGCAAGTACCGGGGCTGGGCGAGCAGCATCCTGCGCATGTTCGCCGCCGAGGACCGGGCTGCCACCGAGCGTCGCGTGCTCGACGAGCTTGGCGCGGTCATCGCCGCGCGCCGCCGTGAACCGCGCGAGGATCTCATCAGCCGCATCCTCGGCGCCGAGCACGAGGGGCACCGCCTGTCCGACGACGAGGTACTGGATTTCTGCTACCTGCTGTTCCTCGGCGGCCTGGACACGCTCTCCAGCTCGATGACGCACACCTTCCACCTGCTCGCGCGGCGGCCGGACAAGCAGGCCGAGATCCGGGCCCGGCTGGACGATCCGCCCCGGTTCGCGGACGCGGTGGAGGAACTGCTGCGGCTGACGCCGACGATCCGCACCGCGCGCACCGTCACCCGCGACGTGGATTTCCACGGCGTGCCGCTGCGCGCCGGCGACACCGCAGTCTTCCACACCGGCTTCGCCAACTACGACGCGAATGAATACCCCAATCCGATGGAACCGGACTTCGACCGCAAGCCGCTGCACGTCACCTTCGGGATGGGCCCGCACCGGTGCCTGGGCGCGCACCTGGCGCGGCGCGAGAAGACCGTGCTGCTGCAGGAGTGGTTCCGGCGCATCCCGTCCTTCCGCCTGGTGCCTGGCACCGATCAGCACTACGTGCCCGGCATCGTCGCGGTGCAGAACGTGCAGCTCCAGTGGGACAGCGCGCCATGAGCTCCGCGGACGGTCTGCGTACGCTCGCCACCGGGCTGCAACTGCCCGAAGGCCCGATCGGCATGTCGGACGGCACGTTCCTGGTGTGCGAGGTGCTCGGCGGCTGCGTGAGCCGGATCCACGCCGACGGCCGGCGGGAAGTGCTCGCCCGTCCCGGCGGCGGCCCGAACGGCGCCGCGATCGGGCCCGACGGCCGGGTCTACGTCTGCAACAACGGCGGCATCACGCCCGCGGAGATCGCCGTGCTGATGTCCGACGCCGAGGATGCGACCGATCCCGGGCCGCCTTCCGGCCGCATCGAGGTGATCGACCCCGCCAGCGGTGCCTTCAGCGTGCTCTACAGCCATTGCGACGGCACGCACCTGGTGGCGCCGAACGATCTGATCTTCGACGCGGGCGGCGGCTTCTATTTCACCGACTTCGGCAGCCTCAAGGTGCGCCGTCCGCAGCCGGGCGCGGTGTACTACGCGCGGCCGGACGGTAGCGCCATCGCGCGCGTCGCCGCGGGCCTGGAGCGCGCCAACGGCGTGGGCCTGTCCGCGGACGGCAGGACGCTCTACGTCGCCGAGACCTACAGCGGCAGCCTGTGGGCATTCGACGTGATCGCCCCCGGCGTGCTGGCGCGCGGCACGGGCACGCGCTGCGGTGGCCGGCTGCTGTACCGCGATCCGCAGGTGCAGTTCGATTCGCTCGCGGTGGACGCCGAGGGGTTCATCTGCGTCGCCACCACCCACCGCGGCAGCGTCGCGCGCATCGCGCCCGACGGCAGCGAGTGCACTCACTTCGACGTGCCCGGCCAGGGGGTCACGAACGTGTGCTTCGCCGGGCCGGATCTGCGCACCGCCGCGATCACCGAGGTCAGCGCCGGCGTGCTGCTCGCCATCCGGTGGCCCTGCCCGGGCCTGCCGCTGCATTTCCTGAACGAGTGACGCCCGCGGGCGCCGCCGGAGAACACCGATGTCGAATGCCGAACTGCTGGTCGATGCGCTGCGGCCCGGCCGCTGCGACTCGCTGTGGAACGCACCGCTGCCCTGGCACGCGGATGCCGAGGTGATGCACCAGGGCAACCGCTGGCATGCCGCGGGGCTGGCGACCCATCCGCGCCAGCGTGCCGCCATCGCCGCGGCCGAGCGCGCGCTGTATCCGGGCGGGTCCCGTTACACCGACGTGCGCGCCTGGGATTGCGCCGGTGCCGAGGTCGCGATCGTCGAATGGCGCCAGTGCGCCACGGCCTGGAACGGCATCGAAGTCGACAACGGCGGGGCGATGATCGTCGAGTTCGACGGCGGCCGGATCCGGCGCCTGCGCAACTTCACCAACACCGCGCTGCTGGAGGCGGTCGAGTCCGGCTGGGCCGATCGGATCGATCTCGACACGCTGATGGCGCTGCCGGCCTGGCACACGCTCGGCCAGGCGCCGCTCCACTGGCGCCCGTATCCGCCGGCCGCGGATTCGGCACGCCGCGGCGATCCGCCGCGGCGCTATCCGGAGCCAATAACCAACGAGGCGCGCGTGCACCGGCGCTACGATCCGCGCGGCCTGTTCGCCGACATTCCGATCGCGCACTACTACGCGCTCGCGCACGACGCCTACATCGAGTTCCAGGGCACGCGCTGGTTCCTGGCCGGGCGCAATCCGAACTCGGCCATCGAAGGCCAGCCGGACGCCACCAGCGCGGTGTTCTCGGCCGTGTTCGTGCCGGCGAGCTTCGGTTTCACCCACAACCGCACCTGGGCGACTACCTCGGACCGCTGGGTGTTCATGGAATGGGTCAGCGCATCGGACACCCCCACCGGCGTGCCGTTCCGCAACCACGGCCTGACCCTGCTGCACTTCGACGACGGCGATCTCGTCACCGAGCACCGCGAGTATGCGAACGTCGCCTACCTGGAGGCGCACCAGGCCGATCTGCCCGCGCGCGTGAGCCCGGAAACGCTCGCGCCGTATGCGTGCGCGAAGACCTGGGCGGAGGACCCCGCGCGCTGGCGCGCGCTGCCGATCCCGGCCGAACATGCGCAGCCTGCACACCGTGCCCACGCCCGCGCGAGGATCGATCGATGAACGACAGAAACTACAGCGTCGTGCACTGGGGCACCGGCAACACGGGCCGGCACGTGCTGCGCATGCTGCTCGGGCACCCGCGCCGCACGCTCGTCGGCCTGGGCGTCAGTTCACCGGCCAAGGAAGGCCGCGATGCCGGCGAACTGTGCGGCCTGCCGCCGGCCGGCGTGCGCGCGAGTCGCGATCTGGACGCGCTGCTGGCGCTGAAGCCCGACTGCCTCACCTACATGGGCACCGAGTACGGCCGTCCCGAGGGCGCGGTGATCGACGATCTGTGCCGGATCCTGGAGCGCGGCGTGAACGTGGTCAGCACCGCCATGCCGGCGCTCATCTACCCGGCCTCGATCTCGCGCGACGCGGCCGATCGCCTCGATGCCGCCGGCAGGCGCGGCGGCGCGAGCGTGTTCACCACCGGCATCGAGCCCGGCTATCTCGGCGATGCACTGCCGCTGACGCTCACCAGCCTGTGCGAGCGGGTGGACCGCGTGATCGTGCAGCAGAAGGTCAACAACGCCACCTACGACGAGCCCACCGGACTGGCGCACTACGGCTACGGCAAGGCGCCCGAGCGCGACGCCGCCGACTACCGCCCGGGCTCGATGACGTACATCTGGCGCGGCGTGGTGCACATGTTCGCCGCGGGCATGGGGCTGGCGCTCGACGAGGTGCGCGAGTTGCGCGAGACGGCGACGGTGCCGCGCGACATCCAGGTCGGGCGCACCACCATCCCGGCCGGCACGGTGTCCGGGATCCGCTTCCGCATCCAGGGCATCGTCGGCGCGGAGCCGATCATCGAGATCGACCGGCAGGACGTGCTCGCCGCCGACGTCGGCCTGCACTGGCCGCAGCCCTTCCCGGGCCGCGAGCGCACGCGCCACTGCCGCATCGTCATCGAGGGCATGCCGCGCATCGAAGCCGACGTCGACATGCACGCCTCGGACTCGGACCCGACCCTCTCGGGCGTCATCGCCACGGCGGCCCGCGCGGTGAACGCCATCCCCTGGGTGCACGCCGCCGCGCCCGGGCTGGTGACGAACCTGGATCTGCCCGGCATCACCGGCGCCGGGGTGCTGCGGCCGGGCCGCGGCTGAATCGGTCCCGTACCCACGACCGGAATACGCGAAGTTGACCGCCGGTTCACCGCTGCACGCCTGCCACGTAATGGGAAAGTTTCCGGAACCCGCAGTTTCAATTGTATAAAATTGTTTCGGCGACCGCCGATCCCGGACCTGGATCAACCGGACGCGACGCAATGGAGTTATAAGTCGCTCAGACGACTAGTCCTCCCCCTCCGCGGTACGGGAGATGGCGTCGTGGAGCCAGCGCACGCGAAATGCGTGTGCCCATGGAAAAGCGCGCATGCGGACCGCGCCGACCCAGGGAGATTGGGACGATGAACCCCAGGCGCTGCAGGCAGCCGCAACGGCCGCCGATCCCTATTCAGCGCGCAATCGCAGATACATTTCCCAGGTTCCGCGGCTCAGTTCCGCGCGCGCTTTATTCGACCATCCGGCGTCGTCGCGTCGATTCTCCGCACGGGTCCCGACGCGGCGACGCTCCACCTGCAGCCCACCCACACGAGGAACACACATGAAACTGCGAACACTGCTGGCGTCAGCATTGCTGATGGGCGCCGCCCATCAGGCGAATGCAGCCACCGTCTCGATCTCCCTGTCCCCGGACTTCACGGCGGTTTCGGTTGGCCAAGCCTTCCAGATCACGATCCTGGGCCAGTACGACGGCCCCGCCACGCTCGCCGGCGGCGCCATCGACATCGATTTCGATCCCGCCGTGCTGCGTGCCGACAGCGTGCAGGTCAACCCCGCCGTGGCCGATTTCGCGGCATCCGTCGGCACCATCGACAACCTGTCCGGTCATATCGAAGCCATCGGCTTCGCCAGCTTTTTCGGCGTCTCCGGGCAATTCCATGTCGCCACGCTGGGGTTCACGGCCATCGGTTCCGGCGCGAGCGCGCTCGAGGCCAGCGATGCGGGCGACCCGGTGTACGTCTGGACCAACTACGACTTCCTCAGCGGACCGTCAGGCGGTTCCGTGACGCCATCCTTCAGCGGCGCAGACGTCAGCGTGGTACCACTCCCGGCGGCCGCATTCATGTTCGCTCCCGCATTGGCGGGGTTGTGGATCGGCCGCCGCGGGCGAGCGGCCAGCGCGTAACGGTCGCGCCTGACGGCGCGATCCGGTCAACTCGAATGGGGAGGGATCCGGTATGAGAATCCGTCATTGGATGGCAGTGCTCGCCCTGGCATTCGCAGCCATGGGAGCACGCGCCGCGTTGATTGGGGATGCCGAGTTCAACGGCGTTTTCTACATGCTTGATGCCTCCCCCGGCGAATCCGTTCCAAACCGGATCCTGCGCTTCGACTCCGGTTCCGGGCAGTGGCTGGCTCCCATCGTCCTGCCCGCGAACGAATCGCCGAGGGCGATCGCCGTGCACGCTGCGGGTGTATTCGTCGCCTTCGATCGCATCGTCTATCGCTACACCTTCGACGGCACATCGCGCCAGCACGTCGCCAATATGGCGAACACGGTCGGTGGTCTTGCCGTACTGAACGACATCGTCGCCATCATCGACACCGGTTACCTGCAAAGCAATCTGGTGACGGTCAACGCGAACACACTGGTCCAGTTGGACACCGGCACGTCGAGCTACCCGTACAGTTGCGGCGGAGTCAGCGCGGCGCCGTCGATTGGCCGGATCTTCTGCCGGACATCAGGAATCTCACCGGCGGACATCATCTACGTCGGAATCGACGCGGCCGGCCAGGTGGGTATCACGGCGGACAGCCCCCACCACGGCTCCTACCCATCGGCGAGCCGTACTTGGGTAATTCCCGGAGACAACCGGGTCGTCGACGATGCGGGCATCGTGTACTCCGCGATGTCGCTGCAGTGGCTCGGCAGTTTCGGCGGCAGCTTGAAGGATTTCGCGTTCCTGGGCGACGTACCCGTGGTTCTGCGCAACTCCCAACTCATCGCCTATTCCAACGCGCTGCTGGAAACCGGGAGCCACGTGCTGGCACACCAAGCGGACGTCATCTTCGGCGCCAACGGCAACATCTACGCGTTCACCAAGGTCGGCACGGCCTACGAGGTCGAAATCGTACCGCTTTCGCAGTTCTCGAGCGCGCAGCCAGGGAGCCCGATCGATCCGACGGACCTCACCTACAAGCCAGACGCCTACGCCTTCGACGAAGCCGACGGCATCCTCTACATCCTCAGCAAGCTGCACGTCAGCATCTTCCGCTGGTCCGTGACCGAAGCCAGGTATCTCGAGTCGCTGCCGCTGCTGGCGGTCCCGGAGTTCATGTCGCTGGACACCGAAAACGACATCCTGTACCTGGCGAACTCGAACGGGCAGATCAAGAAGCTGCCGGTGGCAACCGGGGTCGAAGCCCATTTCGCCACCCTTCCGCAACGTCCCTACGGCATGGCGCAAATCGGCCCGTACGTATTTCTAGTCGATCCTTCCGGCGCGTGGATGACGCACTATACCTACGGACCGGCCGGAAACGTGATTTCAGCCGTCGAATGGAACTACTACTCGACGGAATACGTGTGGAACGACGCGAATGAAAAGCTGTATTTCTTCCGCGACGATACTTCGCCCAACGATTTGCTTTCCGAAGATATCAATCCCGTCACCGGGGCCATCGGTGCATATCGCGACTCCCCGTACCACGATAGCACCGGGATCCTGCATCCGATCCGCGTCAGCCCGGACGGCTCGGTCGTCGTACTCGGGTCGGGCCGCATCTACGACGCGATCACTCTGGCGCAGATCAACAACCTGCCATATACCATCCTGGATGCGGCGTGGCTCGGAGGCGCATTGCGGACGCTACGAGACGGCACCGGCATAACGCAAATCCAGACCTGGTCGCCAAGCTACGCGCCGATCGATACGATCCAGGTCGTGGGCAAAGGCGAGCGGCTGTTCGTATACGGCAGCGGGCTGGTTCTCGTCCGCATGGTGGGCAACAGACCGGTCATCGACCTCCTCGAACCCGGCAATCTGCCCGACGGCGACGGCGACGGCGTAGCGGACCTGACCGACAACTGCCCTGCCGCGCCAAACGCCGATCAATCCAACCTGGATTCCGATCCTGCCGGCGACGCCTGCGATCCGGACATCGACGGTGACGGACTGCCGAACGCGTACGAAGACTCAATCGGCGGCAACCCGCTGGATGCGAACGACGCGCTCGACGACTTCGACACGGACGGCTTCGACAACGTAATCGAGTACGGCAGGAACACGAGCGCGATCGACCCGGACGCGTATCCCGCTCCTCAGGCACACCTGTCGGTCGATTTCCAGGCCGGTCTGCCTCAGTTCTTCCTGGAGCGCGGAGCCTCGACCATCGGCTGGTCCGCCGCGGCCACGATCGGCAACGGCGACGCCAGCAGCATGCGCGCAGATTCGACCGCCCCGGGCGAGTTTGCCGCCATCCAGTGGCGGGATGTTTTCAGCCACGGTACGCTCGGTCTGGATGCGCTGGTTCAGGGCGAATCTCAGGATCGCGTCGAGATCGTCGTCGACGGCGTCCTGCGGCGCACCTTGTTGCCGGGGTCCGGCTGGCAGCACGCGGAACTGGAACTGAGCGCTGGCATTCATGACGTGACGTTCGTGTTCCGTAACCAGACTGGCGCCGGAGGTAGCGCATTCATTGACAACGTCACCTTCGAGAAGATCCCGGACCCGGACGCGGACGCGGACGGCGTCCCGGACGCGACCGACAACTGTCCAGCCACGCCCAATCCCGATCAGGCCGATGCCGACGCTGACGGGCGCGGCGACGCCTGCGACAACTGCACTCAGGCAGCCAACGCGACTCAGATCGACAGCGACGGCGACGGTTATGGCAATGCCTGCGACGCCGACTTCAACAACGACGGTCTGGTCAACATCCCGGATATGGTTCGTCTGCGCATCTCGCTGGGAGCGATAGCGCCTCCCGGTTCGCCGTATCAGGCCCAGGATCTCAACGGCGACGGTTGGGTGAACCTGCCGGACTTGGTAATCCTGCGCGCGCGGTGGGGACAACCTCCCGGCCCGTCGGGTTTGCACTGAACCCGCCCGCGCTCGCACGGAGCGCGGGCACCCGCGCACGGCGGCGGCCGGAACATCGGCCGTCACCGCGCCGGGTGCGGAAAATGGCGCCGATCGCCTCAGGTCGGTGCGTGAATGGCGTCGCGAATGAGGGCGGTGTCGATGCAGGACGGGCGGGTGGCGAACGCCTGCCCCTGTGCATCGAAACTCCAGCACTCCGTCACCGCCAGGATGCGGCCGTTGCGCCGCTGACGCGACCGGAAGGTGCCCATCCCAGCCACCGTATCGCCACCGTCGGCCATGCGGCGGGACGTACCAGACGGTGGCCGCGCTCGGTTCGCGCGTCTCCGCACGCTTTGCTCGGATCGACTTGACCGGCGAACTTCCGGAACTGCACGGCCAGCTTCCGAGTTCTGCCCAGTTTGATAAATGATCATCCTCGACACTAACGTACGGTCGGCGCCGATGAACGGAATGCCGGCCGCGGCGGTCGTCGATGGGCTCGATCGGCAGGCGGCCGAACCCGTCCGGACTACGGGCATCACCCTGTTCGAAACACGCATGGCGCTGGCGCTCCTTCCCGCCGGCAGGTCATATCAGGCTGCAAACAGGTCCCACCATCGACCGCGCGCCACGCCAGCGCCACGTGCCCACACGCGACCATTCCGGCCGCGAGCCGGACCCGGTCACGGATACTTCTTGTGGAACGCGTCGGCCTGTGCCTTGGTGGCGGCGCCGTAGCTGATCAGCGCATCGATGATTTTCTTCTTATTCAGGCCGGGATACTCACCGATGTGGACCTCGGTGATGCTGCTCTTGTTCGTCCCGACGCGGGTGTAGTGGCTGAACCACGTGCCGTCGAAGGCGATCATGAACTCGACCGGCTTCTTCGTCTTGGCCATCAGTTCGGTGAGCTTCGTGATGTCCTTGTCGTTCAGGGTACCGACCTTGATCCCGATTTTGTTGGCGATCTCCGTCTTCGCCGTCTTGGCCATGTAGTCAACGCGATCTGGTACCTTTGCAACTTGGATGGCTACGTCCGGCATGGTGCACTTCCTTTCCTCGCTCGCAGGAATTGATTGGCATGGCCCCATCGGGACCGGCCGGTATTGCGGCACGGGACGACTGCCGGCCGCGGGTGAAGACTCTGAACTCCGTCACGACACGACGAAGTCGATTTTCGCCACGGCCGTTCCTCCACGGTTCCAGGAGTATAGCCAGCCGCGCGGCGCGCAGGTGGTCGATCCGCACCGGTTGGAATCAACTGCTCATCGACGCAGCACGGCCAACCACTGCGCTGCCCCGCGAGCGAAATCACTCAGCCGGGCATCAGAAATCCGCTCGCAAGCAGGGGCACCACCTGACGCACCTCGATCCTTCGGATTTCGCCAGCCGCCGCCAGCCCCGAATACGCAGGAAACCGCGACGCATTCGCGTCCGGAAGTTCGTCCAACGTGAACGATGGCGGCGCTTCCGGCAAGGTCGCACCTTGCCATTGCGCGATTGGGTCACACGCTTTCGACGACGGCAATTGAATCCACTGGCAGCGTAAACGCTCGCAGTTCAGGGCCTGGGTCGCTGCACGACGCCGGGTTCGTACCCTCGGCACCCCGGGAGATCAAATCAAAACCCCCGGCTGAGGCCCCACTTGTACTTGCCACGATGAACCACCGTTTCAATGGTGTGGATGAATGGGCGGAGCGTCGAGATCGTTTTGGTACTGGCGATGGTCCGCACCGCCGCCCTCTGGAACCTGGACCCAATCGGCGCTGCATGGGTCGCTTCGCTGCGCTATCCATGAACCGCACGCCGTCATTGCGAGGAGCGAAGCGACGAAGCAATCCACGCGCTGCCGGCGGCATCGAGGCCGCGTGGGTCGCTTCGCTGCGCTCGCGACGACGTAGG
>JBFXBD010000105.1:0-12013 GCA_050183625.1 Gammaproteobacteria bacterium
GCACGGCGGTCGCGGGCGCCGCCAGGCGCGGGTTGAACGGCTGCAGCCCTGCCGCGGCGGCACGCGCCCCGCCGATCTGGCGCTCGATCATCTCGGCGATGCCGAGCCCGCCGCGGCCGGCGAGGCTGTTGGCGACCTGCTTGTCGAACAGGTCCTGGTACATCTCCATGCCCGAGCCTTCCGGCATCGCACCCTCGAAGGAAGTCGCGCGCATGCTCGACAGCATCATCTGCACGAGCAGGCCCTCGAACTGACGCGCCGCCGCCGCCGTGGCCTCGGACTTGCCGGCGCGCGCGTCGGCGCGCAACGAAGCCAGCGCGCGCGCGTCCGTGTAGATTCCGGCCTTGTCGACGGGTGCGGTCATCCGGGCTCAGATCACGACCAGCTCGGCGTGCAGGGCGCCGGCCTGCTTGAGCGCTTCGAGGATGGCGACCAGATCGCCCGGAGCGGCACCCACGCCGTTGACCGCGCGGACGATGTCGTCGAGCGATACGCCGGGGTTGAACAGGAACATCCGGCTCTGCTCCTGCTTCGCGTCGATGTTCTGCCGGGGGACGACCGCGGTCTGGCCGCCCGAAAGCGGCGCCGGCTGGCTGACCTGCGTGTCGTTGGAGATCGTGACCGTCAGGCTGCCGTGCGACACAGCCGCCGCGGACACCCGCACGTTCTTGCCGATGACCACCGTCCCGGTACGCGAATTGACGATCACCCTGGCCGGTGCGTCGCCCGGATCCAGGTCCAGGTTCTCGACCGTCGACACGAAGCCGACGCGCGCCGCGGGATCCGGCGGGGCGACGACGCGCACCGAGGCACCGTCCAGTGCCTGGGCGCTGCCGCCGCCGAGCGCGCGATTGATCGCGTCGGCGACCCGCGTGGCAGTGGTGAAGTCCGGGGAATTCAGGTTCAGCACCACGTACTCGCCATCCTGAAATGGGGTGGGCACGCTGCGCTCGACCGTGGCGCCGTTGGGAATGCGGCCGCTGGAAGGCACGTTCACCGAAATCCGCGAGCCGTCGTCGGCCGCGGCACCGAACCCGCCGACGATCAGGTTGCCCTGGGCCATTGCGTAGGTCATGCCGTCGGCGCCCTTGAGCGGAGTCATGAGCAGGCTGCCGCCGCGCAGGCTCTTGGCGTTGCCGAGCGAGGCGACCGTCACGTCGAGGTTCTGTCCCGGCTTGGCGAACGGCGGCAGCGACGCGTGGATCATGACCGCGGCGACGTTCTTGAGCTGCGGATTGACGTTTGCCGGGACGGTGACCCCGAGCTGGGCGAGCATGCTCTTCAGGCTCTGCACCGTGAACGGCGTCTGGCTGGTCTGATCGCCCGTGCCGTCCAGGCCGACCACCAGGCCGTAGCCGACGAGCTGGTTCTCGCGCACGCCGGCGATCGAGGCCAGGTCCTTGATGCGGTCGGCATGGGCCTGCTGCAGGCAGCCGGTCGCGAGTGCGGCGGCCAGGAACGCGCGGGCCAGGATGTTGCGCGGACGGCGGTTCATGGCGGCACTCCAGGTCAGAACGGCAGCAGCGCGCTGATGAAGAACCGCGCCAGCCAGGCGAGCTTGTTGGCGTCCGCCTGGGCACCGTCGCCGGAGTAGACGATGGTCGCGTCGGCAACCTTGGTCGACAGGACGGTGTTGTCCGCACCGATGTCGAGCGGGCGGACGATGCCCTCGATCTTCACGTACTCGTTGCCCTGGTTCAGGTTCAGGCGCTTCTCGCCGCGCACCACCAGGTTGCCGTTGGGCAGGACGTCGGCGACGGTGACGGTGATGTCGCCCGTGAGCCGGTTGCTCTGGCTGCTGTCGCCCTTGCCTTCGAAATCGTGCGAGGAGGACAGGTTGGACTCCAGCGTGTTGCCCGTGGTCGATGCCAGCGGCAACGCGCCCGGCAGCGAGAAGCTCGGCGACGTGCCCAGGATGGTCGGGTTGTCGATGGTGGCGCTGGTGTCCTTGGAGATCTTCGTATTCGAGCTCTTGGTCGCGTTCGTGGACTCGGTCAGCCGGATGGTGAGCAGGTCGCCGATGCGGCGCGCACGCAGATCCTCGAACAGCGCGATCTCGTTGCCGGTCTGGTAGATCGCGCCGGTGGCGGCCTGGTTCGCACCCGGGCGCACGGCCGGAAAGCTCGGCGCGAACGCCGGATCGCGCACCGGGGCCTCGTTGCAGGCGGCGAGCGCCGCGAGCGCCGCGGCGGCAGCGGAGCGCAGCAGGGCCCGGCCGGGCCTGTTCAATGCGTTCATCGATACACCTACAGGTTCTGGCTGGCGAACTGCAGCATCTGGTCGACGGTGGAGATCGCCTTGGAGTTCATCTCGTAGGCACGCTGGGTCTCGATCATGTTCACCAGCTCCTCCACGACGTTGACGTTGGAACTCTCCAGGCTGCCCTGGATGAGCGTTCCCAGGCCGTTCTGGCCCGCGGTCCCGGTCTGCGCCGCGCCGCTGGAGACGGTCTCCGCGAACAGGTTCTGGCCCAGCGGCTGCAGCCCGAGCGGATTGACGAAGTCGGTGAGCTGCAGCGTCCCGACCTGGGTCGGAGCGGTATTGCCGGCCACCAGTGCGCTCACCGTGCCGTCGGAACCGATGGTGATGCTCTGGGTGTTGGCCGGGATGGTGATCGCGGGCTGGTACAGAAAGCCCTCGGAGTTCACGAGCTGCCCCTGCGAGTTCATCTTCAGGGATCCGTCGCGCGTGTAGGCGACGCTGCCGTCCGGCATGGCCACCTGCAGGAAGCCGCGCCCCTGGATGGCCACGTCGAGCGTGTTGCCGGTCTGGGCGACGTTGCCCTGGCTGAATTCCTTGTCCGTGGAGGTCACGCGCACGCCGGTCCCCAGCATCAGGCCGGAAGGCAGTTCGGAGTTTTGCGAGGACGAGGCGCCGGGCTGGCGCACCGTCTGGTAGAGCAGATCCTCGAACGACGCCCGGCTGCGCTTGAAACCGGTGGTGTTGACGTTGGCGAGATTGTTGGCGACGACCGCCATGCGCGTCTGTTGCGCATCCAGGCCGGTCTTGGCGATCCACAGGGCGGGTTCCATGACTTCGCTGCCTCTTGTGTGTTGTCTGTAGTGTCGGTCTTCGCGCGCGGCGGCTTTCTGGCGTCGCCGGGCCCGCTTCAGGTCATTCGCAGGATCTGTGCCGACGCCGCATCGTTCTCCTGCGCGGTGCGCATCGCCTTGATCTCCAGTTCGTAACGGCGCTGCAGGTCGATCATCGTGGTCAGCGCCTCGACCGGATTGACGTTGCTGGATTCCAGCGCGCCCTGCGCCACGCGCACCGACGCATCCGCCGCCTCGGGCGCACCGTCGCGGCGGCGGAACAGGCCATCCGGCCCTTTCACCAGCGCAGCGGTGTCCGGGCGGACGAGCTTGATGCGGTCGACCTGCGCGCGCACGTCTGCGGACTGCCCCATCGGCCGGATGGATATGGTTCCGTCCTTGCCGATCGTGAGCGTCTCGGCCGGCGGTACCGCGATCGGCGCACCGTTGCCGAGCACAGGGTGCCCGGCGCCGGTGGTGAGCTGGCCGTTCGCGCCCAGGCGCAGATCGCCGGCGCGCGTATAGGCTTCCGTGCCGTCCGGCGCCTGCACGGCGACGAAGCCCTCGCCGTCGATGGCGATGTCCAGATCGTTGCCGGTCTGCACGATCGCCCCGGGGGAGAAATCGATCCCGGGCCGCTCGTCGAGGGCGAACACCCGCGAGGGATGCCCGTCGCCGAACACCGGCATGCTGCGCATGGAGTTGAAATCGGCGCGGAAGCCGGTGGTGTTGACGTTGGCGAGGTTGTGGTTCGCGGCCGCCTGCGCCGCGAAGGTCTGCTTGGCGCCGGACATGGCCAGCCAGATCATCTTGTCCATCGCTGCACTCCCGTGGCGCTATCAGCGGATATTGATGATCGACTGCGTGACGGTGTCGGCGGTGCGGATGACCTCGGTATTGGCCTGGAAGTTGCGCTGCGCCACGATCATCTTCACCAGTTCCTCGGCCATGTCGACGTTGGATTCCTCCAGCGCCCCGGCCTGTACCAGGCCCACGCCCGAGGTACCCGGCGCGGTGGCGATGGCGGTGCCCGAGTCGACGGTCTCGTCCCAGTTCGATTCGCCGATCGGGCGCAGGCCCTGCTGGTTCTGGAACTTGGCGACGGCGACCTGGCCGATGATCTTGGTCTGCCCGTTGCTGAAGCGCTCGCTGACGATGCCGGTCTTGTCGATATCCAGTCCGGCGAGTTCGCCGGTGGTGAATCCGTCCTGGGTGATGTTGTGCACCGAGAACGCGCTGCCGTACTGCGTCGAAGTGCCGTAGTCGAGATCCACGTTCATGGCGCCCGCCCCGCCGGCGGGCGTGAACGCCGGCAGCGTGATCCGCCCGGTCGCCGGTACGGCGAGCTGGCCGGTGCCGGAGAAGGTCAGCGCATCGGGGCCGCTTACCGCGGCACCGTCGACGTAGGTATATGAGTTCCAGGTGTTTGCCGCCGCGGTCTTGACGTAGTACACCGTGGCCAGGTGCGAGGTACCGAGCGAATCGTAGATGGTGGTCGAGGTCGAGTTGTTGTAGCTGGTCGCGTCGGTCGGATCGAACGCGACCGGCGGCGGCGTCTTGCTGGAGTCGAGGTTCAGGTTCAGGTTCACAAGCGAGCTCGGCCTGGGCTCGATGTTGCCGGCCGGGACCTGCAGCGGCGACAGGGCACCGGTGATGTTGCCGGCGTCATCGGCTTCGAATGCGACCAGGCGCTGATTGTGGCCGTTGACGACGTAGCCGTCCTTGTTCACGCCGAACGCGCCGGCGCGGGTGAAGGAACGCGCGCCGTTGTCGTCGACGATGAAGAAGCCTTCGCCGCTGATGCCGAGATCCAGGCCATTGTCGGTGAACGCGATGTTGCCCTGGGAGAACTGCTGCGCGACCCGCTGCACGTCCACGCCGCTGCCGACCGCCTTGCCCGACGCGCCGTTGGCGACGGCATAGACGTCGGAGAACTCGGTGCGTGACTTCTTGAACCCGGTCGTATTGCCGTTGGATACGTTGTTGGCGATTACGTTGAGGTCGGTGGTCGCCGCGCGAAGCCCGGCGATGGCTGTTCTGAATGGCATCGTTCTATCTCCGCGGAGCCCGTAGCCCCGTCACATCAGTTGCTTGACAGCGTCCAGCCCGACCGCGCCCATGCCGGCGAGGTTGAGCAGCGGGGTCGATCCCGCACGCACGGAAACGCTCTGCACCTTGGCCTGCGCGTAGGTCGACAACGCGAAGGTGCCGTCCTGCCCGATCATCTCGGCGCGGATCCGATAGGTACCCGCCGCGAGCTGCTCACCCGAGTCCGCCAGGCCGGTCCAGGTGAATGGCACCACGCCGGCGTTCTGCGCGCCGAGATCCAGCCGCTTGACGAGCTGGCCGCTGGCGTCGTAGATGCCTACCGTGGTCTGGCTGGAGGCGGCCGGCAGTTCCACTGCACCGCGCGCGCCGTCGGCGCCGAGTTCGACGGCCGATGCCGGCGCGAGCACCGAGCGGCCGACCAGCGTCGAAGCCTGCAGCGCCTGGTTCGACTGCATCGCGCTGGCCAGGCTCGAGAACGAGCTCTGCAGGCCTTCGATGCCGCTGACGGTGCTGAACTGCGCGAGCTGGCTCAGGAAATTCTTGCTGTCCGCGGGATCGAGCGGACTCTGGTTCTTGAGTTGGGCCATCATGAGCTTGAGGAACGCATCCTGGCCGAGCTTGTTGCCGGACTCGTCCGCGGCCTTGGTGCCGATTGCGTACTGCGCCAGGCCCGCGGGCAGTACGCCGCTGGTGGTGGTGGTCATGTCGTTCTACAACCTCACTGCCCCATCGCCAGGGTGCGCAACAGCATCTGCTTGGAGGCGTTGATGACCTCCAGGTTCGTCTGGTAGCTGCGCGCGGCGGACATCATGTTCGCCATCTCCTCCACGACGTTCACGTTGGGGCGGAATACATAGCCATCGGCGTCTGCGAGCGGATTGTCCGGCTGGTACTCGCGTGCCAGCGGCCCCTGCTTTTCCACCACTCCCGCCACGCGTACACCGGCCGCGGCATCGGACTCCTGCACGCCCGCGGCCTCGTCCAGCGCGGTCTGGAACACGGGCTGGCGCGCACGATAGGTCCGGTCGATGCTGCTGGAGACCGAATCGGCGTTGGCGAGGTTGCTGGCGGTCACGTTCAGGCGGACCGACTGCGCGGTCAGGGCGCTGCCCGCGGTATTGAGCACGTCGAACATCGGCATGGCGACCTCCGGACTATTCGCCGCGCAGCGCCGAGCGGATGCCGGCGATGCGGGCGGTGATGAACTGCAACGAGGCCTGGTACTGCATCGCGTTCTTCGCGAACTCGGCCTCCTCCACGTGGGTCTCGACCGTGTTGCCGTCGATGCTGGGCTGGTTCGGCACCCGATAGGCCAGCGTCGGATCCGTGGCGGTGCCGGCGGGTTGCAGGTGCCGGGGATCCGTCGTCTGCAGGCGCAGGCCGGCGCCGGCGTCCGCGAGGACGGCACGGAAGTCGACGTCCCGCGCCTTGTAGCCCGGTGTGTCGGCGTTGGCGAGATTGCCGGCCAGCACCTCGGCGCGGCGTGCACGCAGGCGCAGGGCATCGGCATGAACTCCAAACAGGGGGTCGGCGCTGGGCATCGGATACTCCGCGATTGCCGGTAGTGGACTGCACCGGCAACGAAGCAGGAGCCATGCCACGGGGTTCACGGCCGCCGCCCGGTCACGCTCAACGCGGCCCGTGGCGAGGATTTCCCCTGTGCGGTCAGGCCGATGCGCTCATGGTCGGCGCACCGGACCATGACGGCCGAACGATCGGCAGCCGGCGTGCCGTGACGGCAACCGCTGGCCGCCTCCCGGCCGGACCGCGCCGGCTCACGCCGCGGCGCGGCGTGTGGCGAGCACTTCGCTGATGAGCGCGGCGAGATCGTTCGGGTCGAACTTGGACACGAGCTTGTCGGCCCCCACGCGATGCACCATCGCGTGATTGAAGGCGCCGCTGAGCGAGGTGTGCAGGCATACGTAGAGGTGCCGGAGCGCCGGGTTCTCCTTGATGTTCTTGGTCAGCGTATAGCCGTCCATCTCCGGCATCTCCACGTCGGCGATGACGAGCGCGACGCGCTCGTGGATCGGTACCGGCGAGGCGTCGTTCATCTCCAGGAGCTTTTCCAGCGCCTCGCGGCCGTTCACGGCCATCGTGTACGGCAGCCCCATCTGCTCCAGCACGCCCTGGATCTGCTTGCGAGCGAGCGCGGAGTCGTCCACGAACAGGACGTGGTTCGCGGCGTTGCCGCCGGCGGCGCCGGCGTAGCCCGCATCCAGTTCGACCTTGAAGCCCACGACGTCGGCCAGGACGCGCTCGACGTCGATGATCTCGATGAGTTCGCCTTCGAACTCGATGACCGCCGTCAGGTAGTTCTGCGTCCCGACGCCCCGCGGCGGCGGCTTGACCTGCTCCCAGCGCACGTTGAGGATGCGTTCCACCGAATCGACCAGGAACCCCAGGATCTGGCGGTTGTATTCCGCCACGACGGTGAACCTGCCCTCGGTGCTCTGTGCCGGCGGGTAGCCGATGGCCGCGCTGAGATCGATGACCGACATGGTCACGCCGCGGATGCTGGCGATGCCGCGAATCACGGCGTGACTCTGCGGGATCTGCGTCAGGGGCGGGCACTTGATGACCTCGCGGACCTTGAAGACGTTGATCCCGAACCGCTGCGCCGATCCGAGGCGGAACAGCAGCAGTTCCATCCGATTGCGGCCGACGAGCTGCGTACGCTGGTCGACCCCCTCCATCACACCGCTCATCGTCGAGGTACTCCGCGCGCTCCGACAGCCATGCCCCGACTATCGGCGGGCGGCCGAAATCCTTGAACGCGGGCCGGGATATCGGGTCTGGCATCCTGTTTGCTGTATTCGCCGGCCACTCGTAAACACGCCGGATTCATCATGAATGTACACATTGCCCTGTTGTGCGGGCTGCTCGCCGCGGCCGCGACGGTCCGCGCCGATCCGGCCGGCACCCTGCAGCCGCTGGAAACGATTCGGGCGGCAGCGCTCGGGTTCGCGACCGAGGCAGCCGGCGGCGAGAGCCAGGAAACGGCCGTCGCGGCGGCAGCCCTGGATCCGCGGCTGAGGCTTGCCGCCTGCGGCAATCCAATCGCACCGTTCCTGCCGCCCGGATCGCGGATGCAGGGCAACGTGGCGATCGGCGTGCGCTGCGAAGGGCCTGTGGCCTGGACGGTATACGTACCGGTCACCGTCAATCGGCAGCCTCTGGTGGCGGTACTCGCGCGGCCGATGCAGCGTGGAGAGGTGGTGACGGCCGACGCGCTGTCCTGGGAGCGGCGCCCCGAGAGCGTGCTGTTCGGCGGCTGGTATGCGCCCCAGACGCCGCCCGTCGGCCAGGTACTGCGGCGCGCGCTCGGCGCCGGGACGGCCCTGTCGCCGCAGCACCTGGAGCAGCGCATTCTGGTTCGGCGCGGCGCGCAGGTGGTGCTCGCTGCACGGCTCAACGGCGTCAGCGTGCGCATATCCGGCACGGCGCTCGGCGACGGCCGCAGTGGTGCCCGTGTCAGGGTGAAGAACCCGCTTTCCAACCGGATAGTCGAAGGAATCGTCAGTGGCGACGGCACGGTGATGGTCGCGCTGTGATCCAGGGAACCTGAGACACGTCACAACACGACGGGATCGGGTAAAGTAAATGTCGGCCAGGGTCGCTACAGATCCAGCGACACGAACGGGAGCATTGAAGAGTATGGTTGCGGAAGTCAACGGACCCAACAGCAACGCCGTACGCGGGCTGGCGACGCCGGCGGCGCAGCAGAACACGTCCGCCGCGGCGAACCGGGGCGGTGGGGCGGCGCAGCCCAAGGGCGACGTGGTCTCCCTCACGGACGACGCCGCCCGGCTGGCCGAGCTCGCACAGGCCGTCGCGGCCGCGCCGGACACCGATGCCGGCCGCGTCTCGGAATTGCGCGAGGCGATCGCCAGCGGTTCCTACCAGATCGACTACCAGCGGACCGCGTCGAAGTTGATCGACATCGACTCCACCTACCCGGACATGAGCCGCAAGTGATGTCCGGCGGGTTGCCACGCACGGTCGACTTCGCCTCCCGCTACGAGTCGATGGCGGCGGTCGCTGCGCAGCTCGAGACCTTGCTCGGCGAGGAGCAGCAGGCGCTGCGCAAGCGCGATGCCGGCGGCATCCAGGCCCTGGTCGAGCGCAAGCTCGATCTGCTGCGTGCGCTGGATTCGGCTACCGCGGAACTGAACGAGGCGCTGCGGCTGGCCGGCCTGCCTGCCGGAAGGCAGGGCATCGCCCGCACGCTGGCAGCGCCCGCCGCACGCGAAGCATGGCAGCGGCTGCGCGGCCTCGGCGCAGCGTGCGCGGAGATGAACCGCACCAACGGCGCGCTGATCGAGGTCGGGCGCGCGTTCACGGGCGCATTGCTCGAAGTGATGCGCGGCCCTTCACCGGCGCCGCGCCTGTACGATCGCGGCGGTCATATCGGCGCCACCACGCCGTCGCGCCAGCTCGCGCGCGCCTGAGGGCGCCCGCATGCGCGCGCCGAGCCGGCCGGGTCTAGCCTCGCTGTTCCGGCGGCCGCCCGCCGTCGAGGAACAGGCCACCGCCCAGGGCCTGGAATCCCTGCTTGGTATCACCGCCGCCTTGCAGGCGCTGCAGCGCGAACGCACGGTCGTTGCGGTCGGCGTTGCGGGATCGGACGAAATCTACGTCAGCCTGGTGCTGGAGGTCGTCGCCGCGCAGCAGTACCTGGTGCTCGACGCCCTGAAGCCGGACGACGGCAATCGCTGGGTCGCCCCCGGACGGCGCATCACGGTGAGCGCCGTGTGCCGCGGCTCACGGCTGCAGTTCGAATCGGTCGTCGAGCGGATCGGCGCCGAGGGCGCCGTTCCCTACTACCGCATCCGCTATCCGTCCGAAGTCCGCTCGCAGCAACGACGCGAGCACTACCGGGCGTTCCTGCCGCTGGATCAGACCGTCGCGGTGCAGATGCTCACCGAGTCGATGCTGACTTTCGGGGGCGAATTGCGCGACATCTCCGTCGGCGGGCTCGGCATGCGCCTGGATCCGGGCATGCCGGAAGCGTTGCGCAGCGGCCAGGTGATTCCCCGCTGCCTGATCCACCTGCCGGCGGTCGCGCCGATCTGCGCGCCGCTGGTCATCTGCTACGCCGGCCGGTCTGCGCGGGCGCACCGGCAGCGAATCGGCGCCCGCTTCGTCGACCTGGACCGGCGCGCGGAACGCACCGTTGCCGAGTACGTCGCGACGCTCGAGCGCGAGCAGGCTCGCCGCCTGGCGCGTTACTGATCCGCCGGCATCACGCCGCCGGCCGCGGCGAGATCGCGGGCGCAGTCCACGTCCCTCACGCACGGCAGTTCGCTCCAGCGCATGCCGGCTGCGCGCATTCGCGCCCGGGTCAGATCCGCGACCTGATCGGTGCCCCAGGGCATGTCCGTGAACAGCGCCGGGCGCGGCGCGGTCAGGCCGATGAGGACGTAGCCACCGTCGAGGGCCGGCACCAGCACCGCGTCGTCGCCCGCCGCCAGCAGGCGGGCGCAGCGCATGACGTCGTTCGAACCCAGCCCCGGCGCATCGGCGCCGTAGAGTATCGCGGCACGATGCGCGCCGAGCATGTCGGCAAGCGCCGCGTGCATCCGCGTGCCGAGATCGCCCACGGGCTGGCGCCGCCGCACCGGCG
The DNA here is from genome assembly GCA_050183625.1 of Gammaproteobacteria bacterium. Taxonomy (GTDB): domain Bacteria; phylum Pseudomonadota; class Gammaproteobacteria; order JADZEE01; family JADZEE01; genus JBFXBD01. The sequence goes on from JBFXBD010000105.1 coordinate 10,708, forward strand.
GGCGCACGCCCGAAGCGGTCTCGAAGGCAGCGGCATCGCCCTCGAACCAGAGCGCCGGATCGCAATCCACGCACCCGGCAAGTACATCCAGCGCGTGCGCCAGCAGGCGCCGGTACGCGTGAAGCGCGGCGGCGTCGCCGATTTCGGCGGCCAGACGGCGCTTGACCCGCCCGTGTTCGGGTGCGCGCGCGAACAATGCGACGGCGTACTCAGGGCGCATCGTAGCGGGATGCCAGCCAGGCCGGATCGACCCCGCAGGCGTACGCGGCGCGCATCCACCACATCCGCAGCACCGTGCGCGCGATCCCGTGCTTGCGCCAGCGCCGCGCCGAGGTGGTCACCGCCGCCCGCAGGCACAGCGGCCGGTGCCGACGCCGCAGCCACGCGGACAGCGCGATGTCCTCCATCAGCGCAATCGGCGCGAATCCCCCCGCTTCGAAGAACATCCGCCGTTCCACGAACATGGCCTGGTCGCCGGTAGCGATTCCGGTCAGGCGCGAGCGCAGGTTCATCGCCCGCTCGATGATCCGGAACTGCCAGCCCGAATCGGCCAGCCGCACGTCGAAGCGGCCCCAGCGCCGCGTCCCGCACCCGAGCGCGTCGGCAAGCAGCCGGTCCGCGTCGGGCGGAAGGCGGGTGTCGGCGTGCAGGAACAGCAGCAGTTCGCCGCGCGCGACGGCCGCGCCGGCGTTCATCTGCCGCGCACGCCCGCGTGGCGCCACGAGCACGCGATCCGCGCCCGCCCGGGCGACATCGGCGGTACCGTCGCGACTGCCACCGTCGACGACGATCACCTCGTGCCCCCGGGCGCGCAACGGCGCCAGCGCTTCGAGCGCTGCGGGTATCCCGCCCGCCTCCTCCAGCGCCGGGATCACGACCGAGATGCGCATCGCCCCGGGCTAGGAACGCCGCAGGCGCGGATCGAATGCGTCGCGCACCGCATCCGCGAACAGGTTGGCCGACAGCACCAGCGCCAGCATGAACGCGAAGGCCGCTGTCAGCGGCCACCAGACCACCGGCTCGCGCGCCATCTCCAGCCGCGCACTATTGATCATGTTGCCCCAGCTGTTCATGGTGGGATCCACGCCGATGCTGATGTACGACAGCGCCGCTTCGGCCAGCACCAGGCTGCTGAAGTCGAGCACCACCGAGATGATGACGATGTGGAACACGTTCGGCTGCACGTGGCGCGCCATGATGCGCCCGTGGCCGACGCCGAAGCTCGCCGCCGCGCGCACGTAATCGGCCTCCCTGAGCTTGAGCGTCTCGGCTCGCAGCAGCCGGCACAGCCCGGTCCAGCTCGTAA
>JBFXBD010000106.1:0-11712 GCA_050183625.1 Gammaproteobacteria bacterium
CATCCCCGCGTTGCGCGCCACGCTGCGGGTGCGGCCGCATTCGGTGCAGTCGCTTGCCGGCTGGCGCGCGCTCGTCGCGCTGCCGGAGGCGCACGCGCACCGCAGTGCCGCCGACATCCTCGCCCTGATCGCCGCGAGCGCGCTCGGCGAGCGCGCCCAGGCACTGGCCGCCGAGACCTTCCGGCTGCTGGCGCGGATCGAGGGCGGCATCCACGGCATCGCCCCCGACCAGGTCGAGTTCCATGAAATCGGCGCGCTCGACAGCATCCTGGACGTGTGCGTCGCCGCGGCGCTGATCGAGCGGCTGGCACCGGCCGCGATCCACTGCAGCCCGCTGCCGGTGTGCGACGGCGTCGTGCATTGCGCGCACGGACCGCTGGCCACGCCCGCGCCCGCGGTGCAGGAGATGCTGCGCGGCGTGCCGGTGTACGGCATCGAATCGCGCGGCGAGACCATCACGCCCACGGCGCTGGCAGTCCTGAAGGCCGCCGGCACGGTCTTCGGCGCCTGGCCGGCGATGATCGTCGAGGAAGTTGCGCGCGCCTACGGCGGCCGCGTGCTGCCCGGCATTCCCAACGGTGCGGTGTTTGCGATCGGGCGCCGCACGGCGGCACCCGCCGCGACCTTCTCCCCGCTTTTGCCATGAGCCGCCGCTTCGTCGTCGCGGGGCCGAACCGGGGCAGCCCCGGCCGATTGTGGCCATGAACGGCCGAACCGGGGCAGCCCCGGCCGATTGTGGCCATGAACGATCGTCGTCGCGAGCGCAGCGAAGCGACCCACGCGGCCTCGATGCCGCCGGCAGCGCGTGGATTGCTTCGTCGCTTCGCTCCTCGCAATGACGCGGAGTGAAATGAATTCGTCCCCATTCCTGGAGCCTGCACGAGCATGAGCGGAAACCCACAGGAGAATCTGCATCCGAAACGCGAGGCCATCGGCGCCGCCCGGGGCGTGGCCGCGCACTTCACGCACGCGTCGTCGCGCGAGAACTTCCTCTACATGGCGGATTCCTTCGCCAGCTTCGGCACGCCGCTGTTCGCGGCGCTGTCGCGCGCGGCGGCGGATGACGACGCGCTGCGCGCGATCGCCGAGCATGCCACTCCCGGCCAGCCGATCGCCTACCTGTTCCTGTGCGCCGCGCAGTACCTGCTGTTGCGCAATCCGCAGGAGCCGCTCGCGCAGTACTTCCCCTCCACCAGCCCGGGGCCGCTGCCGCTCACGCAGGCGTACCCGGTATTCCGCGAGTTCTGCCTGCGGTACGCGGATGAATTGAAGCGCATCGTTTCCACGCGCACCCTGCAGACCACCGCGCCGGAGCGCTGCGGCATACTGGTTCCGGCCCTGCACCACGTGCATGGCCGAACCGGCGCGCCGCTCAACCTGATCGAGATCGGGTGCAGCGCCGGCCTGCTGCTGCTGTTCGATCGATACCGCTACGAAATCGGCAGCACGCATCTGGGCGATGCGGGCGCGCAGGTATTCATCAAGCCGGAGATCCGCGGTCGCGAGCCGCGCGGGGTACAGCTTCCGCCGGTGGCGTCGCGCCGCGGGGTGGACCTGTCGCCCGTGGACCCGGGCGACGCCGACGCGCGCCTGTGGCTGCGCGCGCTGACCTTTCCGGATTGGGAGTCGCATCACCGCAACCTGGGCGGCGCGCTCGCGCTGCGCGCGCAGATCCCCCTGGACATCACCCGTGGCGACGCACTCGCGGTGCTCCCGGGGATGGTCGCCGCCGCGGCCGAGCCGCTGTGCCTGTTCCATTCCTACTGCATCTACCAGTGGCCGGCGGCGGTGCGCGATCGATTCGAGGATCTGATCTGCGACCTGTCGAAGTCGCGAACGATCCACCGCATCGGCATCGAAAGCTGCGGCGCCGAGTTCGGCGAGGCGACGTACCTTGAGTACCGCGGCGGCCAGCTTGCGCACAGCACGGTACTCGCGCGCCTGGAGGGCTACGGGCGCTGGCTCGAATGGCTGGCCTGATCAACGAGGAAAGGCATATGGCAATCGACACCCTCATCTGGATTTCCGGCGGCTCCGCCGGGCTCGGCGCCGGTCTCGTCGCGACCGTCCCGTATTCCGGCGCACGGATCATCAATCTCTCGCGCCGCGCCGTCCCCGGGGTGGAAAACATCCTGCTGGACCTGTGCGAGCCCACCCACTGGGAACGCGCGGCGCGCAGCTTCGCCCAGGAACTCGCGGCCTTCACCGGTACCCGGGCGATCTTCATTCACAACGCGTTCTACGGGTCGCCCTATGGATGGATGGGCACGCTGGAGGACGCCGAACTGCTGCGGAGCATGAATGCGAACGCGGTGGCGCCGGTCATGCTCGGCAACGCCTTCGTGCGCGCGTGCCGGCCGGACATCGACTGCGGCCTCGTGTTGCTGAGTTCGGCCGGGGCCAAGATCCCGTTCCCCGGCGCCGCGTGGTACAGCGCGGCGAAGGCCGGCGTGGAGATGTGGGTGCGCACCGTCGCCGAAGAGAGAAAGCGCGTCGGCGACCGGCCGTGGGTGCTCGGGGTGCGCCCCGGCACCGTGGATACGCCGGGCCTTCGGCACGCCGCGACCTTGTCCGACGACGTCTTCCCTGCGGGCGCGGCGAGCGCCGACGCGGTCGCGCTCGGAGAGTCGGAGTCGGCCGAGGTCGCCGCTCGAAGGATCTGGAAGGCGATTGAGGATCGCACCCCGAGCGGGACGATCCTCAAGTTCGGCCAGCCACCCAGCACGCTGGGGAAGCACTGACCGGCACGCTTGCCGGGTTTCGGTTCTCGCGGCCACCCTCCGGGGTGTTTGCATCGTCCGCTTCCGGGCTGCCGCGCCGACCAGCCAAGGTCATTGCCGCAGCGCTTGCTTGAATGCGCGGCTTGCATCGTGCGAGGCTACCTGCACGGCGCGCGGAGCGCATGCCCGGACGGGAAGATGGCATCGGAAGTGGACAGGCTCGACGCAGCGCGGATGATGGAACGGGCGTGCCGTGAAACCGGCCTGGCCGATTTCGGCGACCCGACGCTCGGCGCGCGCGTGGCGGCGCTTGCGCAGGTCATGGAGCAGGCCGGGCTCGATCCCGCGGCGCGCGAGCGTGCCCGGGCGGTGTACCACTGGCTGCTGGCGGATCGGCTGCGCCTGTTCGACGATCACCGCCGCCACCGCCTGGATGCGGAGAGGATCTTGCGCCCGCTGATCGTCACCGGCGAGGCGCGCTGCGGCACCACCTTCGCGCAGATGCTGTTCGGGCAGGATCCCGATGCGCGGCTGCTGAAGTTCTGGGAAGTCATGCATCCCTCGCCTCCGCCGTCCCTGGCGCCCGCGGACGATCCACGCATCGCGCGCGCGGACGCGGACTGGCGCGAGATCCTGGCCCAGATCCCCGCCTGGCTGATATCCCACCCCTACAACGACATGCTCGGCGCCAACCCGCCCGAGTGCGAACGCCTGTGGGCGATGGACTTCCGCAACACCACGCCGACCGGCTGGTGGCGCGTGCCGCTGCCGATGGTGGTCGGTACGGCGCAGGATCCGCCGGCGCAGTACCGGGTCCACAGGATGATGCTGCAGCAGATCCAGCACGGCGGGCCGGTGCGGCGCTGGGTCCTGAAGGGCACGCAGCACCACCACCGGCTGCCGACGGTGCTGGAGACCTACCCGGATGCGGTCGTCGTCTGGATCCACCGCGATCCGGTGCAGGCGCTCGCGTCGCGCGTGCAGTTGCTGGTGGAGATCCAGGAGGGGATCGCCGGGCCGATGGATCGCAAGGCGTACGCGGCGCTCACGCTCGCGTTCGGGCGCGAGGTGTTCGCGCGCCTGGCAACCGATTCCTGGGCGGACGATCCGCGCGTGCATCACGTACTCTACAAGGACTTCACCCGCGATCCGATCGGACAGATCCGGCGCGTCTACGCGCGCGCGGGCCTGGAATTCACCCCTGCGTACGAGGCCGCGATGCAGGCCTGGATGCCGGCGAACCGCTCGGATCGCTACGGCAGGTTCCGCTATCCGTTGGACGTGTTCGATACCCCGGTGGCGCAGTTGCACGAGGAGTTTGCGCCGTATCGGGAACGTTTCAGTGTCGAAATCGAAATGCCGAGGCAATGAGGCCGGACGGAGTACGCACATGAAGATCTATCGCCAGGTATCGCCGGGCAGCGCAGGGCTGCGGCAGTTCGAGGAACCCGATCCGCCGCCTCCGGTCGGTCGCCAGGTCTTGATGCGGATCCGCGCCTCGTCGCTGAACTTCAGGGATCTGGGCCTGCTGAAGCGCGGGATCCCGCCCGAGCGGCTGATCCGGCCCGGCCGGTTTCCGCTCTGCGACGGCGCCGGCGAGGCCACGGCCGTCGGCCCGGAAGTGACCCGCGTCAAGCCCGGGGATCGCGTGGCCGCGACCTTTCACTGGGACTGGATCGCCGGCCCCATTCCCGACTCCCTGAACCTGTACGGGCGCGGCGTGAAGGGCGACGACGGCATGCTGGCGACGCATTCGCTGCTCGACGAGAGTGAACTCGTGCACATCCCGAAGCACCTGTCGTTCGAGGAGGGCGGGACGCTGCCGTGTGCGGGCGTGACCGCGTGGTACGCCCTGCATGGAGACCAGCCGCTGTTGCCGGGAGAGGATGTGCTGGTGCAGGGCACGGGCGGCGTATCGATCTTCGCGCTGCAATTCGCCAAGTTTGGTGGTGCACGCGTCATCGCGACGACGACCACCCCGGGCAAGATGCAGGCGCTGCGGGACCTGGGCGCCGACGTCGTGATCGACGCGTCCGCGGGCCCGGGCTGGCACGAGCAGGTGCTCGCCGCCACCGCGGGTCGCGGCGTCGACGTGACGGTCGAGGTCGGAGGCGCCACGACCTGGGACGATGCGGTCGGGGCGACGCGCGAGAATGGGCGCATCAGCATGGTCGGCGCGCTCGGCGGGCGGGACAAGGGCCTGAGCCACCGGTTCATGATGCGCGGGCTGCACCTTCATCCCACACGGGTCGGCAGCCGGCTGCACTTCGAGCAGATGAACCGCGCGATGCAGTACCACGGCACGCGCCCGGTGATCGATCGTGTCTTCGAGTTCGATGATGCGCCGGCGGCGTTCGATTATTTCGAGCACGGCAGCCGCATCGGAAAAGTCGTGATCCGACATCCATGAACCGCCCCGTCTTTGCGAGGAGCGAAGCGACGAAGCAATCCACGCGCTGCCGGCGACATCCAGGCCATTTAGGTCGCTTCGCTGCGCTCGCGACGACGAAGGGGCGGTGCATGGCATCAACCTGCCGGAGCCGGGCCCGGATCGGCCGCGCAATCAGGCGGGCGCGGCCCGATCAGGGAGCTGCGCGAAATTCATGAGCGACGCACCGAAGAAAATGTCGGCACTGCAGATGGCCGCGGCCATGGGTGACAGGCTGCCCCTCATGGACGATTTGCCCCAGGGCGCACTGGACCTGGCCGAGGCGACACGCGACTTCGTCGCGGCCGTGGTCGCCACCGACCTCGACGATGCATCCCGGCGTGAGATGGCGGAGCGTATCCGTGCCTTCACCGTCCGCCTGCGCGAACGGCAGCGCGATCCGCTCATCGTCCTGACCCGCACCCGGGAGGGCTGGATCGAAAACTTCACGCAGGCCGGATGGGGGCGCTGGAACCCCCAGTCGCTGCGGATCCGGTTCGACCCGGCGCAGATGCGTTTCCCCGAACCCGGTGCTTTGCCGCAGGCCGTGGAGATCACCGCGACCTGCACCCTGACCGAGGCCCACAGCGGCCCGCCGCAGCGTGCGCACGGCGGCGTGGTGATGACGTTGCTGGACGAGGCGCTCGGCGTCGCCGCGGCGGTGGCCGGTGCGGGTGGGATGACCGCCGGGATGAACGTGCGCTTCAAGGCCGCCACGCCGCTGGGCGTACCCCTGACGCTGCGCTCGCGCTACGAGCGCTCCGAGGGGCGCAAGCGGTTCGTCAGCGGCGAGGTGATTGCGGGGGACGTGACGACCGCGCAGGCCGAAGGCATCTTCATCGCACCGGCACAGGACGGCTGATCCCGCCCCGATGCCGCCCCCCGGAACCGGCGCGCAACCCAGGATGGCACGATGACGACGGGCACCGAGCAACGGCCGGACTGGCTCATCGCGGTGAACCGCGAGGGCGAGAGCATGGATCTCGCCGCGGTGGTGCCCATGGATCCCGAAGAACTGATTTCGACTGCGATGCGCGCGGAGCAACTGGCGAATTTCGGCCGGGACGACTACTGGCGCGAACCGTTCCACGTGCTGGTCGAGTCGCTGAACTCGCAGGCCGATCTGAGCCTGTTCGGCCGCATCGGCACCCGGGACATGCTGCTGACCGCGCTGCGCAACCGCCTGCGCGTGGAGGACGTGTTCGCCCGCAATCCGGCCATCGAGGACGAGGTCATCCACGAGCCGGTCATCCTGGTCGGATTGCCGCGCTCCGGGACCTCCATCCTGTTCGAGGTGCTGATGCAGGATCCGGATCTCGCCGCCCTGCTGGCCTGGGAGGTCGAGTCGCCCTGTCCGCCGCCCGAAGCCGGCACTTATGCCGACGATCCGCGCATCCCGCGCGCGCACGAGCGCATCACCCGGCGAACGCGCCTGGCGCCGCGCATGCAGGCCATGCACGAACTCGGGGCGCGGATCCCCGCCGAGTGCGGCACGGCGCACACGTACTTCTCGTTCCTGTCGGAAAGCGTGCTTGGCCGCTACAACCTGCCGGCGTACGACGCGTACCTTACGCAGCGCGGCGATCTGCGCAAGGCCTACGGCTACCACAAGCGCCTGCTGAAACTGCTGCAGTGGAAGAACCCGCGCCGGCACTGGCTGCTCAAGTCGCCGCCCTACCTGTGGCACCTGGATGTCCTCCTGGAGACCTTCCCCGACGCCAGGGTGATCATCAGCCATCGCGATCCGCTGCGCGCACTGTCCTCTGGAACCAGCCTGATTGTCACGATGCGCGGCATGTGGTCGGATCGCCCCGTGGTCGATCCTGCAGGCTTCGCCCTGATGCTTGATCCCGCGACGATCGCGGCGGGCCTGGAGGGGATCATCGATCTGATCGAAGCCGGCGCGATACCGCGCGGCCAGGTGCTCCACAGCCACTACGCGCAGTTCATGCAGGATCCGATTGCCCAGGTGCGGGAATTGTACGATGGCATGGGCCTGGCCCTGACGGATCAGGCGACCGGCGCGATGCGCGCGTACCTGGCCGGCAAGCCGCAGGGCAAGTTCGGCACCCACGCCTACGCCGTCGTCGATGACCCCGGGGTGCGGCGCCTGTTCGCGCGCTACCAGGCGTACTTCAACGTCGAGAACGAAGGTTGACGCACCGGCGGGAGAGGGCGGGATGAACGCGAGCACGTTGGGCGAGGTGGAAGCCGCGCGGATCTGGGATGAGTTCTGCGACACCCTGAAGCAGGCCAAGGCGGTGCTGTTCCGCGACGGCGCGCCGGCCACGGCGCAGGACCGGGCGGCGGGCCTGCGCATGCTCTCGCGCCACATTCCGATCGCGCTCGACAAGATGTTCGAGAACGCCGATCCGCTGCACCCGGCCTTCATTCATCACAACGACTGGCGCCACAAGTTCGCCGGCGACAACCCCGACTGCCTGTATCTCTGGGCGCCGATCAACGGCACCGATACCTACCGGATCTCCGGCACCTGGGGCAGCGCGGCATACGTCGTGTTCACGGTCAACGACTTCGTGAACACGGTGACGGGAGGCAAGCCGTTCGCCAACCTCGGCGAGGTCGCGGTGGAGGACGACGGAACGTTCGAGATCATCGCCAGCCCGCAGGAACCAAGCCCGCGCCCCAGGAACTGGCTCAGGACCAGCCCGAATTCATTCCGGATCATGCTGCGGCAGTTCTTTGGCGACTGGGAGAACGAGGAAAAGATCAATCTGCGCATCGACCGACTCGGCGAAACGCCGCCGCCCGAAGTGACTGCCGATGGCGTCCGCCGGGGGCTGAGCGCTTCGGCGCAGCAGGTGGTCGACATGACTGCGTACTGGGCGCAGGTCATCGCCCTGTGGCAGTCGCAGCCGATGCAGTTCCTGCCATTCCACGAAGTGACCCAGGGCAAGGTCGCCGCGGCAACGCCCGGCGGTGCGCCGCTGACCTGCTACTGGACGCTGGCGGCGGACGAGGCGATCGTGATTCGCGTCGTCCCGCCCCGGGCGAAGTACTGGAACATGGAAATCGGCAACTGGTGGTTCGAGAGCATGGACTATCGGTACCGGCTGTCCGGCACCAATTCGCACTACGCCACGCTGGAGGAGAACGGGGAACTGATCGCGGTCATATCGCACGACGACCCCGGCGTTCCCAACTGGTTCGATGCCTCCGGCTTCGCCTGCGGCTACGCGCTGTGCCGCTGGATGAAGGCCGACGCTGCGCCGGTCCCGACCGTGGAGCGCGTGAAGCGATCCGAACTGCGCGCGCACCTGCCAGGCAACGTGCGCACGATCGACGCCGCCGCGCGCAGGGTACAGATCGCCGCGCGCAATCGCGGCATGATGAAGCGATTCGCAGGGTTCTGAACAGGAATACATCGCATGGGTCTGAAAGCTGAAGACGTGTTTCGGGTCCGGGGCAAGGTGGCCCTGGTGACGGGCGGTGCCACCGGCGTCGGCCGCATGATTGCGCAGGGCCTGCTCGACAACGGCGCGCGCGTCTACATCGCCTCGCGCAAGCTGGAGATCTGCCAGGCCGCGGCCGCGGAAATGGCGCCGGACGGGCGCTGCATGGCGTTGCGCGCCGATCTGACCCGGCTCGCCGAGGTCGATGCCCTCGCGGCCGAGATCGCGCGGCGCGAACCCAGGCTCGACATCCTGGTCAACAATTCGGGCGCGGGCTGGACCCAGCGGATCGAGGAATTCACCGAGGACGGCTGGGACAAGGTGATGACGCTGAACGTCAAGGCGCCATTCTTCCTGTTCCGGGCCGTGCTGCCGCTGCTCAAGGCGGCCGCCACCGCGGCGGATCCCGCGCGCGTCATCAACATCGGCTCGGTCGGCGGGATCGAAGCCCAGAACACCGACAACTACGCCTACGGGCCGAGCAAGGCCGCGGTGCATCACCTGACGCGCAATCTTGCCGTGCGCTTCGCCAGGGATCACATCACCGTCAACGCCATCGCGCCCGGCCCGTTTCCGAGCGTGATGATGAGCCGCGGCGGCGGGCGCCTGGACCACTTCGCGCGCCAGACGCCGATGGGCCGTGCCGGGACCGCCGAGGAGATGGCCGGAACAGCGCTGTACTTCTGCTCGCCGGCCGGCGCCTACACCACGGGCACGGTGCTGCCCGTGGACGGCGGCAAGTGCATCGGCGGCGCGGACGCGTTCGACGTGTCCTGAACTACCGGGTGCGTCAGGCCAGGCCGCGCTGCGTCAGCCACTTCGGCAGCAGCACCTGCGCCACTTCGGCATCCACCGCGGGCGCGCGGGCGCGCAGCAGATCCGCCATCGGCGCATTGCAGGTGACGTGCCCGTAGCTGCCGTCGAAGACGATGACCTTGTCGGTGCCGCCCTTGGCCAGCGCCCGGTCGATGCCATCCTGCACCGAATCCACGACCGTGGCCTTGTCCATCAGCAGCGGGTTGGTCGGATCCTCGCGCCACAGGCGGGCCTGCTCGTCGCCGACGATGTACATCGGGCTGGTGAACGGCATGGTGACGTAGGGGATGCCGGCGCCGACCCAGGCCTGGTTGACGACGATGCCCTTCAGGGCCTTGTTGCGCGAGAAGTTCACCGGCGCGCCCGGCACCTGCATGAACCCGGCGACCACGGGTACGTCCAGGTCGAAGGAGTCGTGGTGGTTGGTGAGCAGGGTGCCGAAGATGAGGCCCCCGGCGTGCAGGTAGTAGCCCCAGCGGCCGCCGTCCCAGACCGCCACGCAGTCCTTGATCTCGGCGAACAGGCGCTGCATGCGGCCGTAGGTCTCCAGGTGGCCGCGGGTGATGCGCCGGTCGATCGCGTAGAGGTCGGTGGTGGCGTCGATGCCGATCACGCCGGCCGGCGTCGTGCGCAGCACCGAGCTGAACGCGTAGCGCTTCTGGATGAAGTCGGAGTCGAACAGCGCGCGCGGGATGATGCTGCCGCTGCGGTTGCCGAACAGGCTGTGGTACACCGAGCGGGTCTCGAACCGCGCGTAGGACATGCAGAACGACTTGAAGGACTTGTACAGCAGGCGGTTGAAGTACATCTCGCGCGGGTCGTCGTAGTACGCGTGGATGAACCGGGTCGCGTCGAACGCGCGCTGCACCAGGTACATCGGGCCGATGGCGGTGTCGACCTCGACGCCGCGGTCGAACGGGCCCAGGCCCTTCACCCGGCCTTCGAAGGCGTCCTCGAAGCCGAAGTGCGCGCTGACCTCGTCCGCCTCGCGGAACCCGCGGTAGATCGCCAGCCGCAGGCGGACGTCGCGGCAGGCAGTGCGTTCCAGCACGACCTGGCGGATGGTCTTGATCATCTCCGCGTACGGCCAGCCGCCCATCAGGCCGAAGCCGTGCTCGGAGGCCAGGATGTTGACGCTGTCCCCGGCGCCCAGGCGCGACAGGTCGGTACCGGCGAGCGCGGTGCGCGTCGCCTCGCGGACCCGATCGAGATCCGCGGGGTCGCCCTCGGTGATCGCGGGCCCGATGGCGGGAAACAGTTCGCGCACCCCGACGCAGGTCATCGACGGCAGCGTCGCGACGTGCGTGCGCGGCGCAGGGCCGTAGGCCGAGGGCATGAAGGCGGGAGGCAGGACCGCGTGTACGTGCGTGCTCATCGTGCGTCTCCGGGCAGCGGGCCATACTTGCATTCAGGATCGAAGATGGCGCGATCCTCGTCGATGAAGGCGTCGGGATACCGCGCGCGGGCTTCGTCGGAGATGTCCCACAGCGACAGGGTGAGCGGGTACCAGCGGAAGCCGCGCGGCGGGGCCATGTCCGCGCCGGCGGCCTGCAGCAGCCGCAGCGCCGGCGCCACGCAGTAGATGCCGCAGCCCGAGCGCATGCCGGTGGCGGCCGAGACTTCCTCGAGGTTACGGGCACCCTTGACGATCGCGGCGGCGATCTCGGAGGCCGGCGTCAGCGTGCAGACGCACACCGACACGTTCGGATCGATGCCGGCGCGCCGCAGCAGCGCGGCCACCGCGTCCTGCGGCGCCTCTTCCGGGCGCACCGTGACCGTGAGCGGCGCGCTGCGCGGTGCCATCCACATGATGTCCTCCGGGCAGCGGTCCACGCACCGGCCGCAACCGATGCAGAGCTTGTCGTCGATGACCGGCTTGCGCCCGACCATCTCGATCGCCTTGCTCGGGCAGACCAGGTCGCAGAGATTGCAACTGATGCAGGGCTCGACTTCGTAGTCGGCGATGTACTTGACGACGGCCATTGCTGGACTCCGGGGCGCGATGAACGGTGACAGTATAGAACGCCGGCCGCGGGCCGGCCGTGCCTGGGTACGGGCGGCAGCGGGACCTCGGTGACACATGGACCGATCCGACGCCGCCTTCCCGGCCTGCGATTGACGCCGACGAGCCATCCATGAACCGCCCCCCGTCATTGCGAGCCCGAACCGGCCCAGGCTCCGGCAGATTGAAGCCATGAACCACCCCTACGTCGTCGCGAGCGCAGCGAAGCGACCCACGCGGCCTCGATGCCGCCGGCAGCGCGTGGATTGCTTCGTCGCTTCGCTCCTCGCAATGACGGCGTGCGGTTCATGGATAGCCCGCGTAGCGGGCGCG
>JBFXBD010000107.1:0-11498 GCA_050183625.1 Gammaproteobacteria bacterium
CCCACATACTGCACCTTCGACAAATCGGTCGCTGCGACGACAATGGCACGCCCCGGTGCCTGGCGGACGCCATCGACGCTGAAGTACCCCGAGGCCGCGTCGGTGCCTTCGTCCCAAAACGCGTACTCAACGATGGAATCTCCGTCGGCATCGTCGACTGAAAACAGCGTGGAGGCACCCACCGACTGATTGCGGTTGACGCTCGTGTCGCCCGCACTGACCACCGGCACGTGGTTGCCGGCCGGCGCGGTGGTCGTCATCGTGAACCCAGCCCAGCGGCCCCAGTCGTAACCGTCATATGCGCGCGCGTACACCATCTCCGAACCTGCAATTGATCCGCCCACATACTGGATATCAGCAATGTCGGTCGCGACTACGTTGATAGCAACTCCGTGGGATTGGCGAATTCCGTTCAACGAAAAATAGCCCGACGATACGTCAGTACCTTCGTCCCAGAATGCATACTGCGTAATGACGTCATTATCCGCGTCCGTCGTGGAAAAAAGGCCAGACGCGGCAAGATGCTGCCCTTGGCCTATTGCTGCGCTCCCTACTTGGACTACCGGCGCGTGATTGTAGGTGACAGTCGACGACAGGTCCGAAAAACGAAGCGTCTCGATGTTCGAGATGAAATCCGTGCCATCCGGCGAACCGATGCGTAGATCAGATACGCGCACCCGATGGTCCGGCTGCAAGGCGATCTCGTACTGGGAATGCACCCCGCCATACACCGCAATGTCCGCGCCTTCTCCGCCATCAAGGACATCGTTACCAGGGCCGCCCACGATTGTATCGTCGCCGGCGTTGCCAGAAATTGAATCGACACCGGCGTTGCCAGATAGGACATTCGCACCATCGGAACCGCCAAGTGTGTCGTCAAAACTGGAACCCGCGACGTTTTCAATGTCACCGGTCAACCAATAGAACGTATGCGGGCTGGAAAGTATGGCTTCCCCAGCCAAAAGCGCGAAGCCGACTTTGGTGTCCAGAAGTGTCGATAGTGGCGTCGCGGGAAGCGCGATTAGCCATGCGACGCCGGACTGGGAAACATCGATCGAATCTGTACCGGAAGCATCCCAAATGGTCTGATACTGGCTGTTGACAGGAAGAGTAAAGACCGAATTTCCAGCGTTCGTCGACAGGTTCTTTCCGTAGAGAAACTGCGTCCCCAACACGTCCAATAACATCGGAGTCGCCGGATCCCAGAATCGCAGGTTGAAGTCGAAGTCGTCTCGGTACGACATGACCGAGATCCAATCGACGTCGAGACTATCCAGACCGAGTGACGCCATCGTCGGACGGCCGGTACCGCCATCGTCGTGGGTGTGCTTCAAACCAATCGCGTGCCCAATTTCGTGCAGACCGAGAGACCATCCGGCGGAACCCGGGGCGTAACTGCTCAGGTAATTGGCGGCGCTCCCGACATTGAGAAAAATATCTCCGGACGCTCCTTGATAGTAGATCGAGTCGAATCCTGTATATGGAAAAAGGCCTATTGCCCAAACCGAGCTGTTCGACGTCAGAAAATTCGTGTCGAGCGACAACGTAATTTCCGACCCTGACGCATGCGCGACGGACGGCGTCGTGAAATAACCGACATACGAGAACTTGATGTTCGCATAGTAGGAGTACACATCGAACATCTCGCTCAAATAGGCGACCGTGGTTTGCGGGGACGTCCAGTACTCACCAAAAAATCCGTTTGCGATCGACCACCGGATTGTGCGTGTGCCGTCCAATGCCCAATAGAATCCGGTCGTAACGACATCAATGATGTCGTCGCCAGTTCGTTGAAAGGGCGCAGAAGAGGGGATGGCCATTGGTGTGGCCTCCGAAGTCGCGGCCTGCCGCTTAAGCCAACTTGGTGCTCGTGTTTCTATTCAAGTACAACCGCCCCAGCGGTACATCACTCGAAGCACGTCAGTCGATCGAGTTAACAAAATTTATCATTCCGCGGCGAATTCATTCTGACCCGCGGCTGCGCCGGGCAATCGCCAGCGGGAAGCGCGGAGGCGCTATACCTATGGCGCGTCTATTAGGTGTCCGGGGTTCATTGGAAGGACGCACGGCCCGTACGCGCCGCCGCTCGCGGCCCGCGCCGGGCGGTGCTACAGGTGCGCCCTGAACCAGTCGACCGCCTCGCGGCAGCCGGTGTCGAAGCCGTCGAAATAGATCCCGTAGTGATCGATGCCGGGAATGACCACGTAGCGGACCTTGTCCGCGCCGAGGCGCTCGGCGAGCACGCGGTGCAGGCGGCCGCAGTTCTCGTCGAGCTTGAACATCTCCTCGCTGCCGGCGTCGATCATCAGGGTGGGGATGCGCAGATGCTCGGCCTGGTCGCGGACCAGGTGGTGGGCCCACTTGGCGAGGTTCGTGGTGCCGCTCATCCCCGGGATCCGATCCAGGCGCGGCCCGGTGCTGTCCACCTTGCCGCGGGCGAGATCGATTGCGCGCTGGCGCGCGAGCACGGCGCCCTTGCCCGGCAGCGGCCCGACGATCGCCACCTGCACCGCCAGCGCCTTGATGCGCGGATCGTTCGCGGCGACGTGCATGGCCACCCCGCCGCCCAGGCTCGTGCCCCAGGCGCCGAGCCGGGCCGGGTCCACGCCCGGCTCGCCTTCGAGATAATCGATCGCGGCCTGGAAGTTCTGCAGCCAGTCGAGCGGATCGATGTGGTTGCGGATCACGTGCACGTCCGCCTTCACGACCTCGCCGCCCGCGGCGGTCGGCGGGACGCCGGTCGCGTGCAGCTTAGGCCCCGAGCCGAACCAGCCCGGATGCGTGAAGGCGAGCGCCACCATGCCCGCCTGCGCGAACGCGGCCGCATAGCGCTCGCAGGTGGCCTTGCTGCCACCCCAGCCGTGCGTCAGCGCGACCGCGGCGGCCGCGGACGGCATTTCGCGCGGGCGGTAGAGGTCGGCATCGAGCGCGACGCCGTTGCTCCAGAGCGTGACTGGCTGGCGCTCGACCGACTCGGGCATGACCAGCGGCGGATAGGGCTTCTCGGACACTCGGCGGTTCTCCTGCGATCCTGCGTTCCGCGTCGCGGACTCAGGCGTCCGGCATCAGCAGACGGCTGTTGTCGACGAAGAACTCGCGCGCGTACGATGCCGGCAGCCTTTCGAGCTGCTTGCCGAACTTGCCGAACGGATCGCGGCTGCCCTCCAGGTGCGGATAATCCGAGCTGAAGCAGTAGCACTCCTTCAGCCCGTAGCGCTCGATCATCCGCGGCACGTCCTCGTGCCAGAACGGCGCCACGCGCACGTTGCGGCGCACGTACTCGCTCGGCTTCATCGCGTACTTCACGCCGACCTTGGCCATGAATTCGGACCACAGGTCCATGCGCTCCACGCACGGCCCGAGCCAGGTCGATCCGAGCTCGGTGATGCCGAAGCGCAGGTTCGGGTGGCGCTCGAACACCTTGCCCATCACCATGGTCTGCAGGTACAGCTCGGGCGCCATGTGCGCGACCAGCATGAAGTACGGGCTGATCGCCTCCTCGCCGCCGGCGCGATAGGCCGGCTTGTTGCGCAGCACCTCCGAATCGCGCCAGGCCGGGTGCGGGAGCATGAGATCGTCCGGCTTGTCGTTCTCCAGCAGGCCCTGGTTGCTCAGGTGGATCATCGCCGGCACATTCGCCTCGGCGAGCATGGCCCAGAGCGGATCCCACTTCGAGTGGCTGGGCGAAACCCCGGCCGGCGGCAGCGCCACCGGGATGTTCACCGCCTTGGCGCCCCGGTCCAGCACGCGCTTCGCCTCCGCGAGCGCGAAATCGACGTCGCTCATGTTGATGGCGCACACGGCCCGGCAGCGCCCGTGGGTGCGGTTGGTGAAGTCCAGCGCGAAGTCGTTGTAGCGCCGGCTCGCATTGCGGGCGACGACGGTGGTGCCGCGCAGATCGTAGAGGGTGTGGTTCGGGAACATGAGCTGGGCCCGGATGCCCATCATGTCCAGGGCTTCCAGGCGCTCTTGCGGATCGTAGGCGCCCAGCGCGCCGATGCCCTTGGTCTCCCAGAGCTCCGCGCGGTTCCGGCCGCGCCGCTCGCGGTACTCGTCGCCGTCCATGTAGCCGTCGAGGAACTCGTAGATGCTGCCGTGCGCGACCTCGGGAATGAAGTCGCGCATCATCTCGGGCGTCAGGTAGACGTGGCCGTCGCTGTCGAGCGTCTCGCCGGGGAAGGGGTTGTGCACGGTCTTCTGCGCCGGCATGTTCGCGGTTGCGGTCGTCATCGCGGTACTCTCCTGCGGATGTCGGTGGTCAGCGGTTGTCCCAGGCGGCCTTGAAGCGCCGCAGTGCGTCCAGATACCGTCCTGCCGAGGCCGATCGTTCGGCCTGCGGCAGATCCGCGCGCCAGACAATCGGATGGGTCGAGGTGCGCACGGTGCAATGCGTGGCGCCCAGGCGCTGCCACTTCTCCACGCCGCGCACCAGCCGCTCCGGTTCGCGCGGGCCCTGCGTCACCGCGCCCATGATGGAGATTGCGTCCGGATCCCGGCCTGCCTCGCGCGCCAGGGCGCGCATCCGCTCCAGCCGTGCAGCGCCGGCGTCGTCCGCCAGGCCGCCGGGATAGTAGCCGTCGCCGAGCAGCGCCGCGCGGCGCACCGCGGCGGCGGCGGTGCCGCCGATCCAGAGCGGGATTGGCCGCTGCACCGGCGGCGGATTGATGCCGGCACCTTTCACGGTGTGCCACCGCCCCTGGAAATCCACGGTGCCTTGCGTCCAGAGCGCGCGCAGCAATGCGATCTGCTCGTCGATGCGCTTGCCGCGCGAGTGGAAGTCCACGCCCATCGCCTCGTACTCGACGTCGTTCCAGCCGCTGCCGACCCCCAGCATGATGCGGCCGCCGGTGAGGACGTCCGCAATCGCGGCCTGCTTGGCCACCAGCGGCGCCTGGCGCATGCCCAGCACCATGACACCGGTGCCGAGCCGGATCCGGCGCGTGACGCTGGCGAGGAAGCCGAACGCGACGAACGGATCCAGGAACGGGTGCGTGTGATCGTAGACCGGATCCCCGGGCCCTTCGACGAACGGGTTGTACGGGCGCCAGCCGGGGCGCTGCGCCGGATCCACGCCCAGCACGTGCTCGGACAGCAGCATGCCGGCGTACCCGGCGTCCTCCACCCCCTGCGCGAACGTGCGCAGGGTCTCGGGCTCGCAACCGACGTCGGTGACGGGATAGGTGGTCCACAGTTCCACGGCGAGGGCAGTTTGCTTCCAGTTTGACGTTTCTGTCAAACTTCAGGCGGTACAGGGTACCCGCTCTCACAGGACCTGCCCGATCCCCATGCCACAACCCAAGCGCACTCGGGCAAGTCGCCCACGCAAGACGGCCGCGC
Source organism: Gammaproteobacteria bacterium (assembly GCA_050183625.1). GTDB lineage: Bacteria > Pseudomonadota > Gammaproteobacteria > JADZEE01 > JADZEE01 > JBFXBD01. The sequence continues at coordinate 5,338 of JBFXBD010000107.1, forward strand.
CGGCCACCGGCGCCGAGCGCGGCCGCGCGTTCGTCGAGCGCGCGCGTTCGATGGCGAAGGCCGATGCCGCGCGCGGAAGCGGCCTGCTCGGCGAGCGGGCGATGCGGACCCGCGAGCAATTGGTCGCGACCGCGATCCGGCTGTTCCTGGAGCGCGGCTACGGCGGCACCACGATCGACGAGATTGCCGACGCCGCCGGCCTGTCGCGCGCCTCGTTCTACACCTATTTCCCGTCCAAGCGCGAGATCCTGCTGCTCGCCGGCGCACGCGCGGATCGGGCGCGCAACGAGGCCGTCAGCGCGCTCGCGCGGGTGCCGGTGCGCCGGACGCGCGCGCACCTGCAGGACTGGGTGCGCGAGTTCCTCGGCTTCCTGGACCGGTACGGCGCGTTCCAGCTCGTCTGGAGCCAGGCCGCCTGGTTCGACGAGGAACTGCGCGTCATGGGCGTGGACGGCTCGCGGCGCAGCGCGCGCATCGTCGGCACGCACATGCAGCGGCTCGGTGCGCGCGCCGCCCGCAACGCCGAGCTGCAGGGCCTGGCGGCGATGTCGATGCTGGAACGCTTCTGGTACGTCTGGAAGAAAACCCGGGCGCCGTACGCGGAGGAGGAAGTGGTGAACGACCTCGCCGCGATGCTCGAATCGCTGCTGCGCTGATATCGCCACGCGCGGAAGGAGACGCCATGCTGCTGCACTCCGACATCATCGACGGCAACGCCCGCCAGCACGGCGCACGGGAGGCTTTCAGCGACCGCCAGGGGCGGCGCGTGACCTGGGCGCAGTACGCGGACCGGGCACGCAGGATCGGCAGCAGCCTGTACCGGCTCGGCCTGCGGCGCCAGGACCGCTTCGCTGTGCTGGGCATGAATTCACTGGAGTACTATCAGCTCTACGGCACGGCCGACCTCACCGGCTTCATTCCGGTTCCACTCAACTTCAGGCTGGCGCCGCCGGAACTGCTGGAAATCCTCCGGGACAGCGCGCCGAAGGCGCTGTTCTTCGACGCGCGCCACGCCAGCGTGGTCGCGGACCTGCGGGATCGGAATCGCGACATCGCCCAGTTCGTCTGCATCGACGGCCATCCCGGCGACCGGCTCGCCGGTGCACTCGCGCTCGATGATCTCGTGCACGGCGGTAGCCCGGACGGCGCGCCGCTGCGCCCGCATCCGGAGGACTACGCGACCCTGTTCTACACCAGCGGCACCACCGGCCGGGCCAAGGGCGTGCTGCACGATCACCGGGCGACGGCACGCAACACCGCGGCGATAGCGAACGTGAGCGAAATCACCGGCGCGAGCGTCGTGCTGCAGACGTCGCCGGCCTTCCACGTCGGCGGGCGCTGCTACGTGAGCGCCGCGCTGTGGAACGCGGGGCGGATCGTCGTCCACCAGGCGTTCGACCCGGCCGCCGTCGTCGATGCGATCGAGCGCGAACGGGTCACCTTCACCTTCATGGTGGCGGCGATGCTGCAGGCCGTCCTCGACCTGCCAGACATCGGGAAGCGCGACCTGTCCAGCCTGTCGAACGTCGTATCGGCCGCCGCGCCGATCCCCGTGCCGCTGCTCAAGCGCGCGATGGCGCTGCTCGGCCCGGTGTTCTCGCTGCAGTACGGATCGACCGAGACGGGCAGCGCGACCCGCCTCCCGCGGCACGCGCTCAAGACCGAGGGCACGCCGGCCGAACTGCGGCTGCTGGGATCCATCGGCCATCCCGCGCCGGGCGTGAGCGTCCGCATCGTCCGCGACGACGGCAGCGACGTGGACGTGGGCGAGGTCGGCGAGCTGGTGCTGCGCACCGACGGCATGTTCAGCGGCTACTGGAACAACCACGTCGCCACCCTCGAAGTCATGCGCGACGGCTGGTACCACTCGGGCGACATGGGCGTCTACGACGAGAACGCCTACATCACCCTGGTCGACCGCAAGAAGGACATGATCATCACCGGCGGGGAGAACGTGTACAGCCGCGAGGTCGAGGAGGCGATCCACCAGCATCCGGACGTCGTGGAGTCCGCGGTCATCGGCGTGCCGCATCCGAAATGGGTGGAAACGGTCATGGCCGTGGTCGTCGCGCGCGCCGGTGCACGCATCGACCCCCAAGCGCTGATCGAATTCACCCGCACGCGGATCGCCGGCTACAAGTGCCCGACCGTGGTCGAGTTCGCGACCGAGCTGCCGCGCCTGGCCAGCGGCAAGATCGACAAGGTGGCGCTGCGCCGGACGCGGGTTCCGGCCGCGCCGGCCGGCTCCGGGACCTGAACCGGCCGGCGCGGATCAGCGGCGCGCTCAGAGCGTGCCGAGATCCTTGGAGGTCTTGACGTCCATGCCGCGCTCCTTGAGCACCTCGCCGGCCACCTGCATCGCCTCGGCGCCGAGCACGAAGCCGACGTAGGGCAGCGTCTGCAGGATGATCTGCTCCAGCTCGGGAACGGTGATGCCGTTGTTGAGCGCGGCGCGGACGTGGTTGCGCAGTTCCGGCGCCTTGCCGAGCGCGATGAGCGCACCGAGGATCACCATGCTGCGGCTCTTGCGGTCCAGCCCCGGCTGGCCCCAGGTCTCGGCGAAGGCGAATTCCAGCGCCATGCGGCCGGCGTCGGAACAGAAGCCGTTGCCGGTGATGCCGGCTTCGTAGGCGGCGGCGAACTGCTCGCCGAGCATTTCGCGGATCACCTTGCGGCCGAGATCGCGCCGCGCTTGCAGATCGTCCATCATCGTACTGACTCCTGGCTTTCTTCGAATGTGAATGGGGGGCGATGCAGGCACGATGCCCGCGCCGCGGATGCGATCATGAACCGCCGATTTCCGCGAGTGCGCCCGGACCGGCGTAATGCCTGCGCAATTCGACCTTGCTCACCTTGCCGCTGGGCAGCCGCGGCAGCGCGTCTGCGAAGGCGACGAAACGCGGGCGCTTGTAGCCGGCGATCAGCGTGCGGCAATGCGCCACCACGGACTCCGGGGAGAGATCCGCGCCCGGCCGGCGGACGACTACCGCGCACACCGCCTCGCCCCAGCGCGCATGCGGCAGGCCGATGACGGCGCATTCGGCCACCCCTTCCATGCGCACGACGGCCTCCTCGACCTCGCGCGAGTAGATGTTCTCCCCGCCCGAGATGATCACGTCCTTCTTTCGATCCACGAGATACAGGAATCCGGCCGCGTCCATCGTGCACACGTCGCCGCTGTGCAGCCAGCCGCCACGCAGGGTCTCCACGGTGGCCGCGGAGTTGTTCCAGTACCCGCGCATCATGATCGGCCCCTGGATCAGCATCTCACCCGGCGTGCCCGGCGGCAGGTCACGGTCCTCGTCGTCGACGATGCGCACCTGCGTCTCGGGAAAGATGTGCCCAATCGAGACCAGCCGACGCTGATCCGTCTCGTCGCCGTCGGGGCGGTGCGCCGCGGCACTGAGCACCGTGCCGGCGCCCTCGGTCTGGCCCCAGAGCTGCACGAACACCGGCCCGAGCAGCTCCAGCCCGCGGCGCAGCACCGGCGCCGGCATGGGCGCGGCGGAATAGCAGATGGTCCGCACCGTGGACAGATCGTAACGCTGCACGGCCGGGTGCTCGATGATCTGCTGCACCATCGTCGGCGCCAGGTGCAGGTGCGTGATCCGCTCGGCCTGCACCGTCGCCAGCACTGCTTGGGGGTCGAAGGCCCGTTGCAGGTGCACCTGCCCGCCGGCGCGCAGTTGCGCGAGCTGCAGCGACTTCGCCCCGACGTGGAACAGCGGCATGTTGAGCAGCGTGCGCGAAGTCGCCGACATCGCCAGCACCTCGGCGACCAGGCGCGACTGCAGCGCCTGCGCGCGGTGGTCCAGCATGCAGCCCTTGGGTCGGCCGGTCGTACCGCTGGTGTAGATCAGGTAGGCGACGTCGGACGGCAGCGGCGGCGGCAGCGGAGCGCCGGCGGGGTCGCCCGAGGAAAGCAGCGCCTCGTAGCCGGTTGACCAGTCCGGCGCGTCCGGGCCGATGCAGACGAAGTGCGCCACGCCGCGCAGGCGATCGCGGATCGCGCCGATCATGTCCGCGTACTGGCGCTCGAAGATCAGCACCCTCGGCGCGGCGTCGTTGACGACGTACTCCACTTCTGGCGCCGCGAGGCGGAAATTCACGGTGGCGGCGATGAAGCCCGCGATCTCGCAGGCGGCGTAGATCTCCAGGAACTCCAGGCAGTTCATCGCCAGGATCGAGACCCGGTCCTGCGACCGCATGCCCAGCCCGTGCAACGCCGAGCCCAGCCGCCGTGCGCGCGCCGCGTGCGGCGCATGACCGACGCGGCGGTCGCCGCAGACGAAGGCCGTCTCGCGCCCGAGGGTCCGCGCGCTGAAGTCCCACTGCTCGCGGATCGTCTGCATGGCGCTCAGCGCCCGGTGAACTTCGGGTCGCGTTTCTCGTAGAAGGCGCGGTGCCCTTCGAGGTAGTCCTCGGTGGCGGCGGCGCTCTGCAGGCCCCAGGCCTCCATCGCGTAGTTCACTTCGGGATTGCTTACCTGCATGCCCAGGCGCACCTGCATCTTGGCGAAGGTCAGTTGCACCGTCGGCCCCGCGGCGATGCGCCGGGCGAGGGCCATCGTCTCCTCCATGAGCCGATCGTGGGGCACGACGCGGCTGACCAGCCCGATCCGCTGCGCCTCGGCGCCGTCGATCATGTCGCCGGTGTAGGTCAGCAGCAGGGCCATCTCCTGGCCCACCAGGCGCGGCAGGTAGTAGCTGACGCCGGTCTCGGGCGTCAGCCCGCGCCTGGTGAAGATCACGGCGAAGCGGGCCTGCTCGGAGGCGATGCGGATGTCCGCCGGCAGCGCGAACATCATCCCGCCGCCGACACAGTAGCCATTCACGGCCGCGATGGTCGGCTTGGAAAACGACTCCAGCACGCGCCCGGCATAGAAGTGGCTCGATGCCGCCTTCGCGCTGGCGATCCGCTGGCGCGGCGCACCGTGATCCTGGCGCTCGGTCCAGTCCTCCCCGCCGCGGCCGCCGGCCAGGTCCTTGAGATCCGCGCCGGAGCAGAAGGCCCTGCCGGCACCGGTGATCACCAGGCAGCGCATGTCGGGATCCTGCTCGGCCTCGGCCAGCACTTCGACGAACTCGCGCTGCGTCTGCCGGCGGAAGGCGTTCATCACCTGCGGCCGGGCGAAGGTCAGCAGGCCCACGCCGTCGCGCACTTCGTAGGTCAGGTCCTCCAGCGCCATCGATCCTCCCGTCATCTTCGGGCAATGCCGCCGCATCCGCCTGCGCGGGCGTACGTGCACGCCGGCCGGCAGTATATACACGGCCCGCGGCCGGCGGCGCGCGTGCGCGTCCGGGCGCCACGCTAGAATCGGCCGTACGAATGGCAGCCGGGCATCGATGGCGCCGGCGGGGAGCAACGCACATGTCGAAGCTTCGCATCGAGAACGCGATCGATCTGCACTGCCACTACGGCCCGGACACGCTCGGCGGCACGCTGGAGTGCCACGGCGGGCACAGCGTCACCGCGGTGCAGGCCGCGCGCGAGGCGGCGGCGAGCGGGCACGCCGCCCTGGTGCTGAAGTCGCACAGCTTCGCTTCGCCGGCGGTGGCGACGGCGATGATGGAAGTCGTGCCCGGGCTGAAGGTCTTCGGCGGCATCTGCACCGACTACGCTTCCGGCGGCCTGAACGTGGCCGGCGTCGAGTCGGCGCTCGCACTCGGCGCCCGGATCGTCTGGCTGCCGACGGTGCACAGCCGCCAGGACATGAACCGCGGGCGGAATCGCCGCGGCGGGCCGGAGCGCGGCCTCGCCGTCACCGGGGAGGACGGCGCGCCGCTGGACGCGGTGCGCGAGATCTTCGAGCTGGTGCGGCGCAAGGACGCGATCCTCGCCACCGGCCACGTCACCGCGGCCGAGCACTACGCCGTGATCCGCGAGTTCGCGCCGCGCGGCAAGGTGCTGGTCACGCACGCGGGCGAGGAACTCGGCGGCCCTTGCCTGGACGCGCGCCAGTGCGCCGAGCTGGCCGATCTCGGGGCCACCATCGAGCTGACGGCGCTCGGCTGCCGGCCGGTGCTGGGCGCGAAGGGCAAGTCGCCGGTTCAGATGGGGAACATGATCCGGACCATCGGCCCGTCGCGCTGCACCCTGGCCACGGACTACGGCTGGTCCACGCAGGTGCCCAATCCCGGCCCCGGATTGATCGAGTTCCT
>JBFXBD010000108.1:0-11102 GCA_050183625.1 Gammaproteobacteria bacterium
GAAAGGAGCTGCTGGCACGCGCACTGCACGACCTGAGCGAACGCAACAAGCACCGGTTCGTCGCAATCAACTGCGCGGCCATCCCCGAGAACCTGCTCGAGAGCGAACTGTTCGGCCACGAGCGCGGCGCATTCACCGGGGCGCACAAGCAAACCATCGGCAAGGTGGAGGTGGCGAGCGGGGGCACGCTGTTCCTGGACGAGATCGGCGACATGCCGATGCCTCTGCAGGGCAAGTTGCTGCGCTTCCTGCAGTCGCGGGTGATCGAGCGGATCGGCGGCCGGCAGGAAATTCCGGTGGACGTGCGCGTCGTCTGCGCAACCAACCGGAACCCAAAAGAGATGATTGCGGAGCAGCGGTTCCGCGAGGATTTGTTCTATCGCATCAGCGAGGTCACGCTCGAAGTGCCGCCCCTGCGGCAGCGCGGCGGCGACATGATCGTGCTCGCGCAGGCGCTGCTCAATCGGTACTCGCAGGAATTTGGTCGCAACGTGCGCGGGTTTGCGCCCGATGCGCTGGTCGCCATCGAGCACTACGGCTGGCCGGGCAACGTGCGTGAACTGGAGAATCGCATCAAGTCGGCCGTGATCATGAGCGATGGAACGATGCTTTCCGCCACCGACCTGAATCTTTCGGGCGAGGCGAAGGAGGGCTCCTGGTTCACGCTGCGGGAAGTGAGGGCGGAGGCCGAGCGCAAGGCGATCATTCACGCGCTGTCGGTGTCCGACGGCAATGTATCCGCCGCCGCCACCCGGCTCGGCATCAGCCGGCCAACGCTCTACGACCTGATGCAGCGCCTCGGCATCAGTGATGCGAAGTGAGGCGGCGGTGAACGACGGTGTTCTGCACGCGGCTTCGCGTGGCGCATCGCGCCGTCCGCTGGCCGTCCTGGTGCTGCTCCTGGCGATCGCACTTGCCGCATTCTGGCCGTCCATCAGCGCGCTCATGGAGTTGTGGAGCCACCCGGAGCGCCGGACATATCAGCACGGTTACCTGATCGCCGCGATTGCCCTGTGGCTCCTGTTCCGTGAGCGGCAGCGGATTGCAAGAGCCGTGGGCCGTCCTTCGCCGACCCTGTTGATCTTCGCTTCGGCCGGCGCCGTGGCATGGGCCATTGCATGGAACGCCGGCCTTCAGGTTGTGCATTTCTTGTTGTGGCCGGCCATTCTCTGGGCGGCGATTGCCGGTGCGTTCGGATGGCAGGCGGGCCGCGCATTGGCGCCGCCGATTGCATACCTGTACTTCGCGATGCCGATCTGGGATGCCCTGACCCCAGGACTCCAGAGCGCGACCGTCCTGGCAAACAAGGTCCTTGCCATCGTGGTCGGCATGCCCGTCTTGATCGAAGGCAATTACATCCACATACCGGAGGGATCGTTCGAGATCGCGGGCGGTTGCAGTGGGCTCAATTACCTGGTCGTCGGTCTCGCGATTGCCGCATTGCTGGGGGAAGTCAATCGGGACCGTCCGGGTCGCCGCCTCCTGTTGATTGCAATCGGCGGCGGGCTGGCGCTGGCCAGCAACTGGTTGCGCGTCTTCATCATCATTTACGCCGGCCATGTCACCGACATGGATCATTACCTCGTCCGCGTGGATCATTACAACTTCGGCTGGGTGCTGTACGCATTCGTGCTGGCACTGTTCTTCTACATCGCGCGCAAGCTTCCCGAGTCGAAGGCCGCTGCCGGTTCCGACCTTTCGCAAGGATCCCCAGCGAGTGGCCGATCGGTCATGCCTGGAGCGATCGCCATCGTCATCCTCGCACTCGGTCCATGGCTGGCCGGCACCATCCGGCTGGCAGGCACCGACGAACTTTCCTCAGGCGCCGGCGTGGGGGTTTCGCAAATCGAATTGCCGCAGTCCCAAGAATGGCAGCCTGCACCGGCCATCGGTGACTGGGTGCCCATGTTCGCGGGAGCGGATGCCGAATCGCTGGTCGAATTCTCGCGCGGTGAATCAAGGGTAACCGCCTACACCGCAACGTACCTGCGGCAGGCCCAGGGTCGCGAGCTGATCGGTCACGACAGTCGCATCGAGGGTCTCGTACCCGGCCGGCTGACAAAATCGGGTGTGCGGATCGCCGCAGCCGGCCCGGGCATTTCTGCCATGGAAGCGCAGTGGCGTAGCGCAGGCGGATCAGACGCGCTCATCTGGTGGACCTACCGGATCGGGTCACGCGATTTCACGAGCGGCCTGCAGGCGCAACTCTGGTATGGGCTTGCCTCGCTCTGGTCCGATCCGGTTTCCGCGATTGTCGCACTGCGCTCCGAATGCCGGCCGGATTGCGGGCAGGCACGGCATGTCCTGCAGGATTTTGCCGCGGATGCTTTGCCTGAGTTACTGGCCGCAGCCAGCCGTAGGGGAGAGTCACTCGAATGAGATACGCAGCCCGTTTGGCAATCGTGCTTGCCCTGACCCTGTCCGGCGCCGCCGGTTGCGACCTGCTGGTCAGTCCCGAGACCCGCATCGAACGCGCGACCGCGATGATCGATGACGGCGAGTACCGGAAGGCCGTGTTCGAATTGCGCAAGGTCCTGGAGGACGATCCGGGGCATGCAAGGGCGCGGCTGCTGCTGGCGCAGGCCGAGTTTGGCAGCGGCGAAGTGACCGCGGCCGAGGCCGACCTGGATCGCGCGCTGGAGGCGGGCATTGCTCCTGTGGACACCGCACTGCTGAAAGCGCGCATTCAACTGGTTCTGGGCCGGGCGCAGGTCTTGCTGACGCAACTCGATGCGGGCGAAATCGTGCTGCCTGAGCCGCAGCTCTCGCTCTATCGCGGCCGGGCATTGATGGCCATGCGGCAACCAGTCGAAGCCATGGGCGCTTTCGAGGCAGCTTTGCGCCATTCGCCCGACCTGGTCGAGACCCGACTGGGTGTCGCCGAAGGCAAGGCGGCGAATGGTAACTTCAGCGGCGCGCTGGACGACCTCGCGATGCTCCTGAAAAACGAGCCGACCGCCGCCGAAGCCTGGCTGGTGCGCGGATCCCTGTTGCTGCAGCAAGGACGATTCGCGGACGGCGAATCCGCGCTGGGTGAAGCGCTTCAACACGCCAGGGGGCGCCTGACAGAACCGATGCAGCTCCAGGCATTGGCGGGCCAGATCGAGGCACGGCTTGCCTTGAACGAGGCCGATCGCGCTGCCGAGGGCTTTGCGGAACTCGAGCGCCGCGCGCCCAATGCGCCGATCACGCGCCTGTTGAAGGCGCGCTTGGCGATCGCGAATAACGATTTCGCGGCCGCAGTCACGATCCTGACGACGCTGACCAACGATCTTCCGAATTTCATGCCGGCGCGCCTGCTGCTGGGAACCGCCCTGATGGCCCAGGGCAGTCTCTACCAGGCGGAGCGGCACCTGGCGATCGTCGTCCAGTCGAATCCGGACAACATGGAAGCCCGTCGCCGGCTCGCGGAGATCAGGCTGCGGATGAATCGCCCGGAATCGGCGATGCAACTGCTGAGTTCGTCATTGGAAGCCGGCTTCGACGATCCCCGGGCGATCGCGTTGCTCGGCGCTGCGCAACTGAGCGCGGGCGCCGATCCTTCTGCCATCCCGCGACTCGAGGAGGCGATCGCGCGCAACCCGTCCGATCGCGGGGCACGCCTCGACCTCGCTGGCCTCTACATCACCGTTGGCAATCCTGCGCATGCCATCGAGTTGTTGCAGTCCATGCCCGCCGCGCGCGAGGACGCCCGGCGAGAATACCTGCTGATTCGCGCGCTCGCCGCCACCCAGGGCGAAACAGCGGCGCGCAAGGAAGTTGACGGTTTGATCCGCGACAACCCGATGGATGTCGAGCGCCTGAACATGGCGGCAGCCTTCCAGTTGTCGTTCGGCGATGCCGCGGCAGCGGTGGCGACGCTGGAGAAGGCATCGGCCATCCAGCCGGGCCATGTGCTGACTTTGATCAACCTCGGAAAGGCCGGTCTCGCCAAGGGCAACCTGGATGCAGCGGAGGCAGCGATGCGCCGCGCGCTCTCGCACGATGCCAATAACGTCGATGCCAGGATTGGGCTCGCCGAGATTGCGGGCCGTCGTGGCAATACCGATGAAGCACGGCGCTGGCTCGAAGAGATCCGGATGGACGATGCCCGCGCCGCCGCGTCGCGCCTGTTGCTGGCGCGACTTTATCTGTCCGGCGGCGAGACTGCGAAGGCCTCCAAGGCCCTGGCGGAAGTGCTGGCCGCGGCTCCGAACCGGCCCGATCTGCTGATTGCGGCCGGAGCCCTGCAGCAGGACTTCGGTCATTACGAGCAAGCGCTCGGGTATTTCCGCAAGGCGGTAGAGATCGATCCGGAGCAGGCCGTCCACTGGCTGCACCTGGCACGGGCACAGGCGGCGCTGAACTACCTTCCGGCAGCGCGTGAATCGTCCGACCGCGCGCTGAAGCTCGCCCCGGCCTCCGTCAATGCGGTGGCGCTGGCCGTGATGCTGGACGTCATGGATGGCAGGAACGAAGCCGCGCTGGCCCGCGTTCTGGAACTGCGGCGCGGGTTGCCCCAGGACGCGGATGCCGCGCTGCTCGAGGGCGACATGCACTCGACGCTCGGCCAGTACGCCGAGGCGGCACGCGCATTTGGCGAATCGGCAAGACTGCGCCGCAGCCTGGTGGCAGTCATTCGCCAGGCGCAGGCCAGCCAGCGCGCGGGCATGCGCAACGCCGGCGCTCCGTTGCGCGACTGGCTGCGGGACCATCCGGACGACCTGCCGGCCCGGGCGATGAATGCGATCTTCCTGGAGCAGGAAGGCCGGGTCGATCTGGCCATCGCTGAATACGAACGGGTTCTGGCGGCCGGCCAGCCGGATGCCGTTATGTCCAATAACCTCGCCATGCTGTACTTGCAGAAAGGCGATCCGCGCGCCGAATCCATGGCTCGGCAGGCCTATCGCCTGGCCCCGACAAACGGCGCAATTGCCGATACACTGGGCTGGATCCTGGTCAAGAAAGGCTCACAGGACGAGGGGTTACGAGTACTTCGTGAGGCGGTGGCGCAGGCGCCGGGGGAACCTGAGATCCGGCTCCACCTTGCGGAGGCTCTGGCCGATGCCGGCCAGGCGGCCGAGGCACGGGACATTCTGCAGAAGCTGCTGGCGGACGGTAAGGAATTTACGGGCCGCCAGCGTGCGCAGGAATTGCTGCGCAAGTCGGGCGGGTGAGCGATGAGGCAAACGATAATGCGTGGGTTCAGGATTTTAGTCGTGCTGGCAGGCATCAGCTTTGGCGCATGCGGCGGAGTCGCGGCACAGGAGACGCCTGCGCCCGCACCAGCGCCTGCGACGACGACCAGTGAATACATCATCGGCCCCGGAGACACGTTGCAGGTCTTCGTCTGGCGCAATACGGAGTTGACGACCAGCGTGCCGGTGCGTCCCGATGGCAAGATTTCGACGCCGCTGGTCGAGGACATGATTGCCGTCGGCAAGACACCGTCTCAGCTGGCGCGTGATATCGAGGTGGTGCTGGCAGAGTACATCCGGCAGCCCCAGGTCAACATCATCGTCACGACCGCGGTCAGCACATTCAGCCAGGTCAAGGTGATTGGTCAGGTGACGAATCCGCAAGCCATGCCATACCGCGAGGGCATGACCATCATGGATGCCGTGCTGGCAGTCGGTGGGCTCGGGCCCTACGCGGCCGGAAATCGCGCCAAGCTGGTACGCGCCGAAGGCGCGGGACCACGGGAGATCAAGATCAAGCTCTCCGACCTGATCAACAAGGGCGACCTGAGCCAAAACCTGGCCCTGCGCCCGGGCGACGTCATCATCGTTCCCGAATCGAGGTTCTAGGTGCTGAATATCGTCGATCAGTTGATGGACGAGCTGCGCGGCACCTGGCGTTTCCGCTGGGTGGCGCTGGCGGTCGCCTGGGGCGTCAGCGTGGTCGGCTGGTTCGTCGTGTTCTCGATGCCCGACATGTACGAGGCGCGTGCCCGCGTATACGTGGATACCCGCACGCCGTTGCGGCCACTGCTGCAGGGTGTTGCCGCCGACCAGGACGTCGAAGCGCAGCTCGTGATGGTCCGGCAGGCCCTGCTGGGTGGGCCGAATCTCGAGCGCGTGGCGCAAGGTGCGGACCTGCTAGTGCGGGCCAATACGCCGGAGCAGCGGCAATCGCTTCTGACAAGCATGACCGATCGCATTAAGATCGAGCTGGAGCCCGCGGCGACGCGCGATCCGCGAATTCCGAACACCTTTTACCGGATCACCTACCAGGATCGCAGCCGCGAGAAAGCCATCAAGGTCGTGGACCTGCTTCTGAACGCGTTCGTCGAAGACACGTTCGGCGCCAAGCAGGGCAGCGCAGAAACGGCGCAGGCGTTCCTCGAAGACCAGTTGAAGCAGTACCGCGAACGCCTGACGACGGCCGAGAACGCGTTGGCCGAGTTCAAGCGCAGGAATATCGGCATGGTGCCGGGCGAAGGCGGCGGATTCTTCCAACGCCTCGACCAGGAAGAAGCCAACGTGCAGCGGGTCGAGGCCGCCTTGCGTGTGGCGCTTGCCCGAAGGACGGAACTGCAGCGGCAATTGAGCGGCGAATCGGCATTCGTGCCTTCCGCGCAAACTTCATCGGGCGGTGGGGCGGGGCAGGCACCGGCCGATACCGCGAGCCGCATCCAGGAAACCCAGGCGCGGCTCGACGATCTGCTGCTCCGCTACACGGACAAGCACCCGGACGTCATTGCGGCGAAGCAGACCCTGGTAGACCTGAAGGCGCGCCAGCAGGAAGAACTGGCGGCGGTAAAGCGCGGGGATGCGGGAGCCGCAGCAATCGCCGGTGCAGCTGCAAACCCGGTGTACCAGGGAATCCAGTTGCAGCTTCACGAGACCGACGTGCAGATTGCCGCTTTGCGCGGTGAACTCGGCGACTATCGCGGCAATGTGGCCGATCTCCGCAAGGCGCTCGATACAGCCCCCGAAGTCGAAGCGGAATTCACGCGCCTGACGCGTGATTACGACGTGACGCAGACGCAGTACAACAACCTGTTGCAGCGGCTCGAGCAGGCGCGAGTTTCGGAGGATGCGCAACAGACCGGCATCGTGGATTTCCAGATCGTGGATCCGCCGACCGCACCCTTCAATCCTGTGTTTCCGACCCGGCCGCTGCTGCTGGGCGTCGTGTTGCTGCTGGCCCTGGGCCTCGGTGCGGGCGTCGCCTGGCTCATGTGCAAGCTTCGCCCGGTTTTCAATCATGGGCGTTCGCTCGCCGAGATCACGGGTTTGCCGGTCATCGGCGTCGTGAGCCTGGCCTGGGTCGAGCGGCACCGCGCAACGCTGCGGCGCGATTACCTGCGCTATGCCGTGGCGGGAGGCACGCTGGTCGTCATGACAGTGCTCGTCACCTTCGTCCACGACTCGGGCGCCAGGCTCGTGCAACGGCTGATGGGCTGAGAGAGTCAAATGAGTCTCGTCGAACTGGCGCTGAAGAAATTGCAGGAGACCCGTCGCGCGGTGGGCGGTGAGCCGTTGCGCGAGGTGCCGCTCGGCGTCATTCGTGAGGTCGCGGCACCCTCGGTGGTCGCGGCCGATGGCATGCCCGCCGCGCCGCGGCGTATCGTTCACCTCGACCGGGCGGCGCTGGTTCGCGCCGGGTTCCTGCCACCCGATCACAAGCAGCGCCAGATCGCAGACCAGTTTCGTCACGTCAAACGCCCGCTGCTTGCGGCGGCCCTCGGGCGTGGCGTCGAGGCACTCCCGAATGGGCGGCTGATCATGCTGGCGAGTTCGCTTCCTGGCGAGGGAAAAACGTTTGTCAGCGTCAACCTCGCCTTGTCCATGTCGCTCGAGCGGGACATCGGCGTCGTGCTGGTGGATGCGGACGTGGCCAAGCCCCATATCAGCCGGTTGTTCGGCATCGACGGCGAGCCCGGCCTGCTCGAGGCGCTCCAGGACGACAAGCTGGATGTCGAGTCACTGATCCTGCCGACGGACATCCCGAAGTTCTCCGTGTTGCCTGCCGGCAAGCCGAATGACACGGCAACCGAATTGCTGGCGAGCCGACGGATGCAGGCCATCGTGTCGCGCCTCGCGGCAAGCCAGGACCGCACGCGCGTCGTCATTTTCGACTCGCCGCCGTTGCTGCTGACCAGCGAGTCACGGGTCCTTGCCCAGCCGATGGGTCAGGTGGTACTGGTCGTCAAGGCCGGCAGCACGCCGCAGCACGCCGTCCACGATGCGATCCGGGTCCTGGGCGAGCACAAGCCGATATCGTTGTTGCTGAACCAGAGCGAAGCCGTCAGCGAGGCCGGTTACTACTACCGCGACGGAACCTATGGAGAATACGCGCGCTATGGCGAGCGGCAGCCGGCGGACAGTATCCAGGGGGGCAACCGATGAAGAGTTCAATCGTCATATCTGCGGTGGTTGCCGCGATATGGGCCGCTGCAGGTAACGCCGCCGAATTCAGCTATGGCGCGGAGGTCGGCGTCGGCACATCCGACAACATCCGTCGCGTGCCCTCGGGTGAGGAAAGCGAAACGATTCTGACGACCGGTATCGAACTGGCCGTGTTGCGCGAAGAGGGGCGGCTGCATTCGAACGTCGATTTGGACCTTTCGTACTACGATTACCAGGACGAGGCGTATGACGGCGAAGTGACCGGCATCGCCAACGCCGATCTCCGCTACCTGTTCGTGCCGGGACGGTTCGAATGGGTGCTGATCGACAGCTTCGGGCAGAGCGAGATCGATCCGTTTGCGGCCTCCACGCCCGATAACCGCGAGAACATCAATTACTTCACGACCGGACCCGACTTCACGGCCCGCCTGGGGTCGGTCGGCAGCCTGACGCTGTTCGGCCGCTATTCGGCAACCCAGTTCGAGGATTCGAACTTCGACGACGAGCGTTTGCTAGGCGGTTTCTCGCTGGGTCGCGACCTTTCGGCGCGCAGCAACGTATCGTTGAATGCGACGACAGAACGGGTGGAGTTCGACGACGAGACGGCCGGGAGCAACTACGATCGCCAGTCGGCGTTCCTGCGGTATGAAATCGAGGGCGCGCGGACGACGATTGGCGCCGAAGCGGGCTACAGCGAGATTCATGACAACGGAACGAGCAACGGCAGCCCGATTTTCGTGCTCGACATTACGCGCGATCTATCGGCACGGTCGGCGTTGACTTTGCGCGGGAGCTTGCGTTCATCCGACGCCGCTTCTGCCATGCGGGCCGGCAACGAGATCGGCGGCGGATCGCCTGGCGGTCCGGACCAGGTCTCGACGACCGAGCCGTTTGACATGACCCAGGTATCGCTCGGCTGGCAGTTCACGACGCTGCGGACCACGTTCACGATGTCGGCAGGTTATGAGGAAGACGACTATGAAATCTCGGATCAGCTGAACCGCGAGCGGCAGAACTTCCAGGTGTCGGCGAGCCGGCAGATCACGCCCCGGCTGACGCTACGCGCCCAGGCGTCGTTGTTCAGTTCGGACTACGACACGGCCGGGCAGGACGACGACGAAACGCAGTTCGGCCTTCACCTCAGCTGGAACGCTACCGGGCGGTTGTTTGTCGAGGTGGACGTAGAAAACTTCAGCCGCGACAGTTCCAATGCCTTGTCGGAATACGACGAAACCCGCGCCTTCCTGCGCCTGGCATGGCGTAATTCCGGCGGGGCATCGGGGGCGAGGTGAAGACCGGTGCCCCGCAGAACGCGCTGTCATTCGACGTCGAGGACTACTTCCAGGTCGCGGCGCTGGCATCGGCCGTGGACCGCAAGTCCTGGGACTCGCAGCCAGCGCGCGTGGACGCCAACACTGCGCGGCTGCTCGACCTGTTGGCCCGGCGTGGCGTGCGCGCGACCTTCTTCGTGCTCGGCTGGATCGCGGAGCGTCACCCCAACATCGTGCGCGACATCGCCGCGGCCGGCCACGAGATCGGCTGCCACGGCTACAGTCACGAGTTGATCTACCGGCAGACCCCGGACGTCTTCCGCCAGGAAACGAAGCGCGCGCTCGGCATCCTCGAGGACCAGGCGCAGACGAGCATCCGCGGCTACCGCGCGGCGACCTGGTCCATCACGCGCCGGTCGCTGTGGGCGCTCGACGTCCTGCTCGAACAGGGTTTCGAATACGACTCCAGCATTTTCCCGACGCACCACGACCTGTACGGCATCCCGGAGGCGCCGCGCGTGCCGCACCGGCTGGCCCTGCCGGGCGGCGGGACCCTGCTCGAGTTCCCGCCTTCGACCGTGCGCCTGGGTTCCTGGAACCTGCCGGTCGCCGGCGGCGGTTATTTCCGGCTGCTGCCGCTGGCCGTGACACGCTGGGCCATCCGCCGCATCAACCGGGAAGGCCTGCCGTTCCTGTTCTACCTGCACCCCTGGGAAATCGATCCGGGACAGCCGCGCCTCAAGGTCGGGCTCAAGTCGCGCTTCCGGCATTACACGAACATCGCGGGCTGTGAACGCAAGCTCGACGCGCTGCTGGGCGAATTCCCGATGGGCCCGGTCTGGGACGCCCTGCAGGCACCGGCGATCCCGGTTGCGGAACCGCTGCGCTACCTGCAGACCGCGACGGCCCACGGCGCCGGCACTTCGTCCTGACCGGCGCGGTCGCCTGACGATGTGCGGACTCGCCGGAATCCACTTCGACGACGCGGCGGCTGGCCCGGATCCGGCGATGCTGCGGCGCATGATCGCCGCGATCGGACACCGTGGGCCGGATGGGGACGGATTCCTTGAGGAGCCCGGCGTCGGCCTCGGCCACGCGCGGCTGTCCATCATCGACCTTACCGGGGGTGCGCAGCCGATCTGGAACGAAGAGCGCACGATCGCGATCGTCTACAACGGCGAGGTGTTCAACTATCCAGAACTGCGGGCGGAATTGATCGCGAAGGGCCACCGCTTCACCACGACGACCGATACCGAATGCCTGGTCCACCTCTACGAGCAGGAAGGCGATGCCTTCGTCGAGCGCCTGAACGGGCAGTTCGCCTTCGCTCTCTGGGACCGCAACCGCCGGCGCCTGATCCTCTGCCGCGATCGCGCCGGCATCCTGCCCCTCTATTGGTGCCGGGTCGTACATTCGCAATCTACGCGTTCCGCGGTTGTGTTTGGCTCCGAGATCAAGGCGCTCTTCGCGAGCGGCCTGGTCAAGCCGGAGCCCGATC
>JBFXBD010000109.1:0-10443 GCA_050183625.1 Gammaproteobacteria bacterium
GCGCGGGGATGCGCACGACCGCGGGCAGCCCCGCGTGACTGCCGACCCGGATGCCGTCCGCGGACCCGCTCCCCTCCGCCGGCGCCGGCGCCGGCGCGACCCGGCGCGATCCTCGCGCCGCGGCGGCTCGCCGGCGAGCGCGAAATCGATCTTGCGATCGTCGAGGTCCACCCGCACGAGGCGCACCCGGACCGCGTCCATGAGCCGGTACACCCGCCCGGAGCGTTCGCCCTTCATGCGGTGATGCACCGGATCGTAGTGGTAGTAGTCGTTCGGGAGCGCCGTCACGTGCACCAGCCCCTCGACGAAGATGCCGGTGAGCGATACGAACAGGCCGAAGCCGGTCACCGATGTCACCAGCCCCTCGAACTCCTCGCCGATCCGATCCTGCATGTATTCGCACTTGAGCCAGGCCACCACGTCGCGCGTGGCTTCGTCTGCGCGCCGCTCGGTCCGCGAGCAATGCTCGCCGAGTTCGGTCAGTGCCTCGTGATCGAGCCTGTACCGCGCCCGATCACGCTTGCGCAGCAGGGCCCGGATCCCGCGGTGCACCAGCAGGTCGGGATAGCGGCGGATCGGCGAGGTGAAGTGCGTGTACGTTTCCAGGGCCAGGCCGAAGTGGCCGGCGTTCTCCGGGCTGTAGACCGCGAGCTTCAGGCTGCGCAGCAGCACCGTCTGCACCAGGTGGCGGTCCGGCCGCGCGCCGATCTCTCCCAGTATCCGCGCGTAGTCCTTCGGCGTCGGCGACCGCCTCGCCTTGAACGACAACCCGAGCTCGCCCAGGAAACTGCGCAGGTCCTCGACCCGATCCGCGGTGGGCGGCTGATGCACTCGATACAACGAAGGCAGCGCCGCCTGTTCCAGGAACTGCGCGGCGGCGATGTTCGCCGCGATCATGCACTCCTCGATCATGCGGTGCGCGTCATTGCGCTCCACGGCGACGATTGAGCCGATCTTGCCGTCCTCGTCGAAGCGGATCCTGCTCTCCGCCGCGTCGAGATCGAGCGCGCCTCGGCGGTCGCGGCGCCGGCGCAGGCGCCGGTAGAGCTTGTAGAGCTCGTCCAGGTGCGGCACCACGGCGCCGAGTCGATCGCGCGTGCCGGCGTCCCGTTCCACCACGGCGGCGGCGACCTCCTCGTAGGTGAGCCGCGCCGCCGAACGCATCACCGCGTCGAAGAATTCGAATCCCTCGACCGCGCCGTTGCGATCCACGCGCAGCTCGCAGGCCAGGCAGAGGCGGTCCTCGTATGGAACCAGCGAGCAGATGCCGTTGGACAGTTCCTGCGGCAGCATCGGCACCACGCGGTTGGGGAAGTACACGGACGTCCCGCGCCTTCGCGCCTCCGCGTCCAGCGCCGTGCCGGGCGCGACGTAGCTGGAGACGTCGGCGATGGCGACGATCAGCCGGTGGCCGTCACCGTCGGCGCGCGCGTAGACCGCGTCGTCGAAGTCGCGCGCGTCCGCGCCGTCGATCGTCACCAGCGGCAGCGCGCGCAGATCCTTGCGCCCGCGGCGATCCCTGGGCATGACCTCGTGCGCCACCGCGGCGGTCTCCTCGATCACCTCGGGCGGCCAGACGAACGGCACCTCGTGCAGGCGCAACGCGATGTCCACCTCCATCCCGGGCGCCAGATGCTCGCCGAGCACCTCGCGGATCCGGCCCACCGGCTGGCGGTGCTGGTCCGGCTGCTCGACGATCTCGGCCACCACGATCTGGCCGGATTGGGCATGGCCGCTCTCATGCGCGGGAATGAGCAGTTCCTGGGCGATGCGGGTGTTGGCCGGCACCACGAAACCGATGCCGCTCTCGCGGTGGTAACGGCCGACGATCTCGCGGTTGGCGCGCTCCAGGATTTCGACGACCGCCCCCTGGCGGCGCCCGCGCCGGTCCACGCCGGCGACGCTCGCCATGACCCGATCGCCGTGCAGCACGCGCCGCATTTCCCAGGCCGGCATGAACAGATCGTCGCCGCCATCGTCCGGGATGAGGAAACCGAAGCCGTCCGGATGACCGGAAATCCGCCCGCGAACCAGATCCATGCGATCCGGCAGGCCGTACTCGCCGCGCCTGTTGCGCACCAGCACGCCCTGGCGGGCGAGATCGGTGAGCACGTGATCCAGCCCGGCCGCATCCGTCGAGCCGAGCGCCTGTGCGATCCGGGCCGGCGCGGCGGGGCTTTCCAGGCGCGCGATGCAGGCTACGACATCCTCGCTCAGCACCCCCGTGGCGCCCTTGCGGCGCGCGGCGCGCTGCCTCGAAATGCCCTGCTCGTCGCGTTTACGGCGCATTGACTCCATCCGGTGGCTTGGGTAGATTGCCGCCTCTCCACGCCGGGATGGCGGAATTGGTAGACGCGCTGGTTTCAGGTACCAGTGGAGCGATCCGTGGAGGTTCGAGTCCTCTTCCCGGCACCAAAGTAACACCGATACAAAACCCGCACCAGCGCCGATCACGATCGCCGCGAACGCGGGTTTTTGCTTTTTCCGGCCTGGCCGGCATCGTGTCCGCGCTCCGATGCGCCATGGCGCGCGTTTCACCGTCGCGCGCCTTCGGCTCGCAACCCGATCGGCTGCCGGGAAGCTTCCTCACGGCGCACGCATGGAAATCGGCGGCGCTCGGGATGACCCCGGTCAAGGCACCCCCGCCGGCAGCCGATAAGATTTCATGCCAGTACGCCGGCCGCTGCACGCAGTGCGTGCAGCGCGCCGTGAGTCCGGCTGGGGCACGCGCCGCCGCAGTCGCCGGATCCGCGCGCGCACGGCCGGACGCAGGAGGTGCGCGGTCTGGCCCCTGTCCGTCTGCGTCACGCGCCCGGTTACGCGAGGCGTCACCCCCATGAATTCTCAGCCTGCGGATCGCGCCCACCCACCACCGCCTCGCGATCCGGCACCAAACGATGCGGCCAGGATTGCGCTCGTCTACGCCCTGTTCGGTGTGGCGTGGATCGTCTTTTCCGATCGCCTGCTCAACCTCCTGGCCGGCGAGCAGGGCTTCGCGGCGGAACTCGGCTCCATCAAGGGGCTGTTGTTCGTCGCCGTCACTGCATTGCTGCTGTATCTGCTGCTGCGCCGGCGGCCGGCGGCTGTCGCAAGCGACGATACCGGCGAACCGGTCGGCGCCGAGCTCAAGCCATTCCTGATCCCGCTCGCACTGGCCGGCGCGGTCGTGGCCGCGGTGACGGGCCTGGCGATCGCGTACGGCGCACACGAGCAGACCGAGCACGAGGGCGTGCGCCTGGAGGCGGTCGCGCAGTTGCGTGCCACGCAGGTCGCGCGCTGGATGCGCTCACGGGAAGCGGAGATGCGATTCGTCGCGGGCAACGAAGTGCTCGCCCGGCTCGTGCGGCAGTGGCGCGAGTTCGGCGGCGATGGCGTGCGCCGGGATCTGCTGCGGCACCTCGCCGACCTGCGCAGCGCGACGCCCGCGGTATCCGTGCTGCTCGTCGATGAGCACGCGCGCACCATCCTGCGTGACGACGGACCCGCGAACTCGATCGATGGGTTGCTGCGGCAAACCGCGCTCGAAGCCCTGCGCATCGGGCGCACGCTGCACACGCCGATCCACGATCGCTCCGCCGAGGCCATGGGCCACGGCCTCGACTACGTCGTTCCGTTGCACGACGCCGGCGCTTCCGCGCGCGCGGCGGTCGTTCTGCGTTTCGATCTTCACGACGTCCTCGGACCCACGGATTCGTCATCCGGCCGCGATGGCGCGATTTCACAGGTCATCTGGCGCCGCAGCGGCGAGTGGCTGGAGGGTATCGGACTCATGCCCGCGGACTGGGGCGCGCGGCCGGCGCGCGTCGCGCGGACCGATCCGCGCGCGCTGATCGCCCGGGCCGATCGGGCGCAGGTGTCGCTCGGCCGTGCCGTTAAGTCCGTCGACCATCGCGGCGTTCCCGTGCTCGGCGTGGTGCAGCACATTCCCGGGACGGACTGGCTCCTGGTCGCCAAGCTCGACCGTGCCACGCTGCGCAGCGGGATACTGCACCAGGCGTTCGGCATCGCATCGATCGGGCTGGTGGTGCTGTTGGCCGCCTACGTGGTCGCGCGCCGGTCGCGCGAACGGCAGATCCTGCAAGCCGCCCTGCGCGATCGGGCACGGCAGGAAGAGGTCCTGCGCGCGCAACGCCTGCTCGGCGCGATCGCCGACGGTTCCACCGACGCCATCTACGCCAAGGATCGCGACGGCCGGTACCTCGTGTTCAATCATGCGGCGGAACGCCTGACCGGGAGGTCCGCCGCGGTCGCGCTCGGAAACGACGACACGGCGGTGTTTCCGCCGGACGACGCAGCACGCATCATGCGCGACGATCGGCAGGTCATCGCCGAGGATCGGCCGCGGACCTTCGAGGAAACCCTGTCCACGGCCAATGGCCCGCGGACCTATCTCACGACGAAGGGCCCGCTGCGCGACACCGAAGGCGGCATCTCCGGGACTTTCGGCATCACCCACGACATCACCGAGCGCCGGCGCGCCGAGCGCGTCCTGCGCGAAAGCGAGGAACGCTACCGCACGCTGGTGGCGGCGATGAGCGAGGGGGTCGTCACCTTCGATCTCCAGGGCCGGCTCCGTACCGCCAATCCCGCCGCCGCACGCATGCTCGGCCTGTCCGCCGAAGGTGTCGACGGCGCCGCGGTGGATACGCCGCAGCGGGTCTATCGTCGCGAGGACGGCCAGCCGTACGCCGAGGGGGACCTGCCGATACCACGCACCCTCGCCACCGGCCGGGCGCACCACGACGCCGTGATGGGATGGATGGACGGCGGCGCGATGCGCTGGCTGACGGTCAACTGCGAACCGCTGCGCGATCCGGCGACCGGTGTGCTCACCGGCGCGGTCGCATCGATCACCGACATCACCACCCGCCACGCCGCGGAGCAGCAGTTGCGCAAGCTCTCCCTGGCCGTCGAACAGAGCCCGAACGCGATCATCGTCACCGACACCGAAGGTACGATCGAGTACGTGAACGCCGCCTACACCGCGATCACCGGCTTGGACCGAGAACGGGCGATCGGCCAGCCCCTGTCGCACACGTCGGAAGATTCGCAGGCACGGGCGATGGTGTGGGGCGCCCTGCGCGAAGGCCGGCCATGGAAGGGGGAGTTCACCGGCCGCCGCAGCAACGGCGAGGTCTTCGAGGCGTTCGCGCTGGCCGCGCCGATCCGTCAGCCCGACGGCCATATCGAGCATTTCGTCGTGATAGAGGAGGACATCACCGAGCGCAAGCGCATCGGCGCGGAACTCGACCGGCACCGCCACCACCTGGAGGACCTGGTCGCCGAGCGTACCCGCCAGCTCGGCGAAGCGAACGAGACGGTCGTGAAGCGCGCGAACGAGATCGCGCACCTGAACGTCGAGCTCGAACGCCGTGCCGACCAGGCCGAGTCCGCGAGCCGGGCCAAGAGTGCCTTCCTGGCGAACATGAGCCATGAGATCCGCACGCCGATGAACGCGATCATCGGCCTCACCCACCTGCTCCAGCGCGACAATCCCGACCCGGTGCAGCAAGCACGCCTGGCGCGCATCCAGGAATCCGCCCGGCATCTGCTCGCCGTCATCAACGACGTCCTCGACCTGTCGAAGATCGAGTCCGGCAAGCTCACCCTGGAGGTGGGCGATTTCTCGCTCGACCAGGTCGTCGCGCGCGTCTGCGCCGTGGAGTCCGATCGCGCCTGCTCGAAGGGCCTGGAACTCGTGGTCGACACCGACCACGTTCCGGACCTGCTGCGCGGAGACGCCACCCGCCTCGCGCAGGCGCTGCTCAACCTGCTGGCCAACGCCGTGAAATTCACCGAACGCGGCTCGGTGGTGCTGCGGGCCCATGTCGTCGCCAAGGACGACGACGGCCTGCTGCTGCGCTTTTCCGTCACCGACACCGGGATCGGCATTGCGCCGCAGGTGCGCGCGCGGCTGTTCGAAGCCTTTGAACAGGCCGATGCGTCGACCACGCGCCGCTACGGCGGCACCGGCCTCGGGCTGGCCATCACCCGGCGGCTGGCGCGGATCATGGGCGGTGACGTCGGCGTCGACAGCGAGCCCGGGCAAGGCAGCACGTTCTGGTTCACCGCCCGACTGCAGCGCCAGAGCGGCACCCGACACGCGGAACCGCCGATGTTCAACGCCGCCCGGGCGCTCGTCGTCGATGATCTGGCCGCCGCACGGCACGCACTCGCCACCATGCTAGGGAAATTCGGCCTGCAGGCGGACGAGGCCGCCACGGGCGTGGAGGCGATCGAGATGGTGCGCAGCGCGGACGCAGCCGGGCGCGGATACCGGATCGTCACGGTCGACATGGCCATGCCCGGAATGAACGGGCAGGAGACCCTGCGGCAGATCGAGTCGCTCGCCCCGGCGACACGGCCGCTCTGCCTGCTGCTCGCGGATCACGAAGAGGCCGCCGACCTGGACCGGGCGGGCCCGGTCAGGCGGATCCTTCACAAACCGGTGACCGCATCGCAACTGCTGGATGCGCTGCTCGAGCTGCCGGGCGACAGCGTTGCCCGGCCGGCGACGCCCGCAGGTCTTTCCGCCGGCGCCAATGGCGCGCGTGTACTGCTGGTCGAGGACAACGCCATCAATCGCGAAGTCGCGCAGGAACTGCTGGAAAGCGCAGGGTTCGTGGTCGATCTGGCCGGAGATGGTGCGCATGCGGTGGAGCGGGCGCGTGCCACCTCGTACGACGCCATCCTCATGGACGTGCAGATGCCGATCATGGACGGCCTGCGCGCGACCCGGGAAATCCGCGGCATTCCGGGCCGGGACGCCACGCCGATCCTGGCGATGACCGCCAACGCAACCACGGAGGATCGCGATGCCTGCCTTTCGGCAGGCATGAACGACCATATCGCCAAACCGGTGGATCCGCATGTGCTCTATGCCAATCTGGCCAAGTGGTTGCCGGCGCGGCGTAGCGCGGAACCACCGCCGGGGGAGCGGCCGCTGTCGGCGCAACTGGACGGTATCGCCGGCCTGGATCCCGCGGCCGGCCTGCGTCATTGCGGCGACCGGGAATCCGCCTACCGGCGCGTTCTGCGGCGGTTCTGCGAACGCTACGCCACGGGCGCGCCGGCGCTCGAAGCGCTGATTGCAGGCGGCAGGCGCAACGAGGCGCGGCGGATCGCCCACGCGATCAAGGGCGCCGCCGGCACGGTGGGTGCCGGCAACGCGTTCCATCTGGCATCGGCGATCGAATCGGCGCTGGCCGCCGACAGCAACACGATGGATCCGGGTGTGGACGTCAGGGCGTTGCACGCTGAACTGCGGCGGCTGGTCGATGAGGTCCGCGCACGCCTTGCGCCCGAGCCCGAGGCCGGCGCGCCGATTCCCGGCCCGGACCTGGAAGCGACCATGGACCGGATCGAATCCGCCCTGATGGAGGCCGATTTCGTCGCCGTCACCCTGTATCGCGACGCGGCGCCGCGACTGCAGGCGGTGCTCGGCGCACTTGCCCGCCGATTCGAAAATCACCTGCGGAACTTCGACTACACGCAGGCCCTGGAGACGCTGCGTACCGCCCGCGCCCGCTGACTTATCCACGTGCCTGGCACCGGAATTTTTCCGGTGCCAGGCACCGGGATAAGCGGTGGATAACTCGGGCCGGCGGGGGTCAGCGGCGGCCGCGGGTGGGGATCTGGTTGTAGGGCACGTCCTTGTCGACGCGGATGTCGGCCGGCAGGCCGAGCACGCGCTCGGCGATGATGTTGCGCATGATCTCGTCCGATCCGCCCTCGATGCGGGCACCGGGCGAACGCAGCAGCAGCGCCTGGAACCAGGCCGACTCCACGCCCAGTTCCGGGTCGACGATCGCCCCCGCGCGGCCCTGCAGGTCGAGCGCGAACTTCGCCACCTCCTGCAGCGTGATCCCGGCCACCAGCTTGCCAATCGAGTTCTCCGGTCCCGGCGTCTCGCCGCGCGACATGCTGGAAATCGTGCGGTACGCGGTGTACTGCAGCCCGGTGGTACGCACCGCCCAGGTCGCCAGCCGCGAACGCACGAGCGGATCGTCGATGGCAAGGCCGGCGCCGGTGTCGTAACGGCAGCACATGTCATAGATCTCCGGGAAGCCGGTCGGCATCGAGCCCATGATCGACTGGCGCTCGTTCATGAGCGTGGTGAGCGAGACCTGCCAGCCCTGGCCGACCTCGCCCAGGCGCTGGCTGTCCGGCACGCGCAGATCGGTGAAGTAGACTTCGTTGAAGTACTGGTCGCCGTTCATCTGCTTGATCGGCCGCACTTCCACGCCGGGCGCGTGCATGTCGATCCAGAACATCGTCAGGCCCTTGTGCTTGGGCACGGTCGGATCGGTGCGCGCGAACAGCAGGCCGTAGTCGGACAGGTGCGCGCCGCTGGTCCAGATCTTCTGGCCGTTGACCTTCCAGCCGTCGCCGTCGCGCTCGGCACGGGTGCGCAGGCCGGCGACGTCGGATCCGGCCGCCGGCTCCGAGAACAACTGGCACCAGATGTCCTCTCCCGAGGCCAGGCGCGGAAGCAGGCGCCGGCGCGTGGCCTCGTCCGCATGCGCCATCACCGTCGGCCCGCACATGCCCATGCCGATGCCGAAATAGGTGGACAGGCGCGCGTACACGCCCTCCTCCTGCTGCCAGATCACGCGCTCGATCGGCGTGGCTCCGCGGCCGCCGTATTCCTTGGGCCAATGAATGCAGGCGTAGCCGGCGTCGTACTTCCTGCGCTGCCAGGCCTTGGCGGCCGCGACCGGCTCCACGCTCGTGACGCGGAGGCCGCCGAAGGTGGACAGGTGCAGCTCGGGCGCGAGTTCGTGCGGCGCGTTCGCCTCGATCCAGGCGCGGCACTCGGCGCGAAAGGCGGCTTCCTGCGGGGAATCTTCGAAATTCATGTTCGGGCTCCGGTACGGTGCATCAGGCAGCGCGTGCGGCGCGCATGCGGGCGATGAGATCGCTCTCCCACTGCGAGAGCCCGCCCAGGCTCACTGCGAGCAGGTTCGAGCGCCGGTAGTAGAGATGGCAGTCGAACTCGTAGGTGAACCCCATGCCGCCGTGAACCTGGATGTTGTTCATGCTGCACTGCTGGAACGCCTGAGTCGCGCTCACCCGCGCGGTGGCCGCCGCCACGGGCAGCTCGGCCGCCGCCGTCGACAGCGCCCAGGCACCGTAGTAGGCATTCGATCGCGCCAGCGTCGCCGACACGTACATGTCGGCAAGCATGTGCTTGATGGCCTGGAACGAGCCGATCGGGCGGCCGAAGGCCATGCGGTCCAGCGCATAGTCGCGTGCCATGTACAGCGCGCGCTCGGCACCGCCGACCTGCTCGAAGGCGGTGAGCACGGCGGCGGCGTCGATTGCGGCCTCGGCCGCACGCCAGCCGTCGGCGCCGGCGAGCGGCTCGGCGGGTGCCGCGTCGAATTCCAGGCGTGCATGCTTGCGGGAGGGATCGACGGTGGGCACCGGTACCCGGCGCACGCCCGGCCCGGCCAGATCCACCAGGTACAGGCCGATGCCGTCGCCCTGCGTGCCGCGCGCGGCCACCACCGCGAAGTCGGCACTGTCGCCGTCGGGTACCGGCAGCTTCACGCCGGTGAGCCTTCCGCCGGCCACGGTTGCACGTATCGCCGCCGGCGTGATCCGGCCCGCGGATTCCGCCAGCGCGAACGTACCCACGCTCGCGCCCGAGGCCACCTTCGGCAGGTGCTCGCGCTTCTGTGCGTCACTGCCGGCGCGCAGGATCAGTTCCGCGGCGAGGTAGATGGACGAGGAGAAGGGCACGGGGGCGAGGCAACGGCCGAGCTCCTCGGCGATCACGCACAATTCCAGGTGGCCGCCGCCGACGCCGCCGAATTCCTCGGGGATGGCCGCGCCGGCCAGGCCGAGATCGGCCAGGCCCTTCCACAGCGTACGGTCGTAACCCTCGGCCGCCGCAACCACGGCGCGCACCGCCCCGGACGGGCAGGACTCGTCGAGATAGCCGCGCACCGAGTCGCGCAGTTGCTTCTGTTCGTCGGTGAAATCGAAGTTCATGGTCTTCCTTCGCCTGCTCCCGAAGCCTTGCGCCGGTGCACCGTGCACCGGCGGCCCATCGCCCCGGAGTGTACTACGCCCCGGCGCGACCATCCGAGCCCGCGGGATTCTCCTCGACACCTCGACGTCGCTGTCCGAGTCTGCGGTCACCCGATGCATCCCGTTTGGCGCTGCCCGGTGGCTTCGATCCGGGCCGGAAACCACGGGTATCTTGCCTCCTGCAAGATACCCGTGGCCCCCGACCCTGCCGCGATGGCGCGGTGAGTCCATACGGACCTGAACGCAACTGGAGCCGTCGTTCAACCCGCGAACGAAGTCTCGACGCTTTGAACTTCTCTCCTCCTGCGGGCCGAGGACCGGGTGGGTCGGGCGGCGGCCTGCGATCGCAAGCGGGCCATGGATGGCATAGCGCAGCGATCGCGGCAGCGGAGCAGGCCATGGATGGCC
>JBFXBD010000110.1:0-9003 GCA_050183625.1 Gammaproteobacteria bacterium
CGGAGCGCGAGAAACTCGCGCGCGAGCTGCCGGTGGATCGCTACCGGCCCCAGGCCGCGCCGCGCGAAGCGGCCAGGGCGCGCGCCGGCATGGTGGAACTGGGCTGGTTCGGACTGGGCCTGCCCGAGCGGGTCGGCGGCTCGGGGCTGGGCCTCGTCGAGGAAGCGCTGGTACAGCGCGAGTGCGGCCGCTATCTCGTCAGCCCGTCGGTGCTGGCGACGGTGCTCGGCGCGCACGTGGCGGCCCACGGCGGCGACGATGCCCTGGCGGGCGAGTTGATTGCCGGCGCCAGGGGTGCTGCGCTCGCGATCCAGGATCGCGGCGCGACGTATGCGTTCGATGCCGGCCCCGGCGATCTGCTGCTGGCCTGGAACGACGCCGGCATGGGACTGTTCGATCCCGCCGCCTTCACGGGCGCGCAGCCGCACGCCGGCCTGGACGACTCGGTAGGCATGCAACGCGGTACGCTGGCGCTGGAGCGCCCGCGGGTGTGGGTCCAAGCTGCCCGTGCCCCGCTCGCGCAACGCGCCCAGGTGCTGCTGGCCGCGCAGCTGGTCGGCCTGGCCGACCACGCCACCGAGCTGACCGTGGAGTACGCCAAGTTCCGGCAGCAGTTCGGCAAGCCGATCGGCACCTTCCAGGCGGTCAAGCACCGCTGCTCCGACATGGCCATCCGCACCCAGCTCGGCTGGTACCAGACCGCGCACGCCGCGCTGCGGCTGCAGGCCGGGGCGGCGGATGCCGCGTTGCAGGTGGCTTCGGCCAAGCTCCTGGCGGCGCACGCTGCGCACGAGAATGGCCGTGCGGCGATCCAGGTGCACGGCGGCATCGGCTTCCAGTCCGAGTGCGACGTGCATTGGTTCATGAAGCGCGCGCACCTGTACGACCAGGCTGGCGGCAACATGCAGCGCCAGTCGCTGCGCGTGGCGCGGGAGCCGTCTCCGCTGTGGTGAACGGGGCCGCGCGTCTCAGTCGCGGAAGTTGACGTACTGCAGCGGCAGCGCCAGGTTCGCGGCGCGCAGCATGGCGATCGCCGCCTGCAGATCGTCGCGCTTCTTGCCGGTGATGCGGACCTGGTCGCCCTGGATCGCGGCCTGCACCTTGATCTTGCTGTCCTTGACCAGCCGGACGATCTCGCGCGCCAGCGCCGTGTCCACGCCCTGCTTGATCGTCACCGTCTGCCTGGCGGTCTTGCCGCTCTGCTCGGGCTTGCCCGGCTCGGCCGCCTTCAGGTCCAGGCCGCGCTTGGACAGGCGCTGGTAGAGGATCTCCAGCATCTTCTCCAGCTGGCTCTCGGTCTCGGCCTTCATCGTGATCACGTTCTCGGCGCGCTCGTAGCGCGCTTCCACGCCCTTGAAATCGAAACGGGTGCCGACCTCGCGGTTGGCCTGGTCCAGGGCATTGGTGACTTCCTGAAGGTCGAACTTGGAGACGACGTCGAACGAGGGCATGGGCAGGCTCCGGCGGTCGGGTCCGCTATTGAACCACACCGGCTGGGCGGGGTGACGCCAACCGCGATCTGCAACCGATCGTTGCCGAAGCAATCGTGCAGTGCGCGGCGATCGGGATGAGTCCGATGCAATCCTGCGCCGAGAACCGGTGGCGCAAGCCGGGATTGGGTCATAATGATCCGCGAATCCACAGCCGGCCCGGAGAATGACGATGCAGCGCAGCCTGCTCGCGGCACTGATGATCATGACGGCGGCTCCGGGGATCGACGCGGCGCCTGCATCCATCGGCGGCTGCACGAGCAAGGCCCAGGCGCGGGTGCTGTGCGGGTTTCGCAGCCCGGAGGATCTGGCGCAGGTGCCAGGCACCGGCGCGGTGATCGTCAGCGAGTACGGCGACGCGGAGGGCAAGCGCCCGGGCCTGATTTCGCTGATCGCGCCAGACAGCGGCAAGCGCCGCGTGCTCTATCGCGGCACCGAGCCGCCGGCGGCGAAGACACCGGGCTGGGGCGATCCGGCCTGCCCGGGTCCCGCGGGAAGGAAGTTCTCCCCGCACGGGATCGACATCAACACCCGTACCGACGGCCGCCTCGCACTCGCCGTGGTCCAGCACGGCCGCCGCGAGTCGGTGGAACTGTTCGAGATTACGCAGAAGTCCGGAGCGGTTCGCCTGACGTGGCGCGGCTGCGTCGTGGCGCCGGCCGATGCCTGGATGAACGATGTCGCCCTGCTCGGCGACGGCAGCCTGGTCGCCACCCACATGACCTCGCGCGCCGCAGGATTCGAGGCGCTGTTCAGCGGTGCCGGCGGCCCGGGGCACGCACTGCACTGGTCGCCCTCGGGCGGCTGGCGCGATCTGCCCGGCACCGAGGGCCGCACGCCTAACGGCGTGGAGGTGTCCGCCGACGATCTCACCGCCTTCGTCGTGTATTCCGGCGAGGCACTGGTGCGTCGCTACGATCTCGCCAGCGGGCGCGTGACCGGCCGTGTACCGGTGCCCGGGCCCGACAACCTCACCTGGACCGGGGACGGCAAGCTGATCGCAAGCTCGGTGCGCAGGATGAGCGCCGAGGCGTTCGCCAAGTGCCGGTGGCTGGAAAAGGGCGGCTGCCCGATTGCGTTCGACGTATTGCGCGTGGACCCCGAATCGCTTGCCGTCGCGTCGGTGTACGCCTACGACGGCCCGCTGTTCGGCTCGCCGAGCGTGGCCTTGCAGTTGGACCGCATGCTGCTCGTCGGCTCGGGCGTGGGCGATCGGATCCTGCGCACGCCGCCCGCGCGCTGAGTCGGCTCAGAACGCCGCGCGGCGCCAGTCCGCCGTCTGCTCGAAGGCATGCGCGACGCTGTAGATCAGCGCCTCCTCGAAATGCCGCCCGACCAGCATCATGCCCACGGGCATCCCGCCGCGGGTGCCGCAGGGCACCGACATCGCCGGGTGGTGGGTATGGTTGAAGATCCCGGTGTTCGCCGCCGGCCCATGCGCCGCCGAGAGCAGCTCCTGCGGCGGCGCGCCGGGCGGGGGCAGCAGCGGTGCCGCGGTCGGCGTGGTCGGAAGCACGAGCAGGTCCACCTCGCGCAGCGCGGCGTCGTAGTGCGCGCTGATTTTGTTCAGGCGGTTGAAGGCGCGCGCCAGATGCTCGTAGCCGTGGCGCTGCCTGAGCGCCGCGCCGAAGACCAGCATGGCCTTGACGTTCACCGGCAGCTCGTTCACACGCGCGCGCCAGTTGCGCTGCGCGCGCACGTAGCCGGCATCGACCGGCACGCGTTGCTCGATCGGACAGCCATCGGCCTCGAACATGGAGGCCACGATCGCCTGCACCGCGCCGAGGGAAAGCCGTGCGGCGGTCGCGTGGACCGGTACCGGTCGCTCGCACACGACGGCTCCCATGCGAGCGAGCGCCGCGGCCGCGGCGCGTACACAATCCCCCACGCGTGGATCGCTGCCGGGCGCGCTGAAGCCCTCGGTCAGCAGGCCGATCCGTACGCCGGTTATCGGCCGCCCGAGCGCAGCGGTGTATTCGTCCACGCGCGCGCCGTGCTGGCGCGGGTCTGCGCCGTCCGGGCCGGCGAGTACTTCCAGCAACCGGGCATTGTCGGCGACGTCCGCGGTCATCGGCCCGGCGTGGTCGATCATGAAATTCATGCCGAGCACGCCGGTGTACGGCACCAGGCCCCAGGTCGGCTTCATCCCGTAGATGCCGCAGTAGGACGCAGGGATGCGGATCGAGCCACCCTGGTCGCAGCCGATGGCCATGTCGGCCGCGCCGCTGGCTACCACCGCGGCCGAGCCGGATGAGCTGCCTCCGGCGCTGCGCAGCGGATCCTTCGGGTTGCGCACCGGGCCGCTGGCACTCGTGTGGCTGCCGCCGGAGCAGCAATACGCCTCGCACACGGTCTTGCCGACGATGCGCGCGCCGGCGGCCAGTACGCGCCGGACGATCTCGGCGTCGGTATCCGGAACGTAGCCGTCCAGGACCGGGGTGCCGTTCGCGAGCGGCACCCCGGCCAGCAGGATGTTGTCCTTGAGCGCGATGGTGCGCCCGGCGAGCGGGCCGGAGGGTGCACCCTGGATGACGCCGAGCCGGTGCCAGGCACCGAGCGGGTTCTCGTCCGGCGCGGGCGCGCGCCAGCCGCGCCGCGCGGCGGTTGGCGGTTCGTCGTCGATGTCCTCCAGGATCCGCAGCATCGACTCGACATGTCCGCGGTAGAACTCCGTCTCGGCACTGGAGGCCTGGATCCCCATCTGCGCCAGGAGTGCCGCGCATTCGGTGCCGTCGTAATCTGCGCTCATCGATAAACCCCCGGGGTTGCCTGCCCGGGTGCGCTGGCCGATGGTACCGACTCCCCGCGCAGCAGTCGCAACAGGCTCAGTTGCATGGTGTAGATCATGACACCGAACCCGGCGCCGAGCGTACCCAGCAGCCAGCGCGCGCCACTGGCGCGGTCGTCGGGCAGGAAACCGTGCAACACTTCCAATCCGAGCGCGCAGGCAGCGCCGGCGGCGACGTTGATCGCAATCGATCGGCGCCCGCCCCGGCGCGCGCGACCGCGGCTCTGCGACACCAGGTAGCCCAGCAGCGTCAGCGCGGCGATCTGTTCGGACATGCGGATGGCGTAGTTGCGATTGAAGCTGTACTGCGGGTAACCGAGCGTGCTGGCGAATGGAACGAACTCGCGGCCGAACGGCAACAGCACGAGCAGTACGAGATAGGCCACGTACCAGGGCCAGATGGCCGCCAGCACGCGCGGCTCGGATCGCCGTTCGGGCAGGTGCGTGCGCGGGCCGCGGCGCGCCAGCGCGAAAGCGAGTGCGAACGCGCCCGCCGCGCACGGTGCGACGATCTCGGGCGCGGCGCGCAGCCCGCTCACCGCGCCGAACGCGAACCAGCCGAACACCAGCAGGGCCAGGCCC
Organism: Gammaproteobacteria bacterium; assembly: GCA_050183625.1. Lineage (GTDB taxonomy): Bacteria > Pseudomonadota > Gammaproteobacteria > JADZEE01 > JADZEE01 > JBFXBD01. The sequence goes on from JBFXBD010000110.1 coordinate 4,861, forward strand.
GCCGGCGTCACGTGCGCCGCCGGGGCGAAGCGGTGGCGCCAGAGGCCGACGATCGCAATGACGCCGATGACCCCGAGCGGTGCCAGCAGCCACGCGCGGGCCGGCGTGTGGTCGATGCCGGTGCCGGCGAACCACATCAGGGGCAGCAGCAGGTAGGCGAGGTTGACCAGCGGGTGCTCGAGCGCAAGCGCCGCGGGCAACTCCCGATCCAGGCGCCGGCGGATGGCGTCGCACAGCACCGCGCCGGCGCCGGCGCCGAGCGAATTGGAGATGAAGTCGAATACCGCGGTCAGGCGCGCGGGCAGCAGCAGTTGCAAGCCCTCGACGGTGAAGCTGAGCGCGGCGCCGAACAGCAGCGCGTGCAGCGCGCCGCGCGGGGCGTGCCGCGGTCCGGCCAGGCGGAAGAAATAGCCGACCGGCAGGAACAGGATGAAGTTCACCGGGGTGTCGTCGACATCGCCGAACACGGTGAGCTTCCAGTACCCGGGCCAATCGAAGCGGAACGGCGAAACCGTCATCAGGACGATCATCGCCACGCAGTACGCCAGCAGCGCCCGGGCGATGAAGCGGTGCCGGTAGGCGGAATCGATCACGGATGCACGCCGAAATGCGCGCGCGCGAACTCGATGCGGGCGGCGCGATCCGCGAGCGCGGCGACGTTGGCCTCCACCAGCGACAACCGCGGCTGCAGCCCGGCGCGATTGGCGATCTGGATCGCCAGGCCCGGCCGCGCGTTGAGTTCGAGGATCATCGGCCCGTAGCGCCGATCGAGTACCAGGTCGACCGCCTGGTACCCCAGCCCGGTGATCTCGAAGGATTGCGCGGCGATTTCCAGCAGCCGCGGCCACTGCGGGATCGACAGCCCGACGATCGGGTGGCCGGTGTCGGGGTGCTCCTCGACGATCGTTTCGCCATAGACCGCGCGCAGCGTGATGCCGCTGGCCATGTCGATGCCGACGCCGATCGCACCCTGGTGCAGGTTCGCCTTGCCGTGCGAGCGCCGCGTGGGCAGGCGGATCATCGCCATCACCGGCACGCCCAGCAGCACGACGATGCGTACGTCGGGCACGCCCTCCCAGGCCACCTCGTCGAACGCCGGATCCGAGATCACCCGCTGTTCCAGGAAGACGCTGTCCGGGTGCCCGCCCAGGCTGTACAGCCCGGCGAGCGCATTGGTGATGTGATGCAGCAGTTCCGGCTCGCTCACCAGCGAGCCGCCGGCGGTGCGGAAGCTGTCGCGCTTGCGCCCGGTGATGACCACGATGCCGTCGCCGGTGGAGCCGTGCGCGGGCTTGACGACGAAGTCGTCGAGTTCGCGCATGCGCTGCGGCAGCCGGGTGAGGTCGCCCTCGTGCTCGATCACGTGGTAGAGGTCCGGCACGGCCAGGCCGGCCTCCAGCGCCAGGCGCTTGGTGATGAGCTTGTCGTCCACCAGCGGATAGCGAGAGCGCGGGTTGTAGCGCAGGGTGTAGTCGGCATTGCGCTTGTTCAGCCCGACCACGCCGGCGCGGCGCAGGGCGGCAATCCGGCCGAACATGGTTCAGCCGTCCCCGGCGAGGGCGCGGAATCGGCGCAGTTCCAGCAGCCGGTAGCCGGTGTAGCGGCCGAGCAGCAGTGTCGCCGCCAGTACCAGGAGCAGCAGCTCCGGGTACAGGAAGATGAGATGCACCAGCGGCTGCACGTTCATCGCGCCGTAGGCGAGGATCGCCACCACCAGGCTGCCCACGCCCTGGCGGATGGATTCGGCCGCGCCGCGCTCTTCCCAGACCACCGCCATGCGCTCGATAACCATCGTCATCACCACCATGGGAAACAGTGCCACCGACAGGCCGATGCCGATGCCGAGCTTGTAGGACAGCATCGTCACCAGCGTCATGAGCAGGACCACGACGATCAGCACCGCGCCCAGGCGCGGCACCAGCACCAGCTTGAGGTGCTCGAGGTAGAACCGCACCAGCAGGCCGAGCGAGACGATGATGGAGAAGAAGATCACTCCGGCGAGGATCTCGGTGCCGCGAAAGGCCAGGGCGATCAGCACCGGCATGAAGGTGCCGAAGGTCTTGAAGCCGACGACGTTGCGCATCAGCACCAGGATGAACACGCCCAGCGGGATGGTCAGCAGGATCCGGTAGGCCGCCTGCGCCGACGGCGGCAGGTTGAACAGCGAATAGTCGACGATCCAGTGCCGCTCGCCCGCCGGGTTGTGCAGCAGCCCGGCGATGGCGGTCTGCATCGTGGGCTTGAGCAGCAGCGAGATATCCAGGTTGCGCCCGCCTTCCAGCTTGCCGAGCGCGCCGCTGCCGTGCCAGAGGGTCACGAAAGCCACGCCCATCACCCGCTCGCCGGTCGCGCCGTCGTAGAGCTGGGGGCCGTCCCGGTCGCCGGCCTCCAGCCACAGCACCGGGCGCAGGTTGTCACCGGCCGCGGCGAGCGGGATGCCGTGCAGGATGTCGGCGCGGACGCCGGCCAGCGCGAGCAGCTTCACCGCGGTTTCCAGGCGCTCCTCGCGCGTGTCGCTGCCACGCACCAGCACGGCGATCTCCGGGTCGAGCTCGCGGCGCAGTACGCGCGTGAGCACGTAGCCGACCAGCGATTCGGTATCCGCCGAGCTTTCGCGTGCGCGTTCCACCAGCGCGCGCGCCACGACCAGTTCGGTCTCGTCGAACTGCGGCGGCGGGGGTGGGGGCGGCGCCTTCTCGGCGGCCGGCGCATTGCGCGGCGCGACGGCCTGGATCGTCCCTCGGTAGATGAGCGTCTGCCGGCCGCGCGCCGAGCGGATCGCCCAGGTCGCCTGGCGGGCGCCGTCGCGGTAGCGCGTCTGCAGCCCGAAGCGGCCGGAGAAGAAGCTCTCGTCGGTGACCACGTAGCCGCTGCCGCGCGAGGGGATGTGCATGGTGAATCGGATCGGGCCCCGGCCGGCGTCGAAGCGCACGCGCGCCTCGAACTCCCAGGACTGCGTGGATTCGGCGACGAACAGCGGAAAGCCGAGCTGGAAGTGCTTGTAGGCGAACAGGCCGAGCGACCCGAGCACGAGCGCGGCCACCAGGACGTAGAGGTGCGTGTTCTTCAACGGTGTGCCCGGCAGTCCTGCCGGCCGAACAGGTAGGTGCTCGCCGGGTCGACCGCATAGTGATTCTTGAGGAAGCTGCGCCCGATCAGCAGGGGGTAGATGAGGCCGGTGCGGTCCACCAGGTTCACTTCGGCATCGCGCAGCCGGCCGTCCATGCACAGGCTCAGGCGGATCACCGGGCGGCGTTCGGTGCGGCCGAAGTGGCGCTTGATGGTGGCGAAGCGCACGACGGGTCTCTCGATCGACACCCCGCGGCCGGAGCCGTCGTCGAGCCGGAACCGCGCCCAATCCTCGCCGCCGCGCTTGAAGATATGCAGCGATGGGGCGTCCAGCGAGGAATTTCGCGCGCCGGTGTCGAGCTTGGCGCGCACGCGGTGGTGGCCGGGCTCGATCCAGGCGTATTCCACCCAGCCGGCGATGCGCGGCGGCTGCGCGCCCGCCGGCGTCGCGCTGCAAAGCGCGAGCACGAGCAGGAGCAGGGCGGGGCGCAGGCGGTTCAGGTCAGGCACCGCCCGCCGTCGAGCTTGATGACCTGGCCGGTGCAGTAGTGCGCGTCGCGCACCAGGTACAGCACCGCGGAGCCGGCATCTTCTGGAGTACCCGGCCGCGCCAGCGGCACGCGCCGCATGTACAGGTTGCGCACTTCGGCGCTGTAGCTCTCGGCCCATTCGATGACGCCCGGCGCGATCGCGTTCACCGTGATCTTCGGCGCCAGTTCCATTGCGCAGGTGGCGGTGATTTCCATCAGGGCGGCCTTGGAGGCATTGTAGGCGCTGTACCCCACGAGTGGCTCGCCGAGCACGTGGATGTCGATGAAGTTGACGATCCGGCCCATGCTGGCCGGATCCGCAGGGTCGTAGTGCGCGCCCAGCAGCGGCGCCAGGCCCTGGATCAGGAACAGGGGCGCGCGCGCATTGACCGCCATGTCGCGCTCCCAGTTCTCCAGGCGGATGCTTCCGAACGGGGTCGGGTCGAAGCTGCTGGCGTTGTTGACCAGGGCGTCCAGGCGCTCGAAGGCGCTGCCGACGGCGTCGATGATCCTGGCAGGTGCATCGGGGTCGCCCAGGTCGGCC
>JBFXBD010000111.1:0-8779 GCA_050183625.1 Gammaproteobacteria bacterium
CCGCTTCGACGCCCGCCAGCCCGAGCGCAACGACAATCGACGCTTCGACGCCCGCCAGCCCGAGCGTAACGACTTACGCAGCTTCGACGCCCGCCAGCCCGAGCGCAACGACTATCGGAGCTTCGACGCCCGCCAGCCCGAGCGTAACGACAATCGCAGCATCGACTTCGGTCAGCCGGGCCGCAATGCCAACCGCCGCTTCGATGGTCGCCAGCCGGGCCGCAACGGCGGCCGGCGCGCCGATGGACAGGCGCCGACGGCAATCGACCCCAGCCGTTACGACGAGCAGCAGCCGGAGCGCAACGACAACCGCCGCTTTGAAGAACTCGAACCGCGGCGCCTCGACGGCAATCGCCCGGTGCCGCGCCAGGACGGGCGCCGATTCGACGCCGGGCGCAGCCAGGGCGGACCACGCCGCGACGATCGGTCCGCACCGGCAGGCTCAGGCAATCGCCAGGATGGGCGTGCCGGGCAGGGCGGCGAACGCCAGCCCGTGCAGATCGCGTATCGCGGCCATCCTGCCGGCCAGCAGGCTTCCGGGGAGCACGACGGCGCGCGGCGTCCGCAGCGTCAGGCGCGCTTCGGAGACCGCGCACGCGGCCGCCGCTGAGGCGTCATTGCGACGGCCGATGGCGGCCCTGAACCACCGTCGTCGCGAGCGCAGCGAAGCGACCCAAGCGGCCTTGATGTCTCCGGCAGCGCGTGGATTGCTTCGTCGCTTCGCTCCTCGCAATGACGGGGTGCGAAGCAGTGACGTTCGGCTGCGCAGCCTGGGATTGACGGGCTATCGCGCCAGCGTGGCCAGCTTGTCGAGGATCGGCAGCACCTTCTCCGGCCCGGCAGGGGGCAGGCCGAACACGCAGCGGTCCACGCCCGCATCGCGGATGCGCGCGAGCGTGTCCGCATCGGTCGGCGCGGCGAAGATCGAGATCTCGAACTTCGCCGCGCCTCGCCCTGCCGCGGCAAGCATCTGCCGCACGCGGGGAATCTCGGCAAGGATGTCGCCCCGGCCCCAGAGCGGGATCCAGCCGTCGCCATAGGCCACGGCGCGCTCGGCGGCCTTCGGAAACGCACCGCCGACGTGGATCGGCGGGTGCGGCGCCTGCAACGGCTTTGGCCAGGCCATGATTTCGTCGAAGTTCACGTGCCGGCCGTGGTAGCTGGCCCTGGGCTGTGCCCAGATCGCCTTCATCGCCTCCACCCGCTCGCGCATCACGGCGATGCGCTGCCTGAACGCGGTGCCGTGGTTGCCCATCTCCTCGGCGTTCCAGCCGGCGCCGATGCCGAACAGGAACCGGCCGCCGGAGATGCGATCGATCGTGGCCACGTTCTTGGCGGTCTGGATCGGATCGCGCTGCACCACCAGGCACACGCCCGTGGCGAGCTTTATCGAAGAGGTCACGGCGGCCGCGGCGGCAAGCGCCACGAACGGCTCGTAGACGTCGTAGTACATCTTCGGCAACTCGGCGCCGCCCGGCCAGGGCGAGGCGCGGCTGGCCGGGATATGGCTGTGCTCGGGGAACCAGAGCGACTCGAACCCGCGCGCCTCGGCCTCGCGGGCGAGATCCGCCGGCTGGATGGAGTAGTCGGTGGGGAAGATCGTCAGGGCGTGTTTCATGGCCGGATTCTCGCACGGCCGCGTCGACGCGAAAACGCTTGGGCGCGGCACGCCGATGCGATTAACATCAATGCCGACTCCCCTCCAGGGCCTGCCGCATGAACCAGATCGTGCTCCCCCCCGCACCGGTGCCGAATTACCTGACGCAGTTTTTCTGGGACGGCGTCAGGGACCACCGGCTCATGATCCTGCGCTGCAACGGCTGCGGCCACTACATCCATTACCCGCGCCCCACCTGCCGCCAGTGCCTGGGGACCGATCTGTCGCCGGTGCAGGTTTCCGGCAAGGCCGAGCTGTACGCATGGACCATTCCGGGTGTCGCGATCGATCGCTACTACGCCGAGCGCCCCGGGACGATCTACGCCGTGGTCGAACTGCCCGAGCAGCCCGGCCTGCGCATGCCGACCAACATCGTCGACTGCGCCGAGGGCGATCTGCGCATTGGCCTGCCGCTGGAAGTGACCTTCCGCGAGATCGGCCCCGGCCTCACGCTGCCGCTGTTCCGCCCGCGCCAGGGCTGAGCGCTTCGAAGAACGCGAACCAGGAGATCCCATCGTGGCAAGCCAGACACGCGTCGCCGTCGCAGGCGTCGGATACTCGACCACCGGACGGCGCACCGGCCTGTCCTCGCGCCAGCTCGCGACCCAGGCCGCCAGGGCCGCGTTCGCGGACTGCGGCATGACGCCGAAGGACATCGACGGGGTCTCCCTGCTGTGGACCGTGGCCGGCTTCGAGCCACCTGGCGTGGAGCGCCTGGACTCGCAGGACGTCGGCTACATGCTCGGCATCACGCCGCTCAACTTCTTCAGCACCGAGGGCGGCGTATCGCCCGCCTTCGTCGCCCCGGCGATCCGCGCGGTGGCCGCGATCAAGGCCGGGCTGTGCCACACCTGCATCGCGTTCCGCGTGATCAACCAGAGCCTGAACTCCACCGAGGTGCTGGCGCAGGCCGGCGCGGACGCAATGACCCGCGCCGAGGGCGACGAGCAGTTCAACCGCCCGTTCGGCTCCGGCCTGCCGCTGACCTCCATCGCCGGCCTGGCCACGCAGCGGCACATGGCGCGCTTCGGCACGAAGGAGGAACACTTCGGCCGGCACGTGATGGCGCAGCGCGAATTCGCCTCGCTGAATGAAGACGCGATTTTCCGCCAGCCGCTTACCCTCGACGACTACTTCGCCTCGCGCTACGTCTCCAAGCCGGTGCGCCTGCTCGACTGCGACTACCCGGTGGACTCGGCCTCGGCCGTCATCTTCACTACCGAGGAGCGCGCGCGGGACTTCAGGAAGAAGCCGGTGTTCGTCGAGGCGACGGCGCTGGCGTCCTCGCGCTATTTCACTTTCGAGATCGACGACATGGACCACGGCTCGATCTACCACTGCGCGAATACGCTCTGGTCGCGCACCGCGCTGGCGCCGAAGGACGTGAGCTGCGCGCAGCTCTACGACGGCTTCACCATCATCACCCTGAAGTGGCTCGAAGCGCTGGGATTCTGCCCGGAGGGCGAGGTTGGCCCGTTCATCGCCGACGGCAACACCCGCAGGGGCGGCCGCCTGCCGGTGAACACCGACGGCGGCGCCTGCAACGTCGGCCGGCGCCACGGCGCGAACTTCTGCATCGAGTCCGTGCGCCAGCTGCGCGGCGAATGCGGCCCGCGCCAGGTGCCCGGCGCGCGCGTGTCCGTATGGGCGAACAGCACCGGCTTCATGACCGGGGCGATGCTGATGACGGCGGATTGAACCATGACCTGCTTCGGTCCGGACCGCGCGATCGCAGACAGATGGTGACGGCGGGCCCGGAGCAATGCGGGTGGACGACGACGTTAACGCAGCGCTTGCCAAGGTGCCTGAGGCGACGTTCGGCTTCTGGATCGTCAAGATCCTGGCCACGACCCTGGGCGAAACAGGCGGCGACGCCGTGTCGATGTCGATGGACCTGGGCTATCTGGTCGGCACGGCGATTTTTGCGACGCTGTTCGTGGCGGTCGCCGCCGTCCAGATTCGCGCCCGGCGGTTTCATCCGACGCTGTATTGGGCCACCATCATCGCCTCCACCACCGTGGGCACCACGCTCGCGGACTACGCGACGCGATCACTCGGGATCGGCTATGCCGGCGGGTCGCTGCTGCTGTTTGCCCTGTTGCTCGGGTCGTTGGCCGCGTGGTACCGGGCGCGTGGCTCGGTCAGTATCGATACGGTTTGCACGCCCCGTAGCGAAGCCTTCTATTGGGTAACGATCACCTTCTCGCAGACCCTGGGGACGGCGCTCGGCGATTGGACCGCGGACTCGGCCGGCCTGGGTTACCTCGGCGCCGCCGGTATTTTCGGCGTGGCGCTCGTGCTCATCGTTCTGGCGTACCTGTGCACGAAACTGTCGCGTACCGCGCTGTTCTGGGCCGCGTTCGTGCTGACCCGGCCGCTCGGCGCCGTCGTCGGCGACTTCATCGACAAGCCGATTGCCGCCGGCGGCCTCGCGCTGGATCGCTTCACGGCTTCGGCAGTGTTGTTCCTCGCCATCGGAATGCTCATCTTCCTCCTGCCGCAGCGCGCGGCCGGGCGGGCGCATTAGATTCGGAATACCGGCGTCGGAACGACGGTTGCATTCCGTCCGCTGGCGCGATGTTGGCGCACCGCGAGTATGTGACCGTGCAAGGGCGCCATCCTCAATACTACGCTCGCATCGGGCGACTGCTTCGCCCGGCGCCGCGTCGCCTTCGGTACCCACGACATGGACCACCGAACGGTTCGGCGGTACCCTGGGTCGCGCGGTATCCCCCCCGACCAGGAGCAGCGCCATGACCTACGATCTCATCATTCGCAACGGCACGATCGTGGACGGCACCGGATTTCCCGGCTATCGCGCCGACGTCGGCGTGCATCAGGGCCGGATTGCGACGATCGGCCGAATCGCCGCGCGCGGCGTCGAAGAGATCGATGCCAGCGGGCAGGTCGTTTCGCCGGGATTCATCGATGGCCACACCCACATGGACGCACAGGTCATGTGGGATCCGATGGGCACCTGTTCCTGCTGGCACGGGGTCACGACCGTGGTGATGGGCAACTGCGGCTTCACGCTCGCACCGGTGAAGGCGGATCAGCGCCCGCTGGTCGTGCGCAATCTCGAACGGGCCGAAGACATCTCCGCGACGGCGATGGCCGCCGGCATCGAGTGGCAGTGGGAGTCGTTTCCGGAGTACCTGGATGTCGTCGACCGCCGTCCCAAGGGCATCAACTATGCGGCGTACATCGGGCATTCGGCGCTGCGGACCTGGGCGATGGGGGAGCGGGCGTTCGATGGCCCTTCGACGCCGGATGATATCGGGCGCATGTCCGGTGCGCTGCGCGAAGCGCTCCAGGCCGGTGCGATCGGGTTCACCACCTCGCGCAGCAGCGCGCACCAGACGACCGACAATCGCCCGGTCGCCTCGCGCCTGGCGGCGTGGGAAGAAGTGGAGCACCTGGTCGGCGTGATGGGCGATGCCGGCGCCGGCATATTCGAGATCGCGCAGGACGCTTCCGATCGCTGGATCAAGACCCGCTCCAGGGTCGTGGACATGGCGCTGAAGACGCGCGTGCCGTGCACCTTCGGCGTGCTCGCGCGCCCGGAGACGTATCACGACGACCTGCGGCTCATCGATTCGGTCACCGAGGCCGGCGGACAGATGTTCGGCCAGACCTTCTGCCGGGGCGCGACGTCACTGATATCTTTCGCGACCCGGCTGCCCTTCGACGAACTGCCGCACTGGCGCGAACTGCGTGCGCGGCCGCTCGCGGAGCAGGCCGCGCTGCTGCGCGATCCGGACCTGCGCCGGCGCCTCATCGGCGCCACCGAAGAAGCGCAGTACCGGGAAGCCACGGGGCCCGAGATGCGCAAGCCCGTGTACGACCAGACCTGGATCCTGGATCGCCCCTACCCGCCGTATCCCACCGTGGCGGAGGTCGCTGCCGCGCGCAACGTGCATCCGATCGAGGCAATGATCGACATCGCGCTGGAAGCGGAGCTGGACCGCTTCTTCGCCCAGGCGCTCGGCGCCACCGATCTCGATCACATCCTCGAAGCCATGCGCCACCCGCGCACGATCATGACCTTCTCGGACTCCGGGGCGCACGTCAGCCAGATCAACGACTTTTCGCTGCACAGCTATTTCCTCGGCTACTGGGTGCGCACGCGCGGCGCATTCACGCTCCCGGAAGCCGTGCGCATGATCACCCTCGCGCCGGCGCGCGCGTGGGGCTTCGCCAACCGCGGCCTGCTGCGCGAAGGCCTGGTCGCGGACATCAATGTCTTCGACCCGGATCGGATCGGCCCCGGCATGCCGCACGCGCTTCGCGACCTGCCGGGCGGCGCGATGCGCCTGGTGCAGAAGGCCGACGGCATCCGCGCAACCGTCGTCGCCGGCACCGTCGTGCTGCGCGAGGGCGAGCACACCGGCCGGTTCCCGGGCAGGCTGCTGCGCGGTCCGCTCGCCGCCAGGCAATGACCGACCGGTGGAAGACAACGCGCGACTGATTCCTCGGTCTCCGACCCCCGGTCCGGTCGTCCATGAACTTCTCGAACTGCGGCCGCACGACCGGAGAAGAGTCGCTGCGCGTCGGTGGGAAAGTGCCGTCCAATGAATACCAACGAGAATCCGGCAGAGGCGATCGATTTCGGAAATCGTGTCTCGATCACGACCTACGAGCCGACGCTCGACAGCCTTGGATTCGACTCCGCGCCGCACCGGCTGCGTCTGAGCGGCGGTGCGTGTGTCCTGTGCGTCATGGTGAAAACCGAGCGGGGCACAGTCTTCAATTGGAACCGGGTCGTACAGGCCGCTGCCACGGCGGTCGAGGCGAAGTCCTACGCGCCGCAGGCTGGAATATCCAGGATCGGACAAGGCTGGCATGCAGGGCCATGCCGGACGGCGAAAACGACATCGCACATCTGCGTGGAGGCGCCCGGACTTGCGCTGGAATTGAACCGTGACGAGCTTCACCTGCGCGAGGGCGAAGGAGAGGCCGAGTTGCGCGGCACCGGGTTGGGGCGAAGCATTCATGTCCTGATGCCGCAGGTTGGCGAGGATATCCTCTATCGCGCATCGTTCTGGGAGTTGGACGGCACGGTCGGCGGGGAACGGGTGCGCGGGTTCGCGCGCTGGGTTCAACTGCATGGCGAAGAGGGGCAGTCCTGGTTCACGTCCCGCTTCTGGGGCGGTGGCATCGAAACCGCCTGGTGGATCGGATTCAACGCATATGACGGCGGTGCCAGGGAGGTGTGCTACCTCGTCGCGGGCGCCGGCGAGTGGGGCTGGACCGTCGCGGTTACGCAGCACGGTGTGGCCGAGATGAGCGCGCGCTGCGACGATATCGTCGACCTGGACGAACAGGGTTTCCCGCGCCGCCTGACCTTCGCTCACCCGGCCAACGCCGCTATATGGGTCTGCGAGGCTTACCCGGGAGCGGGGTTTCTCCTCGACAAGCACCCGGAGATCGGGGTGAGATGGGCCGTGGGCGAAGCGCGCCGCGTCGGCGAGCCACGCCAGGTCGAATTCAGCCTTGGTCTGCTCGAAACCTTTCCGGACCACGCACAGCGCCGTGCGCGCCGCCGTCCGGATATCGTTCCGCACCCGTAACTCGCAAACGCACCGCACCGAGCCGAAGGCGCCCGGTCGCCCTGCTCGACATCCGCCCCGAGATCTGGCGGCGGAACCTGGTGCCCGAGCGCTACCGCTTCTGGGATCTGCACGTGGCCAACCAGGGCGCAATGGGCTGGCTCGACTACCACATGCACGAGTTCGGGATCCCGGGGCCGGGGAAACGGCCGCTGCGGATCGGCATCCCGGACGAGGAAATCGCGGACGCGGTCCGGCCCGGCCGGGAGACCGGCATCGCTGAACTTCTATTTCCTGGGCTACTGGGTGCGCACGCGCAGCGCGGCCTGCCAGGCGAGCACACCGGCCAGTTCCTGGGCAGGCTGCTGCGCGGCCCGCCGGCCGCCAGGCGTTGAATAAAACGACCAGGGCCCGGGTACGCGCAGCGGCTGCGACATCCGCCTTCGGCCTGGCAACGTTGTTCGGCGCGGGCGAGTCCCTGAGCCGGCGGACAGGACGCAGCATCGGAGCGCCGCCGTCCACCCTGCCGCTGGAAAACCATACCTGGCTCCGGGATGAGGGATTCCCCGATGTCCTGGTGAGGGAAACCCCGATTCCGGCCATCCCGCGGACCGTACAACCTCGCATTTTCGGGTGGTGCGAATTGGTGCGAGCCGGGGGGGACCCGAAAGACGTGCGGTTCCGATCGACGGGCCGGCGCTCGCAACGAAGATCGCGGCGGGCGTAGACTGATCGCGGTCGACGCGGTTGCGTTCGTTACTGGTTGCGGCGGTTCCACGAAGTGCGGCGCAGGACGGGGGGGCGAACCGAGACTCGTTACGAAGGCTTCCGCCAGGTTAATAGTTCCTATCTTTGCAACCCAGATACCTATATGCAGAAACCAGATACCCAGCCCTGTAAACCGTTTCCATTAGTGCCAGCCCTGTCTATTCAGTGTTATACGCGCAGGACGACCAGGCGGTGAATGTTTCGTATCTGAATACAGATCTAGATCTAGACTCGTCGGTCGCTCTTACGCCAATCGTTGAAAGCTTTGGGGCCGATGTCGTCACTTTGTACAGCGGGAAGTTTCGGGGACACTACCGAGCTACTTTTGAATTGGCTGGAGTAGTGGATAGTCCGGACTCGATCATTCAACACTTTTGCACGCTTGCAGAGACCCTTGACGGAGAAGCAAAGGTACTTTGGGACGGTTGCTTCTCTAAAGTATTTGACGTTGGTTATGAAAGCGGCAACTCTCATCAGAGCTACAGCGACGATATTCGAGTAGGAACGATTGCGAAAATGGCAGCGCTTGGCATATCGCTTAGAATCACTGTGTATCCAGTGAACACTCCAAGTGAGAAGCGCGTATAACCAGCGGGTCAACCGGACGCCGGGGAAAAGGCGGCGGCGCTGCGCGGTTGCTCTCGTGGCCGGCGCCGGTTACCCGCAGCGTTAGGCCGTCCTCATACGTTAGTTCTTAAGGGGTGCCGTAAACGTGCTGCAGCCCGAGCTTGAGTCGACCGGACTTCGCCTCGCGCGCCGGATGCGCGCGGCGCGCGTTTGTCGCCAGGAAGTCGATGGCGTTCAT
>JBFXBD010000112.1:0-8597 GCA_050183625.1 Gammaproteobacteria bacterium
CGCGGGTGTGAGTGCCTCCCTAGCCAAGCGCACCGCCGAGCGATACGTGGCGCTCGTGAACGCTGGTGACTTCGACGCCGTCGGAGACCTGTTTGCCGAACATGCCCGTCATCTCCCACCCCCGCCGGCACGCGGCTTTATCGAAGGCCGGGAGGCGATTCTGGCTTTCTACAAGAGCTTTGCCCAGCCGCTCGGCGCCCGCATCGTCCCAATTAATAGCGTCGCCGACGGCAACAGTTGCGTCATCGAGTTCGACGCGACCACCCGAGACAGGCCCGATGGTGGGAACCCGTCCATGGCGATTTTTACCGTGGATGACGACGGGAAGATCGTTCGGATGGCCATTTACCGTCGCGAGCTGCCGGAGCCGACGGCGAGACCGAACCGGAAATAATTGGCGTCAGACGACGCTTACCACCTTGAGGATTGGCGATGGCATCGAAGCACCGAAAACGCGCAGCCTTGTACGCTCGGGTATCGACCGACGGCCAGACGACCGACAACCAGCTCCGCGAGTTGCAAGCCGTCGCCGAGCGGGCAGGCTGGACCATCGTTGGCAAATACATCGACAACGGCGTCAGCGGCGCCAAAGGGCGGGAGAAGCGGCCTCAATTCGACGCCATCCTCAAGGCCGCGGTTCGGCGGGAGTTCGATGTCGTCATGGCCTGGTCGGTCGACCGGCTCGGGCGGTCCCTGCAGGATTTGGTCGGATTCCTGGGCGAAATCCATGCTAAAGGTGTTGACTTGTACCTGCACCAGCAAGGGATTGACACGACCACGCCGGCCGGCAAGGCCATGTTCCAGATGTGCGGCGTATTCGCAGAGTTCGAGCGCGCCATGATTCAGGAGCGCGTAAAAGCGGGTCTGGCGCGCGCGAGGGCGCAAGGAAAAGTACTTGGGCGTCCCCGTGTGGACGGGGCCATAGAGCGCGCTATACGCGCAGACAGGAGCGCTGGAAAGGGCATCCACTCGATAGCGCGAGCCCGCGGGGTCGGCGTAAGTGTCGTGCAACGCGTCGTGAGCCAGATTGGGGCAGGGTAGGCGCGCTTGGTTGGCTGCGGAAAATTCCTGCGCCGCCGTTTCGTTCCGGGGAATGTCGGTGGCGACGCTACGAGCCGGCGTAGCGACGTTCTATTACCCCGACACAACGAGAAAACGGTAAAGCACATCTCGGCTGCAGTGAATCTCGGGGAGCGACTTGGATGCCTTGATGGACGTTGGTTCAAGGTATAATCCAGATGCCCCACCGTGGTCAGCAAACTAGAGAAATCGCGTATGGCCCAATCACGCAATGACCGCTACGTGGTGATCTCCGCCGACGGTCACGCAGGCGCGGAGATCCATGACTACAAGCAATACCTGGAATCCAAGTGGCACGCCGAATTCGACCCTTGGGTCAGTAACTTCAAGGATCCCTGGGACGATTTCGAGATTAGCGATCGCAAGTTCGGCGCCGCATCTGGCGGCCCGGACTCGACATTCAGTTGGGACGGCCGAAAGCGCAATGCGGCGCTGGAGCAGGAAGGCATCGTCGCCGAGGTCCTGTTCCCGAACACGGCACCGCCGTTCTTCCCGAGTGGTGTGCTCACTGCGGCCGCGCCGCGCACACGCGCGGACTACGAGCGGCGATGGGCAGGGCTCAAGGCCTACAATCGCTGGCTGGTCGATTTCTGCGCTGAACTTCCCGGCCGCCGCGCGGGGGTCGCGCAGATATATCTGAACGACGTCGACGATGCCGTCGAGGAACTGCACTGGATCAAAAAGGCCGGCCTGACCGGAGGCGTACTGCTTCCTTGCGACGCGCCTGGCGAACTCGTTCCGCTCTACTACCCGCGTTACGATCGGATCTGGGCGGTGTGCGCCGATCTCGATATCCCGGTACACCGCCACGGCAGCGTGCCCGGCGAGCCGGCCTCAGCCGAGTCCGGCACTGCCGGCACCGCCATCGGCCTGATCGAGTCGCCGTTCTTCGGGCGACGCGGGCTCGCGCATCTGATCTTCGCGGGCGTGTTCGAGCGCTATCCGAAGCTGAAGTTCGTGACGACGGAACTCGGCGCGGGATGGGTGCCCTCCTACCTCGCCGAGTTGGACGCCCTGCACCGCGCCGCCGGCATGAAGGGCGGGGTGGTAGAGTACTTCGTCGGCGAATCCGCCCGTGCATTGAGGAAGCGCCCGAGCGAATACTTCACGTCGAACTGCTACCTCGGCGCGAGCTTCCTGACCGGCGCCGAGTGCGCGCAGCGCCACCAGATCGGCGTCGACAGGATCATGTGGGGTTCGGATATGCCCCACAGGGAAGGGACGTACCCCTACAGCGCCGAGGCCATGCGCGCCGCGTTCGCGGGCGTTCCGCCGGCGGAGGTGCGGCTCATGCTCTCGGGAACGGCGGCAAGCGTCTACGGGTTTGACCTGGCGCTTCTCCAGCCGTTGGCCGACAGAATCGGCCCGACCGTCGGGCAGATCATGACGCCGCTGGACCGCTGGCCGGAGTTTCCCACGCAGACCGTGACGGCGCCGCTGAGCCGGGAATGGATGCCCGGCGAAATCCCGACCCCGGGCTGAACCGGAGACGGGTCAACGAACGTTGACCCGTTCCGCCCTCGATGCGGCTCAACCGTCCAGCGAGAATGGCGCGGGAAGCGTGGCGCCTTCGCGCGGGCCGGGCGTGAACGTCGCCGGGATCGTGGCATAGCCGTTGGTGATCCCGAGGGTGCTGTTGCGCACCGTCCGTGTGTCGTCGATGACGTAGTCGGGAATCCTCCGCAGAATCTCCTCCAGCAACGTCGTGATTTCCATTCGGCCGATGCTGCGACCGGGGCAGCGGTGCGGACCCACGCCGAACGACGTGTGCGGATTCGGCGATCGCTCGATGTCGATCGTTCCCGGGTTCGAAAACACCGTGGCATCGTGGTTGGCGGCCGACCACAGCATCAGTACCCGATCGCCCGCCGACATGCGCTGGCCCCCAATCTCGGTGTCGCGCGTGACCGTACGCGCCATCCCCTGGTTCGGCGCGAAGTAGCGCAGGAACTCTTCCACCGCGCTCGCCATCAGGCCCGGCTCCCGGGCGAGGCGTGCCCGTACATCCGGATTCAACGCGAGGTAGTGCACGATGCATGACATGCCCGCCGTCGTCGAATCGACGCCGCCGCCGAGCATGAGCGTCATGAACTGAACCGTCTCGTCGTGGGATAGCTCACGACCTCCAATTCGGGCATGCGCAATCGCACTCATCAGGTCGTTCCTGGGGGCACGCCGACGGTCCGCAATGGCCGCCTCGACGAGATCCAATTGCGTCTGGAACGTCGCCAGTGTCGCGTGCGCCGGCGTGCCGGGGGGCGTATGCGATGTCGAGTAATTGACTTCCGCGTACACCTGCGCGTCATCGAATGGCAGGCCCAGCCACCACACCGCCGTCAGCGCCGGGATCTGCATGACCAGATCTCGCACAAGGTCGATTCTGCCCGACTCGATATGTTGATCCAGGCAGTAGTTGACGATGTCGCGAATACCGGGCTGCAAGCGGGAAAGCGCCTTCGGGGACAACCATCGGCCAAGGAACTGTCGATACTCGGTTGATTGGGCGACGTCCATTTCGATGAACGAAGCTGCCATCGGCATGCCCGGGATCACGCAACCGGAGTATGGCCCCAGGCCATTCGTGCCAGGCTTCACGTCATGGCGGGATGAGAACCGTTCCCCATCGCCATCGACCTCGCATAGGTCATCGTAGCGGGTGAGCACCCAGAATCCGCCGTGCTGGTCGCAATACGGCACGCGGGCGATCGCGCGCAGCTTCTCCATTGCGCCGATTGGATCAGCGGCGTACTCGGCCGAGTGATGATCAAAATGCACGACGGTGCGGTCCGCGGCGGCTCCGGTCTGATCAGCGTTCTCTTGCGTATCCATCCCACGCTTCCTCAATGTAATTGTTGGAAATCATCCACGTCGAACCGTGGCCCGCTAGCGCAACTTCGGCCCTGAAAAACCTTGGGTCGCGGCCCGCGTTACGACGAGCGGGCGCATGTACGAAATGTCGGATTTGTCCTGGCGACCGCCCTGGAAGCCGGATTGCACGTCGAGCGGGACATGTGTGCTCTCGCAAGACGCTTCGACGGTGCACACGCGCGCCGCGATCCGCCAGCACCCGGACCGCCGCTCGAAGCGGTCCACGTAGCGGCCGAGGTTCGTTCGCATCACGGGTTTCTCCTGTCCCACCACGGACTCGTGGCGGTAATAGGACTCGACGTGCGCGACATCCTGGGCGGTGAATTCCACCGTCTGGTTGGTCAGGGAATGCCTCGAGAACAGGACTTTCCCGGTGGCGCGGTAGGCGGCCGACCATTTGACTAGGTCGGCCGGCCTGCCGACGAAATAGCCGTGATCGTCGAGTGCGTCCTCGTGGTATGCCGTCAGCACCAGTTCGAAATCGCCACGATCCATTCCGCGCGCATATCGAAGCAGGCAATCGATGATGCTCTGTCGGTCGAGCAGTCGCTGAATCGCGGCTTCATCAGTCACGGATGTCCCTCCTTCTCTGATGCAGACACGCGCCGCCCGCACAGGTGCCTTGCCCAGCGGCGCGATCGGCCTAAACGCGGTTCTCGTAGATTCTGCCGGAGTTCATGGCGCCGGCGAGCGTGGTGCGGTGTGCCACGCGATCCTGTCCGTACGGGTGCCCGAAGACCGCGTGGATGGTGCGCCGGTTGTCCCACAGCACCATGTCATTCACCTCCCAGTGGTGGACCAGCATGAACTCGGGGCGCAGCGCATGTTCCACCAGCGAGCAGAGCAATGCGTCGCTGTCCTGCCTCGGCATGCCAACGACGTGGACGAGGCTTAGGGGGCTGATGGCCAGCGACTTCCGCCCGGTCTCAGGGTGCACGCTGACCAGCGGATGAACGACGTCGGGAAGGCCGGGGAAGGGCGGTATGTCGTACGGCGCCTCCTCCATGGACGCCTTGTGGATCGTTTCGTCGAGCCCGAACGGCACGCCGTCGAGGCTGACGCGCAGGCAGTGCCGTACCTCCAGGCCGGCAATGCGCTCCTTCGTCGCATCGGGGAGCGCGTCATAGACCTTGGCGGTGTCGACCCAGCCGGTTTCCCCGCCCTCGGCGGGCATCTGGACCATGCGCAGGATACCGCCCTTGCAGATTGACGGTGTGTAAACGAGATCCTGGTGCCAGAACAGATAACCGGTGGTCAGCCGACCCTTGATGTAATAGCTCGGTGACATCGGAATGCCGCCACGGCTCACTTCGATGAGTTCCTTCGAGCCACCCACGCTCAGGGACTTGAGCACGTGCTCCTCGAGCGATCCGAACGCCCGCGAGAGCGCTAGGTGTTTCTCGGCATCGACGCCGATTCGCCTGAACAGCAGTACCCCGTGATCCAGGAACGCCTGGTAGAGCGCCGCCTTCGTGTCCGCATCGATGGGGTGGCTCAGATCGAGTCCCGCAATCTCCGCGCCGATGTTCCGCAGGGGACGGATGTCAATCGTCATAGCTACCCTCCAACAGTTGGGTCCGGTGCATCACGCTGGCCTGATCAAGACCTGCTTGGCCGCCAGTTGAGCGCGCAGGCCGGCGATGATGATGTCCAGGCCGGGTTCAAACCGGGGTTGAGCGTGCTCCGTTTCGCTGCCCTTCGTTTCCGCGGCGTCCTTCTTCCCTTCGGCGCGCCCCGGTCCCTGTTCCATCAAGTACCATCCGCCCTCATAGGCCGACAGCAGATGGATGGCGCTCACCGACTCGATTTCGTCGAAGCCCGCGGTCGTCAGAATTTCCAGTACGGCCTGGATCTTTCGCGCCCCCCGGGGGTAGGTCGGATAGAAGCCGCTGGGGCCGAAGATGTAGAGCCCGAGACCGGGATAGCGGGATACTTCGCGATGGACCGCCAGCGCCCCCTGGCGGATCCTTTCGTACCAGGGGCCCACCTCTGGCCCCGGGTAGTCCACCGCGCCGATCACGGCGTCCGCAACCAGCGCCAGCAGCGCCCGCTTGTCGGGCACGTGGTGGTACAAGCCCATCGGACTGACACCGAGTTCCGCCGCGACGCGACGCATCGTGACGCACTCCAGTCCACCCGTTTCCATCAGGTGGCCCGCGGCGCTGACGATGCGCTTTTCATCCAGCGCCCCGTCGTCGTGCTTCGACTCCAGGGCGACATTCTTCCAGCGTGAACCGGCTGTGCTCATCGCAAGCGACCTGTCGGCATCTTTACGTGGAATAGGCGGAGAGGATCCGGGCGAAGTAGTCCTCGGCCAGGGGCTTCAGGCCGGGATGGGTCGCGATGACTGCGGGGTTCTCCGGAAGCTTCGTGACCACCTGCGCCGCCACCTCTTCCGCCGTGAGGAAGAAACTGGTGTCCGGCAAAGGCGCGGGCGCACCGTCGCGCGGAACGATTTCGCCAGGCGGCATTCCGCTCCCATATCGGGCGGGCCGACTCCGCTCGCACAGCAGGATGTCGCTCTCGGTCCCCGCGGGGATCAGTACCGTCACGCCCACCCCGTGCCCGGCCGCCTCCGGGCGCAGGGCCGTCGCCAGCGCCATGACCGCGGCCTTCGCCGATGTGTATGGGCCATGGCCGAGGACCCAGTCCGGCACGAGGCCCGCCTGGGAGCCGGTGATGAGGATCTGCCCGCTATGTGCACGCGCCATCAGCGGATAGAAGGACTGAATGCAATGCGTCACGCCCCGCAGCACGACGTCGTAGACCCAGTCCCAATCCTCGTCGCGATGGTCCAGGAACGGGCCTGCCGTGGTGACGCCCGCGTTGGCACAGAGAAGATCGACAGCGCCGAACTCCGCCACGCTGCGCGCCGCGAGATCCCGCACTGCCGCGCGATTGGCGACGTCGCACTGAATGGCGAGCGCGCGCGCTCCACGCGCGCGCACCGCGCCCGCGGTCTGTTCGAGCCGCGCCTCGTTGGTTGACGCGAGCACGATGTTCATGTCCTGTTCGGCCAGGGCAAGGGCCAGGGCGCGACCGATGCCGGTTGCGCCGCCCGTGATTACTGCCGTCTTGCCGGCGAATTCGGTCAGCATCGATCCCCCTTACAACTAGAACAAAAAGACGGGACGGATCACCTTCCCGGCGCGCATCATTTCGAAGCCGTCATTGATGCGATCGAAGGGCATGACGTGACTGATCAACGGGTCCAGCATGATCTTGCCGTCCATGTACCAGTCCACGATCCTGGGCACGTCGCGGCGCACCTTGGTATTGCCCGCGGAATTACTGATTAGGCGGCGCCCCATCAGCAACGCCATCGGATCCACCTTCAGGTTTGCATCGGCCGGCGCGATCCCGACCAGGCAGCACACGCCGAGCCCGGGGCGGGTGCAGGCGAGGGTCGTTTCCATCAGCGCAGTGGAACCGACACATTCGAATGCGTAGTCGGCGCCGCCGCCCGTCATGTCGACCAGATGCTTGACGAGGTCCGCGCCGATGCGTTTGGGATTGACGAACTCGGTGGCGCCCAGCAGGCGTGCGGGGGCTTCCTTCGCGTCGTTCGTATCCACCGCGATGATGCGCGAGGCGCCGGCGAGCCGCGCGCCCTGTACGACCGAAAGTCCGATCGCACCCAATCCAATCACGAGCGCCGTGGAGCCGGGCTGCACCTCCGCGGAGCACAAGGCCGAGCCGACGCCCGTCACGAGCGCGCAGCCGATCGTGCATACCTTGTCCAGTGGTGCATCCGGATTGACCTTCGCAATCTGGTCCTCGTTGAGCACGGCGAAATTCGCGAAGGTGCCCAGTCCCATGTACGCATGCACCGGCACGCCACCGCTAGCGAAGCCCGAGCGCAGCATGACGTTTCCATTCAGGAGTTCGTCACAGAGATTCGTTCTTTCCGACGCGCAATAGGCACAGTGTCCGCATTGCGGCATCGAATGGCCGATCACGTGGTCGCCGGGTGCGACATACGTGACCATGGGGCCGGTTTCCACCACGACGCCCGCGCCTTCGTGGCCCAGCACGGTCGGCGCCGCCCACGGCAGCGCGCCGTCGACGACGCTGAGATCGGTGTGGCACAGGCCCGTGGCCTTGAATTCCACCAGCACCTCATGCGGCCCCGGCGACCTGACATCGAGGGTCTCGATACCGAGCGACTCGTGGGGCCGGTGAAATACCGCAGCACGTGTTTTCATCGTCGTGACCAGGTCGGGCGTACGGGGCGCGCCGCCACGTTCGCGCGGCAATGCGCAGGGTTCTGCGCCGGGTTTGTCATCGCCATGCGCGTTCCACAGGCAGCCGAAGATCCAGTGGCTCGTTCACGCAGCAAACCGTGCGACCGCCCGACTCGACCGCGACGGTCATCTGCGGGGACGGCGCCCTCCACGGCGACAGGCTTTGCCGCCAGCGCCGTACATGTATACTACGTATGCCGACCGTAAACGACAAGCGGTCAATCGGCTCACGGCCTCAGTTGGGCTTTATGCTCTATATAACAGTGTGCTATGTGGTGCACATAGGTAGGATCTTATAACGCTCTGATCCGTGAACCTTTTCGTTCGCCATCGATCAGATCCCGCAGTGCCGCGTTCGGCGGCGTAGTGCGGGAGATCTGCGGTGGCGAGGATCGATGCATCGAC
>JBFXBD010000113.1:0-8386 GCA_050183625.1 Gammaproteobacteria bacterium
GACCCGTTGCGCAAAACCGAAAACGCCGTTCGCCAATCCGATCACGGTTCCACGAACGGCGGCCGCCGTTCCGCGTTATCTTTGAGCCTAACGCTGTAACTAACAGATATCGCAGTACTTTTTCTTAACGCTTTCTTAAACGCCGAAGTCGGAGTGAACCTGTGGGCACGGACCTGATGGCAGCGGCGACCTACGCGCTGCCGGCCACCGCCATCCTCGCCGCCTACCTGCACCTGCGCGGCAGGACGCAGCGGCGCAGCCGGGCCACGCGCCTGGAGTCCGAGGAGGCGGGCTTGGTCGAGCCGCCTTCCCTGCACCCCGTCATCGACGTGGCGCGGTGCATCGGCTGCGCGTCCTGCGTGCATGCGTGCCCGGAAGGCAACGTCCTGGGCCTCATCGGGACCAAGGCAGAACTCGTCAATCCAACCCATTGCATCGGCCACGGCGCGTGCCGCGAGGCCTGTCCGACCCGGGCGATATCCCTGGTGTTCGGTACCGCCCGGCGCGGCGTCGACATCCCGCTGGTCAAGCCGAACTTCGAAACCAACGTGCCAGGAATTTTCATCGCCGGGGAACTCGGTGGCATGGGCCTCATCCGCAACGCAGTCGAGCAGGGCCGCCAGGCAATCGAATCCGTATCCCGGCACCGAGGGGGTGGCCAAGGCCGGGATCTCGACGTGGTGATCGTCGGTGCAGGCCCGGCGGGCATCTCGGCATCGCTCGGGGCGATCGAACGCGGACTGCGCTATATCACCGTGGAACAGGATTCGCTCGGCGGGACCGTCGCCCATTTCCCGCGCGGGAAGCTGGTGATGACTGCCCCGGTAAAGCTGCCCCTGGTCGGACCCGTCCGGCTCACGGAAACGACGAAGGAATACCTGCTGGAGTTCTGGCAAGGGGTCATCGACCGGACCGGTGTCGCCATCCGTTTCCAGGAGCGCGTGGAACGCATCGAGTGCGGCACGGACGGATTCGAAGTCGTCACGACCTCAGCGCGCTACCGGCCGCGCGCCATTTTGCTGTGCATCGGCCGGCGGGGAACCCCTCGGACGCTGGATGTGCCGGGCGAGGAGACGAACAAGGTCGTGTACCGGCTCGTGGACCCGGAACAGTACCGGGGCAAGCGCGTGCTGGTGGTAGGCGGCGGCGACAGCGCCTTGGAAGCCGCGACCAGCATTGCCGATCTGCCCGGTTCGTCAGTGACGCTCTCCTACCGTGGCGACAACTTCTCCCGTGCCAAGCAGAAGAATCGCGCAAAGGTCGAGCAGGCCGTGAGCGCTCGACGCATGGACCTGCTGCTGGGCTCCAAGGTATTGCGGATTGAACCCGATGCGGTGCACCTGTCGGCCGGCGATCGATCCATCGCGATCGGCAACGACGCAGTCATCGTCTGCGCGGGCGGAGTGCTGCCAACGGGCTTTCTGAAGGAAATCGGCATTGAAGTGGAAACCAAGTACGGCACGGCGTGATGTAAACCGGCACCGTGCCGCGGGACTTATCTTCGCCGCGGTGTTCTTCGGCCCGGCCGTCGCGAGTGCGGACCTCGACGACGTCCGCGCCGCACTGCGCCGGAAGGACTATGAGCTCGCGCAGCAATTGCTGGAGCCCGTTGCACGGCAGGGCGACGCGGAAGCCCAATACCAGCTCGGAGTGTTGATCCGCAATGGCCAGGGGTCGGCACCCGATCCGGTGGTCGCGTTGCATTGGTTGACGCGCGCCGCGGAAGCGGGAAATGCCGCTGCGCAATATCTCGTCGGCGTCATGTACCAGAGCGGCAGCGGGACCCTCGCCGACCAGGACCAGGCACGGCGCTGGCTCGAGCGTGCGGCGCGCGGCGGTCACGATCTCGCCCGCGCACGGCTGGCTGCGCAAGCCGAGGCCGAGACCCGGCGGCCAACACAATCCGACCAGGCCGAGCAAGTACCTGGCGGCGCGCTCGCTGACGCGGCCGCGGCAGGACGACTTGCCGAGGTGCGCACGCTGATTGGCCGCGGTGCTTCGCCCGACGATCGGGACGGCTCCGGGCGCTCCGCGCTATTCGCGGCCGCCGCCGCGGGGCACGACAGCGTGGTGCGGGCACTGCTCGACGCACGCGCGCGCGCCGACGCCAGCGGGGCGCTGATCGCCTCCGTTCGCGGCGGCTATCTGCGCACCGTCGCGGCACTACTCGACGCCGGCATCGATCCCGACGCGCGCGACGCGCACGGCAATACGGCGCTGATCCTCGCTGCCGGGGCCGGGCACACGAGCATCGCACGGCTGCTGATTGAGCACCGTGCCGGGATCGGCGCGCAAAACGACTCGGGTTGCGACGCGGTGTGCACCGCCCGGGCGAATCGCCGCGGCGACATGCTGAAGCTCCTGGCCGCGCGTGGCGCGCGGTCGATCGCGGATCCAGGCACTCCGGATCCCGCCACCTCGGGCATTCGTGCAGCCGCGGCGATCGAAGCCGCGACCGCCCAGGCCGGCCGCTTCCACGGCTGGCCGCCGCTGAACGCCGCCGCCGCGCTCGGCCGCGCCGATGCAGTCCAGGCGCTCCTCGCACGCGGTGCAGCCGTCGACTCACGCGACCCCGAAGGCCGCACGCCACTGGCACGCGCGGCGCAGGGCGGCAGCGACGACGTGCTGGCGAAGCTGCTCGCGGCAGGTGCCGCGGCCGACGCCGAGGACGAATCGGGACGTACACCGCTCATGCTGGCCGCGACGGCGGGCCACGCCGGTCTCGTGGCGCGACTGATCGGTGCCGGTGCCGCTGCGCAGCGACGCATGAATTCGGGCGAAAGCGCGCTCGAACTCGCCGCGGCGTCAGGCCACGCCGAAGTCGTCAGCCGCCTCATTGAAGCGGGCGCGCCGCCGGACGGCAGGTCCGTGGAATCGTCGCCGGTATGGATCGCCTTGAAGCGTCGCGATGCCAGGCTGCTCCAGGTTCTTTTGAACGCAGGCGCGAATCCGCTGGCGGCCGACGGTGACGGACGAACGGCACTGCATCTGGCGGCAGGCACCGGATGGGAGGAAGGCGCGCGCGCACTGATCGCACTCGAGGCAGACGTGGATCGGATCGATCGGGAAGGCTACACGGCACTGATGCGTGCCGCAGCGACATCGACACCCATCGTGGCGATGCTGCTCGACCGCCACGCGGCGCTCCACACCGCGACCGCCTCCGGGAACACGCCTCTGATGATCGCCGCCGGTTCCGGGAACGCATCGGCGGTCGGTCTGTTGCTGAAGGCGGGATCGCGGATCGATCAGCGCAATCGCGACGGCAACACCGCGCTCATGCTGGCCGCGGCTGCCGGCCAGGCCGATGCCGCCAGGGTTCTGCTGGATGCCGGCGCCGATACCCGGTTCATCAACGATCGACGCCAGGACGCACGCACACTCGCTGCAACGGCCGGACACGACGAGCTCGTCGCCCTGATCGACGCCCGGCGCGCCCAGGGCCGATTCTTCGGCATTTTTTGAGAAGCGCTACTTGCGTTCGTCGCCGCCGAGCGCGGCGGCCAGCCGAGCGCGTTCCTCGTCCGTCAGCGGTGGCGGCACGGACCCGCGTCCGCGGCGAACCACACGCAAGAGCCAGATCACGCCGAGCACCGCCAGCACGAACGGGCCGGCCCACAGCGCCATCGTTGCCGGCGACAGCGGCGGCCGGTAGAGCACGAAGTTTCCGTAGCGGTCGACCATGTAGTCGATGATGGCCCGGTCGTCCTTGCCTTCGCGCATCATGGCGTAGACCTGGTCGCGCAGATCCGCCGCGAGGTCGGCGTCGGACTCGGAGATCGACTGGTTCTGGCACACCAGGCAACGCAGCTCGGCGGTGATCTGCCGGTAACGCGCTTCCTCGGCCGGTGAGGCGAATTCGCGCTTTTCGAACACGATAGCCTGCGCCGCGCCGAGCCAGAGCAGGGCCGCGAGCAATGCAGCGAGGCGCGTCACCTGCCGCCCCCGAGCGACTTCACCAGCGGCAGCAACGTATCGTTCCATACCGCCGGCGTGATCGGGCCGATGTGCTTGTAGGCCACCTTGCCTGCGGCATCGATGACGAAGGTCTCCGGTGCGCCGTAGACGCCGTAGTCCAGCCCGACCCTGCCCTGCGGATCGAAACCGCTGGCGACGTAGGGGTCGCCCGTCCGATCCAGCCAGGCGATCGCCTCGGCGCGATCGTCCTTGTAGTCCAGGCCGTAGATCGGCACCGCGCCCGAGCGTGCGATCTGCAGCAGCATCGGGTGCTCCTCGCGGCAGGCGCCGCACCAGGTGGCCCACACGTTCAGCAAAGCCACCTTGCCACCCAGATCGGCGAGCGTCAGCGTCTTGTCTGGATCGCGTAACTGCGGCATCGAGAACGGCGGCGCCGGCTTGCCGACAAGCGGCGAAGGCACGATGCGCGGATCGCGCGTCAGCCCGAGTGCCAGGAACACGACCAGGACGACGAACACTGCCGCCGGCAGCGAATAACGCAATACCGGCCTCACGCCGCGGCCGCCTCCGCACCGGCAGGCGGCGCCGATTGCCGCGCGCGGGCTGCGGCACGATAGCGCCGGTCACCGGCGCCGATCGCCCCGCCGATCGCCATCGCCAGCGCGCCGAGCCAGATCCAGCGCACGAACGGCTTGTGATAGATGCGCAGCGACCAGCCGCCGTCGCCCAACGGCTCGCCGAGCGCGACGTAGAGATCCCGCAGCAGGCCGGGATCTATCGCGGCCTCGGTCATGACCTGGCCGGACGCGGTGTAGCGGCGCTTCTCCGGATGCAGCACGCCGATTTTTCGCCCGCCTTGCGCCAGTTCGATTTCCGCACGGCTGGCGATGTAGTTCGGACCGGGCACGGTGGTGACACCCTTGAAGGTGAAGCTGTAGTCGCCGACCGCGTAGCTCTCGCCCGGCGCGAGGCGCACGTCCTTTTCCAGGTCGAACACGGTGGCCATGGTCACGCCGATCGTGAACACCGCCACGCCCAGGTGCGCCAGCGTCATGCCGACGAGGCCGCGCGGCAGTGCGCGCAGTCGGCGTCCGGCCGGCGCCGCGCGCAGGTGTGCGGCGAGTCCCTGGACGCTGGTCGCGGCGATCCAAAGCGCGAACAGGACCGCGAGCACGACCGCCGCCTCGCGGGCCACTGCTGCGAATGCGAGCATCGCGGCGCAGCCGGCGAAGGTGATCGCCGCCGCCCAACGCAGGCGGCGCGAAAGCGCGCCCGCGTCGTCACGCTTCCAGCGCGCCAGCGGGCCGATGCCGATCAATACCAGCAGCGGCAGCATCAGCGGCACGAACACGGCGTTGAAGTACGGGCGGCCCACCGAGATCTTCGGCAGTCCGAGGGTGTCCATGATGAGCGGATAGAGCGTACCGAGCAGCACGGTACCGGCGGCGACCGCCAGCAGGACGTTGTTCACCAGCAGCAGCGATTCCTTCGACAGCAGCCCGAAGGTGCCGCCGCCGGTGACGCCCGAGCCGCGCCAGGCGAACAGCACGAGCGCGATGCCGATGACCAGCGCGAGGAACACCAGGATGAACAGGCCGCGTGCGGGATCGGTGGCGAAGGCATGCACGGATACCAGCACCCCCGAGCGGACCAGGAAGGTGCCGAGCAGGCTGAGCGAGAAGGCGCAGATCGCCAGCAGCACCGTCCAGGCGCGGAACGCGCCGCGCTTTTCCGTGACCGCGAGCGAGTGCAGCAGCGCGGTGGTGACCAGCCAGGGCATGAACGAGGCGTTCTCGACCGGATCCCAGAACCACCAGCCACCCCAACCGAGCTCGTAGTAGGCCCACCAGCTTCCCAGCGTGATGCCCAGGGTGAGGAAGACCCACGCCACCAGCGTCCACGGCCGGGTCCAGCGCGCCCAGGCGAGATCGAGCCGGCCGTGCAGCAAGGCCGCGATGGCGAACGCAAACGGCACCGACGTGCCGACGTAGCCCATGTACAGCAGCGGCGGATGCACGATGAGGCCGGGATCCTGCAGCAGCGGGTTGAGATCCCGGCCGTCGGCGGCGGCGGGGATCAGCCGCTCGAACGGATTGGAGGTCATCAGCATGAACAGCAGGAATCCGACGCTGACCAGGCCCATCACCGCAATCACGCGCGCGCGGATCGCCGCGGGCAGCGTGCCGGACGCGAACGTCACCGCGAGCGTCCACCCCGCCAGCACGAGCGTCCACAGCAGCAGGGAGCCCTCGTGCGCGCCCCACACCGCGGCGAAGCGGTAGATCTCCGGCAGCGCGGAGTTGGAATTGGCGGCGACGTAGAGCACGGAGAAGTCGTTGCGCACGAACGCCGAGGCGAGCGCCGCGAACGCGAGCAGCACGAACAGGAACTGCGCGCGCGCCGCCGGCGCGGCCACCTGCATCCACGCGAGGTTGCCGCGCTGCGCGCCCGCCAGCGGCACGATGCCCTGGACCAGCGCCAGGCCCAGGGCCAGGATCAGCGCGAAATGGCCGAGTTCGGGGCTCATTGCCCGGCCGCGCTCGCGGAGTGCATGGTACCCCCGGCCCTGGACATCTCCAGCGCCTCGGCAACCTCGGGCGGCATGTAGTTCTCGTCGTGCTTGGCGAGCACCTCCTCGGCATGGAACACGCCGTCGGCACCGAAGCGTCCGAGCGCGACGATGCCCTGCCCCTCGCGGAACAGGTCCGGAAGAATGCCGGTGTAGGTCACCGGGATGGTCGCGGCATTGTCGGTGAGATCGAAGCGCACGGTGAGATCGCCGCTGCGCCGCTGGACGCTGCCGGCCACCACCAGGCCGCCGACGCGGAAGTTCTGCTCGCGCGGCGCCTCGCCGGCGCGCACCTGCGCGGGGCTGAAGAAGTACAGCAGGTTGCCCTGGAACGCACGCAGCGCCAGCCCGGCGGCAATCGCGACGCCCAGCACGATCGCACCGACCACGACCATGCGCTGGCGCCGCGGGGTCATCGACGTGCCCCGGCCGCCAGGGCGCGGCGCAGTTCGCGATGGCGCAGGATCGGCAATGCGATGTTCGCGGCGAGCACGACCGCGACGATGGCATAGGACGTCCAGACGTAGAAGGCGTAGCCGCCCATGTGCAGGAACTCGCTCACGCGCCGTCCCCGGCAGCCAGGGCGCGTACCCAGGCGGTGGAGCGCTCGCGCTCCAGGATCTGGCAGCGCAGCCGCAGCAGCAGCGCGGTCAGCAGGAACAGGTGGAAGGCCAGTGCCATGACCAGCAGCGGGATCAGCATCGAGGTCGCAATCGACGGCTTGCCGAACTTCGTCACCGTCGCGCCCTGGTGCAGGGTGCTCCACCATTCGACCGAGTAGTGGATGATCGGGATGTTGACCACCCCCACCAGCGCCAGCACGGCGCAGGCGCGCGCCGCATTGCGGCGATCGGGGATGGCGGTCTCCAGGGCCATGAACCCTAGATAGAGGAACAGCAGGATTAGTTCCGAGGTCAGGCGCGCGTCCCACACCCAGTACGTGCCCCACATCGGCTTGCCCCACAGGGAGCCCGTGACCAGGGCCAGGAACGTGAAGGAAGCGCCGATCGGTGCGCACGCCGAGGCGACCATCTCGGCGAGCTTCACGCGCCAGATCAACGCCACCGCGCCGGCGCCGGCCATGATCACGTAGGTGAGCAGCGACATCCACGCCGCCGGTACGTGGATGAACATGATTCGGTAGCTCTCGCCCTGCTGGTAGTCCGGCGGCGCGAGCACGAGTCCGTCGTACAGGCCGTAGCCCATCGCAAGCGCGGTGGCGGCCCCGAGCCACGGCAGGATCTTCCCCGCGAGCGCGTAGAACACCTGCGGCGAGGCATATTTGTAGAGCGGCTCGAACATCGTCGCGGGTTCGCGCCCGTCGGCGGGCGTGGGC
Source organism: Gammaproteobacteria bacterium (assembly GCA_050183625.1). Taxonomy (GTDB): domain Bacteria; phylum Pseudomonadota; class Gammaproteobacteria; order JADZEE01; family JADZEE01; genus JBFXBD01. Next base: position 7,824 of record JBFXBD010000113.1, read on the forward strand.
AACGTCTTCCAATGTGGTTCGCGGATCCCGGGCGCCGGGCGACGGAACGCCCGGACGGGACGCCGGGCGCCGCTGCGCGACCGGGCCTTGCTTAAGACCGGCTTAAACGCAAGCTTCGGGCGCGATTACATTACCACCTTTGCGTGGCCGCCGACATACGAAGGAAGCGAAGCCTGCGCCGCCGAACGCCCCTTCACTCCCACTTCATGCCCACCTCGACGCCGAACGTGCGCGGGTCGCCGAGCGTGGTGGGCAGCGGGAACCCGGGCAGGAAGCCATTGGCGCTGAAGCCGTTCTTGTAGTAATCCTGGTCCAGCAGGTTCTTGATCCAGATCGCGGCGTCGTACCTGCCGCCGCCCATGCTCAGGCCGAACCGGGCATTGAGCAGGTCGCGGGACTCCAGGACGCTGTTCGGCACGAACTCGGCCATGTCGCCGCTCATACGTTAGTTCTTAAGGGGTGCCGTAAACGTGCTGCAGCCCGAGCTTGAGTCGACCGGACTTCGCCTCGCGCGCCGGATGCGCGCGGCGCGCGTTTGTCGCCAGGAAGTCGATGGCGTTCAT
>JBFXBD010000114.1:0-8029 GCA_050183625.1 Gammaproteobacteria bacterium
GCTCAGGGAAGGGCGGCTCGGTCAGCGCGCTCGGAGTGAGGGTCGGCGTCGTCGGGTACGGAGTGATCGACGCATCGGGAGAGACGGGCGGCGGGACGGTGCTGGTGGGCGGGGACTACCAGGGCAAGAATGCGGAAGTGCAGAACGCTGAGAGGACCTATATAGGTACCGACGGCGTGATCCGCGCGGATGCGATGACGACCGGCGACGGTGGTCGCGTGATCGTGTGGGCGGACGGGGATACGCGGTTCTACGGGAACATCTCGGCAAAGGGCGGTGCGCAGGGCGGGAACGGCGGATTCGTGGAGACGTCGGGCAAGCAGGCGCTGGAGGCGTTGGGCACTGTCAACGCCGGGGCGCCGAATGGGCAAGGTGGAACTTGGTTGCTCGATCCTACGAACATCAACATCATCCCGAGCGCCGGGTTGCAGGATAACGGCGGAATCGAGTCCGATGGTTTGCTGCTGTTCAGCGACCTTACGGGATCAAACGTTACGGTGGGCGAGGGGTCGATTGAGGCAGCGCTGGCCTACGGCGTCGGTCTGGTCGACCTGCAGGCGACCAACGACATCACCTTCAGCGGCAACATCACGATCGACGAGTCCGGCAATCTGACGCTGCGCGCCGGGAACGACATCCGCTTCAATTCGTTCAACCTGACCACCAACGGCAACCTCACACTGATAGCGGCCGCGTATGGAGACACATCCGTCACAGGTGCCATCACTGCGGTGCCTGGTGGCGGGAACATAAGCACCAGTAACGGCGACTTCACCGCGTCCGGCTGGTCCATTCAACTGGGCAGCATCAATACCGACGGCCCGGGCAGCGGCGGCGGGGTGGTGAGCATCAACGCATCTGCCGGGAACATACAAACCGGCGCGATCACGACCGACGGCGGCTGGGTCGATATGTTCGCCAACAGCGGCAGCGTGCTGGTGACCGGCGCGATCAACACCAGCGGCACGGCCACGGGGGGGCGCCTCGAACGGCGACGTGTCCATCAGCGCAGACGGCAATATCACGACGCAATCGATCGTGACGCGCGGCCTGCACCCGGACAACGGCAACGGCGGCGACGTGGAGCTGTACACGCAGAACGGCGTGATCACGGTCAACGGGAACATCGACACGCGCGGCGCAAACGGCTTCGACGACGGATTCAGCAGCTGGTATTACGGGGGCACGAGCGGCGGCGATGTCCTGCTCTCGGGCAGCGCGGAGGCGGGAATCGCCGGGGCCGCGGTGACGATCAACGGCAGCATTATTGCCGCGGGTGGAAACGGATTGAGTGCATCCAGCACGCTTTTCGGGAACGATCACGGCGGCGGGGACGGCGGCGGCGTCAACGTGGGGAACTACGCCTGTGAAGGACTTTGTGGTGCGCTTCCGGGCGGCTTCGTGATTACCGGCATCATCGATACGAGCGGCGGAAGCGGTGGGTCGACCAGCAACGCTTCGGCCAGCACGGAGGGCGGGGACGCCGGCTCCGTCGATGTCCTCGCTTCGGGATCGGTAAGCATCGGCTCGATTGCGAGCCGCGGCGGCAACGCGGGCGCGGGCTCAGACGGCTCCTACGGAAACTGGGGCGGCTGGGGCGGATCGGTCAGTGTGTCAGGGGATTCGGTGTCGATCAGCACGATCGATACATCGGGCGGCGTCGGGGGCAATGCCGGCGGCTCGGTCTACGGCTCAGCCCTCGGCGGCTGGGGCGGCGACGCAGGCGGGATCAACATCTCGAGCAGCAGCGGCGTCAGCATTGCCTCGATTCTGGCGCGCGGCGCGGCCGGCGGCGCCGGCGGAACCGCCGGCGGCTACACCTACGCCTACGGCGGCGACGGCGGCGACGGCAGCTCCGTGTATGTCAGCTCTTCCGGCAACGTCTCGATCGGCTCGGTCGATGTATCGGGCGCCCAGGGCGGCGCGGGCGGCGTCGCCACAGATTACGCCTGGGGCGGCTCGGGCGGTGGCGGCGGCAATCTAAGCGTCGGCGGAAGCAACGTCAGCATCGGCTCGATCGTCGGCCGCGGCGGCAACGGCGCCAATGGCGGAACCGGTAATGACGCAGGCGGTGGCCGCGGTGGCTGGGGCGCGGGCGTCAACCTGAGTGCTTCAGGAGCCATCGTAACGGGCGGCGTGGACGTGCGCGGTGGCAATGGCGGCAATGGCGGCGCGGGAGTGTTCTACAGCTACGGCGGAGACGGCTACTACGGCGGGTCCGTCAGCATGACCGGCGGCTCGATCCTCACGGGCGCGATCCAGGCACAAGGGGGAGCAGGGGGCACAGGAGGCACGATTTCCGACGGCGACGGGTACTCGAGCGGCGGTTGGGGCGGCTGGGGCGGAACGGTGAATCTCTACGCGACCCCGCAACTGCAGCGTGAACAGAGCTTGGTGCAGGAACAGCTGCTGCTGCAAGAGATTGCGCTGGTTGAGGTCTCGCCCAGCCCCAGCTTTGTGACAGGACCGCTCGCTTCCGGGCCGATCAACGTCTCGGGCGGGAACGGCGGCAACAGCGGCGCGATCGGTTCGTCCTTCACCACCGGCGGCGGGGGCGGTGGCGGCGGCGAAGCGACGCTCGTCGGCTCCACGATCGATGTCGCGGGCCCGATCCTCGCCGAAGGCGGCAATGGCGGCGCGGTCGTGAACGCCAGCCTGCCGCCGAGTGAGGGAGGGGGCACGCCGGAGGGCGGCGTCGGGGGCAGCGGGGGCATCGTGTGGGTCTGGGGTATGGGCAAGGTCCAGCTGAACGTCGGCGGCACGCTGGGCGCCGTGGCTATAGACGTCAGCGGTGGTACGGGGGGCAACGGGAACCCGGCCACGAGCCCCGCTGGCAACGGCGGGAACGGCGGTTCCGGAGGCGAGGCCAATGTCGTCGGCACGCCGGACATGACGCTGTTCGGCTCGGTGCTCGCGGGCGGCGGCGACGGCGGTGCGGGCGGTGCAGGAGCCGGATCGATCCCGGGCGGCATCGGCGGCATCGGCGGCAATGCGGGATCGATCTACCTCGACGCCAGCAGCGTCACCGAAAGCAATACCGGGGACGGATTCATCTTCGTTCTCGCCGGGACACAGTTCGACGTGGAAGGCGGCTTCGGCGGCGCCGGCGGCAGCAACGGCGGCAGCGGCGGGCTCGCCGGCATCACCGGCACATTCGAGCAGAATTCCGACTACTTCGGCACCATCCTGGTCCTCGACCCGCTTTCGGTCCCCGAGATCAACCAGGGCTTCCAGCAGGTGGTCGAAGGCAGCAACGACACCACGGCCTTCGTCGGCGGCGAAAAGGAAGACGAAGAAGAAGACATGTCGCAGAAGGAGTTCGGCTCTTGCAAGGGCTGATGCAGCGCAGCGCCATCAAGGCGGTACTTGCGGCCGCGCTCCTCGCGCCGTTCCTCGCGCTCGCCCAGGGGACGGTGCAGCATCTCTCGGGCACGCTGTACGTGCAGCGCGCCGACGGCAGCGTGCGGCTGCTGTCGGAGAAGTCCCAGGTCCAGGTGGGAGACGTCGTGTCCACGGAGCGCGAGACCTACGCGCAGCTGAAGATGACCGACGGCGGCCAGATCACGATGCGCCCGAACACGCAGCTGCGCATCGAGGGGTACCAGTTCTCCGAGCAGGAGCCCGAGAAGGACAATTTCGTCTTTGCCCTGCTCAAGGGTGGGCTGCGCGCGGTGACGGGCCTGATCGGCAAGCGCGTCAATCGGGATGCCTACAGGCTGCGCACGGCGACCGCGACGGTCGGCATCCGGGGCACCGACTTCAACGCCATCGAAGTGCCGCCCGGGGGCGGCGCCAATGCGCCCGCGCCGGGCGTGTACGTGGTCGTGAGCGACGGCATTGTGGTGCTCACCGCGGGCGGCACCGAGCTTCTCGCCGGGGCAGGCCAGACGGCGTACGCGAGCGATCCGAATCTGCCGGCCTCGATCGTGCCGCCGCCGCCCAGTCTCCCCCAGATCGATCCGCCCGCGAGCTTCGGCTCGGATAATCCCACCGCGATCAACGGCGGCCAGGGCAACGCCTGCGCGATCTGAGCCCGGCCGCGGGATAAGATGAAAGCCCGCCTTGCGCGGGCTTTTTCTTTGTCATGGCCAAGGTCATCTTCGCATGGGAACTGGGCGGGCACACGGGGCATGTCGCCACCCTGCTGCCGGTGGCGCGAGCAATGCAACGGCGAGGACATGATGTGCAGTTCTTGTTGCGGGACCTCAAGTCCGGTGCAGACCTGGCGGGCACGTCCGAGATCCCGCGTGCCGCTGCGCCCATCTGGGTGGGCCGGCCGAAGTACGAGAACCCCCTCAACTTCGGCCAGATCCTGCACAACTTCGGCTATCAGCACGCACACAGCGTGCGCCAGCTCGTCGACGCCTGGCGCGAGCGGCTCGCGGATGCCGATGCGGTCGTCGCCAACGTCGCGCCGGCCGCGCACCTGGCCGCGCGCACTCTCGGCATCCCGAGCTTCGAGATCTCCCAGGGCTTCCACGTCCCGCCGCCCGGCATGCCCGCCGCGCCGCTCAGGCACTGGGAGCCGGCGCCGCGCTCCGAGCTCGAAGCCTGCGACCAGGCCGTTCTCGCGTCGGTGAATGCGACGCTCGGCGTCCACGGCGCGGCGCCGCTCGCCAGCATCGGCGACCTGTTCTCTGGACGCGCCATGCTGCTCACCTATCCCGAGCTCGACATCTATCCGGAGCGCGGGCCGGCCGAGTATTACGGCATCACCCGGTCATTCGAGGGCAGCTCGGTGCCGGCATGGCCGGAAGGACGCGGCCCCAGGGTCTTCGGCTACCTCTACAACTACTTCGCCGGCCTCGATCCGCTGCTCGTTGCGCTCGAGCGTGCGCAGGCGCGCACGCTGCTCCTTTGCCGGGGCGCGCATCCGGACCTGGTGCGCAAGCACGCCGGAAGCTCGGTGCGCATCCTGAACGAGCCGATGACAGTGTCGCGCCTGCTGCCGCACGCCGACCTGGTCGTATGCCACGGCAGCCACCAGATGACGGCGCAATCCCTCCTTGCGGGCAAGCCGCTGCTCATGCTGCCGACGCAGCTCGAGCAGTTCCTGATCATGCGTCGCGTGGTGCGGTTCGGGGCGGGGCTGGGCATCGATTCAGCGGTGCCCGACGCGGACTATGGCGCCGCGATCTCGACGCTCGGCGCCGAGGGGCACACAGCGCGCGCGCGCGTGTTTGCCGCACGCTACGCCACGCACGATCCCGAGTCTGCGCTCGCAACCCTGCTGGGGCGGGTGGAGGCCGGGCTCGAGGGGCGCGAGGCGTGAGCGGCGGGGGCTCCTGGCGCGTCGAAAGCGCCGCCCCCGGGATCCTGTGGCCCGGTCTGCCGCAGGGCGGCGGCGCGCTGGTGCTGTCGGTGCTGCATCAGCTCGAGGGTACGCAGTGGCTCGCGCCGGAGCGGCTGTTGGAGCGCCAGCTGGAGCAACTGGCCGTGCTGCTGCGCCACGCATTCATTACCACCCCGTATTACAAGTCACGCTGGGCCGGCCGGTACGATCCGACTGCCCCGCTCACGTCTGATCGCTTCGCGCGCCTGCCGTTGCTGGCGCGGCGCGACCTCCAGGATCGCTTCGCCGGGTTGCGCAGCGCCAATCCGCCTGCCGCACACGGCGCGCCCGAGGAGCGGCGTACCTCGGGCTCCAGCGGCGCGCCGGTGAGATTTCTCACCGCGCCGATCACCGGCGTGTTCTGGAACGCGTTCACGCTGCGCGATCACCGCTGGCATCGGCGCGATCTCGGCCTCAAGCTTGCCGTGATCCGTCGCGAAGTCGAGGATTCCGACGTCGGCAACTGGGGGCCGGCGACCGCCGGACTGCTGACGACGGGCCGCTCGGTGGGCCGATCGATCACCGCCGATGCGGCATCGCACCTGGACTGGCTGGCGCGGGAGAATCCCGGCTACCTCTACACCTATCCTTCCCTCGTCCGGGAGCTGGCGCGTCTTTCCATCGAGCGTGGCCTGCGCCTGCCGGGCCTGCGCGAGGTACGCACGCTGGCTGAGTCCCTGGGCCCCGACGATCGCGCGCTCGTGCGCGAAGCCTGGGGCGTGCCGCTCACCGACCTGTACTCCGCGAGCGAGGCTGGCACCCTCGCGCTGCAGTGCCCCGAATACGACCACTACCACGTGCAATCCGAGAACGTGCTGCTGGAAGTGCTCGACGACAGCGGCGCGCCTTGCGCGCCCGGGGGCATCGGACGCGTCGTCATCACGCCGCTGCACAATTTCGCCATGCCGCTCGTGCGCTACGACATCGGGGACTACGCCGAGGTCGGCGAACCCTGCCCCTGCGGGCGCGGCCTGCCGGTGCTGAAGCGCATCCTGGGGCGCGTGCGCAACATGCTGACCACGGCGGACGGCCGGCGCTACTGGCCGGTGTTCGGCACGCGCGCGATCATGGATGCCGCGCCCGTGCTGCAGCACCAGTTCGTGCAGAAGGCCTACGACCTCGTCGAGGCGCGGCTGGTGGTGGCTACGCCGCTCAGCCCCGCGCAGGAATCCGCGTTCCGCGATCGGGTGCAGTCGCAGCTGCCGCCGGGCGTGCGCCTCGCGATCGCCTACTGCGAACGCATCGAGCGCAGCGCCAGCGGCAAGTTCGAGGATTTCGTCTCCGAGGTCAACGCCGCACGGCAATGAGCCGCACGTAGTCGTCGCTTCCCGGCACCGTGGGCGCATTGACCTTCTGCTGCGCCGCCGAGGCGAGCGGCGCGACCGACAGGTGCTCGATCGTGAATCCCGCCTGCTCGGCGAGCGCGCGCAGCTCCGTCGCCGTGCCCAGGGGAAAGATGGCCTGCCGGCCGGCGTAAGTTTCGGCGGCGCGGCCCAGTCCCGGCAGCTCGAGGCCGCGCGCCTTCGCCGCCTCCTCGACGCGCGCACGGTAGGCCCAGATCTGGTCCACGCTGAAGGCGACCCACTGCGCGGGCTGCCCGGGCCGCAGCCGGTTCACGGTGATGACCTTGCCGCCCGGGCGCAGCAGCGCGTGCCACTTGCGCATCAGCGCGGCGCGCCCGGCGGCGTCGAAGTTGCCGAGGAAAGCATGCGTGCACACGGCGTCGAACCCGCCGGCCGCGTCGTAGGCGAGGATGTCGGAGCACTGGGTGGCGATGTCCAGCCCGGCGCGCTCGGCGAACCAGCGGTTGAGCATGAGCGGCGTCTCGCAGATGTCCAGGACGGTTGCCGCGGGCCGGCGCGGGCCCAGCGCCGCGAGCAGCTGCGCGAGCAGGGCGTGGTCGGCCGCGCCGGAGACGAGCACGCGCGGGCGCTCGCCCGGCACGCCCGCGAAGGCTTCGCGCAGGAAGTCCGCGTGCAGCGCGGGCTCGGTGACGAGGCCCAGCAGCCGCAGCGTCGGCCACAGGCCGTGGTGCCAGTCGCAGGCGCGGCACAACGCCGGCGCGCGATCGCGCGCGAGCCGCGCCGCCTCGGCCAGCGCCTCGTCGGACATTGGTGCGCTCTCCCTTCGCGTGGCAGGATACCGCCGATGGCACCGCAGTTCGAATTCCTGATGAAGGTCGTCGCCGACGTCGGCGAGATCCAGACCATGGGCGGCGGGCCGCTCGGCGAGCGCCGCGTGGTCGTGATCACCGGCGGGCGCGTCGAGGGCCCGCAGCTCCGGGGCGAGATCGTGCCCGGCGGCGCGGACTGGCAGATCGTGCGCGCCGACGGCGTGCTCGACATCGACGCGCGCTACGCCGTGCGCACCGACGCGGGCGCGCTCATCCGCATCGTGAGCCAGGGCTATCGGCATGGCCCGCCGGAGGTGCTCGCCGCGCTCGGTCGCGGCGAAGCCGTGCCGCCCGAGAAGTACTTCTTCCGCACCGTGATGCGCTTCGAGACGGGGGCGAAGGAGCTCGACTGGCTCAACCGCACGATCGCCGTCGCGACGGCCGAGCGCAAGGCCCGACAGGTGCTGCTCGAGGCCTGGCGGCTCCTCTAGGGGGCTTCCAGCGCCGGCTCGTCCATGAGCGCGATCTGCTCGCGCAGCTCGAGGATGCGGTCCTGCCAGTAGCGCTGCGTGTTGAACCAGGGG
>JBFXBD010000115.1:0-7544 GCA_050183625.1 Gammaproteobacteria bacterium
ATCGCGGCAGCTGCGCAGGCCATGGATGGCCTGCGCAGCGGTAGCCGACCGACCCACCCGGTCCTCGGCCCGAAACGAAGGCACCAATCAGCGCCAAACGCGATGCATCCGGTGACCGCAGACTCGGACGCAAAGGGAGCCAGGCATCCCGCGCGGATCAGGTCGTGACGTATATTGGCTGCATCGCCGACTGCCACCGGGAGCCATGACGATGCTGATCATCGACACGCAGGTCCACGCCGAGAGCAAGCGCTGGCCGCGCCGCGGCCTGTCCGAGTTCATCGACGAGCCCGAATCGGTGCGCGAAACGCCCTTCGGCATCGACGAGTTGCGCCGGGAAATGGACGGCGCCGGCGTGGCCCGGGCCATCCTCTATCCGCTGCCCGGCGAGGGCGAGCACGAACCCACCGAGGCCGTGCGCCGCGACCCCGGCCGGTTCGCGCTCGTGTACCCGATCGGCCCGGCGGGCGGGGACGTGCGCGCGCAGGTGGCGCGTGCGCGCGCGCTGCCGAACCTGCTCGCCGTGCGGGTGATGGTGGCCGGGCCGTTCTGGCACCGTCCCGCGATCGATGACGAATGGCGCCGGCAGGCCACCTGGGACGTCGGCCCGGACGGCCCGTGGGGGATCCTGGAAGACATCGGCATCCCCGTGGTCGCGTTCTCCCCGAACGCGGTCGAGAAACTCGACGCGGTCGCCCGCCGCCACCCGCGCCTGCGGCTGGTCATCGACGAGATGGGCCTGTCGCCGAACATCAAGGACGGGCAGGTCGGCCCGCGCATCGACGCCCTGGTCGAACTGGCACGCTACCCCAATCTCGCGGTGAAGATGGCGCACCTGCGCCGCTTCAGTTCCGAGCCCTACCCGCTGCGCAACCTGCACCCGCACCTGTGCCGGGTGGTCAACGCCTTCGGTGCCGAGCGCGTGCACTGGGCCTCGAACTTCTCCGAGATCGTCGGCATCACCTACCGGCAGACGGTCACGATGATGACCGAGTCGCTCGACTGCCTGACCTCCACCCAGAAGGAATGGGTGATGGGACGGGCCGCGGCGGCGTTCTTCCCCTGGCCCTGACCGAGGCGGCCGGGGGGCCGGGCCGCGCCGCGCCGCGGGATCGGCAACGCGCGCGCCGGCCGGGGCTTGACCCCCATCAAGACCGGTTGCCACGCGCCGCGCCAGGATCCGGGCTGCCGCGGGCGCGGACGCGGCGCATCGGCGACACCGCGCATGGAGTCCGCGCCATGAACCAGCCCGCCGCCAGCCCGGCGCCGACCGTCACGCCCTACGAGCTCGTAGGCGGCGATGCCGGCCTGCGCCACATCGTCGACCGCTTCTACGATCTCATGGACGCCGAGCCCGCCGCGGCCGGCATCCGCGCCATGCACGGCGCGGACCTGGCGCCGATGCGCGAGAAGCTGTTCGACTGGCTCAGCGGCTGGATGGGCGGTCCGCCGCGCTACATGCAGCGCGCGGATCGCGCCTGCATCGTCTCGGCCCACCGCGCCTTCCCGATCGGCACGGCGGAGCGCGACCAGTGGCTGCTGTGCATGCGCGGAGCGCTCGCCGACGCCGGCCTGCCCGGGGACGTGCAGCGGCTCATCAACGGCTACTTCGAGATCCTCGCCGACCGCCTGCGCACCCATTGATCGCCGGCGGGGCTGTTCAATCCCCACGTCGCTGCCTTAACCTGCCTGCCGCCCGAATCGCCCGTCCCGCGAACGGGCACCTGGCCCGCATGCCCGGATCCGGGCGTGCGATCGCAACGCATGCAGGAGATCACCGATGACGAAACCGCTGGCGGGCATCAAGGTCGTTGAAGTGGCGATGTGGGCGTTCGTGCCCTCCGCCGGCGCCGTGCTCGCGGACTGGGGCGCCGAAGTCGTGAAGATCGAGGGCCCTGCCGGCGATCCGATCCGCGGGCTGAACTACGCGGGGATCGCCCCCGGCACCGCGGGCTTCACCTTCATGTGGGAGATATTCAATCGCGGCAAGCGCAGCGTGGTCGTCGATCTCGCCGCGCCCGGCGCGACGGACATCGTCCAGCGGATGGTGGCCGGAGCCGATGTGTTCCTGACCAGCCTGCTGCCGGCGGCGCGACGCAAGCTGCGTATCGACGTGGACGACATCCGGCGCATGAATCCGCGCATCATCTACGCCGTCGGCAGCGGCCAGGGCGCCCACGGCCCGGAGGCGGAAAAGGGCGGCTACGACGCGATCTCGTTCTGGGCCCGCAGCGGCATCGCCTCGGCGGCGACCTCCGAGGAAGCCACCTATCCGAGCAACATGCCCGGCGGCGCGTTCGGCGACGGTACCTCGGGCGCGGTGTTCGCCGGCGGCATCGCCGCCGCCATCGCCCAGCGCGAGCGCACGGGCGAAGCGCCGGTCGTCGACGGCGCCCTGCTCGCCACCGCGATGTGGGCGCTGCAGCCGGGAATCGTCGGCGCCAGGCTCACGGGCGTGCGCGAACTGCCGAAGATGACGCGCAACATGATGCCCAACCCGCTGGTCAACAGCTACCGCACCAGCGACGACCGCTGGGTCGCACTGTGCATGCTGCAGGGCCAGCGCTACTGGCCCGGCTTCTGCCGCGCCGCCGGCTGCGCCGAGTTGATCGACGATCCGCGCTTCGACAGCGACGCGACCCGGGCAGCGAACGTCGACGCCTGCATCGCCGCGCTCGACGCGGTGTTCGCGCGCCGCACCCTGGAACAATGGAGAGCGATCCTCGCCACCCAGGAAGGCCAGTGGGACGTCCTGCAGCAGGCCGGCGAACTCGCGACCGATCCCCAGGCGCTCGCCAACGGCTACGTGCAGGACGTGGACTACGGCGACGGCCGTTCGCTCACCATGGTCAGCACGCCGGTGCAGTTCGACCGCCGGCCCTCGCCAATCGCGCCGGCACCCGAGCATGGCGCGCACACCGAGGAGGTGCTGCTGGAACTGGGCATGGACATGGACGCGATCCTGCAGGCCAAGGCCGCCGGCGTCCTCGGCTGATGCCTCAGCCGTTCGCGATCAGCCAGTCGGCGACCTCGTCCCACGCCGCTTCCGGCATGGTGCGGCGGAAGAAGCCGAAGTGGCCGATCGCGCCCACGCCGAAATCGGCGGGTGTGCGTCGGTCTTCCGTCCACGCGGCGTTCGGATAGAAATCGGCCAGATCGATTTCCCCGCCCGGCGTCACGACCTCGTCGTCGCTCACCAGCAGGTGTCGCAGCGGCGCGCGGATGTCGTCGTTGTGGGGCCGGTAGCGGCGGCCCTGCTCGTCGCAGAGCCAGTTCGGATGCAGGCAGAACCGGCGCATCTCCCAGGCCGCCTTGCGCGGCAGGCGCAATTCGCCGAACCAGTCCCCGGGAAAGTAGCCCAGCGCCCGGATGAGCGGCGGCGCGACCAGGTGCCACATGAACAGCATGCGCAAACGCCGGCGCCGCTCGCGCCAGCGCCGCCAGTACCCATGCGCGGTGCCCATCATGAAGATGGCCCGCAGCCGGCCGGCGAGCGGCGACAGGCCGACGATCTGCCCGCCGAGCGAGTGCGCCACCATCACCGGGCGCAGGTGCGCGAAGCGCTCCAGCGCGCAGGCGAGAGCTGCGGTCTGGTCGTAACGGCCCCAGTCGATGATGCCGCCGGCTTCGTCGCGGATGTGCGCGCCGGGGCGGATGACTCCGCGATAGTCGTAGGTCAGCACCGTGAAGCCGCGCCCGGCGAGATGGGTCGCGAACCGGCGGTAGTACTGCCGGGGCGTCAGCACGGCGGAATTGATCACAGCGACGAAGCCGTTGCCCTGCGCGGGCTCGTACAGCGCCGCGTATACGGGACGGCCATCTTCGGCCGTGAGGATGAGGTCGGTCTGGGTCGTGGACATGCGCTGCACCCGAAAGCGCGTGATGGTAACCGCTCGGGCCGCCGGAGGTGTAGCGCGGGCGGTTGAGGCGCCGGCGCACCCGTGCAACACTGGCCCCTGGACCAACGGAAACCCTTTCATGCGCAGCCAGAACATCGTCGAATTCGGATCGCCCCTCCAGGCCCTCGAAACCGTAACCCCCGAGCCGCAGGGCACGCAGGTGCTCCTGCGCGTGCACCACTGCGGCGTCTGCCACAGCGACGTGCACATCCAGGACGGCCACTTCGATCTCGGCGGCGGGAAAAAACTCGCGCTGGCCAACATCAAGCTCCCGCACGTGATGGGCCACGAGATCGAGGGCGAGGTCGTCGCGCTCGGTCCGGACGCGCGCGGTGTGAATATCGGCGACCGGCGCGCGGCCTTCCCGTGGATCGGCTGCGGGGAATGCGGCATCTGCGCCCGCGGCGACGAACACCTGTGCGCCAGGCCGCGCCAGCTCGGGGTATCGTCCGAGACCCCCGGCGGATTCGCCACGCACGTGCTGGTGCCGCATCCGCGCTACCTGATCGACTACAGCGGCGCCTCCGCCACGCTCGGCGCCACCAGCATGTGCTCGGGGCTGACCGCCTACTCCGCGCTGCGCAAGGCGGGTACGCCCGGGCCCGCCGATCCGGTCGTGGTGCTCGGCTGCGGCGGCGTGGGCATGATGGGCATCCAGTTCGCGCAGGCGATGTTCGGGCGGGGCCCGATCGCCGCCGACGTCGATGCCCGGCGCCTGGAAGCCGCCCTCGCCGCAGGCGCGAGCGCCGCGGTGGACACCACGCAGCCCGATGCCGGCAAGAAGTTCCTGAAGGAAACCGGCGGCGCCTGGACCGTGGTCGACTTCGTCGGCTCGGAGTCCAGCTTCGCGTTCGCCAACCAGGTCGTGCGCAAGGGCGGCCGGGTGGTGGTGGTCGGCCTGTTCGGCGGCGCCATGTCGATGCCGCTGCCGATGTTCCCGCTGCGGGCAATCTCGATCGGCGGTTCCTACGTCGGCACGCTCGCCGAGGCCAACGAGATGATGGCGCTGATCCGCGCCGGCCAGGTCGCACCGATCCCGTACCAGTTCCGGCCCCTGGACGATGCTTCGCGGTCGCTGGACGATCTGCGCGCCGGCCGCGTGGTCGGCCGCATCGTCCTGCAGCCCTGATCGAAGCCCGCCGCGCGGGGCGTCAGTCGCCCTGCGCGGCGGTGCCCTGGAAGTAGCCCCGAAAGCGCTCGCGCAACGGGCGCTTGTTGAGCTTGCCGGTGGCGGTGTGCGGCAGCCCATCGACCTCCACGACGGCGTCCGGCAGCCACCATTTCGCCACCTGGCCTGCCAGGTGGTGCATCAGCGACTCGCGATCCAGCCCCTGTCCCTCGCGCGTCACCACGATCAGCAACGGGCGTTCGTCCCATTTCGGGTGCGGCGCGCCGATCACCGCCGCCTGCGCGACCTGCGGATGGCCGAGCGCGGCGTTCTCCAGCGCAATGGAACTGATCCACTCCCCGCCCGACTTGATCACGTCCTTGGCGCGGTCGACGATGCGCAGGTAGCCCTGCGCGTCGATCGTCGCCACGTCGCCGGTGTCGAACCAGCCGCCGGCCGTGGCATCGGCTTCGGCACGGTAGTAGCGCCTAAGCACCCATGGCCCGCGCACCCGCAGTGCGCCGGAAGCCAGCCCGTCGTGCGGCAGCGGCCGATCGTCCTCATCGAAAATCTCGATTTCCACGCCGTGGATCGGCCGGCCGGCGGAGGTCTGGATCCGCGCCTTTTCCTCGTCCGGCAATGCGTCGATCGCGCGCGAGCGCCCGCCGAAGGTCGCCAGCGGGCTGGTCTCGGTCATGCCCCACAGCGGCATCAGCCAGCAGCCGTGGCGCTCGCGCAGTTCGTCCACCAGGGCCCGCGGCGCGGCGGCTCCGCCGACCGCCACCACGATGCCGGGCGGCAATCGCCGCCCGGTGGCCTGCAGGTGCTGCAGCAGGTTGAACCACACGGTGGGGACGCCGAGCATCAGGTTCACGCCCTCGGCTTCGATCAGCTCGCACAGGGAGCCGCCGTCGAGCGCGTTGCCGGGGAGCACGAGGCGGGCGCCGGCCATCAGGCCGGAGTACGGGATGCCCCAGGCCGACACGTGGTACATCGGCACCACCGGCAGCACCACCGTATCGCGCGAGAGGTTCAACGCGTTGGGCGTGCAGCTTGCCAGCGCGTGCAGCACCGTGGAACGGTGCGAGTACAGCACCCCCTTGGGGTCGCCGGTGGTGCCGGAGGTGTAGCACAGGCAGGCCGCGCTGCGTTCGTCGAACTCCGGCCATGCCGGCAGGGGCACCGCGTTCCCGATCAGATCCTCGTAGCAGCGGTACGCGAACGGCAAACCGGGCGGCACCTGGTCGGCATCGCACAGGAACACGACCGGCGGCAGCGCATCCATGCGCGCGGCGAGCCCGGCCAGCAATTCGGCGCAGGCCGGATCGGCGAACAGGATCCGGTCCGCGGCGTGCTCGACGACGAACTGGATCTGCTCGGCGAACAGGCGCGGATTGATCGTGTGCACGACCGCGCCGATCCCGGAGGCAGCGTAGTAGATCTCCAGGTGCCGATGGCCGTTCCAGGCCAGCGTGCCGACCCGATCGCCGGCACGGATGCCGAGCGCGCCGAGCGCGGTCGCGAGCCGGGCGCTGCGTCCGGCGCAGCCGGCGTAGTCGTAGCGGTGGATGCCGCCGCCGGGCAGGCGGCTGACGATCCCGGCCTGCGGAGTCAGCCGCGCCGCCTGGCGCAGGATGCCGGAAACGAGCAGCGGCTCGTCCATCATGTTGCCGGGAATCGGCCCGGCTCCGGCGCCCGTCGCCATGCTCGTGTACTCCCAGGTGCCCGCGCGCTTCAGCGCCGCCTTGCGGTGCGCCGTCGGCGCGCACGGATCCGCCGGCTCAGAACTCGGCCTCGAACTCGTCGAGCTGCTCGGGCTCGGCGAGCGCGGCGCGGGTCCACTCGATCATGTCGGGCAGCGCGAGCACCGTGTCGCACCAGCCCTGGCTTGCGGCGTCGACGCGCACGTCGTAGGTGCGCAGGCGCGTGGCCACCGGGGCGAACATCGCGTCGGCCATGCACGGCCGGGTGCCGTACAGGTACGGCCCGCCGTGGCGCTCCAGGCACTCGTTCCATATCGCCGTGATGCGCTCGATGTCGGCACGCGCGCGCTGCCAGTGCCTGAAGCCGGGATGGCGTGCCTTGAGATTCATCGGCATCGCCGATCGCAGGGCCGTGAACCCCGAGTGCATCTCGCCGCAGATCGAGCGGCAATGGGCGCGGGCGACCCGATCCTGGGGCAGCAGCCCGGCCTCGGGGCGGATCTCGTTCAGGTATTCGCCGATCGCCAGCGTGTCCCACACGGTGACCCCGTCATGGGTGAGGCATGGCACCCGGATCGACGAGGACAGCAGCAGCAACTCGGCGCGTACCGAAGGATCGTCCATCGGCACGATCACCTCGTCGAACGGCAGCCCCGAGAGCCGCGCGAGCAGCCATCCGCGCAGCGACCAGGAAGAATAATTCCTGCTCGTGATCGTGAGTTTTGCTTTGGCCATGCTTTTTTACCCGTTTCGCCGCAGCGCGCATATTGCGGTGCGGAAAAATACCCTATGCTGTTGCCGTGACAGTTCCCGCACAGCAATCGGCGCGCCAGA
>JBFXBD010000116.1:0-7479 GCA_050183625.1 Gammaproteobacteria bacterium
CGGCGTCGGCTGGCTGCCGTTCGTGCTGCAGGCCGCGGACTACCAGTTCCAGCACCTGGCAGTGCGGCGCGAGCGGCCGGAGTTCCAGATGCTTCCCAGCGAGTATTTCCGCCGCCAGGTCTATGCCTGCTCGTGGTTTGAGCAGGTGCCGCCCGGCTATGTGCTGGACCACGTCGGCGTGGACAACCTCATGTTCGAGACCGACTTCCCGCACCCGACCTCCATCTACGGCGCCGAGGTGCCGGCCACGATCGAACATTCGCTGTCCGGGCTGGATCCGAAAGTGCGCCAGCGCGTGTTGTGGGGCAACGCGGCGGATCTGTATGGCGTGCAGGCACCGGCCGCCTGAGCCGGCCGCGATGTCGCTGGAGAACTCGCTGCTCGCCGGCAAGGTCGCGATCGTCGCCGGCGGTGGCCGCGGCATCGGCGCGGAAACCTCCCGCACGCTCGCCGCCGCGGGGGCGGCGGTGGCTGTCGCCGACATCGATGCGGACCGCGCGAATGCGACGAGCGCGCAGATCCGTGCCGCCGGCGGCCGCGCGGCGGCGGTGGTGGCCGACCTGCTCGACCCGACGCAGGCCGCGCACATCGTCGAGCGCACCGTGGCGCAGTTCGGCGGCGTGGATACCCTCGTAAACGTCGCCGGCGGCGCGTATGCCTACGTGAAGTTCCGGCGCATGCTGGACTGGACCGACGAGGAATTCGATCTCATGCAGGCGCGCAACCTGCGCTACGTATTCATGACCTGCCGCGCCACCATCGCCCACATGGTCGGGCAGGGCCGGGGCGGATCGATCGTCAACGTGGCCTCGATCAGCGGCGTCGTGTCGGCGCCGAACCACGCCGCCTACGGCGCGGCCAAGGGCGGCCTCATCCAGCTCACCCGCAGCATCGCCGCCGAGTACGGCGCGCACGGCATCCGCTGCAACGCGGTGGCGCCGGGCGCAATCGCCACCCCGGCCACGGAAGGATCGCGGGCGCCCGATCCGGATGCGTACCGCAAGGCGGTTCCGCTCGGGCGCATCGGCCAGCCGCAGGACGTGGCGCGCGCGATCCTGTTCTTCGCCTCGGATCTGTCCGCCTACGTCACCGGGCAGACGCTGCTGGTCGACGGCGGCGCGACCGTGAACTACCCGCTGGCGCTGCCGGGCAGCCCGACCAGCCTGTAGGGGCGGAGCGGGCAACCCGCGCCGCAGGATTCATTGAGATCGTTCGACCGTCCAAGGCCGCAAGGTGTTCTTGCCACAGACGCCGTCGGCCTGTGATGAGAGCCGGGCGGCGGTGCTCGTCACCCAAAACGTGTTACGTTTTGTCGTACCGTATGGCATGCACACACCGAAGCGACGACATGGCCGGATTCAGCTTGAGATTACCCGATGACCTCGAAACCCGCCTGAATCGGGAAGCCCGCGAGGAAGGCCTGCCGCGCTCGGAAATCGCCCGCGCTGCGATCGAGGAATTCCTGCAGCGTCGCGAGCGGGTACGCTGCCTGGCCGCCTTCGTCAAGGAAGCGCGCGCCGCCTACGGCGATGCCGACATTCGCCGGGAAGCACTGGAGATTGCCGTCGAAGCATTGCCGCTGGACAACGAAGCGCTGGAGTACGCCGAACGTACACCTCGCGCCGCCATATGCCGCACCAGGCCCCGCAAGGCGCGCCGGTGAAGCGCGGCGAAATCCGGGTGGCCAACCTCAACCCGCCGCGCGGATGCGAGGTCGGCAAGATCCGTCCCGTGCTCGTCATGCAAGCCAACGAACTCATCGACGCCGGTGCACCCATGGTCATCGGTCTGCCGCTGACCACACAGGTGCGAGCCGAACTCGAACTGCTGCGCGTCACGATTCCCGCGCGCGATCGCCTGAAACAACCCTGCCAGGTGATCCTCGATCAACCGCGCGCGCTGGATCGTGCGCGAATGGGAGGGGGCCCCCTCACCCGATTGACGCGCTCCGAACTCGAGGCAGTCGAGCGCGGGTTGAAGGTGACGTTGGGGATGGACGGATGAAACTTCCCGCTGCAGGACGCGAACCGTTGAAGATATCCAGTGCGCCGGTGCAATGCGGACGATCGTCGGCGCTGCCCGGAAGCTTCGCCAGCCCGTAATGAATGGAACGTGCGGGCAACCCGCGACGTTCCGACAACCGGACCAGGAGGAAACCATGAATCGGGAACGTCCCGATCGCCCCACCGGCGACGGCATCTTCGACTACGAGCGCCGCCAGCAGGAGGCACGCAGGCACTACCGCGACATCATGACCACGCCGCCGCCCGCGCCCGGGCAGGCCTATACCTGGTCCGGCGTGGTCGGGTTCGTGTTCGGCGAGATGTGGAACCGCGGCGTCATCACAATGCGCGAGCGGCGCCTGGTGACGTTGGCCTGCGTCGGCGCGGCCGATACCACCATCCCGATCCATTCGCACACCTATGCCGCGCTTAAAAGCGGTGATCTCAGCCTGGAGGAAGTCGACGAATTCAACTTGCAGTTCGCCACGCACCTGGGCTGGCCGAAAGGGCAGATCATGGTGCAGTCGACGCTGGAGTCCTGGGGCCGCATCCACGCCGAGCGCGGCGAGACGGCGCCGCCGCCGCGGGTCTTCACCTGGCCGCCGATCTCGAACGCGGCGCGTCGCGGGCGCGGGCGGGAGATGTACGAACGGGTGATGCGGGCAGCGCCTGCGCCGGCGGCCAGCGCGTACAGCGAGTCCACGCTGGATTTCGTCTACGGCGACGTGTGGACCCGGCCGGGCCTGTCGCTGAAGGACCGGCGCATCATCGCCATCTGCTGCTGCGGCGCGGGCGACAACGGCGCGCTGCTCGAAGCGCACATGCGGGGCGCCTTCGACAGCGGCGACGTCACGCTGGAGGAAATGCAGGAAATCGTGCTGCATTTCACCGTCTACCTGGGCTGGGATCGCGGGGCGACGCTGGACGAGGCGATGTGGAAGACGTGGAACGGTCGGGCGCGCTGATGCGCGCCGGGAGGAGGTGACCCGTGGTTCAGATCGCGACGGAAGTACGCTGGCAGGACCGGCGCTTCGAAATGCCCCTGGAGCGGATCCTGCTGACCGAGGAACTCGGATTCGATGCGGTGTTCACCGCCGGCGGCTACGGCAGCGAGGAGATCGTCGGGCTCGGCTACCTCGCCGCGTGTACGAAGCGGCTCAAGCTCGGCACGCGCCTGACCGAGAACACCGGCCGAGCGCCGGCCGTGGCGGCGATGGCGTTCCTCACCCTCGATCATCTCACCGGCGGCGGGCGGATCATCGCCGGCGTCGGCACCGGATCACCGGTGGCCTGCGAGGGATTCCAGGGTCGGCCATGGGGCAAGCCGGTCGCGCGCATGCGCGACTTCGTCGCCATCCTGCGCCAGGCCTTCGCCGGCCAGGCGATCGAACACCCCGGGCGCGAATGGTCGGCACCCTATCGCGGCCCGGGGCACCTGGGCATGGCGCCGCACCGTATCGGACTGGACATCCTCTCGCGCATCCCGGTGATCGTGGCCGCGAGCGGGCCGCAGATGACCGCGCTCGCCGCCGAGATCGGCGACGGCTGGATGCCGCCGGGCTGGGCACCCGGGATCATGCCGAAGATGCGGCCGCTGCTGGAGGCCGGCCTGGCCAGGGCCGGCAATGGCAAGACCCTGGACGGGTTCGAGATCTGGGCGCACGTGGACATGAACGTGGACGCGGACGTGCGCGCTGCGATGCGGCCGTACAAGGAGTACGTCGTCACCTGGTCGGCGATGCAGCGCCCGTTCATGGAGGCGCGCGGCTACGGCTGGCTCGCGGGCAGGCTGGCCGACATCATCGCCGAGTCCGGCGTTCGCAATGCCGAGGCCCGCGTCCAGGCGGGGCTGCCGATGCTCGACGAACCGCACTGGCAGCGTGCCCTGGATGCCGTGCCGGACGAGTACATCGACGACGGCTGGCTGGTCGGGCCGGTCGATCGGATCCGGCAGCGGGTCGCGCCCTGGCTCGATTGCGGCCTGACCGGCGTCATCTTCCGCTACGGGGAGCAGATGGGCCACGAGCGCATGGTCGAGAACCTCGATGCCTTCCGGGCCGTGGCGGCCGCGGCGGGGCGGGCGCCGTTTCGGAGGTGAACGCCCGGCGGCCGCCCGGCACCTGACCGCGGTCAATGCAGCCCGGTGATTTCGGATCGATAAGTTCACTCGGGTGGCAGCGCCGGGGCGGTGCCGGGAACGCGACGCGGAGGCAGTGCAGATGGCGGCAGAAGACGACCGGCTCGACCGGGCCGATCGCCCGGCCCGCGAGGCGCTGCGGCTGCACCCGTTCTATCGCGGCAAGATGCAGACGCTGCCGAAATGCGCGATCCGCGATCTGGCCGATTTCGCGATCTGGTACTCGCCGGGCGTGGCGGCGCCATGCAAGGCGATCCACGCCGATCCGGCGGCGGTGTACGAGCACACCGGCAAGGGCAACACCGTCGCCGTGGTGAGCGACTGCACGCGTGTGCTCGGCCTGGGCGACATCGGCCCGGCCGCCGGGCTGCCGGTCATGGAAGGCAAGGCGCTGCTGTTCAAGTACCTGGGCGGCGTCGACGCGGTGCCGATCTGCCTGGACACGCGCGACCCGGACGAGATTGTGCGCACGGTGGAACTGATCGCGCCGGCCTTCGGCGGCATCAACCTGGAGGACATCGCCCAGCCCAAGTGCTTCGCCATCCTGGATCGGCTGCGCAACCGCCTGTCGATCCCGGTCTGGCACGACGATCAGCAGGGCACGGCGACGGTGATGCTCGCCGGCCTGCTCAACGCACTGGAAGTCACCGGCCGGCGCCTGCAGGACGCGCGCATCGTGCTCGTCGGCGCCGGTGCGGCCAATGTCGCCGGGTATCGCCTGCTGCGCGCCTGCGGCGCCGATCCGGCGCGGATCGTCGTGTGCGACAGCCGCGGCACCTTGCACCACGGGCGCGAGGATCTGCGCGCGCAGCAGCGCGAGTCGCCCGACAAGTGGCGCATCTGCCTGGAAACCAACCCGGGTGCGATCGCCGGCGGCATCGATGCGGCACTGGCCGGCGCGGACGCCTGCATCGCCTTTTCGTGCGCGCGCGCCGACACGATCCATCCCGACTGGGTGCGGCGCATGGCGCCCGATCCCATCGTGTTTGCCTGCGCGAACCCGACGCCGGAGATCTGGCCGTGGGACGCCAAGGCCGCCGGCGCCCGGGTCGTCGCCACCGGCCGCGGCGATTTTCCGAACCAGGTCAACAATTCGCTGGTGTTTCCGGCGCTGTTCCGCGGCGTGCTCGACGTGCGCGCGCGCGCGATCACCGACGCGATGGCGATCGCCGCCGCGCGCGAACTGGCGGCCTGCGCCCGCGACCGCGGCATCGATGCGGATCGGATCGTGCCGCGCATGGACGAATGGGAAATCTATCCGCGCATCGCCGCGGCGGTCGGGCTCGCGGCGCAGGCCGCGGGCGTGGCCGCCGTCGCCGCCACGCGCGAGGCGCTGATGGAAAGCGCAAATGCGCGCATGTCGGCCGCGCGCGCGGCCACCGCCGCGCTCATGCGCGAGGGATTGATCCCGGCGCCGCCGTCCTGACCGTAGCCGTCGCGGCGCGATCGCCATCGCAAGGCCTGGTCGGGCGTGGCTCCGGCCGCATGAAGCCATGAACCGCCCCCCCGTCGTCGCGAGCGCAGCGAAGCGACCCACGCGGCCTCGATGCCGCCGGCAGCGCGTGGATTGCTTCGTCGCTTCGCTCCTCGCAATGACGGGGACGGTTCATCGAAAGCGCAGCGACGCGACCCATGCGGCGCTGGACTCGTCCCGGCCGCGTGAATTGCCGCGGCCGCTGCGCTGCGCCGCAATGACGGGGCGCGGTTCAAGGATTGCCAGGCGGCGTTCACCGGGCAGGGGTTGAGTGCCGGTGCGCGGTGTGCGACCTTGGTGGCCATTGGGCATCTGCAATCGGGAGGCGCTATGACGGTGGAAATCGGTTGGCCCTATTGGAGTGCCGCGGCGCACGTGGAAGCCGGCCGCACGGAGGACGCGCGGGTCCTGGACCTGGGCGCGTGGAAACAGTTCGCCGATGCGCTCGGCCAGTTGCCCTCGCTGCTGCCGCCGGAGGTCGTCAATCTCGGTCCGGTGGATCAGGCCGAGCTGATCCGCAACGTGCTGCAGATGTTCCATTTCGGGCTGGAGCGCACCATGGGCTCCAACGATCCGTACCGCCCGGTGTTCTCGCGGCCGTGGGCCGCGCACCTGTTCGACTGGGGCGGCGCGAATCCGGACTCGGTGTATCGCACCATCACGCTGCGCGACGATCTCAACTACCGGATCCACGGCCGCTTCGGCAACGCGCCCTTCATCGGCTTCGACTTCACCAAGCCGGGCGGGGCAGGGGGCAACCTGCTGGCGGCGGACTTCCACCCAGGCAATGACGGCCGCTTCGAAATCTTCCTGGGCAAGGCACGCCAGTCCGGTACCTGGTACGAAATGGTGCCAGGCACCAATGGCATCCTGGTGCGGGAGTTCTTCGACGACTGGGATGCGGCGCGCACCTCGCAACTGGAAATCGAGTGCCTGGATGCACCGCCCGGCCCGTGGCCGATCGTGAATGCGGACCGGGTCGAGCGGCAGCTCACGGCGCTCAGCCAGTGGCTGGCGGCGTCGGTGCGCTTCTGGGCCATGATGCACATGGAGAACCAGAAGCATCGCAACGGCTTCAAGCCGGCGCCGACCCGCCCGGAATCGCCGCTGCCCTACGTCTACAACGGCGGCTGGGATCTCGGCGCGGACGAATGCCTGGTGATGGAGATGTCGCTGCCGCCGGCGCCGCGCTACTGGGGATTGCAGACCATCAGCGCGCTGTATGCGTCGCAGGACTATGCGCACCGGCAGGTGAGCCTGACGCGCGCGCAGAGCGTGCCGGATGCCGACGGCCGCGTGCGCATCGTGCTGGCGCACCGCGATCCGGGCGTGGCGAACTGGCTCGATACCAGCGGAATGCGCCAGGGCGGGATGCTGTTCCGGATCGGCCAGCCGGCCGAGCCCGCGATCTCCACGCACCGGCTCGCCGACACCGCCCAGGACTGGTTCGCCGCGGTGGGCAAGGAGGGCCAGGCGGGTGCGCCGAAGCCGCGCAGCGAGCTCATCCCGGCACCCAGGTGCAGCGTGGTCCCGCTGGCGCAGCTGGATCGGGTGCTGCCCGCGGGCACGCGCCGCGTGAGCGCGCAGCAGCGGGCCGCGGCACTCGCGCAGCGGGCCGCGCAGGTCAACCGCCTGATCCGCAGTTGAACCCACCCGTCATTGCGAGGAGCGAAGCGACGAAGCAATCCACGTGCTGCCGATGGCATCGTAGCCGCGTGGGTCGCTTCGCTGCGCTCGCGACGACGACGGGGTGGTTCATGGCTTGAATCGGTCGGAGCCTGGGCCGGTTCGGCCTCGCGATGACGCAGCGGTTCATGGATAGCGCGGCGAAGCGACCCAAGCGGCGCCGATTTGGCTCAGGCTGC
>JBFXBD010000117.1:0-7320 GCA_050183625.1 Gammaproteobacteria bacterium
GAGCGCCCGCGCATGGTCACTTCCCCTCGCTCTTCGGGGGCGCCTTCTCGGCGGGCGCCTCGACGGCACCGACCGCCAGCAGCGCCGCAGCCTGCGGCTCGGACAGCTCGATGGTCTCGCCGACCGCGTAGTGCTCCTTGTCGTGCTCGATCGGCGATGCCACGGTGTAGGTCTTCGCCGGTCCGGTGTCTTTCTTCGCCATCTTCAAGTGCTCCTCGTGACTGGATTAAACGAGCCCCGGTTCGGCGCGCCTCCCCGGGGCTCCTCTCTCGCGGGCATTCCTGTGGCCGCCCCGGGTTACGCCACCGCGTTCGTGAACAGGTAGCCCAGGTCGTTGGCGGTGATGAGTTCCTTGAGCGACTCGCCGGCGCGCACGCGCTGGCCACCGCGCATGCCGATGTTCGGATCCGGGATCGTGCCGGCGACGCGCGACCCGAACTGCGCCGTGAACCCGAACGTGGTGCCGCGGTTGGCGTCGGCCAGGCTGTCCCGGTAGATGAGCGCGCAGTGCTTGCCCCACACGCGGGACAGGGACACCGACTGGCCCTTCTTCGCCGAGTTGACCCAGCCCTCGCCGACGAGCACGTCTTCCAGCTCGAACAGGTCGGCGAGCTGCCGGCGCTGCACGATGCCGGCGTCGGCACCGGTCTTGTAGACCGCTTCGACGATCTTCGGGTGCTGGATGAGCTTGGAGTACGTCGCGCGCCCGAGGACCATGATGTTGCCGCGCATGACCATCGCGTCGAGCGCGGTCAGCACGGCCGAGATCGGGTCGCTGGTGGGGTCCGACCACTGGCTGGTGCCCGACAGCGTCGACTTGTTCGCGGCCGCGTAGTTGCTGGCGTTGAACACCAAGGCCGCGGCGCGCTGCTCGCGGTCGAGCAGCACCAGGTCCATGATGCCCATCGTCGCGCGGTCGAGCGGATTGCGCCCCGGCGGCGCGGTGTCGATGTCGTTCTGCGGAACGGGGTCGTCCAGGCCGTAGTCCACGACGCTGTCGGTCACCTCGGTGGCCGAGAACTCCACCTCGTTCGGCCGGCTCTTGCGGCCGACCTTGGTGTCCGGCAGCGTGAAGCCGTCGGCCAGGGTGTACTTCCAGTACTTGAACTGCGCGGTGCCGACCGGCACGCGCGGCAGCACGTCGTCCGCGATGAGGCGGGCATTGCGATACGCGAGTGCGATCGCGGTAAGCTCGGGATTGATGGGATAGGGTGCAAGGGACATCGCTTGGTCTCCTGTGGGTTAGCCCTGCGGCCGCGACTGCGAGACGACGCAGGAGCCGATGTCGCCCGACACGCCAGCCACGAGGGCGACGCCGACGATCCGGTTGTTGGTGCCGGCGGCGGGCGCGGCCGCGACCGCCTTGCCATTGGCGTCGGAGGTGAGCAGGTCGCCGCGAGCGATCGTGCCGCCGTACTCGACGTCGGCGATGCCGACCAGGACCACGTCGATGCGCTCGCCGATGGCGGCATCGATTTCATTGGCGACGCCGATCATGGCGTCGCCGACGGCCGCAGCCTGCAGCACCTGGCCGTCCGCGGAGCCAGGCTTGACGATGCGGTACTTGGTGATGGCCGCCTGGGCCAGGAACGATTTCGTGAGTACGGGATTCACGGTGGTCTCCTTGGATTGCGGGCGGCGGGGTCAGCCGGCCGCGTTGAGCACGTGCCTGACCGCAGCGTCGGCGCTGATCTCGCGACCGGCGCGACGCTCGGACTCCTGGAACTCGACCGCCTTCGCGGCGACGGCATGCGCGTCGGCCGGGTTGATGGCCGCGGCGGTGGCAGTGCCGGCGCGCTCGGCGAAATCGACCTGCTTGGGCAGGTTGCCGAGGAAGCCGCGCAGCCACTCCTCGCGCGGCTTCTTCACGGTGGCATCGCCTTCGGCAAAGGCGATCTCGGCGCCGTCGCCGGCCATGAACTCCACCAGCGGCGCCTGGTCGCGGGGCAGGACCTTGCCGTCCTTGACGAGCTGCTCGACGAACTCGGCGACTTCGGTACGCCGCGCCGCGGCCTCGGCGGCCTTGATCTTGGTCTCGCGCTCCGCGAACTCGGCTTCCTTCGCGGTGATGGCGTCTTCCCGCGCCTTGAGCGCGGCCTGCTGCTCTGCGGTCATCGCAGGATCCTCATCGGTTGTCGTGGGTGTCGCGGGCTCGGCGTACGCCGGCGTGGTCATCGGGTTGTCGGGCTGCGCGCGCGCCGCCGCATCCAGGTCCTGGATGACGTAGTCGGGCACGACGCGGTCGGCATCTTCGGGGCTGAACTTGGCGATGAGCCACTCGCGCAGCGAGCGCAGCACGCGTGCGACCGGCCAGGCCACGGGTTCCCCGAACTCGATTTCGACCACACCTGCTTCGTCCGCGGCGAAGCGCGCGTCCGGCAAGCCCTTCACGGCCGGCGGCTGCGCGCCCAGGAACGCGACGTGGCGCAGGTAGTACGCCTGCGGCGCGGGGTTGCGCGGGTGAGCGGGCGGGTAGAACGACGCGGAGAGCTTCTTGAACCGGCCGGCGTTGACCAGCTCGGCGAACTGCGGCTCGACCTGGTCGGGGACCGCACCGAGCACGCCATCGGCGAACTGCAGCGACTTCACCCAGCCGTAGGCGGGCGCATCGTCCTTGGGGTGGCCGATGGTGAGCGGCGCCTGGTGGCGGGCCGGGTCGTACGACGCGGCGATCGCCGCGCAGTCGGCTTCCGAGAAGGTGAGGGTGTCGCCACCGGCGGTGATGTGCCGGCCGGGACGGAAGATCGACAGGGTGCGTGCCTCGCTCATGACGAGGCGCACTGTAGGCAGCCGCCGCAGCGGTCGGCAGTTAACGCGCGTTAGCTATCGAATCCCCCGGCGGCGTCTGAACGATACCAACGAGACACGGGACGTTGCAATGTTGTTCGCGGCGACCGGCGAGCCATCAAACTCGCAACGGCCATAACGAATCCAATCAGGGTCGTAGCGGGTTCAGCGCTTTCGATCCATTCGCGGTTTCGATCTTGGTTCGCAGGTCCCACAGCTCCTGCTGCAGTTCTCGCGCGATACTGGCAGTCACATCGGTTGAGCGTTCGAACCCACTTCCTGGATTCGTGACCATTTCCGCCCGTGAGTAGATCCGCACGCCATCTTCGTGGTCAACGACGTTGTAGTGGATCCGTGCTTCCGGGGTCCTGTCGTAACTCGAGCCGTAGATTATCGACGCCAGGATCGAATTGTTGATCGGGGCGGCGACGGTCACGCCATAGTCGTTGACTTCGCGAATCGTCATCCCTCGACTCAGCTTTCCGGCGACGATCTCGTCGATGGCCTGTTTCTTCGTCACTCCAGCGATGAAGAATTGCGCACGTGGCGTGGCGACGAACGCTGGGGATTTCGGCGGTTCCATTGCGCAACCGGTAAAGACGAGCGCGACGGCCGCGACACCTACGAGTTGCAGTATCCGCACACTCACAACATCGATCCTTTCAATTCAGGTCGCCACGCGGCTGGGCATTTACCAATGGCAAAGGGGTTCGCTTGCCGTTCTAAATGCCCTCAAACGCCAATTGCTTCATCGCGGCGATCGAGCTTCTGATCCCGACGGCGAAATTGTAGGCCCGATACATCAGCTTGTGCGCTTCCGGGTGGTCGCTCGCATGGATCATATGGAACATCACGCGCTTGCCCGTCGCGCTCTCGTAGATTGGCCATGCAAGCGCGGTCTGGTAGTGCAGGTCCTTCTGGAATCGTTCAGCCAGCAGCTCCGCGACCGACTGACCGCTCTTGCCCTTCAGTTGCTGCCAGTCATCGCGGCCCCACCAGGCGCGCACGCGCTCCACGTCCTTGTCGGCCCGCAATGCGCGACCCAGCCATGACGTTCCGAGAAAATAGAACAGCTCAATCTTTCTGGACTTCTTATGCCGTGCGAGCAATTCGACTGATGCCCATTTGCATTCGAATGTGTGCTGGTCCAGGAGGCAGAACGTCGCTTGCTTTTCGTCGATGACGCCGGTGTTCAGGATGTACGGCAAACGCTCGTTGAAGTCGCCTTCTAGCACCTCGATCCTGCGCTTTGATTTCAGTTTCGGCTGGGTCTGCTGCAGGGCGATCAGCGCGGGGATCTTGTCGTGGTTGCGTTCGCAGAGAAAGAAATTGCGCATCCACGCAGGGCGATTTTCCAGCACCAGCGCCGCGGCCCAACTGTCCGGGTGCCCAGGACGCTGCGGGCCAGCGAATCCATCGATGTAGGTCCCATGCTTGGTGATGTACACGAAGAGCTTCAGGTAGCGCTGGATGAGCTGAGCCTTGTTCTCGGTCCACACCATCCCGCGCAACGTGCTTGGGAGTGAAACGAAGAACCCCCGGCTCTCTACCGGGGGTTCGTCAAACTGCAGCGACGTCTGTTCGCTCTTCATGTGGGCCATCCCGGGCTGTATTGGTGGGGACCTGATCCCATGTGCGGCCGTCGAGGACTCGCCCCGCAGCCGCTTTCCCGACTCCGAATAGCTTCGTCGCATTGCCGGTTTCGTCGGGGATCTCGACGATCGCTCGCTTCGACGAGCCCGCGTTCGGCGCCCAATGGCCCCATTGCTTGAAGTGGAATGCGACGTTCCTCGTGACGCATTGATCGCGCAGCGACTGCGCCCACAGCGGGTGCATGGGTCGGGCGCGTGCGCCGCTCTCGCCTCCGGCGATCACCCAGTCGATGCCGGAAAGCCATTGCGTCAAATCGAGCTTGGTCAGCAGCGGCTCGCAACTCAGGAACCGAATGTGGGCGGGATGCTTCAGGAGTTCCGGGATCCGCTTCACTGCCCAGTACTGCGACTCGACGGTGGTGCCCAGCCAAACGTTGACCGGCCACTGAGTTGTCCACGGCACGGACTTGCCGACCATGTGCGGTCGCTTCGTCAGCAGCAGCCAGTCGAGCCAGGGCGTCTGGTTGATGAGGTCCCACAGGCGGGAGCGCCAGGGCGCGAGGTCCTCGCGATCCTCGAACACATCGGCCATCGATGCGCAGAAAACACGACGTCGTTCGCTTTCGTGTTCGGCTTCCGAGTTCCAACGCAGGGGCTCACGCCAGTGAGCTGCCGAAAACGTGCGGCGCGGCGCCTTCTTGCCCCACAGGTCCTGGCCGACCCGTTTGGCCCAGGACTCCGCGTAGCAGCTTCGGCAGGCGGCAGACACTTTCGCGCAACCCCACCACGGGTTGAAGGTGTGGTGCGTCCATTCGATTTTCGAGTTCTGTCCCATGCGTCGGGGAGTGTACGCGCCGGCGGGCTCATCCCGCGAGCCTGCGGCCGGCGCCGCCGGGCACACCAGCCAGCGTACCGCGCGGCAACCCCGATCTGACCCCGGAGGTGCCGATTTCGCGTCCAGCTGGGCGCCAGACGCCCGCCGATGGCGTTTAAATCGGCCCGAGCGCATTTAAATCCCCCAGGGGGCTATCCCAGTACGCCGGATCGCTCCTGGAGCTTCTCCGGCGGTTCTTCGGGGGGTACCCCCGGAAGGGGGTGGGCGCCGCCGCCCCGGCCGGCTACCCGGGCAGGGCGGCCGCCAGGTGGTCGTTCAGGATGGCGACGATCTCGGTCTCGTCCGCGGCGTCCAGACCCAGGACCGGCCGGGCGGGGATCCGGGCTTCCGGCCGCCCAAACTGGTGCGTCGCACCATAGACCCGGTCGGTGCCGAACCGCAGCTCGTCATCGTCGGCCTGGTAGCGCATCTGGTCGCGCAGGTAGCCGTTCAACACCAGCAGGGTGGAGCCCTTGCCGGCCTTGGCCTTGCGGGCGGCGTACGCCGGCGACAGCGGCGCCCAGGGCACGCCGTCGGGGCTGCGCTGCGCGCGGAACCGCGCTTCGGTGGATTGGAGCAAGTAATCGCCGATTTCCTTGAATGCCGGCCGCAGGCGTGCGCCGGCGGCGACCAGGCGGTTCAGGGCATCGACGACCGGCTGGACCTCGACCTGGACGGAAAGGCGGAGTTGGCCGCCTGCCACGGATCAGGCCGCGTCCGAAGGGTCGCGGAACTGGCCGCCGGCGACGATGAACGCCTCCCACAGATCGCCGAAGTATTCGCGCTCGTCGTCGCGGACCTGGCGCTCCAGGTGGGCGAGCTGGTCCTCGGCGTCCGCAGGGAGCGGCGCCTGGCGCAGCAAGGCCTGCGCGGCGTCGAAGGCTGGGCTGGGTGTGTTCATCGCTTCCTCACGTTGCTTATAGCCGAGGCCAGGAGATTGTCAAGGTGCTCGGCCGCGTGCCTGGACCACCGCATGAGTGCATCGCGGTTGAACAGCCAGGCCACGAACGTCTCGGCGTGCCACTCGTAGCTGTTCGTGGTGGCGTACCGGGTTATGGAGGCACGGGTGGGCGGGGTGGGCGAGCCCGCCCAGAAGTGCACCTGGTGGCCCAGCTCGTGGACCAACGTGGCGAGCGGTGCGCGCTTGCCGCCGCGCAAACCGGCCAACGCACCCGACATCGACCATTCCGGGATGCCGTTGGTCGCCCGACTGGTGACGTGCTCCACCAGCTCCGCGAGCTGGCGCGGGTCGACATCGTCGGCGCGGTCGCCCCGCTCGGCGCGCACCACGAAGTGCTCCCAGTCCGAGCGCGTCCATCCGTTCACGTCTTTCGGCCGCGGGTGCGTATGCGTCACCGCGGCGCGAAACTCGTTGGTCCCCAGGAAGGTCGCGACGCTCGGCGTCAGCGCCTGCGCCGCCTTGCCCCGGCCCATTTCGGCCTTCTTGATGACGAGCGCCTTCTGCGGATGCGCCTGCAGGAACTCGCCGACCTTGGCGACCTGGTCGGCCGCGCCCGGTACCGCGGCGAGCGCCTTGGCGATCTCGTCCGGCTCGAAGTCCCCGACGGTGGAGAGCGTCTGTACCGCCGCGGGCGGCGGGGGCGGCGCCGGCGTCGGCGGGATGCGCTTCAGCTCGGCGCCGAGCTGCTCGGCGATCGGACCCGGCAGCGTCGCCTGGCGCGCCTGAATCTGCGCCCGCACCTGCGGCGCGACGGTGCGCCCGGGCGTGTAGTCCCAGCCCGGATCGATCCCCTTGGGCACTGAGACCGTCCGCGGCGCCGGGCCGCGCGCGCCGATCCTTCGCGAGACGAACTCGGTCGGCGGCGCGCTGTCCGGGCCGGCCTTGCCCGAGCGCTTCAACGTCCGCTCGCTCTCGGCATACACGCGGCATTTGCAGCCCCAGCCGTTGGGCGGGAAATGCGCCTGCCACCAGGGATCATCGTGCCGCAGCACCAGCCCGTTCCATGCCTGGTGCTCGGGCCGCGGGAAGCGCACCGATTCCGAGTGGTGGTAGCGCCAGTACGGCCGGGTCTTGAGCAGATCCGGATCGGTCAGTTGCGCGAAGCG
>JBFXBD010000118.1:0-6578 GCA_050183625.1 Gammaproteobacteria bacterium
CTATAGCACGCCGCATACCGCGATGCCGGGGGGGCGCTGGGTGGGGGCCGGGGGTTATCTCGCCGGATGCGTGATATCCGCGGACCCCGGCCCGGTCGGCAGGCCACCGGGCAGCGTCAAACGCGCTGCATGCGGTGACCGCAGACTCCGCCAGTCTTGCCGTTCGTCGCAGTACTGGCGGATCAGGCGGCCATGGCCTTGGAGACCTGGGTTTCCACGCGCGTGCCCTTGAAGAAATCCGGGTTCGTTGCGGTCCAGAGCTTCACGGGATTGGCGAACACGAAGTCGCGGAAATCGTTCTGGTCGATCATCTCCTTCTCGACCATCTCCCAGGCTTCCTCCACCACCTCGCCCATGTCCGGCACGTCCCAGTGGCCGATGTCGGAGCCGTACACCGCATTCAGGCGCGCGCGGAACGGATTGCGGCGTGCATCGAAGGCGGAGGAGGTGACCGGATCGTCCGGCTCGCAGCCGAAGAAGAAGCTGGTGAGGAACTGGTCGCGCAGATCCTGCTTGGACTTGATGCCCGACAGGGCGAAGTCGTCGGTCGGATCCTGCGGATTGTCCTTCATCTGCATGTCCAGGAGCTGCTCGATCGGGGTATTGCGGCGCAGGGCGCCGCCGTAGCGCTGGTAGAGCTCGGCAAACAGATCGCGCTTGAGGTTGCGCGGGTTCGTGTACGCCATCAGGCCGGGCAGGCTGCGCTTCTCGAAGTGGCCGACCAGGTCGGCGAGCAGGCTGCGTGCCCAGCCGACCCCGCCCTCCAGGAACAGGAAGCGCAGCCCCGGAAAGCGGCGCGGGACGCCGCCCAGCAGCAGCGACTTGCACACCGCTTCCTGCGCCGCGGCGAAATGGCCGACGTGGTTGTAGACGTGATTGGAGATCGACACCCGGCTGCCCCAGCCCTCGCCGGGCCCGTGGAACGACGGCGCGACGCGCAGTTCCTGGCACTTGCTCCAGACCGGATCGTAGTCGTGTTCGCTGTCGATGCCGAAGGTGTCGAGCCAGAAGGCGTACCGCGACACCTCCAGCCCCTGCTGCGCGAGCGCCGCGATCGGCCGGCGCACGTGGCTCGCCAGCATCGCCGCCTTCATGCCGCGCTTGCCGCAGGCGTACTCGAGCTCGGCAATCGCTTCCTGCGGCGTGTGCATCGGGATCGTGGCCACCGGCGTGTAGCGATCCGGATGCGTACCCCAGAGATCGGCATAGTAGTCGTTCAATGCACGGCACACGGTGCGGCGAACGTCGTCGTCGGCAATGCCCTGGGCAACGATCCCCAGGCCGGGGTAGAGCACCGCGAAGTCCAGGCCGAGATCGTCCATGCGCTCGTACATGAGATCGGGAAAATACGAGGTGGCCAGGTCCACCGTGTTGCCGGTGGGCGCGCCCCAGAACGGATTGCGCTTGGCCCGCACCTGCCGGCGCTGCGCATGGTCCAGGCGATACCACTCCTGGCTGAGGAAGGTCTTGTCCATCTCGGCCTGGAATCGCTTGATGAGATCCGTGCCGCCGGCCTTGTCGAAGTACTCGAGCATGATCGGCACGAACTCGGTGAGGTGGCCATCCGAATCGATGATGGGATGGTTGAGGCGCGAACGGATCTCGGCGGTCTTGGCATGTGCGGTCATCGTCGGTTCCCCTGTGTTGAATCGGTGGATGAACGGTCGCGGTACGTCGGCCGGCCCCGGGCGGTTCGAATCAAACCGGCCACGACAGCGGCAGGTGGGAAATCGCCAGCGTCTTGCCCGAGCGCACCTGGACCTGCGCGCCGGGCTCGATCTCGAATTCGGGAATGCGCGCCAGCCACTCGCGCAGCACGGTGCGCAGTTCGATGCGCGCCAGCGGTGCGCCGATGCAGCGGTGCGGGCCGAAGCCGAACGCGGTGTGCAGCACGCCATGGCGATCGAAATCCACCCGCAGCGGGTCAGGGAACAAGCGCTCGTCCAGGCCGGTCCACAGCGTCGCCAGCAGCACCATCTCGCCCTGCTTCATGGCCACGCCGCCGTACTCGAGATCGTGGCGAACGCGGCGGGCCATCTGCACGATGCCGTGCCGGCGCAGGATCTCCTCGATCGCCTGCGGCAGCACGGCCGGATCCGCGCGCAGGCGGTGGCGCTGTTCCGGATGCAGGGCGAGGTGGCGGATGAAGAAGCCCAGGCTGGAGACCACGGTGTCCAGGCCGGCGAACATGACCAGGGACGCGAACGCCACCGACTCGTCGTGCGACAGCGCGCGGCCGTCGATCACGGCGTTGCTGACCAGGCTGAGCAGATCCTCGCCCGGCCGGCCGCGACGCGCGGCGACCTTGTCCTGCAGGTACTCGACCACCTTGCCGTAGCCGCGCAATTGGTCGTTCACGTCCGGAGCGCGCGTGACCAGGTCGGCCCAGGGCAGCAGGGCGGCGGCGTCGGCCGTGGGCAATCCGGCCATGTGCATGAAGATCCCGATGGGCATGTGCTGCGCGAACTCGGATACGAACTCGCAGCGGCCGCGGGCCCGGAACCCCTCGATGAGATCGACCGTCAGCGTGCTGGCAATGGCCTCGAAGCGATCGAGCGCGCGCGGGGTGAACACCGGCGCCAGCAGCCGGCGATACGCGGTGTGCTCGGGCGGATCGTATTCGAGCAGCGGCAGCCGGAACGGCTTGCTGTCGGCGGGAATGTTGGCGACGATGGACGAAAACCGGCCCGGATCGGTGAATATCGCCCGGATGTCGGCTCCGCGCGTCACGACCCAGTGGCCGCCGTTGCGCGGCGTCCAGAAGATGTCGGGTGACTCGTCCTGCCGGCGCTTCCAGCCCAGGTGGATGTCGCCATCGACGGGCTGGATCGCGAAGTAATCGAAGTCGCGCACGAGCGCGCGCGGCACGTGGGCGGGGATCGCGGGCAGTTCGATCGAATGCACGGTTCGTTCAGCCGCCGCGTGCGGCGCTCAGCGGGCGCCGGCGGACACCTCGGCCGTGTAGTACAGGCCGCGACCGGTGGCCAGCAGCCGCCCCTGCGGGTCCAGCAGCGTCGCGTTCGCCACCGAGAACGTCCGCCCGATCTTCACGATCCGCCCCTCGGCCCGGATCGTGTGTCGGATCGCGGGGCGGACGTAGTCGATCTGCAGATCGATGGTCGGGATCGGCTTTCCGGTGCGCGTAGCGATGGTGTAGGAGCCGGTCAGATCGATGATGGCCGCGAGCACGCCACCATGGGCGGAACTGATTGCGACCGTGCCGATGAACTCGTCACGCCAGGGGACTTCCAGGATCAGCGCCTCGTTCTCGTAGGCCACGACCTGCGCGCCCATCCAACGGTTGTAGGGCTGGGTGGCCAGGCGCTCATTCATCTGCTGGATCGACATCGCCAGTTCGGTCATCGAATCACTCCGGGGTCTCGGGTCGGTGTATGCGCGTGGCGCGCCCGCGCATTGTAGTTTCACCGATGCGTCGCTAGAATGGTAGCCTATTTAAACGCCGCGTCCCGCGGCGCGACGCCCCATTCCCCGGCGCACGCCCCGCCGCCGGAGCCGAAGCCTTGACCGACCGCGACAGTCACTGGAACCCGGAACTCTCCGAGCTGCACCGGCGGCAGGCGGACGCGCACGCGCTCGGCGGCGCGGACAAGGTCGCGCGCCAGCACGCCAGCGGCCGGCGGACGGTGCGCGAGCGCATCGATCAACTCGTCGACCCGGGTTCATTCCACGAGATTGGCGCGCTTGCCGGCACGCCTGAGTACGACGCCGACGGCCGGCTCGTGCACCTGACGCCGAGCAACTGCGTCATGGGCCGGGCCCGGATCGATGGCCGGCCGGTGGTGGTCAGCGGCGACGACTTCACCCTGCGCGGCGGCTCCGCCGAAGCGACGGTCTGGGAGAAGAACGCCTATCCGGAGCAGATGGCCGGCAGCCTGCGCCTGCCGATCGTGCGGCTGATCGAGGGCTCCGGCGGCGGCGGATCGGTGCGTACCATCGAGCAGAGCGGGCGCGCGAACCTGCCCGGCGGCCTGATCCAGTCCTCGGCGCACCACGTGATCTTCGCCAACCTCGCCACCGTGCCGGTGGTCGCGCTGGCGCTCGGCCCGGTGGCCGGGCTGGGCGCGGCACGGCTGGCGGCGAGCCATTACTCGCTCATGGTGCGCGGCACGTCATCGGTATTCGTCGCCGGGCCGCCGGTGGTCGCCGCGCTCGGCGACCCCGTGACGCGCGAGGAACTCGGCGGCGCCGACATCCAGCTCGCCGCAGGCGCGGTGGACGACGCCGTGCAGAGCGAGGCGCAGGCCTTCGAATACACGCGCAGGTTCCTGTCCTACCTGCCGTCGTCGGTGCACGAACTGCCGGCACGTACGGCACCGGCCGCGGACGCGCAGCGCCAGGACGAGGCACTGTTCTCGATCATCCCGCGCAACCCGCGCACCGCCTACCGGATGCGGCGCATCATCGACATGGTCGTGGACGCGGGCAGCTTCTTCGAGCTGGCGCCGCGCTACGGCCGCTCGCTGATCACCGGCTTCGCGCGCCTGGACGGCTGGCCGGTGGCGCTGATGGCCAGCGACCCCTACCACGACGCCGGCACCTGGACCGCGCAGACCTGCCAGAAGATCGTGCGCTTCGTCGACATGGCGCAGACGTTCCACCTGCCGGTGGTGTACCTGGCCGACTGCCCGGGCTTCGCCGTCGGCCGGCAGGCCGAGCGCGACGGCACGATTCGCCACGGCGTTCGGGCAATGGCCGCCATCAACCAGAGCACCGTGCCGTGGTGCTCGGTGATCGTGCGCAACGCCTTCGGCGTCGCCGGCGGTGCGCACCGGCCGGTGGGCCGCTACACGGTGCGCTACGCGTGGCTCTCGGCGCGCTGGGGCTCGCTGCCGCTGGCCGGCGGCATCGAGGCAGCCTATGCGGCCGAGCTCGACGCCGCCCCCGACCGGGCCGCGCGGCTGCGCGAGATCGAGGCGCGCCTGGAGGCGCTGCGC
Organism: Gammaproteobacteria bacterium; assembly: GCA_050183625.1. Taxonomy (GTDB): domain Bacteria; phylum Pseudomonadota; class Gammaproteobacteria; order JADZEE01; family JADZEE01; genus JBFXBD01. Next base: position 4,956 of record JBFXBD010000118.1, read on the forward strand.
TCGCCGCTGCGCACCGCCGAGGTGTTCTCGATCGAGGAGATCATCGATCCGCGCCGCACGCGGCCGCTCCTGTGCGAATTCGCCAACCTCGCCGGGAACCTGCGCAACACCGGATTGTCGACTTTTACCATGCGCCCCTGATGCCGTCCCGGCACGGCCCGGCCGGCGGGGCTGGCATCGCCGCTATCCGCACCAGCTCAGGCAGGCGCTACAACGAGAGGGACTCGACATGACCAATACCAGCTACACGGGGCCGATCTTCGACGGCGACTCCCACATCCACGAGCGCGACTTCGACTTCATGGCCGGCTACCTGCCGCAGAAGTTCCATGCGCGCTGGCTGCCCAGGCGCAAGGTCGGGCCGGACGGCCGCTACGGCCTGCACATCGGCGACCGCATGGTCGAGAACTCCGAATCCAATCCCGAGGGCCTGGTGCCGCCGCCGGGCCGGCTGAAGGACTGGCTGGCCGCGGTCAAGCGCGGAGAATCCAACGTCAGCGGCTGGATCAAGCCCACGCCGGACATGTGGGATCGCGACGCCCGCATCGCCAAGCTCGACGAATTCGGCGTCGAGGCCTGCATCACCTTCTGCGGCGAGTTCATCTCCACCGTCGGCTACTACGACGAGCCCGAGGCCGGGCACGCAGTGCTGCACGCCTACAACCAGTACATGAACGACCAGTGGAGCTTCGCCTACAAGGATCGTCTCTACCTCACCGGCCTGCTGCCGCTGTGGGACCTGGATCGCGCGATCGCCGAGGCGGACTGGCTCATTCGCAATGGCGTGCGCGTGGTGGTGATGCCGATGGGGCCGTCCAACGGCCGTTCGCCGGCGGACCCGTACTTCGATCCGGTCTGGTCGCGGCTGAACGAGGCAGGCGTGCGGGTGACCTACCACGTCTCCGAGGCGACCTTCATGCACCCGGTGATCCGTGCCTGGGGCGAGACGCCGCTGCAGTCGCGCCGACTCGGCCAGACGGCATGGCAGTGGATGTTCTGCTACAGCGAGATCCCGGTGCAGATGACGCTGGCGAACATCATCTACTGGAACTTCTTCGAGCGTTACCCGAACATCCGCATCGGCAGCGTCGAGAACGGCGCGAGCTGGCTGCCGCGCTTCCTGGACAAGATGGACAAGATGCGCGGCATGGCCAAGAACGGCTTCTGGCCGGCCGGCCAGCTGAAGGAGCGGCCGAGCGCGATCTTCAAGCGCAACTGCTTCGTGGTCGCCTACCCCGAGGATGACGTGAAGTCGATCGTCGAGGAAATCGGCACCGCGGACTGCCTGCTCATGGGCTCGGACTATCCGCACGCCGAGGGCGTGCCGGCGCCGCGCGACTTCGTCACCGAGGCGCTGACGGAAGTCACCCCGGCGCAGTGCCGCGCCATCATGTACGAGAACGGCCGGCGCTTCGTCCCGGCGCGCCACTGACGCTCCCAGTCGTTGCGAGCCCGAACCGGCCCAGGCTCCGGCAGCTTGAAGCCATGAACCACCCCTACGTCGTCGCGAGCGCAGCGAAGCGAAGCGACCCACGCGGCCACGATGCCACCGGCAGCACGTGGATTGCTTCGTCGCTTCGCTCCTCGCAATGACGGGCGCGGTTCAAGGATAGGCCGCGTAGC
>JBFXBD010000119.1:0-5718 GCA_050183625.1 Gammaproteobacteria bacterium
CCGCAGTTCGTGCCCCCAGTGCGGCAGGAACGGGTTGTCGATCTCCAGCACCCCGCGCTCGCCGGCCAGGCGCAGGAACATGCGGATCCGCGCCGCGTCCAGCGCGGCCGCCAGGCGTGCGCGCACGCCGCCCGGGAAGGCAAGCTCGGCCCTCATGTTCACATCCACCTGCGCCGGCGCGCAGAGGGCCCGCGCCGAAACGACCCTCGGCTCGCCGCCGATGAGCCGGCGCAGGAAGTCGACGCAGTAGCAGCCGCTGTCCATCAGCGTGCCGCCGGCCAGTGCAAAGCTGCGGCGGATGTCGCCGGGACCGACGGAGTCGACGGCGACCTCGAACACGGCTTCGGCCTCGCGCAGCGCGCCGAGCATCCCCGACCCGGCGATCTCCAGTGCGCGGCGTGCCACCGGGTGGTACAGGTAATGGAAGGCTTCGATCAGGGGCTGCCCGGCCGCCGCGGCGGCGGCCACCATGCGTTCGCCCTCCACGACATTGGCAGCCAGCGGCTTCTCGCACACCACCGCCTTGCCGGCCTGCAGGGCCGCGATCGACCAGTGTGCGTGCAGGCCGTTCGGCAGGGCGTTGTAGACGACTTCGACGTTCGGATCGGCGATCAATGCCGCGTAGTGCGCATGGGCGGTGCGCACGCCGTGCGCGTGGGCAAAGGCACGTGCCCGCTCCGGGTCACGCGCGGCGAGCGCGCACACGTCGATTTCGGGCAGCGCGGCGCGCAGGTCGAGCAGGCCGTAGGTAGCCACGCTCGCGCAGCCCAGGATCCCGACCCTCAGCGGCGGGACGAGACCCATTGCGGCATCAGCCGCCCGGGAGCAGGCCGGCGGCGCCCATGTAGATCATCGCCGAAGCCCAGGCGCCGCAGGAGGCACCCATGTCGATGGCGATGGTCGAGCCGGTGATGGTCTGGGAGTCCTCGTGGCAGAGCATGGACAGCGTGCGGGCGACATGCTCGGGCTGCCAGATCCGGTCCAGGCCATGCTGGCTCGGCGGCTTCTGCGGGCGCCAGTTGGGGTCGCCCAGGATGTGGCGGCCGAAGGCGAGCGAGGTGACGTCGCCCGTTTCGCTGCCTACGCCGCCCAGGATGATCGCCATGACACGGATATTGCGGTCCAGGTTCTCCACCGCCATGGTGTGCGATGCCTGGATCAGGCCGGCCTTGGAAGCGTTGTAGGCGGCCATGTTCGCCACCGCTATCCGGGCGTTGATCGAGGCGATGTTGATGATGACGCCGTCCTTGCGCGCGCGCATGTGCGGCAGGGCGTAGCGGGCCATGAACAGCGCGCCCTTGAGGTTGGCATCGACGATCCGATCCCACTCCTGCTCGTCGAGCTCGTGCACGGGGTTGACGATGATCTCGCCGGTGGTGCCGGCGTTGTTGATCAGGATGTCCACCTGGCCGAAGGCGGAAACCGCCTCGACGACGGTACGCTCGCAGTCCTCGCGCCGGGCCACGTCGGCGGTGACGAAGCGGAAGTTGGGGATCTGCGCTTCGAGCGTGCGGCCACGCTCGGCGCGCCGCCCGGTACCCACCACGCGTGCGCCGCGCGCCGCGAACACCCGCGCACAACCCTCGCCGAGCCCGGAGGTCACCCCGGTCACGATCGCAACCTTGCCGGCCAGCAGTTGGGAAAACGGATCCATGCGTCGGGTACTCCTCGTTCGACCCTCATCGGTGCCGCGCAGTATACCCGCGCCCGAAAATTATCCACCGTTCGTTCCGGTGCCTGGCACCCGAAAAATTCCGGTGCCAGGCACGGGGATAACCGGATGCGGGTCGCGTATAATTTTTCATCTACGGTGGGCGAGCGGGGCGGTGGGCGGATTGAACAAGGTACTGACGGGCCGGCGCGCGCTCGTGACCGGCGGCGGGCAGGGGCTGGGGCGCGTGTTCGCCCAGGCGCTTGCCGATGCCGGCGCGGGGCTGGTGATCTGCGGGCGCCGCGCCGAGGTGCTGGCGCAGGCCGCCGCGGAACTGCGCGGCGGTGGCGCCCAGGTGCTGGATCTCCCCTGCGACGTCACCCGCCCGGAGCAGATCGCCGCCCTGAAGGACGCAGCCGGCCCGATCGACATCCTGGTGAACAACGCCGGGTACTCGATCCGGCGCAATTCCTGGCTCGAAGTCACCCTCGCCGAGTGGCGCGAGGTGACCGGCATCAACATCGATGCGCCGTTCCTGATGGCGCAGGCATTCGCCCCCGGCATGGTCGAGCGCGGCTGGGGTCGGATCGTCAACGTCTCGTCGATCTACGGCACGGTCGCCGCCAATCCCGGGCACTATCCCGGCATGCTCGCCGACAATGCCTCCTACATGACGAGCAAGCATGCGATTATCGGCCTGACCAAGCACCTGGCCGCGGCGCTGGGCGGCACGGGGGTGAACGTCAACGTCATCAGCCCCGGCCTGTTTCCCGGCCTCTCGCGCCGCGATCGCAGCGACGGCAACACCCGCGCCTCCACGGCCATGGATCTCCTGCAGCAGGCCACGCCGCTGCACCGCTTCGGCGTGGCGGAGGACCTGCGCGAGGCCATCGTGCTGCTGGCGGGCCCGGGATCGGCATTCATGACCGGCCAGAACCTGGTCATCGACGGCGGTTTCGGAATCTGGTGACAACCCGAACCCGCGCGCCCGGACTACCGGCGAGCATGCCGGAGGTGGCCGGGTTCCGTGCGCAGGGTCGTTGACGTGTAGAGGAGCCTGAATGGATCTGCAATTCACGCCCGAAGAACTGGCGTTTCGCGACGAGGTCCGCGCCTTCATGCGCGAAAGGCTGCCCGAGGACATCCGCCAGCGGATGCTCGGCCGCGGCCAGCCTCCCAAGGAGGACGTGGTGCGCTGGCAGCGCATCCTGAACGAACGCGGCTGGGCCGCGCCGAATTGGCCGGTGCAATGGGGCGGGACCGATTGGACGCAGGTCCAGCGCTACCTGTTCTGGGAGGAATTGCACGCGGCGCCGGCACCCGAGCCACTGTCGTTCAACATCAACATGCTCGGCCCGGTGCTGATCGCCATCGGCAGCGAGGAACAGAAAAAGCGCTTCCTGCCGCGCATGCGCAATCTCGACGACTGGTGGTGCCAGGGGTTCTCCGAGCCCGAGGCCGGCTCCGATCTCGCGGCGCTGAAGACGTTCGCCCGCCGCGAGGGCGACGAGTACGTCCTCAACGGGCAGAAGATCTGGACCACCGGCGCGCACCAGGCAGACTGGATGTTCTGCCTGGTGCGCACCTCGAAGGAAGCCAAGAAGCAGGCCGGCATCAGCTTCCTGCTCGTCGACATGAAAACCCCGGGCATCACCGTGCGCCCGCTCACCGCGCTGAGCGGCACGCACGTGTTCAACGAGGTGTTCCTCGACGAAGTGCGCGTGCCGGTGGAGAACCGCGTCGGCGAGGAGAACAAGGGCTGGTCCTACGCCAAGTTCCTGCTCGGCAATGAACGCGCCGGCATCGCCCGGGTCGGCATTTCCAAGGAACGGCTCGTGCGCGCCAAGGCGCTGGCGGGCCAGCTCGCTTCCGGCGGCCGGCTGTTGTCGGAGGATCCGCGCTTTCGCGAGCGGGTCGCGGCGCTGGAAGTGCGGCTCATGGCGCTGGAGATGACCCAGCTCAGGCTGGTCTCGGCGCACGCGGGCGTCGAGGACGGCGGCAACGATCCGACCGCGTCCATCCTCAAGGTCCGCGGTTCGCAGATGCAGCAGCTCGCGGCCGAACTGCTGACCGGCCTGGCCGGCCCGCACGCGCTGCCCTACCACAAGGCCGGTGGCTGCGCCGAGGATCCGCTCGGCGGCGATCCGGAGTGGGCGGGCCACGCCGCGCCCGCGTATTTCTTCTCACGCGCATACACGCTCTACGGCGGCAGCACCGAGGTGCAGAAAAACATCCTCGCCCGCACGATTTTCGGCTCCTAGTTCCGGTCACCGCTCATGAATTTCGAATACACAGACGAACAGCGCATGATCAAGGACACGGTCGAGCGCCTGGTGAAGGACCGCTACGACTTCGATCAGCGCAACCGCTACGCGGCCGAGGCCGACGGCTACGGCGCGGAGATCTGGGCGACACTCGCGGAACTGGGCCTGCTCGCCGTCCCGTTCGACCCTGATCTGGGCGGCGTGGGCGGCGGTCCGGTCGAGATCATGATCATCATGGAAGCCCTCGGACGCGCGCTGGCGCTCGAGCCGTACTACGCCACGGTGGTGCTCGGCGGCGGACTGCTGCGCCATGGCGGCACGGCCGAGCAGCGGGCGGCGACCATACCGGGGATCATCGAGGGCAGCCTGCGCCTGGCGTTCGCGCACGGCGAGCCGCAATCGCGTTTCGACCTGGCCGACGTCCAGACCACTGCCACCCGGGTCGGCGGCCGCTGGCGCCTGCACGGCGTGAAGAGCGGCGTGCTGCACGGGCATTGCGCGGACCGATTGATCGTCAGCGCCCGCACGGCCAATGCACGCTTCGATCCGCAGGGCATCGGCCTGTTCCTGATCGATCCGGCCGCGCCGGGCGTGCGCCGCCATCGATATCGCACGCAGGACGGCCGCAGCGCGGCCACCCTCGCCCTGGAGGGCGTGGAAGTCGGCGACGAGGCATTGATCGGCGCGCCGGCTGCCGGCCTGCCGATCATCGAGCGCGCGGTGGACGAGGCACTGGCCGCACTGTGCGCCGAGGCCACCGGCGCGATGGCCGCCGGCTACGAGATGACGGTCGAGTATCTCAAGACGCGCCGCCAGTTCGGCGTCGCACTGGCGACGCACCAGGCATTGCAGCACCGGGTGGTGGACATGCTGATCGCGGTCGAGGAGGCACGCAGCATGACACTGTACGCGGCGATGATGGCGGGCGCCGCCGATCCGGCGCAACGCCGGCGGGCGATGTCGGCAGCCAAGGTACAGATCAACGATTCCGCGCGCCTGGTGGGGCAGGAACTCGTGCAGATGCACGGCGGGATCGGCGTCACGCAGGAGTTCAAGGCCGGGCACTATCTCAAGCGCCTGGCCATGGCGGAGTTGGAATGGGGCGATTCCGATCACCACCTTGCGGCGCTGGCCCGCGACGGCGGCCTCATCGGCCAGTGGTGAAAGGCGCGCGAGCGAGAGTCCCGGGGGCGGCCCGGTGTTTACCACGCGCCGGGGCCGTCCCCGCCGGTGCATCCAGAAGCAGGAGAACCGTGCAATGTTCAAGGGTGTGGACCACGTGGTCATCGCCGTCAAGGATCTGAAGGCGGCGACCGAGCAGTACGAAAAGATTTTCGGCATGCAGGTCAGCGACCGGAAGGAAGCGCCGGCCGCCGGCATGACCATGTCGTTCTTCCGCTTCGGCGACAGCTACATCGAGCTGGTGTCGAACCTCGGCAGCGAGGGGCCAATCGCCAAGCGCCTGGCCGACAAGGGCGAGGGCGTGCACCTGGTCGCGATGAAGGTCGACAATCTCGACCGGACGCTCGAGGACCTGCGCGGCAAGGGCGTACGACTGGTCGGCGATCCCGGCCCCGGCAAGCCGGTGACCGGGCAGGTATTCGTCCACCCGGCAATGACCGGCGGCGTGCTCACCCAGATCGTCCAGGGCTGATCCATCCGCGGTGCCAGGCACCGGAAAAATTACGGTGCCTGGCCCCGCGCGTGGCCCGGGTCAGCGGCCGGGGTAGACCGGCGTGCGGTTCTCGCGTGCGGCGGTCACGCCCTCGCCCCCCTCCACGGAGTTGTGGCCGATCGCGCGGG
>JBFXBD010000120.1:0-5442 GCA_050183625.1 Gammaproteobacteria bacterium
AATCCTCGTAACCGGACAGCACGTCGCCGAGCTGGCGTTCCATCGCCGCACGGTCGCCGGAGAGCAGCATCCACAGGTCCTGCACCGCCGGGCCCATGCGGCTGTCGTCGAAGTCGACGAAGTGCGGGCCGTCATCGGTCCACAGCACGTTGCCGGCGTAGCAGTCTCCGTGCAGCCGCAGGTGGCGGACCCGTCCGGCACGTTCATAGCAGCGCGCCGCGCTGGCCAGCGCGTGTTCGGCCACGCTGCACCAGGCCGCGCGGATGTCGTCCGGGATCAGGCCGGCGCCGAGCAGGTAGTCGCGCGACTCGGTGCCGAAGCTGGCAAGGTCGAGCGTCGGTCGCGCGCGGTATGGTCTCAGTGCGCCGACGGCGTGAATGCGCGCGATGAAGCGTCCCATCCACTGCAGCGTGTCGCGACCGTCGAATTCCGGCGCGTGCCCGCCTTGGCGCGGGTAGACCGCGAAGCGGAACCCGCCGAAGGCGTGAAGGGTCTGGCCGTTCAGCTCGAGCGGGGCGATCACCGGGATCTCGCGCCCGGCGAGTTCCTGCACGAAGGCGTGTTCCTCGAGGATGGCGGCATCGGACCAGCGTGCCGGACGGTAGAACTTCACGACCACCGGCGCGGCATCCTCGAGCCCGATCTGGTAGACGCGGTTTTCATAGCTGTTGAGCGCCAGCAGGCGGCCATCGCCGCGCAGGCCGGCCGCCTCGATCGCGTCGAGCATCGCGTCCGGCGTGAGGCCGGCGTAGGGCGTGGCGGTGTCGGTGGTCATGGGGAGATTGTAACCGCTTTCTGCGGGGACGGATTTCAAATCCGTCCCTGTTGATTCGTAAGGAGACGGAGCTGCCTGGATGGGGACAGATTTGAAATCTGTCCCCGATTATGTCAGCCGCGCACAGCGGGCAGTTCGGTCGCCAGCGCCGCGAGCAGCGCGTCGATGTCGGCGCGCGAGTTGTAGCCCTGCAACGCGATACGCAGGAGCTGGCGGCCGTTCCATTCGATGCAGGGGATCTCGACCCGGTGCCGCTCGAACAGCCGGCGGTTGAACGCCGCGAGGTCGTCGATGCGTGGCAGGGCGTTGACCGCCATCTGTACATACTGGCCGTCCGAATGATAGGGCGGGGGAAGACCGGTCAACGCCGAGACGCGTTGCAGGGATTCGCTCAGCAGCGCATGGCAGCGGGCGCGTACCCGCGACCAGTCGTGCTCGTGCTGGAAGGCGATTGCCGCCGGGACCGCGAGGTAGGCGGCGAGGTCATTGGTGCCCAGCCATTGCAGCGCGTCGACGTAGTCCGGGTTCTGCGCCAGCTTGCGGTTGTCGCCATAGCCCCAGCCGATCACCGGCGGTTCGATCATCGGCTGCAGCGCGCGCCGCGCGTAGAGAAAGGCCGCGCCTTTCGGGCTGCACAGCCATTTGTGGCAGTTGCCGGTGTAGAAGTCGGCGTCGAGTGCGCGCAGGTCGAGCGGGATCTGGCCCGGCGCGTGCGCCCCGTCGATCGCAGTCAGGATGCCGGCCGCGCGGGCGCGGGCGCACAGGCCTTCGACCGGCAGGCGCAGCGCTGTGGAGGAGGTGATGTGGCTGAGCATGATGACCCGGGTACGCGGCGTGACGCCGCTCCAGATCGCGTCGGCGATCTCCGTGTCGGAGGCCGCCGGGAACGGGACCGGCTGGCGCACGTAGCGCGCCCCGTTTTTACGGCAGGCATATAACCACGCGTTGTCGATTGCGCCGTACTCATGGTCGGTGGTCAGCACCTCGTCGCCTGGCGCGAGCCGCAGGGCGCGCGCGACCACGTTCATGCCGAAGGTGGCGTTGGGGATGTAGACGAGATCATCGGGGTCGGCGTTGAGGTATTCTCCCAGGATGCCGCGTGCGTGACGCAGAAGTCCCGGCAGTTCGTTGTTGATGAATTGCACCGGTTCGCGTTCGAGGCGCAGACGCCAGGCCTGGCAGGCCTCGAACACCGGCCGCGGCGTGGCGCCGTAAGAGCCGTGATTCAGGAAGACGACATCGGGATCGAGCAGAAACAGCGATTTGAGCGGGATCATGGGTCGGACGCGCCTCGGGGTTGCCGCTGCTCATGATAGCCGACCGGGCGCCCGGTTCGCATGCGGAACCGCGCCCAACGCAACCGCGCCGCGAGTCAGCGGCCGTCGCGTACCAGGCGCAGGGCCCAGGTCTGGTTCTTGTTGCCCATGTAGCTGCCGCCGTACTTGAAATGGACCAGCATGGCGTGGTTCGGGCTCGTGTGCGGCGTGGCGGACCAGAAACCGGTGATCGGGCTGGAAGGGAACGGCCCGCGGTCGAGCGCGGGATCGTAGCAATGCGGTTCCACCAGCGAGGCCAGTTCGTCCAGCGTCGGGACGCGCCAGTCGGCATGGCCGGCATGGCCGCCGCGGCGGTTGAGCCCGGTCGCGAGATCGAAGGTTCCCGCCCAGGGCGAACTGAGCGGTGTGCCCGTGCAGTCGGTATTGTTCCACTGCTGTCCCAGGGCGCAGCGCATCCAGTGGAGCCCGGTCTTGCGGTCGACGATCGTTCCGGGCGCGCCGATTTCGAAGCGGCCGGCCGGGACGGGACGGCCGGCGTCGCAAATCTGGCTCAGCGTCAGGAGTTCCTGGCCGGAGACCGGCGCCGCGGCGAGCACGGCGCCCATGGCGAGGATCAGGCGCCGCGGTCTCCACGACTGAGTCACGGGGGGATGCATGACCGGATTGTAGCGCGGCCGGTGCCGCGCGGCCTTACTTTCCGTGACCCGTCTGGGCCGCCACGCAGCCGGATTTGACGCCGAGCGCGAGCAGGATCTTTTCCATCAGGCACCAGCGCGTGATTCCGGACTGCAGCAGGTTGGCGCCGACGAAGGCGGTGAACCACAGCCAGGTCGGTCCCGCGGTGAGGCTGGCGCCGTTGTAGAGGTGGGCAAGCAGCAGCGAGATCAAAATGAAGCTGCCGGCAATGACGCGGATGAGTCGTTCGGTATTCATGGTGTTGCCTCCTTCGATGTTGCATTGCTACGGGGGACGGACGGAGACGGATTTGAAACCCGTCCCCGATCAGTCGGTGGTCAGGGGGACAGGTTTGAAATCTGTCCCCCGTCCTGCGGAATCTGTCCGTCTTCCCGGGATTTGTTGCGCTGCCACAGGTAATACACCAGCGGGATGACGAACAGTGTCAGCAGGGTCGAGGCCAGCGTGCCAAAGGCCATCGCGACGCCGAGTCCGCCGAACACCGGGTCGCTCATCATGATCGCGGTGCCGGCGATGACGGCCAGCGCGGTCAGCAGGATCGGCCGCACGCGCACCGCGCCCGCCTCGATGACCGCCTCCTTCAGCCCCCGGCCGAGCGCGCGCTTGTCGAGAATGAAATCGATCAGCAGCAGCGAATTGCGCACCACGATGCCGGCCAGGGCGATCATGCCGATCATCGAGGTGGCGGTGAACGGCTGGCCCATGATCAGATGTCCGGGGAAGATGCCGATCATGGTGAGCGGGATCGCGCCCATCACGATCAGCGGCAGGATGAAGTTGCCGTAATAGCCGGCGAGCAGCAGGTAGATCAGCACCAGCGCGACGATGAAGGCGGCGCCGAGGTCGCGGAATACGTCCAGTGTCAGGCGCATCTCGCCGTCCCACATCATGCGGTAATCGAAGGTTGCCTCGGGCAGCGGGCGCGTGAAGCCGAGGCCGCCGGTCGTGAGCCGGATGCCCGGCAGGGGTTCCGATCCGTCGAGACGACCATCGATGTCCAGCAGTGGATAGACCTGAGAGCCGGTGGCGGGCTCCGCGCTGACGTAGACGACCGGAAAGCCGTCCTTGGTCTGGATGGTCTTGTCGGCCACGACCTCCTCTATCCTGGTGAAGGCGGCCACCGGTACCTGGCCGCCCGCGCTGCTCGCGACGAACAGGCGGTCGAGGTCGCGCGGCGCGATGCGGAAGCGCTCCGGCATGCGGATGTGGATCGGCACCGGGTTGCGCTCGCTCGCGGCGTGGATGGTGCCGATGTCGAAGCCGGCGACGAAGTCGCGCATCAGCGCGGCGATCGCCTCGGTGTCGACGCCCGCCGCGGCGGCCTTTTCCTTGTCCACGGTGACGCGGTATTCGATCTGGTCCGCGCCGACCGAATCATCGATGTCGGTCAGATCCCAGGTGTCGGCGAAGGCCCCCCGCACCCGTGCGGCGACGCGACGCGCGGTGTCGTAGTCCGGCCCGTAGATCTCGCCGAGCAGCGTGGCGCGCACCGGCGGTCCCGGCGGATCCTCGACCAGTTTGATGTTGGCGGCCGGCCAGGCGGCATGCACCGGGGCGAGGCGCTCACGCAGATCGAGCACGATCTGCTCGGACTTCTCCGGACGGTCGAGCGAGTCGACCAGATTGACGCGGATCTCGCCCAGGTGCGAGCCCTGCTTGACGGTCGCGCCGCGCAGCATGCCGTTGAAATCGACCGGGCCGGCGCGGCCGACGAAGGTCTCATAGTCCGTCACCAGCGGGTGGGCGCGCAGCACGTTGCCGATGTCCCGGGCAACGGCGTCGGTGACCTCGAGCGGCGTGCCTTCAGGCATGTCCACGGTGATGTTGAAGGTGTTCTTGTTGCCCTTGGGCAACATCTTGAGTTCGACCGTGCCGGGCGTGGGCGGACCGCCGATCCCGGACGGTCGCACGAACTGCCAGGCTGGTTGCCAGGCGGCGGCACTGAACAACAGTGCAATGACGACCCAGAATCCGATGCGCGTCGTCCGGCGCTCGATCAGCGGCGTGGCGAGGCGGGTGTAGAGGCGGTGGAGAAGATCGTTCGCGTGCGGCTCATCCTCGCGCGCGGCGCCTTCACCGGCGGCGCCGGCCTTGAGCCAGCGCTGCGCGATCCACGGCGTGAACAGATAGGCGATGATGAGCGAGGCCAGCATGGCGACCGGCGTGTTGAACGGTATCGGCCCCATGTACGGGCCCATCATGCCGGTGACGAAGGCCATCGGGATGAAGGCGAGGATGACGGCGAAGGTCGCGATGATGGTCGGCCGGCCGGTTTCGTTGGTGGCGCGGATGATGATCTCCGCCTTTTCGGCCAGCGATCGCGCGCCGCGCCGCAGATGGCGATGGATGTTCTCGACCACCACGATGGCGTCGTCCACCAGCAGGCCCAGGGCGAGGATCAGCGCGAACAGGGTGATGCGGTTGATGGTCTGTCCGGCGATCAAGCCGACCGCCAGCACCACGAACAGGATGAGCGGGATGTTGAGGGTGACGATGGCCGCCTCGCGCCAGCCGAGGAACAGCAGCAGGATCAGTACCACGGAGGCGATCGCGATGCCGAGATGTTCGACCAGCAGGTTGACCGCCGCGTCGGCGCGTTCGCCGGAATCGCGCGTTACCGTCACATCGACATCGTCGGGGATGAAGTCGCCCTTCAGTGTTTCGAGCTCGGCCAGCGCGCGCGCGGCCACCGTG
>JBFXBD010000121.1:0-5174 GCA_050183625.1 Gammaproteobacteria bacterium
GATGAACAGCACCGATTCCGGCTCGCGATGGCGGACACGGAAGCACTGGATCGTGCTGCGGCTTTTCTTTCGGAATTCGGGATTGGAACCGATCGGTTCCTGTTTCAGGCCGCAACCTCGGCACAGCGGCTCGTGGAGGCGATTCGTACCAGTGCGAGGGCAACAGTCGCTGCAATCGGCAGGCTGATCGAATGGCCGGACCGGCCGGCGGGAGACTGGCTGCTCGGATACGTCGGTGGAATTTTCGATGCCGAGGGATCCTTCAATAACGGCACGATCCGCATCGCCAACACCGATCAGAAGATCATCGAGGTGCTGCTGGACGGGTTGCGGCAATTCCGTTTTGACCCGGTCATGGATGCGCCGGGGCCCGGCATGACCAAGCCGGTTCACTACGTGCGCATTCGCGGCGGACTGCGGGAACATTTGCGATTCCTGGGCTTGTTCGACCCGTCGATCGCGCGCCAGCGCGACATCGAGCACCAGGCGGTCAAATCGACCGCCCGCCTGGACGTCGTCGAGGTCGAACCCCTGGGTAGACCCATGGAGCTCTTCGATATCACGACCGGGACCGGTGATTTCGTCGCTAACGGGGTGATCAGCCACAACTGCTATGCGCGGCCAAGTCACGCCTACGTCAACCTCTCGCCCGGCCTCGATTTCGAGACCCGGCTGTTCTACAAGAAAGATGCGGCGCTTCGGCTGCGCGAGGAACTGAACCGTCGCAGCTACCGCTGCAGCCCCATCAACCTCGGCGCAAATACCGATCCCTACCAGCCGCTGGAGAAGCGCCTCGGCATCACGCGCTCGCTGCTGGAGGTGCTGGCGGAATGCCATCACCCGGTGACGGTTGTGACCAAGTCCGCCCTGGTGGTCCGGGACCTGGACCTGCTGCAACGCCTGGCGGCGGAACAACTGGTCCGGGTGTTTGTCAGTGTTACTACTCTCGATGACGAGTTGAAGCGGCGGATGGAGCCGCGCGCGGCTTCACCGGCGGCCCGGCTGGCGGCGATCTCGCGGCTGGCGGCGGCGGGAATCCCGACCGGCGTGATGTTTGCGCCGGTGGTGCCGGCCATCAACGACCACGAACTCGAGGGCGTGCTGGAAGCCGCGACGCGGGCCGGGGCGGAATCGGCGGGCTACCTGCTGCTGCGACTGCCGGGAGAGGTCAGGGACCTGTTCTATGAATGGCTCGATACCCATTACCCGGACCGCGCCAGACGCGTCCAGGGCCGCATCCAGGAGTTGCGCGGCGGTCGCGACAACGATCCGCGCTTCGGCCATCGCATGCGTGGCCAGGGCCCCTGGGCCGACCTGTTGCGCCGCCGCTTCGAGGAAACCTGCCGCCGCACAGGCCTGCAGAGGGGCCGTCGTCCACCTCTGGAGACCGGCCTGTATCGCCCGCCAAATCGCACGCCCGGCCAGATGGAACTATGGTAATCGCGGCGTATACTCAAAATGCAGGTCTGTTGCACGCCAAGGAGGTGTCGCATGTCGTCGCTGAAACTCGTTCCGTTGCGCCAGGCAGGGATTGGCGTCGCGACGCTACTGCTGACATCCGGCTGCATGACGGCCAAGTTGGAGGAGAGCCGCAACAATTCGACAGCGATCGCCGCGCACGAGGCGGTCGTGCTGCTCGCGAAGCCGAACGTCGAAGGCATCTCCGCCGAAGATGATTTCATGGATTGCGTCGGCGACAGGATGTCGCGCGCAACCGGCATCCAGGTGCGGTCCAACGACGAGTTCGTGGACTCCATGTTTCCGTGGCTCGAGCCGTCCACGGCGCCGCAGCGGCCGGAGGGCGTGACCCGGCTGCTGGCGAAGGACGTGGTCGCGGAACGCATCGCGGCGAGCGGCGTCCGCTACCTCATCTGGGTGGACGGCACGACGCGCCAGACCGACAGCGGCGGCAGCATCACCTGCACGCTCGGCCCGGCGGGCGGCGGTTGCATCGGCTTCGGCTGGTGGGAAAAGGAATCGGATTACCAGGCAGTGGTCTGGGATCTGAACACGGCGCGCACGGCGGGTTCGGTCTCGACCAACGTGACGGGCACCTCGGCGCTGCTCGGCATCGTGCTGCCGCTGCCCTTCATCGCGCGCGTGGAAAGCACCGCCTGCGACCGGCTTGCCGGCCAATTGGGCGGGTTCCTGCGTGGGGAAGAGCCGGCCACGTCAGCCGAGGGGACCTGAGCGCGTTTCCTCCGGGTGCGGGTGAACCAACCGCGGGGGTAATCCTCCAAGATTCCAGGACCTGCCCGAAGCCGGCCCCTCGTTATGATCGGGGCGCCGGGCTGGGAGACTGAAGATGACATTCAATCGCATTCTGCGGGGTATCGCGGTCGCGGCGGCCATCGGCCTGCTGGTCGGCTGCATGACCCAGAATTCCGCGTCGCGCCCCGAGTCCGGCGGATCCTCCGGGGGCGGTTCCTCCAGCGGCGGCTCTTCCGGCGGTGGTTCCTCCGGCGGTGGTTCGTCCGGGGGCGGTTCGTCCGGGGGCGGATCCTCCGGTGGTGGTTCCTCCGGCGGCGGTTCGTCGGGGGGCGGTTCGTCGTCCGACTTCCCGACCGATGGCGGCGACCAGGGTGGCGCCGATGCGCCGATTCCGATGCCCGGCGAAGAGGGCGGCTCCGCGGGTGGTTCAGCCACGGGCAGTGGTTCGTCCGGCGGCAAGCCTTGCATCAGCAAGGATGACGTTGACGGCAAGGACGATTCTTCGGAAGACGGCACCGATGTCGACGTACAGGTCTGTGCGGACGGGCAGTTGCCGGGTGGGTTGCCGGGTGGATTGCCGGGCGGTGTGCCGAGTGCACCGGGTTCGCCCGCGGACGCGAGTGCCAGCGGTGGCAGCGGACCCGATGCCGGCGCGAGCGGATCGTCCGGTTCCGGCGGCGCAGGCGGTGGCGCGGGTGGTGCGATGCCGGGTGGCGGCGCGGGCGGCGGCGGCGCGGGCGGTGCGATGCCGGGTGGCGGCGCGGGCGGCGGTGGCGCGGGCGGGGCAATGCCAACGAGCGGTGCGGGCGGCACAGCGCAGGGCGCCGGTGGACCCGCCGGGGGTGCAGGCCAGCCGGACGGCCAGCCGGGTGGCACGGGCACCGAAGCTTCGGGCCAGGGTCCGGCCGTTCCGGGCGGCGGCAGCGGCAACCGCAGCGCGGAAATCGGCAAGCGGCTGGACGAAACATTCGGCTCGTTCGACGAAGCCGTGCGCAGCGCGCAGGCAGCGATCGCCAGGGACCGCGCCGCAGCGCAGGGCGCCGCGGGCAGCGAGTCCGGCGGCGGCGAGGAAGGCGAGAACGGCGAATCATCCGGTGGCGGCGACGGCTCTGGCAATGGCCCGAAATCGCCAGGCGGCCTGGAGTCCACCGGCAAGGACGCCGGCGGAACCGGCTCGGGCGCGGAAGGCCAGAGTGAAAGTGAGCAGGGTGGCGTCGGCGGTGGCGCCGGCGGCGGCCGCGGCCCCACCTCGATTCCCAACGACATTCCCGACGGCCGGGACGACGACATCGTCGCGCGGCAGATCCGCGAGGCGGCGATGAAGGAGACGGATCCGGAATTGCGCGAGGCACTGTGGGAGGAATACCGTCGCTACAAGAAGGGGCGCTGAGTCGCGTCCCGCGGGTGCAACTGGCATGAACCGATCGGCAACATTGTGGCTGGTATTCGGGGCGGCGCTTGTCGCCGGCGGCTGCGTCAAGGAGACGCGCCCGCTGCCGGTGCTGCAGGCGACGCAGGCGACCACGGAGATCCCGGAGGACCAGCTGCTCGACGTCGGCGTGCACATTTTCAATCCGGGCGTGCCGAAGTCAGTCGAGGAGGATCCGGAACTCGCCGACAAGACCCGCATCTATCCCGAGATACGTTACGCCGAGGCGCGTTACTTCGCGATGCAGTTGCGCGACACGCTTGAGGGCACCGGCCACTGGGGCGCGGCGCGGGTGGTGCCCGAGACCGTGAATTCCTTCGACGTCACCGTGGACGGGCTCATTGTCGAGTCGAACGGCGCGATGCTGAAGGTCAACGTGACGGTGCGCGATGCGACCGGCAAGACCTGGTATGCAGACCGCGAGTACGAGGGCCGTGCCGACACGCGGGCGTACAAGGACGGCTACAACGCCGGCCGCGACCCGTTCGAAAACGTCTATGTTGCGATCGCGAACGACATGCTCGCGGCGCGCAATACCCGTAAGCCGGCGGACCTCGCTAACATCCGCCGCGTCAGTGAGCTGCGCTTTGCCGCGGACTTCGCGCCGGTCGCCTTCAGCCAGTATCTCGAGAAGAACAAGAAAACGGGCGAATTCAAGGTGCTGCGGCTGCCGGCGGAGGACGACGTGCTGGTGAAGCGCATCAACCAGATCCGCGAGCGCGACTACGGCATGATCGACACGGTCAGCGAAAACTATGCGGCCTTCAGTGAGCGCCTCGAGGAGCCCTACCTGAACTGGCGCCGCTACACTTATGACGAAATCACCGCCGAGGAGAAGCTCAAGGCGCAGGCGCGCAATCGCATGCTCCTCGGCGCAGCGGCCGTGATCGGAGCAATCGCCGTGCCGGACAGCTGCAACACCAGCGATTGCGCGCGCGTCGCCGATGCCGCGCGCTACGGCGCCATGGCCGGCGGCGTCGCGGCGGTGATCAGCGGTTATCGCAAGCGCGAGGAAGCGAAGATCCACACCGAGTCGATCAAGGAGATCTCGGGCTCGTTCCAGAGCGAAGCGGCGCCGCTGGTCGTCGACGTCGAGGGACGTACACTGCGCCTGACGGGCACAGCGGAAGACCAGTACGCGGAATGGCGCCGGCTGCTGCACGAGCTGTACCGCGAGGAAACCGGCCTGGTGCCGGCGGCGCCTGCCGCCGAAGCGACGTCGACTCCGGCGCAGACCAGCGGCGCGGGTTGATCCCCGATGGAGGATTTGATTCCCGGGCTCGAACTCGGTGCCCGGTTTGTGCTGATTCGCCGGCTGGGCCGCGGCGGCACCGCTGAGGTCTGGCTCGCCGATGACCGCGAGCGCGGCGAATCGGTCGCGCTAAAAATCCTCGACGAGGGGACGCAAGAGGGGACGCACCCCTTTGAAAAGGGGTGCGTCCCCTCTTGCGTCCCCTTTGTCGTTGCTGTCCATGACGTGCTGCAGGCCGATGGCCGCACGGTCATCGTCATGGAGTACCTGCCGGGCGGCGAC
>JBFXBD010000122.1:0-5073 GCA_050183625.1 Gammaproteobacteria bacterium
CGGCGTCGCTGGAACCACAGGCGCAGGCCGCGCTGCCGGGCGTTGATCAGTTGGTTCCCAATGCCGACACGGACCGCCACGTGGAACTGGTCACCGAACGGCTGGCGCTGCCGGCGTTGCCGATCGCGGCGCCGGACATCGGCGCCGCCACGGCCCTCGGGCGCAATCGGGTACGGGCGTTCGTGAAGGTCCAGGATGGCTGCCGGCACCGTTGTACCTTCTGCATCGTCACGGTCGCACGCGGTGCCGAGCGCAGCCGACCGATCCCCGACATCGTCGCGGAGATCCGGGCGCTGCACGCTGCCGGTGCGAACGAGGCCGTGCTGACGGGCGTCCACGTCGGCGGCTTCGGCCGCGATCTGGGCACCGATCTCGCCGCGTTGCTGCGCGCCATCCTCGACGACACCGACCTGCCCCGCCTGCGCCTGGCCTCCGTCGAGCCCTGGGATCTGCCGCAGGGCTTCGGCCGGGTGTTCGCCAATCGGCGCCTGCAACCGCATTTGCACCTGCCGCTGCAGAGCGGTTGCGATCGGACCCTGCGGCGCATGGCCAGGCGCTGCCGCAGCGACGATTTCCGCGCCCTGGTGGAATCCCTGCGCGCGCAGGTGGCCGATTTCAACGTCACTACCGACGTGATCGCAGGCTTTCCAGGCGAGACCGCCGCGGACTGGGCCGAGAGCCTGAACTTCATCGACGCGCTCGGGTTCGGCGGCCTGCACGTATTCGCCTTTTCCGCGCGCCCCGGCACCGCGGCGGCGCGGCTCCAGGATCGGGTCCCGGCGCAGGAGATCCGGCTTCGCTGCGCCCAGCTGCAGGATCTGCACGCGCGTCTGCGCCGCGACTATCTCACCCGCTTCATCGGCCGGAAGATGGAAGTGCTGTGGGAGTTCGCTGCGCCCGGACAGTCACCGGCCGGATACACGTCGAATTACCTGCGTTGCACGAGCGGCACGGCCGCGGGCGGACCACCGCCGAATACGTTTTCGCAGGTTCGCATGGCGCGCCTGGGCGCGGACGGCGCGACGTTGGTCGGCACGCCCTGAGCGCACGCTCAGCGCCCGGCCGCGATTGCCGCGCGCGCACGCAGCAGCGCAAGTGCGGTCTTGGCGTCGTCGATGTCGCCTTCAGTCGCGCGCTGCACCGCATCGTCGAGGTCCAGCCAGTGCACCTGGAGTATCTCCCCGGCTTCGGTGCGCGGCGGCACGGTGCCGAGATCCCGGGCGAGAAACAGGTGCACGCGTTCGTCGCAGTACCCCGGGGTCGGAACCAAGGCGCCCAGCGACTGCCAGCGCCCGGCACTTACGCCGGCTTCCTCGGCCAGCTCACGCTGCGCGGTTGCCAGCGGCGCCTCGCCGGGGTCGATCCGGCCCGCCGGCAGTTCCCAGAGCCAGGCGCCGAAGACATGGCGAAACTGGCGCAGCATGCACACCCGGCCGCGGCCGTCGACGGCGACCGCGGCAGCCCCGCCCGGGTGGTGGACGATTTCGAGATCCAGCGATCCCCCGCCGGCCAGAGCGACCGGCCGAACCTCGACGCGGAGCATGCGGCCCTGGAATACGACGCGGGAGGTGCGTGTCATGTGCAGCGCGGTGGGCGCCGTGCGCGTGGACTGGCGGCACAGGAACCGTCCCCCCGCGGTCGCCACGTGGCGACCGCGGGGGGCGGCGTGCCCGGGATGGCACCGGCCTGCACGACGTGCGTCGCGGCCGGCCGGTCGGTTACTTCTTTTTCTTCTTGCCGCCCTTCTTCTTGCCCTTGGCCGACTTCGCCTTGGCCTTGGGAGCCTTGGCCTTGCCTTTGGCTGCCTTGGCCTTGCTCCTGGCCGCTGCCTTGGCCTTGGGCTTCGCCTTGGCTTTGGCTTTGGCCTTCGTCTTCACCTTGGCCTTCTTGGCAGCGGCTTTTGCGGGTGCCTTCTTGGCCGGCTTCTTCGCGCCTGCCTTTTTCTTTGCCGTCTTTTTCCCTGCTGCCTTCGCCTTCGGCGCGGCCTTGGCTTTTTTTGCCGGCCGGCGGCGTGCCGCCTTCGGTGCCGCCGCGCTCTGCGCCGCCGGTGCCGATGGCGCGGGTTCCGGCGCGGCCACCGGTGCCGGCGCTGCCGGCGCTTCCGACTGCTGTTCGACCTGCCCCCAGTTCGTTTCGGTCATGTTCTCCCCTTTCGTTGGTGCGATGACCAGCCTTGACGACGGCGCTAGCGTGCATTCGTAATCTGCAACGGTCAAGCGCCGAACGCGCGATAGTTGCAATCAATGCACGGGCGACAGCACCTGACGCTTCAGGCGCTCCGGATCGAATCCGCGGATCGCCCCGCGCGGCGTGAGAATCACCGGCACTGCACCGCCGTGGCGCGCGAGCAGCCGGGCCGCTTCGTCGATTCGCTCCACGTCGAGTTCGCACCAGCGCAGATCGTGCTCCTGGAGCCAGGCCCGTGCCCGCGCGCAGTAGGGGCACCAGCCCGTGGCCAGCATCACGATGACACCGCCTTCGGGCATGCGATCCCCCGGGCAGGGCCGCGGCGGCACGTTCGGTGCGGCGACATCACGCCAGATCACCGCGCCGCAGAACACCGCCAGCAGCAGCCACGGCACCGCCCGTGACAGGCGCGCCCGGCACCCGGCCACAGCGCTCAATCGAGCGCCTTCTCGAGCGCCTCGCACAGCGTCGCCAGCACCTCGATGCGGGCATTGCGCTTGTCGTTTCCGGATACCAGCGTCCAGGGTGCGTAGTCGGTGCTCGTGCGGGCGACCATGTCGTTCACCGCCGCTTCGTACGCCCCCCACTTCTCGCGATTGCGCCAGTCCTCAGCGGTAATCTTGTGCTGCTTCCACTCGATGCTCTCGCGCTCCTTGAAGCGCCGGAGCTGCTCCTCGGCGCTGATGTGCAACCAGAACTTGCACATGACCACGCCGTGGTTGGCCAGTTGCTCCTCGAAATCGTTAATCTCCTGGTAGGCGCGCTGCCATTCGTGCTCGCGCGCGAACCCCTCCACGCGCTCGACCAGGACCCGTCCGTACCAGGATCGATCGTAGATGGTCACGTAGCCCGCGCGCGGTACGTGGCGCCAGAACCGCCACAGGTAGTGCTGGGCCTTTTCTTCATCCGTGGGTGCGGCCACCGAGATGACCCGGAACAGGCGCGCGTCCATCGCCGCGGTCAGGCGCCGAATCGCCCCGCCCTTGCCGGCCGCGTCCCAGCCTTCGAACACGATCACCGTATTGCGCTGGCGGTTGCGCGCCTTCCAGGCGAGTTTGTAGAGGTCGGACTGCAGGGCATCGAGCTTCTTCTCGTACGCCCGCGGGGACAGCTTGCGGCCCAGGTCCACCCGGTCCAGGACCGTGGCGGCACCCTGCGCCGGCGCCGGCGCGGAGGACGGCGGACCATCGGCCGCCACCTCCGGTGCCGGTGCCAGGCGCTGGCGCAGGATTTCCAGCAGCGTCCGGCCCACGCTCAGATCGCGGTGCCGTCGATCCTCGGCCTCGATCACGAACCACGGCGATGGACCGGTGTCGGTCACCCGCAGCGCGCGCGCGGACACGGTCCGGAAATCGCCGTAGTGCCGGGCAAATTTCTTCAATGGCGGGGCGCCCTTGCCCTTGATCGAACCCTCCTCCTTCAGGCGCTTCTGCTGCGCCTTCTTGGTCAGGTGGAACCAGAACTTGACGATCACCGCGCCGTCGTCCGCGAGCAACTGCTCGAACTCGGTGATTCGGTGCAAGGCGGCTTCGAACGCATCCTCGCCGATGCGGCCGAAGACACGGTCGATGATCGGCCGCGTATACCAGGATCCGAACAGGATGGCGATCGTGCCGCGCGGCGGCAGCGCGCGCCAGAAGCGCCAGTAGAACGGTCGCATGCGCTCGTCCTCGCTCTCGTCCCAGAACGCGTGGGTCTGGATGCCGCGCGCGTCGAGCCAGCGATTGAGCAGGTTCACGACCTCGCCCTTGCCCGCGCCCTCGACACCGGAAACGACGATGACGACCCGGCGCCGGCTCTCGCGCAGCGTGCGCTGCAGTTCGAGCAGGCCGGTGTGGATCCCAGGCTCGGCCTTGGCGAACGCCTGCTTGCCGACCTTGCGGCCGAGTTCGGCGGCTTCGAACATCGCATGCCCTCCATGTAGGTGCCGTATGCGTCCGTTCCCGCTCCCGGGCAGGACGACCGCCGGCCGTTGTGTTCCAATGTTCGCGGCGCGCGCCGCGCGGATGCACGCTTATAGCGCCGGCCGGCGCGCGCACGGCTGAGCCGGATCAATACCGGCCATCATAACCGCCACCGGACCGCAGGCACGTGGTACCGCCATGGAAACGAAGCGCCAGCAGGCCCGTTCGACATCGCACCGCAACCTGTCCGCGCTCGTTGCGGCACTCGCGGCGGCGCTGGGCGCGACGCCCGCCGCGGCCGGCCCGATCGCGGGCTTCGGCACCGCGCGTCTGCCGGACAGCGGGTTCTACCGCGGCTGGTTTCGCGACGGGCGCTTCCAGGGCCGCGGCTCGCTGGTCTGGCGCGACGGATCGCGCTACGAAGGTGCGTTTGCCGCCGGACTCATGCAGGGCCTGGGAAGCTGGCGCTCGCGGATCGGGGAGACCTACCGCGGCAGCTACCATGGCGGCGTGCCGCATGGCGCGGGGGTGAGCCGTCATGCCGACGGCGCGGTGTACGCCGGCGGCTTCGTCGACGGCCTGCGCGACGGCCACGGCCGCTACGCGACCGTCGACGGCGACGTCTACCGCGGCCGGTTCCGCGCCGGGGAGTTCGAGGGCCACGGGCACTTCGCCGACTCTGCCGGGTTGCGCTATCGCGGCGAGTTCCGCGCCTGGCGGTTCTGGGGGCACGGTGAATACCGCTGGGACAATGGCGATCGCTACGTCGGCGGATTCCGCGACGGGCAATTCCACGGCTCCGGCGTCATGTACTACGCCACCGCGCAGGACGGTCGCACGCGCCTGGCAGGCCACTGGCAGGACGGCGAGTTCGTCGCCGAGCACGCCGCCGCCGCACCGGCCGCGGCGGCCGAGCAACTGCGCGTGGATGCCGAGGCGTTGCTGTTCGCCCAGCCCGCGCGCCTGGCCGAGGCGCTGGCGG
>JBFXBD010000123.1:0-4934 GCA_050183625.1 Gammaproteobacteria bacterium
CCAGGTCTCCAAGGCCATGGCCGCCTGATCCGCCAGTACTGCGACGAACGGCAAGACTGGCGGAGTCTGCGGTCACCGCATGCAGCGCGTTTGACGCTGCCCGGTGGCCTGCCGACCGGGCCGGGGACCGCGGATATCTCGCTTCCGGCGAGATACCCGCGGTCCCCGACCCTGCGCCACCGCGGCTTCGCGGTATGCGGCGTCCTATCGCCCCATGACGAAGCCGCGTCATCGCCAATGTCTGGGAGCAGGATCGAGGACCGGGCATCCCGGCCGGCGGCCTGCGATCGCAAGCGGGCCATGGATGGCATAGCGCAGCGATCGCGGCAGCGGAGCAGGCCATGGGTGAGCCGCGAAGCGGCGAACGCCCGGCCATGGATGGTCGGGCCGGACTTTTCCATCGCGCAGGAAAGCGCGATGGAAAAGCCTGCGCAGCGGTAGCCGGCCGGGATGCCCGGTCCTCGATCCGTCGGAAAGGCACCGGGCAGCGTCAAACGCGCTGCATGCGGTAACCGCAGACTCCGCTGGGATTCAAACGGGGTTCAGACGTTTTCGCCGCCCGGGTAGCCGCCGCCGCCGAAGCGGGCGTCGAGGGCGGCGTAGTCCTTCAGGCCGTGCAGGCGCGGCAGCACGTCGACGAACTCCACCGACTTGGGCTTCTTGTAGCTCGCGATGCGATGCCGGCAGTGCTCGATGATCTCCTCGGCGGTGGCGCTGTGCCCCGGGCGCAGCACGACGATGCCCCGGACCGACTGCCGCCAGCGCGGATCCGGCACGCCGATCACCGCGGCCTCCTTCACGGCCGGATGCGCCTCGATGCAGCTCTCGACCTCGGCCGGGTAGATGTTCTCCGCGGCGGACTTGATCATTCGCGCCTTGGTGCCGATGAAGGTCAGCGTGCCATCCTCGTGGCGCATGCCGACATCCCCCGTGTGCCACCAGCCGTTGCGCAGGCGCTGGGCATTCAGCTCGGGACGGTTCCAGTAGCCGGCGTGCACGATGTCGCCGCGCACGACCAGTTCGCCGACCTCCCCCACCGGCAGTTCGAGCCCGGCGTCGTCGACGATCCGCACGCTGCAGAACGGCGACGGCCGCCCGGCGTTGCCGATGCCGCCGGGGGAATTGCCGCGAAACACGCAGAAGCCGCTGACTTCCGTCTGTCCGAACCCCCCGGGAAGCTGCGTCCAGGCGCTGGAGTCGACCGTCGTCATGCCCTTCCAGAGCGGGGCGTTCGGGCCGGCCTTCAGGCAGGACAGGTCGTAGCGCCGCCCGGCATTCGCCTCCACCATCTGCATGATCGTCGGCGGCATGAGGAAGGCGCCGGTGCAGCGCTCGGCGTGGACGATTTCCAGCAGCTCCTGCGCGACCACCCGGCGCACGAACACGTTCTTGCCGCCGGAAAGCAGCACCGGGATGGCCTCGAAGGCGAAATTGCCGATGTGGAACATCGGCCCGGAGTTCAGGAACACGCTTTGTGCCGTCACGCCGCACAGCAGGGCATTGTAGGTCCCCATGGCGATCAGGTTGCGGTGCGTGAGCATCGAGCCGTTCGGCCGGCCGCCGAACGCGGCGGTGTAGATCACCAGCAGCGGCGAGCCGGGGTCGATCTCCCGGTCCGTATCCGCATCCTCGCCGGCGGCGGCGAAGGCATCCAATTCGCCGGGTTCGCCATCGAGTTGCAGCCACAATGCCTGCGTACGCGCCAGCGCGCGCGCCTCGTGCACCGCCGCGCCGATTTCCTCGGCCTGCCAGACGATGACCTTCGGGCTGAAGTCCTCGATCACGAACTGCATCTCGGCGGCGGACTGGCGCCAGTTGATCGGGCACACCATCGCGCCGATCCTGGCCGCCGCCGCAAGCAGCACGAACAACCGGCAGGAGGTCTGCGCCATCCACAGGATGCGGTCCCCCTGGCCGAGGCCGACGGCGGCAAGCCGGTTGGCCAGGGCCGAGCTGCGCCGGTCGAGTTCGGACCAGGAGATCCGCGTTGCGCCGTCCACCAGCGCGATGGCGTTGGGGCGCGAGCGGCGGTGCTCGCGCACGATGTCGGCGATGGTCATCCAAGGTGCAGCCATGTCCGGCCTCCGGCAATGATTCGAGGGCGCCCGCGCCGGATCGCGCCCGGCGCGGGCGCGCCAGTATACTGGCCCGATGCCCCGAACTCGTGCCCGGACATGAACGCCATGCCGCCGTCGGTTCCCGCCTGGGACGGCCGCGCGGTCGACGGCATCCTCGCCATCGATCCGGCCGGTCCGGATCGGTACCGCGGCCGCTGCAACGATATCAACCGCTACGGCGTCATCTTCGGCGGCCAGTATCTCGGCCAGGGGCTCGCGGCGGCCTGCCTGAGCGTCGAAGGCGCCGCCCCGCACGCGCTGTTCTCGCAGTACCTGCGCTCCGGTACCGGCGCCGCGCCGGTCGACTATGCCGTGCAAAGGCTGCGCGACGGCCGCAATTTCGCCACCCGCGCCGTATCGGCGCGCCAGGACGGCCGCGATCTGTTCCGGATGGACGTGTCATTCCACCGCGGTGCGCAGGGCTACGAGCACCAGGATGCCGTGCCGCCGCCGGTACCCGGGCCGGAGGCGCTCGCCGATCTGGCCACGCTCGGGGAGCGCTATCGGGAGGCGATCCCGGACCAGAGCTACCGCCGCCTGAGCGTGCCGACCCCCTTCGACGTGCGCCCGGTGCAGCCCGAGGACCTGTTGCTGCGGCGCGCCGCGCGCGCCGGCTTCGAGACCTGGATCCGGTTGCGCGGGGATGCACCCGCGGATCCGCGCCTGCATCCGGCGGCGTTCGCGTTCGCCTCCGACTACCTCGTATCCTCCTGCGCCGCGATCGGCCACACCCGCACGATATTCAGCGCCGAGTACCATTCCTTCAGCCTGAACCACTCGCTGTGGCTGCACCGTCCGCTGCGCCTGCAGGCGTGGATGCTGTGCGTGGCCCACAGCCCGCTGGCGCACGACGGGCGCGGCTTCATCCGCATGCGCTATTTCGACCGCGATGGCGCACTGCTCGCGACGATGGTCCAGGAAAACGTGATCGGTCCCGGCGCCCGCGAGACGGGCGCCTCCTATCGAAACACAGGAGAGATTGCATGAGCCAGGCAGGAAAACGCGTTGCCCTCGTCACCGGCGCCGGCAACGGCATCGGCCGCGCCAGCGCCCTGGCCTTCGCCAGCCGAGGCGACGCGGTCGTCGTCGCGGATTTCGACCAGCGTGCCGGGCACGAGACCGTGCGACAGATCCTCGCCGCCGGCGGCGAGGCCAGCTTCGTCGAGGTCGACGTCCGCAGCGCGGCGAGCATCCGGGCGATGATCGCCGCCACCGTCGAGCGCCACGGGCGCCTGGACTGGGCGCACAACAATGCCGGCATCGAGGGGCGCACCAGCGGCATCGTCAGTTGCGAGGAACCGGACTGGGACGAAGTCATCGCCGTGGATCTGAAATCCGTCTGGCTGTGCATGAAGCACGAGATCCCGGCCATGCTGGCGAACGGCGGCGGTGCGATCGTGAACACCTCGTCGATGGCGGGGCTGGCCGGGATGGGCAGCACCCCGGCCTACGTCGCCGCCAAGCACGGCGTGGTCGGCCTGTCGAAGATGGCGGCGCTGGAGTACGCGCGCCAGGGCATCCGCGTCAACGCGGTGTGCCCGGCGATGATCCGCACCGCGATGATGGAGCGGTTCTGCGCCGAGAATCCCGGCTACGAGGACAAGCTCTCGGAGATGCACCCGATCGGCCGGGTCGGCGAGGCGCGCGAAGTGGCCGACGCGGTCACATGGCTGTGCTCGCCGGCCTCGTCATTCGTCACCGGGCACGCCATGCCGATCGACGGCGGCTCGTTCGCGCGCTGAACAAGTACGGTGGAGGTACCGGAATGGACATGAAGGATCGGCACGTCGTCGTCACCGGCGGTGGCGGCGGCCTGGGCAAGGCGCTGTGCGAGCGCTTCGCGGCGGACGGCGCGCGCGTCACGGTGGCGGACATCAACGCCCAGGCGGCCTCGGACGTGGCACAGGCCATCGGCGGCCTGGCGGCGCAGGCGGACGTCGGCGTGGAAGCCGAAGTGCAGGCGATGGTTCGGCGCGCGGTTGCGCACTACGGGCCGGTCGACGTGTTCGTCTCCAATGCGGGCATCGGCAGCCAGACCGATCCGTTCACGCCGGACGCGGTGTGGAACCAGGAATGGCAGGTGCACGTGATGTCGAACCTGTACGCGGTGCGCTCGGTGCTGCCGTCGATGCTCGAACGTGGCGAGGGCTACCTGGTCTCGACCGCCTCGGCGGTCGCCCTCACCAACCAGCCCGGCACGGCGGCGTACGTGGTGACCAAGCACGCCAATCTCGCGCTGGCTGAATGGCTGGCGCTGACCTACCACGAGCGTGGCATCCGCGTCTCGTGCATCTGCCCGCTGGGCATGCGCACCGGGATGCTGTCGGACCAGCCCGCGGACGCCAACGCCTCGGGATTCGGCGCCAGCACCATCATCAGCGCCGAGGAAGCGGCCGCGCGGGTGATGGAAGGCCTGCGGGCCGAGAAGTTCCTGATCCTCACCCACCCGCAGGTGCAGACCTACTTCCAGCGCAAGGCCGCCGACCACGATCGCTGGCTGGCGGGCATGCGCCGGCTGTACTCGCGCATGGGCATGTAGCCGGGCGCTTCAGGCGCCGCCCGCCCGGGCGTGCAGGCGCCCCTGCGCGAGCAGTGCATCGATTTCAGGCGCCGGGCGCGCCGGGCTGAACAGGAAGCCCTGCGCATACTCCACGCCGCGGGCGCGCAGATCCCGGCACTGGGCCGTGGTCTCGACGCCGGCAGCGATGATCCGCGTTCCGGTTGCCGTGCCATAGGCGACCAGCGAATCGACCAGGCTGGCGGCGCGTCCACCGGCCTGGAGCGCGGCCACGATCGATGCGTCGATCTTCAACGCTG
>JBFXBD010000124.1:0-4312 GCA_050183625.1 Gammaproteobacteria bacterium
ACGCGGTGCTCGTCGCCGCCGCGGCGGGCGCGCGCGCGGTCGGGCCGGCGTTGTAGTATGCGCTCGCGGGGGGCGATGGGGTGCTGGCGCTCGTCGCGCCGCCGGCGCAGGCGCACCGGGAGGCGATCCGCGCCGCGGCAGGCGATGCGGCCGGGCGCGTGCGGATCGCCGAGCTCCCGGCGGCGCCACCGGTGCAGGCCATCGCCGAGGCGGTGGCGCGGCAGCGCGTACGCGCGCTCGTGCTCGCGGCGTCCAGCGTCGGCGCCGGAGCCATCGATCTGCGCGCGCTGTCGCTGGCGCTGAGTTGCCCGATCGTGCTGCTCGGCTGACGCCGGGCGCGACGCCGGATCAATCCTCGCCTGCGCTGCCGTCCTCTTCGACCGCCAGCAGGCCTTCCTCGAGGTAGATGGCGACCAGCGGCGTGCCGAGCAGGTAGTCGGCCGTGCGCGAATTGGCGCGTGCCAGCGCCTCGGCCAGGGCCTGGGCCCATTCGTCGGCGCCGAAGTCGCCGCGCCCGATCCACATCAGCGCCACCAGTTCGGCCTGCTGGTCCGCATCCAGCGCCGCGATCGCCAGGCGCGCCTCCTGGAACGTGGCGTCGTCGCGGTGGTTCGCCAGCGTCTGCATTGCCCAGTCCTCGCTGTAGCTGCCCGCCGTCTGGGGAATGACCACGCTCTCCTTGGCGTGGAACTCGCGCGCCCGGTCGATGATCCCCGTGACGGTTTCGGGATTGACGTTCAGCATGTCGATCGCCTCCGGCGCCGGCGCTGCGGACCGCGCAGCCTCGTGGCCGCATGATAGGCAATCGCCGTGGCCGCCGGCTTGACGGAAGTCACGCGCCCGGCATGCACGGTACACTGCCGGCCGGCGGAACGAGGGGAGTGCAAGCGACGGCCATGGGCGCGGGGACGGGCACGGCAGCGGTGAGCGCGGCGCGGGACTTCGCCGATTCCATCGAACGCTTCGATACCTACGGATGCACGCTGTACCGCGAGCTGGCACGGCGCGCGCTCGCGGATGCGGAACTCATCGCGCTGGCGGATCGCACCCGGCCGGGGCAGTTCCCGGCGTTCATGCTCTTCACCGCGGTGCAGTACCTGCTGATGGGCGATCCGGGCCATCGGCTGGCGCGCTGGTTCGCGTCGCTGAACGATCCGCCCGCGCCAGCGGCGGACGCCTACGATCCGTTCCGCAGCTACTGCCTGGCGAACCGGGCGCCGATCGAGGCGCTCATCGGCACGTGCACGCTGCAGTCGACCATGCCAGGACGCATCAGCTACCTGCTGCCGGCGGTCGCGCACGTCTGCGCCGCGGCCGCCGCGCCGCTGTCGCTGGTCGAGATCGGCTGCAGCGCGGGCGTGACGACGCTCTTCGATCACATGGCCTGCGACTACGGCGACGGCCAGCGGCTCGGCGCGGCGGACGCGCCGCTCACCGTGCGCGCGCAACTGGGCGCGGGCTCGATGCCGCTGCCGGTTGCACCGGTGCGCATCGCACGCCGTTGGGGCATCGAGCTGGAGCCGGTGGAGATCACCGATCCGTCCGCCTGCCGCTGGCTGCTGGCGCAATTGCCGCCCGAGCCGCGCGTGGACCAGGAGGAACTGGCCGCGGCGCTGCAGGTGCGGCGCGCGCATCCGTTTCCGATCCTGGCCGGGGATGCCCTGGAACTGCTGCCGGGACTGGCCGCGGCGATCGAGGGCCCACTGCTGGTGCTGCACTCGCAGGCCCTGTACCAGTGGCCGGAGCAGGTGCGCGAGGCCCTGGATCGCATACTGGCGGACCTGGGTGCCGCGCGAACGGTGCACCGGCTCGGCGTGGAGCGCAATCCAATCGCGCCGGCGCGCGTGCGTGCGCACGTCCAGGGCCGGTTCCCGCCCGACCAGAGCGTGATCGTGCACAGCGTGTACGACAGCGGGCCGCCGCGGCACGCCTACCTCGGCGAGGTGGACGGCCGCGGCAAGTGGCTGCGCTGGACGGTGGAACCGCTTTCGCCCTGACCCGTGCCCGAGCATCGTGGCGCGGTTTGCAATCCGCCGATGCCGCGTGCAACCATGCGTCGCGCCCGCAACTGGCGCTGGTGCCGGCGCGGCGCATCGACGATTCATCCGGAGGAATTCATGCTGAAGCCGGCTCCTGGCCGCGCGTGCGCGCTGGCGCTCGCGTTGACGTTGCTGCCCACCGCCCCCGCGCGTGCCGCGGACGAAGACTGGCCCGCCTACAACCGGACGCCGGATGCGCAGCGCTATTCGCCGCTTGCCCAGATCACCCCGCAGAACGCGGCGACACTCGAACCGGTGTGCGAGCTGGAAGTCGGCGAGTCCGGCCTGTTCCAGACCGGGCCGATCGTGGTCGGGCGCACGATGTACATCACCACCGCGCACACCGTGGTCGCGCTCGATGCCGCCAACTGCAGCGTGCTCTGGCGCCATGTGTACACGCCGGAGAAGCGCTCGCCATTCGCGAACAACCGCGGCGCGGCGTACCTGGACGGCAGGCTGTTCCGCGGCACGGCCGATGGCATGATGCTGGCAATCGACGCGGCCACCGGCAGGGAACTCTGGCGCACGCGGGCGGCCGATCTCACCACGATGGAGTACCTGACCGCGGCCGCCACGGCCTGGAACGGGCGGGTGTACATGGGCATCGCCGGCGGCGATTTCGGCAACCGTGGCCGGATCATGGCCTTCGACGCCGCCACCGGGCGCGAGGTCTGGCGTTTCCACACCATACCGCTGGGCGACGAGCCCGGCGCCGAGACCTGGAAGCTGCCGCCCGGGATGCACCGCGGGGGCGGCGCGTCGTGGTCGAACTACACGGTCGATCCCGAGCGCGGCGAGCTGATCGTGCCGGTGGGCAACCCGACGCCGTCGCACGCGCCCGGCGCGCGGCCGGGCGCGAACCTGTACACCAACGCCGTGGTCGCGATCGATGCCGCCACCGGCAAGCTGCGCTGGTACTACCAGATGTCGCCGAACGACGGCTACGACTACGACGTCGCCGCCGCGCCGATGGTGTACCGCGCCGCCGGCGGTGCGCGGCGCGTCGCCGCCCCGAGCAAGGACGGCTACCTGTACGTCATCGACCAGGACAGCGCGCGTCGCGTGTTCCGCACGCCGACCACCACCATCCTCACCCCGCGCACGCCGCCCACCTACGCCGGGGTGCGTGCCTGCCCGGGAACGATCGGCGGTACCGAGTGGAACGGTGCGGCGCTGCATCCGCAGTTGAATGCTATCTACGTCGGCTCGGTGGACTGGTGCGCGGTCTTCAAGCTCACCGACGAGGAGTTCAAGCCGGGCCACCCCTACACGCGCGGTGGCGGTGAGCCCGGTGCCCAGGTCAACGAGCCGCAGACCGGCTGGATCACCGCCGTGGACGCCGATTCCGGCAAGGTGCGATGGAAGTACCATGCGGTCGCGCCCGTGGTCGCCGGCGTCACCGCGACCGCCGGCGGCGTGGTGTTCGGCGGTGACATCCGCGGCCACTTCCTGGTGCTGGACGCCGCCAACGGCCGCGAGATCCTCAAGTACGACACCGGCGGCTCGCTGGCCGGCGGCATGGTCACCTACGCGGTCGGCGGGCGCCAGTACGTGGCCTTTCCCTCGGGCAGCATCTCCCGGGGTGCCTACTTCGTCATGGGCGGCCGGCCGCGGCTGGTAGTCATGACCACCGGGCTGGGCGGCGGCGCGGCGCGCAAGGTCCGGTTGCCGGACCTGGAGCCCGCGGGCGTCGCCGATGCCGATGCCTCGCCCGCGGTGCTGCGCGGCCAGGCGCTCTACCGCAGTTTCTGCGCGAGCTGCCACGGGCCGGAGGCGGGCGGCGGGCTCGGGCCGGCGTTGCACCAGGGCGCACCGCGCAAGGACCCGCGGCCGGTGGCGGAGGTGATCAAGGCGCCCGCGGGCACGACGATGCCGCGCTTCTATCCGCAGGCGCTCGGCGACGGCGACGTGGCCGACGTCGCCGAGTTCCTCGCCGGCCTGAAGCCGGCGGCGGTGCCGGCACATCCTTGAAAGGCGGCTCGTAAATGCACGGCATTGGACTGACCATGCCGGCGAGCGCGAACCTGGCCTGGCTGCGTCCGATTCAGGCGGTGAGCCGCTTCATCGCCGAACCGGAGTGGCCCCGGCCGATTGCAGCCGTGAACCGCCCCTTCGTCGTCGCGAGCGCAGCGAAGCGACCCATGCAGCGCCGAATTCGTCCAGGCAGCATGGGTTGCCGCGCCCGCTACGCGGGCTATCCATGAACCGCACGCCGTCATTGCGAGGAGCGAAGCGACGAAGCAATCCACGCGCTGCCGGCGGCATCGAGGCCG